>JAWKNA010000006.1:0-389296 GCA_041391925.1 Gelidibacter sp. | reverse complement strand
ATCCAAATTGGATTTAAGTTTTTTTGCAAGGACATAACCATTAGAGTCAATTCCAGCAAGTATCACTTCCGATTCATTCACGTTGCTTTCATATATTTGATAGGCGATCCGCCTTATCTTATGGTTGATTTCGTCGTGATTCAAAATTATATGTTTGGCAGAGCTCATGCTTGGTATGTTTATTCAAAGATAAAAAAGAGTTTTTTTAATCAGCTTCTTTATCTTCATAAAAATCATCAATGTCCCTTCGGTCTTTTTTAGTTGGTCGCCCCACACCTTTTTTACGATAATAATCTCTGGAATATTTTAGCATTTCTCGAGCCTCAAAGGCTTCTTTGGGTGTTGTATCAGTTCTGTAAAGGTCTAGCAATTTAGCTCCTACTCGGTTTGGTGGAATCTCATTAACCGTCAATTGATAATTAATTTGATTTTTGCGTAGCTCAATTTTATCAGTTGCATATACTTCGCGACTTGGCTTTACAATTTGCTCATTTACCTTTACATGTCCTTTTTTGCAGGCTTCCGTGGCAATATTTCTAGTTTTGTAATATCTCACGCACCAAAGAAATTTATCAATTCGCATATTGATTGTATAAAAAACTACGTTAATGTTATTGTACAAAAATATTATATTATTGTATCTTGCACACCAAAAATAAGCAACAATGAACTTAAGAAAAATTACACTCTTTACACTTTCTTTGCTCGCATTGTTCTCATCCTGCAAAAAAGATGATGACAGTGGTACTACTTTTGTAGAAAGAGATAGAACAGAACAACAGATTATCGACGGTGATTCTCTAATAGGATATCTCGAGACGCACTATTATAATTCATCTACTTTTGAGACACCTGGCAATTATCATGTTTCTGACATTGTAATTACAGAATTGCCAAAAGATGAGGCTGGCAATTATTTACCCATGCCAGATCCGGATGACAATACCTTATTGATTGATGCAGTCCAAACAAGAACAACTACATATTTAGATGCTGAATACGTATATTATTTTTTAAAATTAAATCAAGGTGGAGGGGACATACCACATTTTACAGATAGTGTATTGGTCAATTATTCTGGAATGATGCAAAATGATGAAATTTTTGATAGCACTGTAAATGCTGAAACACCTCTCGATTTGTTGAATCTTATTCAAGGATGGCGATTGGTAATGCCGGAATTTAATGATGCAGTCAGTTATATTGAAAATGGTGATGGCACCTACAGTTATGACAATTACGGTTTGGGTGTTATGTTTTTACCTTCTGGCCTTGCTTATTTCGGCTCACCTCCATTAGGTGTAACATCGTATGCCAATTTGGTGTTTAAATTTGAACTGTATCAATCCGAAATCAATGATCATGATGAAGATTTAATTCCTTCTTATTTGGAAGATTTAGATGGTGATGGAAGTGTTTTTAACGATGATACGGATGGGGACGATATTCCCAACTTTTTGGATACCGATGATGATGGAGATGGGGTATTGACCAAGTATGAAGATTTGGATAATGATGGCAATCCATTTAATGATGATAGTGATGGTGATGGTATCCCAAATTTTCTAGATAGCGATTCAACAGAATCAAATCAAGATTAAGAAAAACAGAAACAGAGAAGCCGCTTTTAAAAGCGGCTTCTCTGTTTTTATAGGATAAGTGACAAACTCAAAATGAGTTGATCGGGTCTAGTATCAATCCTACTGACGATTCCAGTACCAATATTATTATTGATAAAGGTAGCCTCATTTTCGTTAAACCCTCTTTCATAACGAAGGTCGATACCAAATTTATTGAAGTTCAGGCCAATCCCGAAGTTTAGACCCACACTAAAATCATCTTCAACATCGTCAATTGTGATTCCATCAAAATCAGTATCTACAATGTATTGTAATGAAGGACCTCCAAAGACACTCACTGGCCCCAAAACTTTGACCCCAACCAATAATGGGGCATCAAATTTTTTCATCCTAAAGTCATCGTTGTCGTAAGTACTTTTGGTGCTTGTGTAAATGAGCTCGGGTTTAAAGTAAAGTTTGTCTCCTATTTTTCCGAAGACTCCGAGATGGTAACCGATATTCCTATCCGGATGTTCGGCATTGGCACCTATAGATTCGAAATAATCGCCATTGCCATTGTAATTGAAGCCACCTTTGATGCCAAAGCCGCTTCCATTTTGTGCCTGTGTTGCAAGACAACTCATAAAAATAAGAGTTGCCGCTATAATCAATTTCTTCATAATGTTCGTTTTTTATGGTTTCGATTTGTATAAACAAAAACGTTGCCAAACGAACATTATTTTCTTGTTACCACTTTTTTAACAGCGTTTACAATCGCTTCGCTGTTCAATCCATATTTGTTCATCAACTGTGCTGGAGTGCCAGATTCGCCAAATGTGTCTTGGGTAGCTACAAACTCTTGAGGGGTTGGATGGTGTTGTGACAATACTCGTGCTACACTTTCTCCCAAACCACCTAGATAATTATGCTCTTCGGCTGTGACCAAGCATCCTGTTTTTTTGACAGAAGCTAAAATAGCGTTATCATCCAAAGGTTTAATAGTGTGAATATTGATAACTTCTGCTGATATGCCTTGCTCATTTAAAGATTTTGCAGCTTCTAGCGCTTCCCAAACCAAATGTCCAGTGGCAAGTATGGTAACATCATTTCCTTCAGTTAATTGAATAGCTTTTCCGATTTCAAAATTTTGATTTTCTGGGGTAAAATTTGGAACTGAAGGTCTTCCAAAACGAAGATAAACAGGTCCATGATGGTCTGCAATGGCAATGGTTGCTGCTTTCGTTTGGTTGTAATCGCAAGTATTGATGACTGTCATTCCAGGCAGCATTTTCATCAGACCGATATCTTCCAAAATTTGATGTGTGGCTCCATCTTCACCAAGTGTCAACCCAGCGTGAGAGGCACAGATTTTCACGTTTTTGTCAGAATAGGCAACACTTTGGCGGATTTGGTCATAGACGCGACCAGTGGAGAAATTGGCAAAAGTGCCAGTAAAAGGAATTTTTCCGCCTATAGTAAGTCCTGCTGCTATACCAATCATATTTGCTTCGGCAATCCCAACTTGAAAGAAGCGTTCTGGGTGATTTTTTTTGAAATCGTCCATTTTTAAAGAGCCAATTAAGTCAGCGCAAAGTGCCACTACATTTTCATTGGTTTGCCCCAATTCTGTCAGTCCTGCTCCAAATCCTGAGCGTGTGTCTTTATTTCCTGTATTTGTGTATGTTTTCATTTTTTTTAACTCAATAGCTTTAGCGCTAAAAATTGCTAACTGCTTATAGATTTTTAATAATCACCAATTGTTTCTGCATTTTGCGCCAATCCAACAGCCAATTGTTCGTCATTGGGCGCCTTTCCGTGCCATGCATGTGTATGCATCATAAAATCGACTCCATTGCCCATAATGGTATGGAGTAATACACAAACTGGTTTTCCGTGACCTGTTTTCGTTTTGGCTTCTTTCATCCCTTTTATAATCGCATCAAGGTTGTTCCCATCCTTAATTTCCAATACAATCCATCCGAAAGCTTCAAACTTTTGTTTAATGTTTCCCATTGGTAACACATCGTCTGTGGCGCCATCAATCTGTTGTCCGTTTAAATCTATGGTTGAGATAATATTGTCCACTTTTTTTGCGGATGCGTACATGATAGCTTCCCAGTTTTGACCTTCCTGTAATTCACCATCGCCATGCAAGCTATAAACTAAATGAGTATCATTATTCAATTTTTTAGCTTGTGCAGCTCCAAGTGCCACTGACATTCCTTGACCTAGAGAACCTGAAGCGACTCGTACCCCAGGCAAACCTTCATGTGTTGTAGGGTGTCCTTGCAAACGTGAATCTATCAAACGAAAAGTGCTCAATTCTTTAACTGGAAAATAACCGGCTCTAGCAAGAACGCTGTAAAAGACTGGTGAGATGTGGCCATTGCTCAAGAAGAAAATATCTTCGCCTATGCCATCCATATCAAACCCTTTTTTTCTGTCCATGATTTTATTGTATAAGGCAACAAAAAATTCGGTACAGCCCAAAGATCCTCCTGGATGGCCTGAATTTACCTTATGCACCATTCGCAGAATGTCGCGTCTTACCTGAATGACCAATTCTTCTAAATGTTTTGAGTCTGACATGCTTTAACTTTTAGTTTTTTCCGCAGCAAAAATAAAGTTTTAAAACCCTTAATCAAAAACGAACTACTTGCACTTATTAACGAATTCGTCAGTTTTGCTAACAATTTTGGTTTTTATTAAGGATGTTGAATTTAATGTTATTTATATTTGCCACCTATGAAATTTGATTTACTAGCCAAAGACTCACAAAGCAAAGCAAGAGCTGGAAGTATCGTAACTGATCACGGCATTATTGAAACCCCTATATTTATGCCTGTTGGGACTGTTGGCTCTGTAAAAGGAGTGCATCAACGTGAATTGAAAAATGATATCAATCCCGACATCATTTTGGGCAATACATATCATCTGTATTTGCGTCCACAAACTTCAATTTTGGAACAGGCTGGAGGGCTTCATAAATTTATGAATTGGGACCGAAATATTTTGACGGATTCTGGAGGTTATCAAGTCTATTCATTGTCTGCCAATCGGAAAATAAAAGAAGAGGGTGTTAAATTCAAATCACACATCGATGGAAGTTACCACGTCTTTACACCAGAAAATGTGATGGAAATCCAGCGCACCATCGGAGCGGACATTATCATGGCTTTTGATGAATGCACTCCTTATCCTTGTGACTATCGCTATGCCCAGCGAAGTATGCATATGACTCATCGTTGGCTGGATAGATGCATCCATCATCTCGAAAAATTACCTTTTAAATATGGATTTAGTCAATCCTTTTTCCCTATAGTCCAAGGCAGTACGTATAAAGATTTACGACAACAATCCGCGGAATACATTGCAAATGTTGGAGCTGAGGGGAATGCTATTGGAGGGCTTTCGGTAGGTGAACCTGCGGAGGAAATGTATGCGATGACAGATGTAGTCACAGCTATTTTACCCGAAGATAAGCCGAGATATCTAATGGGTGTTGGAACGCCAATCAATATTCTTGAAAATATTGCGTTGGGTATTGATATGTTTGATTGCGTTATGCCCACACGGAATGCAAGAAATGGCATGCTGTTTACAGTACATGGCACCATCAATATCAAAAACAAAAAATGGGAAGCAGACTTTTCGCCAGTTGATGAGATGGGTATTACCTACGTGGATACCGATTATACCAAAGCGTATTTGCGTCATCTATTTACAGTAAATGAACGCTTGGCAGCTCAAATTGCAACCATCCATAATCTTGGTTTTTATTTATGGTTGGTAAGGGAGGCCAGAAAACATATCTTAGCAGGGGATTTTAGGGATTGGAAAGATAATATGGTTAGGCAAATGAATCACAGATTATAATTCTTAATAGTTAAACACATTGAAAATACTCGATTGGTACATACTCAAACGCTATCTCTTCACTTTTTTGATGATGTTGTTGTTGTTCATTCCTATTGGCATTACCGTCAATCTTGCTGAAAAGATTGGGAAAATACTGGAGAACGAGGTGCCTTTTGGAGAAGTAGCCATGTATTACCTCAACTTTACGATTTACTTTGCGAATTTACTGTTTCCGTTATTTCTTTTTCTTTCTGTGATTTGGTTTACCTCCAAATTGGCAAACAATACTGAAATTGTAGCTTTTCTGAGCTCTGGAGTTTCCTATTTCAGGTTTATGCGCCCTTACATGATTGGTGCCACTGTGGTTTCGGTTGTTGCCTTAATACTTGGTTTATATTTAGCTCCAAAAGCGAGTAGAGGTTACAATCAATTCATATTCAAACATCTAAAAAATAGGTCTGCTGAATTGCAAACACAGAATATTTTCAGGCAAATCAACGACAATGATTATATCTATGTAAGCAATTTTGATACGAAGCAGAAAATCGGTAACAATTTTACCTATGAACATTTTGAAGGCAACAAACTCAAGTACAAAATGTTCGCAAATTCCATTACCTATTCAGAAAAAGATAGCTCCTACAAATTGTTTAATTATGTCAAACGAACCATTGGTGAACATAATGATATTATTGAGACTACGAGACGTAAGGATACACTCTTTACTTTTGACATAGATGATCTCACACCTGTGGAATATATTGCAGAAACACTTTCTTATGGTGATTTGTACAATTTTATAGAGAAGGAAAAAGCGAGGGGTTCTTCCAATATTGGACGATACGAAGTTGTAAAATATAAAAAATGGAGTTTACCCGTTTCTGTTTTTATTCTGACGATTATTGCTGTTGCGGTTTCATCGGTCAAAAGAAGAGGCGGTATGGGTGTCAATCTAGCGATAGGTATCAGTATAGCCATGATATATGTGTTTTTCGACAAAGTGTTCGGTGTGATGGCAGAACAATCCGATTTCCCTCCACTGGTGGCTGTTTGGTTTCCTAATATTGTTTTTGGTGCATTGGCCGTTTATATGTTGTACAATGCAAAACGCTAAACTCACAAATTACCTTCACCTACATTTCTTGGTATTTATCGCGGGTTTTACCGCTATTTTGGGTAACCTTATTTCCATTGGTTCCATTCCTTTGGTATGGTTTCGCATGCTGATAGCAGGGGTTTTAATGTTTGTGTACATCAAATTAATTCGATTAAGAATTAGAGTGGATAAACGCAGCATGATTCGATTTTTTGGTGCAGGAATTATCATTGCTCTCCATTGGATTACTTTTTTTGAAGCCATCAAACAATCCAATATTTCAATTACCTTGGCCATGTTTTCCACAGGTGCTTTTTTTGCTTCATTTATCGAACCATTGATTTATAGAAGAAAAATCATTTGGTACGAGATTGTTTTTGGGATTATTGTAGTAATAGGAATCTTTCTTATTACACAAAGTGAAATCAAATACATCAATGGCATACTCTTAGGGGTGTCATCTGCTTTGTTTTCCACTTTATTTGCGGTTATCAATGGAAAATTTATAGAAAAACATACTGCAACGGTTATTTCTTTTTATGAGTTTATAAGTGGTGTAATATTCATCACTGTATTTATTTTGATTTTCAAAGGTGGATTTTCTAATGAATTTTTCATATTGTCATCTTCTGATTGGGTTTTTCTTTTCATTTTGGCTTCCATTTGTACAGCATATGCTTTTATTGGAGCTGTCCATGTGATGAAATATGTAAGTCCCTATACAGTGATTCTATCTTATAATCTAGAACCTATTTACGGTATTACATTGGCATTGATTCTATTTCCTGAAACAGAAACCATGAGCCCACAATTTTATTATGGAGCTATTTTAGTGCTGCTAACGGTTTTAATGGATGGGGTTCTTAAAAATTTCAAATCATTTAAAAAGAAAAGTTCCCTATCGACTAAAGCCGATTAAATTTCTATCTTTGTAAACTTAACGTTTATTAATCTTAAATTTCTATGGAGTATTTAGAATTTGAGCTTCCCATTAAAGAACTAGAGGAACAACTGGAAAAGTGCCAGGTGATAGGTGAGGAGAGTGACGTGGATGTCACCGAGACCTGTAAGCAAATCGAAAAAAAGCTTGTTGCAACCAAAAAAGAAATCTACAAAAATCTTACTGCTTGGCAACGTGTGCAGTTATCGCGGCATCCAAACAGGCCTTATACCATGGACCACATCAGGGCACTGTGTGGTGACACGTTTTTAGAGCTTCACGGCGACAGAAATGTGAAAGACGATAAGGCAATGGTTGGCGGTTTAGGTAAAATAGGTGATCAGAGTTATATGTTCATTGGTCAGCAAAAGGGGTATAATACCAAGACAAGACAGTATAGAAATTTCGGGATGTCAAACCCGGAAGGTTACCGTAAAGCCTTGCGCTTGATGAAGTCAGCGGAAAAATTCAATATTCCCATTGTGACATTGATTGACACTCCTGGTGCTTATCCTGGTTTGGAGGCCGAAGAACGTGGTCAAGGTGAAGCAATAGCTCGTAATATTTTGGAAATGACACGTCTCAAAGTACCAATCATCTGTGTTATTATTGGAGAAGGTGCGTCTGGGGGTGCCTTGGGTATTGGAGTAGGCGATAAAGTATTGATGCTTGAAAATACATGGTATTCGGTGATTTCTCCAGAATCATGTTCGTCCATATTATGGCGTAGCTGGGAATATAAAGAACAGGCTGCCGAAGCTTTAAAGCTGACAGCCACAGATATGAAAAAATTACACTTAGTGGATGATATCATCAAGGAGCCTCTGGGTGGAGCTCATACAGACAGAGAGGGAACATTTTTGGCAGTCCGGGATGCGATTGAGAAATCGTACGAAGAATTAAAAAACTTATCACCAAAAGATTTGGTCAAAAAGCGTATGGACAAATATGCTAATATGGGAGTTTTTAAAGGTTAAACTCACATATCCAATTGCAATAAAAAACTGAAGAGCCCATCTTCAGTTTTTTTTGTCGCTATTAACAATATTAATTACTTATCAACAGTTAATTTGTTGAAGACTTGTTAAGATTGAACTCTTTAAAAATGCCATTCTTCATAACAATTTATTTACTTTCGCTCACATGAAACAACCCAACCCAGTCCCAGGATACAAAGTAGATAAAAGCACAATCATTAGTTTGGAAAAAGGAAAAATTCCACCGCAAGCTATTGATTTAGAAGAAGTTGTGCTTGGAGCTATGATGATTGACAAAAAAGGTGTCGATGAAGTCATTGACATTTTGAGTGCAGATGCGTTCTATAAAGATGCCCATAAACATATCTTTGAGGCCATTTTTAAATTATTCGAAAACAGTGAGCCAGTAGACTTATTAACCGTTTCTAGTCAACTCAAAAAAGATTCAAAACTAGAATTGGTCGGTGGCGATTTTTACCTTATTTCCTTAACCCAAAGAGTGTCCTCTTCGGCACATATTGAGTTTCATGCACGTATCATTCTCCAGAAATTCATCCAGCGAAGCTTAATAAAAATTTCGAGCGAAATTATTGAGGAAGCGTATGATGAAACCAAGGATGTTTTTGACTTATTGGACAATGCAGAAGCAAAATTATACGAAGTCACACAAGGAAACATCAAAAAATCGACCGAAACATCTCAAAGCTTGGTAATTCAGGCAAAAAAGAAAATTCAAGATATAGCCAATAAAGAAGGCTTGAGTGGAATTCCGTCAGGATTTACCAAATTGGATAAACTTACTTCCGGATGGCAAGAAAGTGATTTGATAATTGTCGCTGCACGTCCTGGTATGGGTAAAACAGCTTTGACCCTATCGATGGCACGTAATATTGCCGTGAACCAAAACATTCCCGTGGCATTCTTCTCTTTGGAGATGTCTTCGGTACAGTTAATCACTCGTTTGATATCGAGCGAAACAGGTCTGTCTTCTGAAAAATTACGTACCGGAAAACTTGAAAAACACGAATGGGAACAATTGAATGTCAAAGTAAAAACCCTCGAAAAAGCTCCATTGTTTATCGATGATACGCCTTCGCTTTCCATTTTCGATCTTCGCGCAAAAGCTCGTCGGTTGTCATCACAATATGGCATCAAATTGATTGTGATTGATTATTTACAATTGATGACTGCCGGTGGAAGTCAAAAAGGCGGCAATCGCGAACAGGAAATATCCACAATTTCCCGTAATCTAAAAGCTTTAGCAAAGGAATTGAGTATTCCAGTGATTGCCCTGTCACAATTATCACGTGCTGTGGAAACGCGTGGAGGCAGTAAACGGCCATTGCTTTCAGACCTTCGTGAATCTGGAGCAATTGAGCAAGATGCGGATATTGTATCGTTCATTTATCGTCCTGAATATTACAAAATTGACGAATGGGACGACGATGAACACACACCAACCGAGGGGCAGGCAGAATTTATTGTTGCAAAACACAGAAATGGCGGCTTGGAAAATATTCGTTTGAAATTTATTGGACATTTAGGTAAGTTCGATAACTTGGATGATTTTGATACGCCATTTGGCAATGAATTCCATAGTAAGATGAATGCGGCTGCCAATGATGATACCTTTAAATCCGATAATTATCCCTCTGCAAGGGATGCGTTTGGTCCGCCAATCCAAGAGGAGGAAGAGGACGATGATGTGCCTTTTTAAAGTCGATTTAACCTAATATTTCCTTAAAGCATTTCTCTAAGGTATAATTTTTGAGTATATTTCAACTATGAAAAAGATAGTTGCCTCAATATGTTTTCTTTTTATATCCTTGAGCACTTTTGCTTCTTATATCCTGATTCCTATGGATGCCGAAGGTCAAAAAAACCATTTAAAAGCATATGGTGTTACCTATTGGACTCTTGAGAAACAACTCAAAGTCAATTGGCTGCTCAACTATCGAGGCGGTTCATTTTTATTGCCAGACACAGAAAGTATTCAACGTGAATGCCAAATACGTGGCGTATCTTTTGAAGTATTATCTGATGCCAAGACCGAAGAAATTCTCAACCTAATTGCGAGCCCTTCACAAAACATGGAAGCTGTGATTCTTGAAAAAGCCCCTAAAATTGCTGTGTATTCACCAAAGGGAAATTTGCCATGGGATGATGCTGTTACAATGGTCTTGACCTATGCCGAAATCCCATACGATGTTATTTATGATGAAGAAGTTTTGAATGATGCCTTGGTAATGTATGATTGGTTGCATCTGCATCATGAAGATTTCACTGGGCAATACGGAAAATTCTATCGTGCGTACAAATCGGCAGCTTGGTATATTGAAGAAAAGAAAGAAGCTGAAGCTTTGGCTGCAAAACTTGGTTATAGTAAAGTATCAGAAGAAAAATTAGATGTCGCTCTAAAAATTAGGAATTATGTGATAGGTGGCGGTTTTATGTTTGCTATGTGCAGTGCAACCGATAGTTTTGATATCGCATTGGCAGCTGAAGGTGTTGATATTTGCGAACCTATGTTCGACGGTGATGCCAGCGACCCCAACTATCAAAATGAAATTGATTATAACAAAACATTTGCTTTCAAGGATTTTATATTGGAACGAAATCCGAATGTCTATGAATTTTCATCCATTGATATGACGGAAAAGCGTAGAGTTTTGCCAACGCTAGACTATTTTACGCTCATGGATTTCTCGGCAAAGTGGGACCCCGTACCAACGATGTTGTGCCAAAATCACACTGCTTTGATAAAAGGATTTATGGGGCAAACCACTTCTTTTACCAGAGATGAAATTAAATCGAATGTCTTGATTTTAGGTGAAAATAAGAGCAATGGAGAAGCTAAATATATCCATGGCATCAAGGGAAAAGGCTTTTTTACTTTTTATGGAGGTCACGATCCAGAAGATTACACTCATAAGGTAGGTGACCCCAAAACGGAGCTAGAACTTCATCCAACGTCACCTGGATATCGATTGATTCTAAACAATGTCTTGTTTCCGGCCGCAAAAAAGAAAAATCAGAAGACTTAATTTCATTTTCTATTGAACGGTTTCATGTGGAAAATGTATTGAAATTTGTGTCTCTCCTTTGTTTATAAATCAAAAAAGGATTTATCACGAAACCAACATATTTTCTTACTTTTAAATTTAATACGAACTCACTTATAATTATTACACTTGTTGTACGCGCTCAAACAATTTTTCAAATTATTTTTTTACTCGATTGTTTTCTGGTCATTTGTTTTTTGCTTATTTATATTGATTAGATATTATGGAAGAAATCAGGAGCAAGTTAATGCAGTCCCTTTGAGTAAAGCAATTGCAGTATCAGAATATTTGATGTTTGGAATAGTTTTAGGAGTCATGGTAGCGATAGTTTATACCATTATCGAATTTTTGTTTGATAAATTCTTGTCCAAGGCCTTGAATTTGGGCTTTATCATTCTTTTTAAATCAATCATCTATTTTATTTTCCTGATATTTTCTCTAACATTCATCGCTTATTTGGCTGAAGATTATGTCAATGTCGATTTTCCAAACCAACGATATTGGTGGATTTCCAATCGTATATTTTGGTTGGTGACAGCCTACTTCATAATATGTTCATTACTGTTTTCTTTTGTGAGGCTTGCAAACGATAAATTTGGAAAAGGTGTGATTCCAAAAATGCTGATGGGACGTTTTAGAAAACCCAGAGAAGTAGAACGTGTTTTAATGTTTTTGGATTTAAAATCTTCAACATCAATTGCAGAAGAATTGGGGCATTTAAAATACAGCCAATTTATTCAGGATTGTTTTTATTACCTCAATAGGATTGTTAATAAATATCATGCAGAAATCTATCAATATGTAGGTGATGAGGCTGTGTTGAGTTGGAAGTTGGAAAAAGGCATCAAGAATTTGAATTGTCTTAATTTGTTTTTTGAATATGATAATAAACTAAGGAAGCATTCCAAATATTACATGAAAAAATATGGAGTTGTACCAGAATTTAAAGCTGGTCTACATTCGGGTAAAATCATCATAGCGGAAGTAGGAACCATTAAAAAGGAACTTGCTTATCATGGAGATGTCATCAATACGACTTCACGTATTCAAGATCAATGCAATGAATATCATGAATCCTTACTTTTATCAGAAGAATTGCTGTTGAAATTAAATTTGGGTAAAAAATACAAAGCCATCTCATTGGGAAATGAACTTTTGGAAGGGAAATCAGAAGAACTCAAGTTGTTTGCAATCCATAAAGCAACATAAAAGCTCTCGGCATTTAAAAAGAATATTTCAATGCCAAGCCAGTATAATCTTCACCTCTAAAGTTTTTCCCTCCGACAGGAGTGACTTCCAATGATGCATTTTTTGTTTTGTGCATCTCTGGAATTAAAATCCCTGTTGCAGCCCCAAGTCCATATCCTAATAAAACATCAGTCAAGAAATGCTGCCCTGCCTGTAACCTCAAATAGCCTACAGCAGCTGGAATGGTTGCGGCAGCTGCCCATATATAGGCTTTACCAGACGCATCAGGATTGAAATCACAATATACCTTGGCTGCAAAAAAAGTAGCTGTTGCTGCGGCAGCTACATGTCCAGAATAGAAAGCACGTTGGCCATTTTTGCTAGTTCTTCTGCTCAAGCTTTCATTTTCGTCATACACATAAGGCCTGGTACGATTTACTAAACCTGCTGTCATTGTGTATAGGGCTGAAGTAGTTGATAAACTCTGAAGATACATACCTATAAATTGGCCGCTATGGTCATTTATTTCATCATCGAAAAGCATACCAAACGGTAAAATGAACGAAGCTCCAAATGGGATATCACTAATATTGTTTGCTGACTCTGAACTATTACCTGCAACCCAACGGTCGATAAAATTGATATCGTCAGCATCCAAAGCGTTGACATCTGCTTCTGTAATGTCATCTTTATTTTTTATGAGTATTAATCCATAGGCACTTGTGCCAAAAGCAGCACCTGTCCAAATGCCATCACGTACCCATTTCCATTCGTATGGGGAAGTGCTTTGTGCATTTATAGTTGCATAACTCATAACTAGAATTAAAAGGGCAATTTTTCTCATAATAAAATTGTTAGTATTACCTAAAGGTAATATTATCAGCGAAAATTATTAAAATCAGTTTTGTGTTAGTAATCGTTTCGCTATAAAAGTTAACTCAATCTAAAAGTAATTTTTACATGCACTTTTGAAAAAATAAAAAATCCGATTCAATTAAGAATCGGATTTTATAAGCGAAATGTGTTTGTTGTTTTGGCGAAACGCCTATTTTTTTACTTTTTTAGCAATCGCTTCAAAAGCTTCTGGGTTGTTCATCGCCAAATCTGCAAGAACTTTACGGTTCAATTCGATATTATTGGCTTTGATGCCTCCCATAAATTTTGAATACGACATGCCGTGCAATCTGGCTGCAGCGTTGATACGCGTAATCCATAATGAACGGAAGTTTCTCTTTTTTGCTCTACGGTCTCTATATGAATAAAGCATTGCTTTATCAACCGCATTTTTGGCTACTGTCCAGACGTTTTTACGTCTTCCAAAGAAGCCCTTTGCTTGCTTAAGAACCTTTTTTCTTCTGGCTCTTTTTGCTACTGAATTTACTGATCTTGGCATTTCTTAAATTGTTTTTTGTAGTAGGCGGTCTACAAGTGACACTTGCTAAATTTTATTTGCCTAACTCCAGGGTTTATAATTTGTTTTAACCGTTTAGAACGATGTTACTTTAAACGTAACATGGTTTTAACATTGTTCTCGTCAGCAGCATGTACTAAAGTATCATGCGTCAGGGCGAGTTTACGCTTTTTTGATTTCTTGGTCAGGATGTGACTCTTGAAAGCGTGCTTTCTTTTGATCTTACCAGTGCCAGTAAGTTTAAAACGTTTCTTGGCACTAGATTTTGTTTTCATTTTCGGCATTTCTCCTAATTTTTAATTTACGTTTCGCTTATTATCTTCGGTACACAATCTGTTAAGTGAAAGTGTTATTATTTTACTTTTTTTGGTGCGATGAACATTGTCATTCGTTTCCCTTCCAATCGAGGCATTTGTTCAACTTTTCCGTATTCTTCAAGGTCTTGAGCTAATTTCAGTAATAAAATTTGGCCTTGCTCTTTAAACACTATTGAACGTCCTTTAAAAAATACAAACGCCTTTAGTTTGGCTCCTTCCTTTAGGAATTTTTCGGCATGCTTCTTTTTGAATTCGTAATCATGGTCATCAGTTTGAGGGCCAAAACGAATTTCTTTAACGACAACTTTTGTTGCTTTCGCCTTTAAAGCTTTGTCACGTTTCTTTTGTTCATAAAGAAACTTTTTATAATCCATAACCTTACAAACAGGTGGATCAGCTTTTGGAGAAATCTCAACAAGATCTACACCTTGTTCTTCTGCAAGTGCTAACGCCTCTTTTGTTGAATAAATACCTGGTTCGATATTATCTCCCACAAGTCTTACCTTATCGACTCTAATGCTAGAATTGATTTTATGTTGCTCCTCTTTTTCTGTTTTTCTGAAGCTTCCTCTGTCTCTTCGTATTGCTATGGCTTATATATTTTAATTAAACTTAACTTTTAAATTATTTAAAGGTTTTTAAGGTCTTATTTATTTCTTTTTTAACAATTTTCGAGAAGTCTTCAACACTAATCATGCCTAAATCTTCTCCACCGTGTTGACGTACTGTGATCTTATTTTCACCTTCTTCATTCTCACCAACGATAATCATATAGGGAGTTTTTTGCATTTCAGCTTCCCGAATTTTCTTACCAATGGTCTCGTTTCTATTGTCAACGAGGGCGCGAATTTCGTTATTTTCCAGCAAATTTAAAACTTTTTCCGCGTATTTTTCATATTTCTCACTTATTGAGAGAATGATTGCCTGAGTTGGAATCAGCCATAATGGGAAATTTCCGCCTGTATGCTCCAACAATATAGCTACAAAACGTTCCATACTGCCAAATGGCGCTCGGTGAATCATAACGGGTCTGTGTAGCTCATTATCACTTCCTTTATAGGTTAGTTCAAAACGTTCAGGCAAGTTATAATCCACTTGAATAGTTCCCAATTGCCAATTTCTGCCTAAGGCATCCTTTACCATAAAGTCCAACTTGGGACCATAAAATGCGGCTTCACCTTCAACTATATCGTAATCCAGACCTTTATCTTTGGCGGCATTGATAATGGCTTGCTCAGCTTTGTCCCAATTTTCAAGGCTTCCAATATATTTTTCAGGCTGTTTTGGGTCTCTAATAGAAACTTGAGTTCTAAAATTCTCGAAGCCTAACGAACCAAAAACATACAGTACCAAATCAATCACATCCTTGAATTCCTTATCCAATTGATCAGGCGTACAGAAAATATGCGCATCATCTTGAGTAAAACCTCTTACACGAGTCAAGCCATGCAATTCACCACTCTGCTCATACCGATATACAGTGCCAAATTCCGCATATCTTTTAGGCAATTCTTTGTATGAAAAAGGGCGGTTATTATAAATCTCACAATGGTGTGGACAGTTCATCGGTTTCAATAAAAACTCCTCACCTTCGGCAGGTGTATGAATTGGTTGAAAACTGTCGGCACCATATTTTGCATAGTGTCCAGAGGTTACATACAATTCCTTTTGACCTATGTGTGGTGTCACCACCATTTCATAACCAGCTTTTTTTTGTGCTTTTTTAAGAAAATTTTCCAATCGCTCTCGTAATGCAGCTCCTTTTGGCAACCAAAGAGGCAAACCCTGACCGACTTTAGAGGAGAATGTAAACAATTCCAATTCTTTACCTAACTTTCTATGATCCCGACGTTTTGCTTCTTCCAGTAATTCTAGATAATCCGTTAAGTCTTTTTGTTTGGGAAAAGACACACCATATACACGAGTCAATTGCTTGTTCTTTTCGTCACCTCTCCAATAGGCTCCTGCGACGGAAAGTAATTTAATCGCTTTAATGATTCCAGTGTTTGGAATATGACCCCCACGACACAAATCCGTAAACGTTGAGTGGTCGCAAAACGTAATTGTGCCATCCTCAAGATTTTCAATAAGTTCAACCTTATATTCGTTACCTTGCTTCTTATACATAGATAACGCTTCAGCTTTAGATACAGAACGCATGCTAAAGTCAAACTTACCTCTTGCTATTTCCAGCATTTTATCTTCAATGGCTTTAAAATCTTTTTCAGAAAGTGATTGCTCCCCCAAGTCCACATCATAATAAAACCCATTCTCAATGGCAGGGCCAATAGACAATTTCACTCTAGGATATAATTCTTCGAGTGCCTGTGCCAAAACGTGGGCAGTAGAATGCCAAAAAGCCTTTTTCCCTTCCTTATCATTCCATGTATATAATATTAAAGAACCATTTGAGGTCAAAGGCGTATGCGTTTCAATTGTTGTTCCGTCAAAACTGGCAGAAATAACATTTCTAGCCAAACCTTCACTAATGCTCTTTGCAACATCCATTGGTGTTACATTCTTTTCATATTGTTTTATACTGCCGTCAGGCAAAGTGATATCAATCATAAATCAAATACTTATTAAGTGTGCAAAGATAACAGTATAAAGATTTCTATACAATATATATATAGGTATAAATTCACAACTATAATTACTACTCTGTTTTTGGTCGTTTGGTTTACAAAGATGTAAACCACCGCGCTCTCGCCACTCACTTTTTATAATTACTTTTTGGCAATTATAAAAGAGTTCAAACAATTGCTCCATTGCTAACGCATTAGAAATGAGTATAGAATATATAAGGTAAAAAAAATATCTAAAAAACTTGGAAAAAGGTTTGCTGGAAACAAAAAAAGGGTGGTATATTTGCACCCTCGAAAAAGCGGAAGGCCGTTTGGCTAGGTGCGGCACGGGACGTTCTTTCAGGCATCGGACAGGGGCAGGAAAATAATTCAAATTATTTTCATCTTTTGTTTGCGGGAAAGGAAAAAGGGTTTTATATTTGCACCCGCTTAGCAAGGAAACGCGCTGGGCAGAGCAAGAAGACAAGTTCATAGACATATTGGATTGACAGCGTAGCAGGGCATCGGAAACGGTGTTTTGCACAAAAAAGAGAACAAGCCATTTTGAGTACCGGAAATTGGATTCCTTGGTCGTCGAGAAGTACAGTCCGCAAGGACAAAAGATTCAACGATGAAGAGTTTGATCCTGGCTCAGGATGAACGCTAGCGGCAGGCCTAACACATGCAAGTCGAGGGGCAGCACGTCTTCGGACGGTGGCGACCGGCGCACGGGTGCGTAACGCGTATGCAACCTACCTCTTACAGTGGGATAGCCCAGAGAAATTTGGATTAATACCGCATAGTATACGGGGCCAGCATTGGACCTGTATTAAACATTCATGGGTAAGAGATGGGCATGCGTCCTATTAGTTAGTTGGAGTGGTAACGGCACCCCAAGACAGCGATAGGTAGGGGCCCTGAGAGGGGGATCCCCCACACTGGTACTGAGACACGGACCAGACTCCTACGGGAGGCAGCAGTGAGGAATATTGGACAATGGGCGGGAGCCTGATCCAGCCATGCCGCGTGCAGGAAGACGGCCCTATGGGTTGTAAACTGCTTTTGTACGGGAAGAAACACCCCCTCGTGAGGGGGCTTGACGGTACCGTAAGAATAAGGATCGGCTAACTCCGTGCCAGCAGCCGCGGTAATACGGAGGATCCAAGCGTTATCCGGAATCATTGGGTTTAAAGGGTCCGTAGGTGGGCCGTTAAGTCAGAGGTGAAATCCTGCAGCTCAACTGTAGAATTGCCTTTGATACTGGTGGTCTTGAATCATTGTGAAGTGGTTAGAATATGTAGTGTAGCGGTGAAATGCATAGATATTACATAGAATACCGATTGCGAAGGCAGATCACTAACAGTGCATTGACACTGATGGACGAAAGCGTGGGGAGCGAACAGGATTAGATACCCTGGTAGTCCACGCCGTAAACGATGGATACTAGCTGTCCGGCGCAAGCTGGGTGGCTAAGCGAAAGTGATAAGTATCCCACCTGGGGAGTACGTTCGCAAGAATGAAACTCAAAGGAATTGACGGGGGCCCGCACAAGCGGTGGAGCATGTGGTTTAATTCGATGATACGCGAGGAACCTTACCAGGGCTTAAATGTAGATTGACAGGTTTAGAGATAGACTTTTCTTCGGACAATTTACAAGGTGCTGCATGGTTGTCGTCAGCTCGTGCCGTGAGGTGTCAGGTTAAGTCCTATAACGAGCGCAACCCCTGTTGTTAGTTGCCAGCGAGTGAAGTCGGGAACTCTAACAAGACTGCCGGTGCAAACCGTGAGGAAGGTGGGGATGACGTCAAATCATCACGGCCCTTACGTCCTGGGCTACACACGTGCTACAATGGTAGGTACAGAGAGCAGCCACTGGGTGACCAGGAGCGAATCTATAAAACCTATCACAGTTCGGATCGGAGTCTGCAACTCGACTCCGTGAAGCTGGAATCGCTAGTAATCGCATATCAGCCATGATGCGGTGAATACGTTCCCGGGCCTTGTACACACCGCCCGTCAAGCCATGGAAGCCGGGAGTGCCTGAAGTCCGTCACCGCAAGGAGCGGCCTAGGGTAAAATTGGTAACTAGGGCTAAGTCGTAACAAGGTAGCCGTACCGGAAGGTGCGGCTGGAACACCTCCTTTCTAGAGAAAGGCGACCTGGGGGTCAAAAAGGGAAACAATTGGGTTGTTCTCAAGCTGTCGGTTCATTAATGATATACTATAGTAGAGTCTCATAGCTCAGCTGGTTAGAGCGCTACACTGATAATGTAGAGGTCGGCAGTTCGAGTCTGCCTGAGACTACTAACTACTATGTAAAGGAAATTCTGGAAGCAGAGGTCCGCCAAGAGGGTCGGCACAAGCGACTGCAAACTGCAGACCGTCGACTGCGACTTTACGGGAAACGGGGGATTAGCTCAGCTGGCTAGAGCGCCTGCCTTGCACGCAGGAGGTCAAGGGTTCGACTCCCTTATTCTCCACTATCTTTGAGAAGATAGAATAAAGAAAGAAGAATATAGACTTGGTCTGAAATCCATTTTCTCTGTTCTCTTCTCTGAAGAAAACGTTCATTGACATATTGAAAAAAGATACATAAAAAAAATTACGGATATAATCTATGGTTATATCAAAGTAACACGTAGCCGGTTAGAGTTTACGAGCTTTTTAACCGGTTGCAAACTCATTAAAAGACAAAAGTACAATAAGCTAAACAAGAGCGTATGGGGAATGCCTAGGCTCTCAGAGGCGATGAAGGACGTGATAAGCTGCGAAAAGCTGCGGGGAGGGGCACATACCCATCGATCCGCAGGTATCCGAATGGGGCAACCCAGCATGTTGAAGACATGTTATCCGATAAGGAGGCGAACCCGGGGAACTGAAACATCTAAGTACCCGGAGGAGAAGAAAACAAAAGTGATTCCGCAAGTAGTGGCGAGCGAACGCGGATTAGCCCAAACCGGTACCGTTACGGCGGTGCCGGGGTTGTAGGACCACGATATTCGAAACACAATGAACTGGAACGCTTTGGAAAGAGCGGCCATAGACGGTGATAGCCCGGTACAGGTAAGGCGTGCGTAGATAGTGGTATCCTGAGTAGTGCGGGGCACGTGAAACCCTGTATGAATTTGGCGGGACCATCCGTTAAGGCTAAATACTCCTGAGAGACCGATAGTGGACCAGTACCGTGAGGGAAAGGTGAAAAGAACCCTGAATAAGGGAGTGAAAGAGAACCTGAAACCATACGCTTACAAGCGGTCGGAGCCCTTTGGGGTGACGGCGTGCCTTTTGCATAATGAGCCTACGAGTTACCGTTGCCAGCGAGGTTAAGGCATTAAGTGCCGCAGCCGCAGCGAAAGCGAGTCTGAACAGGGCGCCACAGTTGGTAGTGGTAGACGCGAAACCGTGTGATCTACCCATGGGCAGGGTGAAGCTGTGGTAACACACAGTGGAGGCCCGAACCGGTTGACGTTGAAAAGTCTTCGGATGACCTGTGGGTAGGGGTGAAAGGCCAATCAAACTCGGAAATAGCTCGTACTCCCCGAAATGCATTTAGGTGCAGCGTTGGTATAGTTCTATAGAGGTAGAGCTACTGATTGGATGCGGGGGCTTCACCGCCTACCAATTCCTGACAAACTCCGAATGCTACAGAATGTTTGCCAGCAGTGAGGGCATGGGTGCTAAGGTCCATGTCCGAGAGGGAAAGAACCCAGACCATCAGCTAAGGTCCCCAAATGTATGTTAAGTTGAAAAAACGAGGTTGGACTGCACAGACAGCTAGGATGTTGGCTTGGAAGCAGCCATTCATTTAAAGAGTGCGTAACAGCTCACTAGTCGAGCGGTCCGGCATGGATAATAATCGGGCATAAACATACTACCGAAGCTATGGACCCGCCTCAGGCGGGTGGTAGGGGAGCATTGCAGTGCCGTCGAAGGTGTGCCGCGAGGTGTGCTGGAGGAGCTGCAAAAGAAAATGTAGGCATAAGTAACGATAATGCGGGCGAGAAACCCGCACACCGAAAGACCAAGGTTTCCTCAGCTATGCTAATCAGCTGAGGGTCAGTCGGGGCCTAACGCGAACCCGAAAGGGGAAGTGGATGGACAACGGGTTAATATTCCCGTACCTGCTCACAACAAAAGTGACGGAGGCGTATATTTGGTGCGGACTGACGGAATAGTCCGTTGAAGCCAGTGGTAACACGGCGATAGTACACTGAGGCCACGGCCAAGGTGATAATCCAGAGAAGCGACTTCCAAGAAAAACGAGTGAAGCAGCCCGTACCGCAAACCGACACAGGTGGTTGGGATGAGAATTCTAAGGTGCTCGAGAGATTCATGGCTAAGGAACTAGGCAAAATTGACGCGTAACTTCGGGAGAAGCGTCGCCCACAGCGATGTGGGCCGCAGTGAAAAGGTCCAGGCGACTGTTTATCAAAAACACAGGGCTCTGCTAAATCGAAAGATGACGTATAGGGCCTGACACCTGCCCGGTGCTGGAAGGTTAAGAGGAGGGTTTAGCTTTACGCGAAGATCTGAATTGAAGCCCCAGTAAACGGCGGCCGTAACTATAACGGTCCTAAGGTAGCGAAATTCCTTGTCGGGTAAGTTCCGACCTGCACGAATGGTGTAACGATCTGGACACTGTCTCAGCCATGAGCTCGGTGAAATTGTAGTATCGGTGAAGATGCCGATTACCCGCTGTGGGACGAAAAGACCCCGTGCACCTTTACTATAGCTTAGTATTGGTTTTGGATAAGTAATGTGTAGGATAGGTGGGAGACTATGAAATGGCGTCGCTAGGCGTTGTGGAGTCATTGTTGAAATACCACCCTTTGCTTATCTAGAGTCTAACCTCTAACGAGGGACAGTGCTTGGTGGGTAGTTTGACTGGGGTGGTCGCCTCCAAAAGAGTAACGGAGGCTTCTAAAGGTTCCCTCAGCACGCTTGGTAACCGTGCGTAGAGTGCAATGGCATAAGGGAGCTTGACTGAGAGACATACAGGTCGATCAGGTACGAAAGTAGAGCATAGTGATCCGGTGGTTCCGCATGGAAGGGCCATCGCTCAAAGGATAAAAGGTACGCCGGGGATAACAGGCTGATCTCCCCCAAGAGCTCACATCGACGGGGGGGTTTGGCACCTCGATGTCGGCTCGTCACATCCTGGGGCTGGAGAAGGTCCCAAGGGTTGGGCTGTTCGCCCATTAAAGTGGCACGCGAGCTGGGTTCAGAACGTCGTGAGACAGTTCGGTCTCTATCTACTGTGGGCGCTAGAAATTTGAGTGGATCTGATCCTAGTACGAGAGGACCGGGTTGGACGAACCTCTGGTGTACCTGTTGTCCCGCCAGGGGCATTGCAGGGTAGCTACGTTCGGAAGGGATAAGCGCTGAAAGCATATAAGCGCGAAACCCACCACAAGATGAGATTTCTTTAAAGGGCCGTGGGAGATGACCACGTCGATAGGCCGCAGGTGCAAGCGCAGCAATGTGTGCAGCCGAGCGGTACTAATAGCCCGTGGGCTTATTGTACGCCTGTTTTTTAGTAAGTGCAACAGTTTTTTATGTATGACGGCCGCAGGGCCCTTTTTTCAACATGTCAAGATATTTGTTGCGCGGATGCGCAACGCTTTAGGCCCTAGGCCCTGAGCGATGGGTTACAAGGCCCACTGCTTATGGCTTAGAGCATATAGCTAAAGCTTAAGGTGGTTATAGCGACGGGGCTCACCTCTTACCATTCCGAACAGAGAAGTTAAGCCCGTTTGCGCCGATGGTACTGCACTCCGTGGGAGAGTAGGTCGCCGCCTTTTTCAGGGCCCTGCATGGAAACATGCAGGGCTTTTTTGTTATAAGCGCTTCTCAACGTAAAGTATATTTCAATTATTACCTCAAAATTGCCAATCTAATAATTAATTATCATCTGAGGATACCTATATCATCCGAAAATACCTATTGAGCATACAATTACAATACAGGATATTAAAATTAACCTTGATATAATCTGAAACAACAATTAAAATAGAACACATTAGAGATTAAATTAATTGAATTGATGAAGGAAGGTTGTTTTTTGTTTAAATTTATTGTATATTTTGGATAAAATTCGCTATGAAAATTATTAATTACAGATGTCGAGTGCTGATTCTTTTTGCTGTTTATTGTCCAGCATTTTCACAACTTTTTTTTGAAAATAAATCGATTGAACTGGGTATTGTTAATTCAGGCGGAGTATCAAACGGTATAGATCCAGGAGGTTTAAGTTTTTTTGATTATGATAATGATGGTTGGGATGATATTACAATAGGAGGGAAATCAAGTACTCAACCTTTGCGATTTTTCAAAAATAATTTCGGCACATTTGTAGAAGAGATTTTTAATTTTAGCGTTACAGGAGATGTAAAGCAGGTGATTTGGGTGGATTATGACAATGATGGCGATAATGACTTCTTCGTGGCTGTTGCAAACGGAATAAATAAGCTATTTAATAATGATGGCAGTTTCAATTTCACCGATGTAACTGTTGCAGCTGGATTTCCAAATGCATCTTTAAAAACATTTGGAGCCTCTTTTGGAGACTATGACAATGATGGTTTTCTAGATGTTTTCATTTCAAATTTAGACTATTCAGGTATAAAACCCAATTACCTTTACCATAATAATGGTAATGGAACGTTCACAAACGTTTCACAATCAGCAGGTATAGGTAATGCAAGTAACTTTTCATTTTGTTCAGCATTTTTTGATTTCAATAATGATGGCTTTCAGGATATTTACGTCATCAATGATAGGATGACAACTAGAAATGTACTTTATAGAAACAATGGTAATGGAACTTTTACAGATGTTAGTGTTGCATCTGGATCTAATATACAGATGAACGCTATGTCAACCGCAGTAGAAGACTATAATTATGACGGGTGGTTGGACATCTATATAACCAATACTTCTGAGGGTAATTATCTTCTCAAAAACAATGCAGATGGAACCTTCACAAATCTTTCCATGTCCACAGGTACGATTCTAAATCATTTTTCATGGGGGGCTAATTTTTTTGATGCCGATAATGATATGGATTTGGATTTGTACGCTAGTACAGCTGAGTTGAATGTGAGTGCCTTTTTTGAATGTTTAGCTAATGGGATGTTTCAAGTGCCAACAAATGCTGGATTTAATGTTGATACTTTCCATAGTTACTCAAATGTCATAGGAGATATAAATAATGATGGGTATGTTGATATTTTTGTAAATAATGATGCTCCACAAAATAGTTCTTTATGGAAGAATTCTGGAGGAACAAACAATTGGTTAAAAGTAAAGCTCACAGGAGTCCAAAGCAATAGAAATGGGATTGGTTCCTGGATTGAAGTGTCGGTAAATGGACAACTTATGAATCGTTATACTCTATGTGGT
This sequence comes from Gelidibacter sp., assembly GCA_041391925.1. Taxonomy (GTDB): domain Bacteria; phylum Bacteroidota; class Bacteroidia; order Flavobacteriales; family Flavobacteriaceae; genus JBPOFM01. Next base: position 364,924 of record JAWKNA010000006.1, on the reverse strand, counting down.
GAATCATTTTTAGGGCAAAATTCGGGAACAGAATTTTTTGGTGTAGGAGATGCAACAGCCATAGATTACATCAAAGTAAAATGGTTAAGCGGTATTGAGGATATTCTAACGGATGTCATTCCCAATCAAACATTGAATATCATTGAAGGCAGTACAGCTCTGTCAACTGTTGATTTTGAAGTGGACGACATAAGGATATTCCCAAATCCTACAGGCGGAATGGTTTATTTTAAAACTAATGCTAATTTTAAAATTGATATTCTAGATGTTTCAGGTAGAAAAATAGTTTCAAAGTTTGTTAATCAAACTAATCCAAGCATTGATATGTCTTCATTTTCCAAAGGAATATATTTTTTAAATATTCAAATAAATGATAAGCTGGTTACAAAAAAAATAGTCTTGAATTAATACAGATTTTTATCATTCTCATTTTCATTATTCGAAATAGTTAGGGATTTAAATTTTGAAGCGTCAAAATTTTTAACCTCTCGTATACCTTTATATAATACCATATGAATTACTCCATTAAAGGGACAAAATTGCCGTTTATCCAATTAAACATTTTTTAGCGAAAATTTACTACTTTGTTTTTTAATATATTAACATATTTTTATTATATTGAACTTTCATTAACTATTAATCTATTATCTATGAAAATTCACAAATTACTTTTTCTAACAATTTTATCATGTTTTGCACTCTCATGTTCGCAAGACACATTCGAGAAACAAACGACAGATGATCCAAACGATCGATTGGCAGCTGACCAGTTCGATAATTCCTATTTAGGTCTTTACAAAGGATTGTTTTCAACTAACGACGGTTTAACTCGCGGTACGGTAGTTGTAACATTATCTCCGTCCAATGAAGCTATTGCAAAAATTACTTTGAGTAGTGGAGTAATGGTAGAGCTTAAAAGCTCTAGTATTAAACTTACAGCTGATAACACTATTAGCAATTTACATTTTTCATCTGAAGGTTTAAGTAATATCAATGCTACTTTAGATTTCTCTGTAGGAGGCGATGGTACAAATCCTGTAATTTCTGATGTAAATTTTGACAATAAAGCATCAGATATTTTAATTGCCAAAAACTTATCTAGAGCACCTCTTACTACTGTAACCGGTACTTACATGCGTACAGCCGGTACTGGAGGTTTCCCCACTAGTGGTCGTACCTGGAACGTAATGTCTGTTGGCTTTGGTGACCAAACGTATTCAACTCAAATATGGTATGGAGGCCGTCTTTATAATACAACTGATAGTACAGAACAAAGTAATTGTACGGACACTGGTGACTTTACAACCTGTGAAATTGCTGGTTCTGCAAGCATTTTAGGTTATGTTGTAAATTGGTCAGGAACACATACATATGATAGATATACTGATAATGTTGCATGTTCAGAGGTCTCTGGAACTTGGTCAGCACCAGATTATCAGGCTTCTTCCGGAACCTTCGTTAGTGATACGGATTGCTCTTCGGCAGGAATTGCTAATGATTTTTGTGAAGATGCTCTACCAGTATCGGTTGGAGATGACATAACTGGATTTACTGATGCATTTGGCTTTACTGCAACAAATGGAGATACTCCTGTAGGTAATTGTGACGACAATCTATTGGGATCGGCAGACGGAATTGGAGTATGGTATACTTTTACTTCGCCTGTCGATATTGATATAGTTGCCAGTACTGATAACGCTGGTACTGATTTTGATACGCAAATGAGAGTTTTTTCTGGAACTTGTGGCTCCCTCGATTGCGTAGCTAACAATGATGATGTAGATATTGATAATTTTAATTATAACGCTGAAGTTCAATTTTCAGCCCAAGCTGACGTAACGTATTACATCTTTTTAGGAGGTTGGAATACTTCTGCGGGAACTTATGAATTGACTATTTCAGAATTTGTACCACCACTACCTGAGCCAGATGCTTGTGCTGATGCTTATGATATTGCTTGTAATAGCTCGGTAAGTGGCTCAACAGCGGCTGCAACTAATGCCGATGCTCCAGCAGATTGTAATGGTATAACAGATCTCACTACCGCACCAGGTGTTTGGTATAAGTATACTGCAAGTGAAGATGCCAACCTTACAGTTGATACTGTAGGCAGTGCTTTTGATACGAAACTTGGTGTATTTAGCGGTGATTGTGGAACACTTTTGTGTGTAGGTGCAAACGATGATACTTCTGGGATTGGGACTAGATCTAGAGTTGTATTTGATGCAACTTCTGGGACAACTTATTATTTCTATGTGACAGGTTATCAAGCTAATAGTGGTGATTATACACTTAATGTATCTTGTGTGATTCCCGAGCCTGCACCAATGAACGATCTTTGTAGTGGAGCCTTCCCAATTGTTTGCGGTGGTTCTGATACTGGAAATACTACTTTTTCTACGAGTGATGATTTAACATCAAATACTGAATGTAGTGTCGGTATATTTGGTTCCGATAATGTCCAAGGAGTATGGTACACTTACACAGCAGGTGAAAATGGTGATGTTACTGTGTCTACTGAAGGTAGTGATTTTGATACGCATATTAAAGTATTTACAGGAGCTTGTGATTCCTATACTTGTGTTGTTGCTGATGATGACAGTGGAGTTACTCCAGAGGTTTCATCAATTGCAACATTTACTGCTGTTAGCGGAACAACATATTATATATATTTAGGTGGTTATAATAGCGCTACTGGTAATTATGTGATAGATGTTAGTTGTGTCTCTGGAAGACTTTCTTCTACAAATGCTAGTAAAGCTGCATGGAATAGTGATGAAGAGAAAGTGGCTTACCTTAAACAGAAAGCTATAAAAGAACAAAAAGCTAAAGACAAACAAGCAGAAAATTTAAGAGCCAGCAAGTATAAAAATTAAGGCTGCAGACATTATGAGATTCAACTGAAATAATTAAAATTTCAGTTTTATTAAAACCACCGCGAGATTAGCGGTGGTTTTTTTTTGTCCTAAGCACAATTTTAATAAGAGAATTCTTTCTTTTTAACATAAATAAATATTTGATAAAGATTCGGTAGATTGTTTGACGTTTATTTATGCATTTCATAGGTAATGTTAATGATATTAAATTTGGATGTTAATTTTTTTTCTACATTTAATCGGTTATTATGAACTAAACTATTAATCTTAAAACTTATTATTATGAAATTGAACAAATTACTACAGTTATTAGTGGTATGCTGTTTTGTCATCGCGTGTACTAAAGATACATTTGAAGAACCAAAAACAGACGAAACTAGCACGAGAATTGCTGATGATCAGTATGATAATTCCTATTTGGGAGTTTACAAAGGACTGTTTTCAACCAACGACGGTTTAACAAGAGGAAGTGTGGTTGTGACACTTTCACCATCCAATGATGCAATTGCTCAAATTATCTTAAGCACAGGAGAGCAAATAGAACTTAAAAGCAATAAGGTAAAATTGACCGTTGACAATACCATTAGCAATCTTCGATTTTCTTCAGCGGGTTTAAGTACCATTGATGCCACATTGGATTTTTCTGTAGAAGGTGACGGTCTTAATCCCTTAATTTCCAATGTTAATTTTGACAACAAAGAATCAGATGTTCTTATTGCAAAAAATTTATCAAGAGCACCATTAACACCAATTACAGGTACTTATGTGCGTACTGCTGGTACTGGAGGTTTCCCTACTAGTGGTCGTACTTGGAACGTTATGTCCATTGGAGCTGGCGAAGACCAGAATTTTGCTGTACAAGTTTGGTATGGAGGACGTCTTTACAATGTGCCAGCTGCAAACAGTACACAGTCTGGTTGTACCACTTCAGGATATACTACTTGTGCTATAAATGGTTCCGCTACAATTTTGGGTTATCCAGTCAGTTGGACAGGAACTCATAAATATAATCCTGGCAATGCTGGAAATGACAATCAATGTGCTGAAGTAATGGGAACTTGGTCTTCTACCTATGGTAATTCTTCAGGTACATTTGTAAGTGACACTAATTGTTCAGGCCCTGCAGTTGCCAACGATACATGTGCTAATGCTATTACAATTGGAGCAGGTACATATGCAGGTTCTATAGTTAATGCATCTAATTCCGATACACCAACCATTTGTAACAACAATTTAACTGCTCCTTTTGGAGGACCTGGTGTATGGTATTCTTATTCAACTCCAACCAACAAAACTGTAGTGGTAGATACTGAGGGAACCCAAACTCTTGCAAATGGTGGTTTTGATACACAATTGAGAGTTCTAGGTGGGACATGTGGAGCATTGACTTGTATTGATAACGATGATGATGATGGTACAGGGTTATTGTCAACAATTACGTTTAATGCCACTGGTGGCGTCACCTATTACATTTTCTTAGGGGGTTATAATAATCAAGTAGGAGCTTATACATTAAACTTGGCAGAATTTACACCTCCAGCCAACGATCTATGTGCGAACGCAATACCTGTAAGTCTTGATATCCCAACTACAGGTTATACAACTCTAGGTACTAATACAGGAGCTCCACAAACAAACTGTAATAGTGTCAACCTTAGACAAGGCCCAGGAGTTTGGCATACTTATACCAATGCAACCGCTTCTAATAAAATTATCAAAGCATCTACTGCAGGCAGTAATTTTACTACCAGGTTAGGGATATTGTCAGGTAGTTGCGCAGCCCTTAATTGTGTTACCGCTTCAACTGCATCTGCTGATTTGACATTTACCGCTGCTCCAAATACAACATATTTTATTTATATAACTGCAGCTAATGGTGTTTTTGGAAACTATACACTTACACTTACAGAACTTTTTCCTCCAGCAAACGACACATGTACAAATGCTATTGCTATTTCTTGTGGAGGTACAGCTTCAGGATCAACTACCACTGCTACAACGACTGGTGCTCCAGGAACTTGTGTTGAGACTCTAAATACTGCCGGAGGAGTTTGGTATTCATTTGCGAGTGGTCCCTCAATTAGTGATGTTTCTGTGGATACTTTTGGTAGTACATTCGATACTAAATTGGGGGTCTTTAGAGGAACTTGCGCAGGGTTAACATGTGTTACTGGCAACGATGATGTTGCGACTGGAGTTCCACAATCAGCCGTTACTTTCAGATCTATTGCAAATACCACATATTACTTCTATGTTACAGGTTATCAAACCAATACAGGTAATTTTACCTTAAATGTATCTTCCTGCATCCCAGACGTACCAGGCAATACCGCTCCAGTCTGTGGAGGATATTATGTGGACAATGGAGGCAGTTTTGGTAATTATGGAAATAATAGAAATGATATTTATACTATTAATGCTGGTACTGGTAATAAAGTTCGACTTAATTTTCGTTCATTTAGTACTGCAGCTAATGATTATTTAAGAATGTATGATGGTACTACAACAGCTGCACCTCTGATTACCGTTTCAGGAACTGGGACACCGATATCAGGTACAAATGGTTTTACAGGAACAGGTAATAATTCATTGGCTCCATATGCTGATGGTACTTTAGATTATGTTGAGTCTTCGGGACAATATTTAACAGTAAGATTTACATCCAATGCCACTGGTACTTCGGCGGGATTTGTTGCTGACGTTGTTTGTTTTGCTGGCAGAAATTCCTCAATAGATAGACCGCAAATTTCAAAATTGAATGAAAGTGAATTGACAGAAACACAAAAGGCGCAAATGGCTATCACAAAATCAAAAAAAGCTGAAAATAGAGAATCAGAAGTTGGAAGTTCAAAGATTTTCCGTGATGACGTAGAAAGAATGGAATATAATAGAAAACATGGAATAAAAGAATAGGCTTAAAAAGCAACCTAAATTTAAAACCACTGCTGAAAAGCAGTGGTTTTTTATTTTTAAATTTTGAGCTAAAACAAAAATTGAAAATTACTTTCCGAATAGACTTTTTAGGATGATAAGAATTCCTCTAAATAGAAAATAAACAGCGAGTGCACAGACGATGATGGAAATAATCAACACAAGTAGATAAGTTGGTTTGTCTTGGTTGCTAAAGGCAATATATAGCAAAGTAGGCCCCAAAAACATTAATACTAAACAGATACCCATGTTCTGGAGTCCTTTGACCAATAAATCTCTATTGGTTTTATGCTCCTCCATGCAAATAGTGTTGAATGGCAGTTCGGACATTTTTATGTGTATTCAACAGAAGCTGTGCGTCTTTTTGGGAAACCTTAAGTTCGTCCATAATCATCTGGACACCTCGGTCAACCAATTTATTATTGCTCAATTGCATATCTACCATTTTGTTGCCCTTCACCTTGCCCAACTGTATCATTGTGGCAGTAGATATCATGTTCAATACCAATTTTTGTGCTGTACCAGCTTTCATGCGAGAACTTCCCGTAACAAACTCAGGTCCGACAATCACTTCAATAGGGAACTGTGCTGTTTTCGATAAAGGACTGTTATGGTTGCAGGTGATGCACCCTGTAAGAATATTATTTTCGTTGCATTTTGCCAAAGCTCCAATCACATAAGGAGTGGTTCCAGAAGCTGCAATGCCAATAACAACATCTTTTTGATTGATTTTGTTTTTTTTTAAATCTTCCCAACCTTGAGTTGTGGAATCTTCGGCGAATTCAACAGCTTTTCGGATAGCAGAATCTCCTCCTGCTATCAAACCAATCACTAAATCTTGAGAGACACCAAAAGTTGGAGGGCATTCCGAAGCATCCACAATTCCGAGACGGCCACTGGTGCCTGCACCTATATAAAACAAACGTCCACCAGATTTTAACTTTATTACAATTTCCTCTATTAATTTTTCAATTTGTGGAATGGTTTTTTTTACAGCCAAAGGTACCGTTTGGTCTTCTATATTGATATTGGTAAGCAATTCATTCACACTCATCTGCTCGAGATGGTTATAATTGGATTCTAGCTCTGTAGTTTTGATGAATGACATGGACTAAAAATACAATTTTTGCTTACAACTTTGCTGTTACCATATTAAAATAAAAATGCTCCTTATATGAAAAGAGCATTTCTATTAATATTCGTTATCACCATAAATTAAATAATTGAATTCAAAACAGGGCTTGGTCTCATAGCCGCTTCAACTTTTGTATCGTTTGGTTTATAATAACCACCCAAGTCTACAGATTTGCCTTGTACGGTGTTAAGTTCATCTACAATTTTATGTTCATTTGATTTGAGTTCCTTAAAAACAGGAACGAATTCTGCTTTTAAATCCGCATCAATATTTTGATTTGACAATGCTTCTGCCCAATATAATGCCAAGTAAAAATGGCTACCTCTGTTGTCAAGCTCTTTCACTTTTCTAGAAGGGGACTTCCCTGTTTCCAATAGTTTTTCTGTAGCTTCATCCAAAGTATCTGCCAAAATTTGTGCCTTTGAATTTTTCGTCGCATTAGCTAGATGTTCCAAGGAAACGGCCAAAGCTAAAAATTCACCCAAAGAATCCCAACGTAAGTGGTTTTCCTCTACAAACTGTTCCACATGTTTTGGGGCCGAACCACCAGCTCCAGTTTCAAAAAGTCCTCCACCATTCATCAAAGGAACGATTGAGAGCATTTTGGCGCTAGTGCCCAATTCCAGTATAGGGAAGAGATCTGTAAGATAATCACGCAACACATTTCCTGTAACAGAAATGGTGTCTTTTCCCTCTTTGATTCGCTCTAAAGTGAATTGGGTAGCATCCATTGGAGACAAAATTCTTATGTCTAATCCTGTGGTATCGTAATCTTTTAAATATTGATTGACTTTTTTAATAAGCTCTGCATCGTGAGATCTGTGTTTATCCAACCAAAAAACCGTTGGAGTTTTAGTTGCTGTCGCTCTTGATACAGCCAATTTGACCCAATCCTGGATTGGCGCATCCTTTGTTTGGCACATTCTCCAAATATCACCAGATTCAACAGGATGCTCAATCAATATGTTACCTTCTTTATCCACCACGCGAACGTGACCTTTGGTTTCTATCTCAAATGTTTTATCATGTGAACCATACTCTTCAGCTTTTTGTGCCATTAGCCCAACATTAGGGACTGTACCCATGGTTTTCGGGTCAAAAGCACCATGTTTTTTACAAAAATCTATGGTTACTTGATAAATTCCTGCATAGCTGCTATCAGGAATCACCGCCTTTGTATCTTGTTGCTTTCCATCAGAATTCCACATCTGGCCAGATGTGCGAATCATAGCAGGCATAGAGGCGTCGATGATAACATCACTGGGTACATGAAGATTGGTAATGCCCTTGTCGGAATTGACCATCGCCAAACTCGGTCCCAGTTGATAGATATGTTCAATCTCAGATTCAATTTCTTTACGCTTTTCAGCAGGCAGTTCCTTTAGTTTTTCAACTAAATTTCCAAAACCATTATTGACATCCACGCCAATAGCATCAAATGTGTTTTGATATTTATCAAATAAATCCTTAAAAAATATTCTTACTGCGTGTCCAAAAATAATTGGGTCGGACACTTTCATCATGGTAGCTTTCATATGCAAGGAAAACAACACACCTTTATCATTGGCATCCTTTACTTGTTCTGAAAGAAATTCAAGCAATGCTTTTTTCTTCATTAAAGAAGCATCGATGATTTCTCCAGCAAGCAATGGCACATTAGCTTTTAGAAGTGTGCTTTCTCCATGTAGATTGATGTGTTCTATTTTAATCTCTGTTGCTTTAGCAAGAGTTACCGACTTTTCGGTATGAAAAAAATCACCTTCTTTCATGGTGGACACATGTGTTTTGGAATCTAAAGACCATTTACCCATGGAATGGGGATTCTTTTTGGCGTAATTTTTCACAGCCTTTGGAGCACGTCTGTCTGAATTACCTTCACGAAGCACAGGATTGACGGCACTTCCTTTTATTTTATCATAACGTGATTTGATGTTTTTTTCCTGATCATTTTTTGGACTATCCGGATAATTTGGAACTTGATAACCTTTGGATTGCAGCTCCAAAATTGCTTCTGTCAATTGCGGAATTGAAGCACTGATATTGGGTAGTTTAATAATGTTGGCTTCTGGTCTGGTTGCCAATTCTCCTAATTCTTTTAGAGCATCGGGAATTCTTTGATCTTCATTAAGAAATTCTGGAAAATTTGAAATTATCCGTCCTGAAAGCGATATATCTTTAGTGACTACATCTATTCCAGAAGATTTTGTGAACGATTTGATTATAGGTAAAAGTGATTGGGTTGCTAGAGCCGGAGCTTCATCTGTGTGAGTATAAAAAATTGTAGATGCGTTCGCCATGTATTGATTAATTTAATTAAAAGGGAATTTATATTTTTTGGGAATACAAATATACTAAATGAAAGCTCTAATAAAAAGGCTAAGTTTATAAAACACAAAAGCCATATCACTGTAGTTAGACTACTCTGACATGGCTTTTTTGAAACAGTTACTTTGTGACCTATATAACATTGCTGTTACATCAGCCGATTAAAACTTGCGTTTTACATCGTCCTTTTCAGTTCAAATTTCACTATTTCAATGAAACACCTCATAACTTTCAAAATGTATTGACCTGTTATTACTATGTTTCAGTTAATTGTTTTTTTTGATGTTTTATATCTTGCATTTCACTTTCGCAACTTACAATTTCCAAAACATTGCTTCCTACCTTGTCATTCACTTTCGCTGCTGACCTCTTCGGAAACTTTCAACCTTACCAGTTTCAGCCTGCTTACACATGCGGCACTTTTTAAGGTATCATGGTTCATTGGTTCTTCACGCATACACGTGACACTTCAAAACCTCAAAAAACAATTTTATAAAGAACGTTACTTTATACGATTTAACTCAAATTCAATTTTCGACGCTGAAACCAACACGAATGTTGTTGTTGAATCGTTTTACTAAATTACAAAAGAATCAATCATATCCAAGCAGATTTATCATTTTAGTTTTCAACGATTTATGAACGCGAGTTATTAACAAAAGTTAATAAACTAAAAAAGCCTTGAATAATCAAGGCTTTCATATAGTTTTGAAAAAAAATATTAGTCTCTTTTTTCTTTGATTCTTGCTTTTTTACCGGTAAGACCTCTGAAATAATAAATTCTTGAACGTCTAACTTTACCTTTTTTGTTGACTTCGATTTTTTGAAGTGCGGGCAAATTTACTGGGAAGATACGCTCTACACCAATAGTTCCTGACATTTTACGGATTGTGAATGTTTCAGAACTTCCACTTCCTTTACGTTGTAATACAACACCTTTAAAAAACTGTGTACGTTTTTTGTCACCTTCACGGATTTCATAATACACTGTAATGGTGTCACCAGCTGAAAAATCTGGAATTTCTTTTTTTTCTACAAATTCGTCTTGTACAAATTGAACTAAAGAATTCATCTCTTTTATATTTTAGGATTGTTTCAAACCAACATTCACGTACATCGCCAGAGGTTAATCCGAAATTGGATGCAAAAATAATCAATAATTGATAATTAGCAATTAATATTGAAGAATTATTTGCCGTTCAATGTTGAGTTGTGAAATGTTATGTTGCAAGACTTTTTTAATTTAAAACCATTAATCATCTATTGCAAGTCATAATTAAATCCCTTTTTTAGTCATTCAATAGGTCAGGTCGTCTTTCCTTTGTGCGCTCATAGGCTTGCTCCTCGCGCCATTTTTCAATCTTTGGAAAATTGCCACTGAACAGTATTTCAGGAACTTTCAAACCTTTATAGTCTCTAGGTTTTGTATAGATTGGTGGTGCCAACAAATTATCTTGAAAGGAATCGGTTAGGGCAGAGGTCTCATTTCCTAAAACACCAGGAATCAAACGAATAACTGCATCGCAAAGTACAGCTGCGCCTAGTTCTCCACCAGAAAGTACATAATCACCTATGGAGATTTCCTTGGTCACAAACATATCACGAACACGCTGGTCTACTCCTTTATAATGTCCGCATAGTATTATAATATTCTCTTTCAAAGAAAGCTGATTGGCAATACCCTGTTTAAGAGTTTCACCATCGGGAGTCATATAAATGATTTCATCATAATTGCGTTCCGATTGTAGTTTTGTAATACATTTATCTATAGGTTCGACCATCATCACCATGCCTGCACCACCTCCAAATTGTGTGTCATCAACAGATTTATATCTATCAGACGTATAATCTCTTAAATTATGGAAATGAACAGTAACCAAATTAGCTTCAATAGCTCGTTTTAAAATAGATGCTTCAAACGGACTTTTAAGGAGTTCTGGCAAAACTGTGATGATATCGATTCGCATTGTTGAATGGTATTGACTGCAAAGATGCGAAAAAAAAATCCGAAATATACTTTCGGATTTTGTGATTTATTATTTGTTTTTCTTTTGTTTATTGAGCTCGTCTTGAAGTTGCCGACGTACGATCTGCTCACGTTCCAAAGCATTGCGTCGATGTTCTTCAAATTCTTCTTCGATTTCTGAAAGTGCCTTTTTGGATTGGCTTGTAACTGCGTTGCTATTTCTAAATTTGTAGATAAATAATAGCAAAAGTGCAAATAGAACTCCAATAATACTCCACATAATAGCACTATAACTCGACTTGCTCATGGGCATTCCAAATAATGCCATATTGTCTTTTTCTTCAATGGTAGATGATAGGTTTGATTTTGTTTCGGATAAATTGGATTTTAGAGCAACTATTTCTTGATTTAAGCTGTCAACCACTTTTTGAGTATTTGTTAAATCAACTTGAATGGCTTTTAGAGAATCAAGTGTATGAGCCTTTAATTCATATAACCATGCCTTTTTTACGTTTTTGAATTCTTGATAGCTGTAAGATTTTTGAATGATGTATTCAAATTGATTGCTGATGGAACCTTCTGTCAACGAAAGTTTGTCTTCATCTGTTTGGTCTGGAGTTTCTTGAGCGTTAATGTTGAAATACAGCAACAAAGAAAATAAGGTAACAGTTAAAGTTTTAATGGAATGCATTTAAAGTTTTTTTAGATGTGGTTAATTTTGAACAAGATAAGAATTATAATTATTATTTGTTTCATTTTAAACAAATAGCCTCACATAAGTAAGGCTATTTTTATATACGAACAATGTTTAAAAATGGACGTCTTATTATTAATAATAGGTATAACGTCTTACTTTAGATATATATTTTGCTAACCTGATGACTTGGTGGCTATATCCATATTCATTATCATACCAAATATATAAAAGTGCGTTTTTTCCATCTGCTCTCACAATGGTAGCTTTACTGTCATAAATAGCTGGGGCAGAAATCCCAACAATATCACTCGATACGAGCTCATCACTCAATTCATATTTTATTTGTTCTACAAGATTGCCTTCCAAAGCGTATTTTTTTAAAATAGAATTGATACCATCCAAAGTTGTTTTTTTCTCGAGTTCCAAATTCAGTATAGCCAAAGAACCATTGGGCACAGGAACTCTAATGGCGTTTGAAGTCAATTTTCCATCCATGGATGGCAATGCTTTTGTCACTGCGCTTCCGGCTCCTGTTTCGGTAATGACCATATTCAAGCTAGCAGCACGACCACGTCGGTATTTATCATGGTAATTGTCCACCAAATTTTGGTCATTTGTGTAGGCATGGATGGTTTCAATATGTCCATGTTTAACACCCAAAGTATCTTCGATAGCTTTTAAAACTGGAGTAATAGCATTAGTGGTACAAGATGCAGCAGAAAAAATATCTACTTTGTCTGGGTCGTAGTCCAAATGGTTGACGCCATGTACAATGTTTGGCACCCCTTTTCCCGGAGCTGTCAATAGGACTTTATTAACTCCTTTTGAGGACAAATGTCTGGTTAGAGCCTCTTTGTCTCTAAAAACTCCTGTATTATCAATCACCAAAGCGTCTTTGATGCCATATTTTGTATAGTCAATATCTTCTGGATTATTGGCAGAAATAATATTTACTGTGGTTCCATTGATAATCAAGGCACTATTTTTTAAATCTGCAATCACAGTTCCTGAAAAATCACCATGTACAGAATCATTCCTCAACAATGATGCTCTTTTTTCCAACACAGTTTGGTCAATTTTACCTCTGGTCACGATGGCTCTCAATCGCATTTGACTTCCTTTTCCTGTTTTGGTCATCAATTCTCTTGCGACCAATCGACCAATTCTACCAAATCCATATAAAATAACATCTTTAGGCTTGATACTCTCATATTTGCTCGCCCCTTTAAGTTTGTCAGCAACAAAAGCCATGGCGTTGCTGTATTTTTGGTCTTCCAAATGATATTCGTAAGTAAGTTTGCCAATATCCAATTTGGCAGGCGGAATGTCCAATTGTTTGATAGCCTGTGCAATCTCTACAGAATCGAAAATCGAAATTGGTTTTCCAACAAATTCACCTGCATACTCGTGCAGATTGAGAATTTCGCTGACATTTTTGTCAATTAATTGATTCCTGAAAATGACCAACTCAATTGATTTGTCGTACCAAAGATCGCTTACAATTTTTATAAATTCAACTGTTGCACGTCTTCGGTCGGCTTGAAAAGCCAATTCGTTTTCATAAGTTCCGTTCAAACTCATAATGTTAAAGTTTAGTGTGTGTTGTTTTTTAAATTTTTTGCAAAAATAGTATATTTCAAACGTTTTCGTAATGTTTTTTGAAAATAAAAAACCCTTCAGGATTTTCAATCTTGAAGGGTTTTACCAACTATTATTAAACGGTTCTATCTAAAGATAAAACTTTCCTTTTGGCCATTGGTATTGATGACACTTATTTTAGTGATGTTATCACCGTATTTTTGTTGTAGCTTGGCAATATCTTTAACAGAATTTATTTTTTCCCCATTAATTTCGGTAATGACATAACCTTCATTGATGCCCAAATTTTTGTAAAGCGCATAATTTTCGTTCTTGATAACCAGTACGCCATATTCTATTTTATATTTTTCTTTGGCCTGTTTTGGAATGTTTTTCAATTGCATATCGAGATATTCAACTGTTGAATTTTCAAATTTTGTCAAAGTCACAGGCAATATTTTTTCGTCACCATCTCTATCGATGGTTACTTTGACCACGTCATTTGGACGTTTGGTGGTCAAATAACCGCTCAAATCAGAAAATTTTGAAATCTTGATATTGTCCACTTTCTTGATGATATCTCCGTTTTTAATGCCAGCTTTAGCCGCTCCAGAGTTCTCTTCTATTTCACTGACATACACACCATCAATTTCGTTTAATCCATTTTCAATTGCATATTTTGAGTTTCGGTTTAAAACATTGACGCCTAAAATTCCAGTCTGAACATTTCCAAATTCCATGATGTCTTCAACAACTTTTCTTGCAATATTGCTAGGAACTGCAAACGAATATCCAATGTACGAACCCGTTTGCGATGTGATAGCAGTATTGATTCCTATTAGGTCACCATTGATGTTTACCAGTGCACCACCAGAATTTCCAGGATTTACGGCAGCGTCTGTCTGAATAAATGATTGCGCATTGACACCAGACAAATCCCTTGATTTTGCACTTATAATTCCAGCAGTAACTGTTGAAGTCAAATTAAATGGATTTCCTACGGCAAGAACCCATTCACCAACTTTTGCTTGGTCTGAATCGCCAAAGGTTGCATAAGGCAAATCTTCGTCGGCGTCAATCTTCAACAGAGCGATGTCTGTTTTTTCATCGGTTCCAATTAATTTTGCAGTGTATATTTTATTGTCATTTAATGTAATGGATAAATCCTGTGCACCATTAATGACGTGATTGTTGGTTATGATATAGCCATCTGGCGAAATAATAACACCACTACCAGTACCAACTTGCGTCCTTGGTTGGCTTCTTCCATAAAATAAATCCTGCAAGGTCACAGGTCCGCCTTGACTTATCGTAGTGTTCTTGACGTGAACGACTGCATGAACGGCATTTTCAGCAGCTTTAGTAAAATCTACTGCATCAGCATTATAAAGTAAATTGGAGGTGGTGTTGTTTGTTGGAATGAATGAGGGTTTTGAATCATTTGAGGCAACAAAAAATTTAGTGTCTTTTTCGATAAAAAGTTTATAGGCAGAAAGGGTCATGATTCCACCTAAAACAGAAACGAATAGTAAGGTTAAAATCTTTTTCATCTGAATATCAGGTTTTGATAATTATGTGTTCAGTTAACGACTAAAATTAACTATTTATTGAATCGAGAATTTAAGTTTAACGATTTTTAACTTCAACTTTAACGCTCGTTTAACAAACGAAAAAGCAATGGATTATTCTTATATTTGCCCACGTATGAAGATTGAATTTTATAAGTACCAAGGAACAGGCAATGACTTTGTGATGATAGATAATCGTCAAGAGGTTTTTGATAAAGACAATACAGAACTCATCGCTAAATTATGCGACAGACGTTTTGGGATTGGAGCGGATGGCTTGATACTTTTGGAAAACGATTCAAATGCAGATTTCAAAATGGTCTATTACAATTCGGATGGTAACCAAAGCAGTATGTGTGGCAATGGAGGCCGTTGTATCACAGCTTTTGCAAACTATTTGGGAATTATAAAAGATAAGGCCACATTTGAAGCCATGGACGGTTTGCATCATGCTACCATTGAAAGTGATATGATAAAACTTCAGATGCAAGATGTTAAAACCGTAGAAAAACATAATAACCATGTTTTTTTGAATACTGGTTCGCCGCATCATGTACAGATGGACGCTGACTTGGAACTTATGGATATTAAATCCGTTGGAAGCAGAATTCGTTATGGAGCTCCGTATTATAAAGATGGAAGCAATGTGAATTTTGTCAAAAAACTGACCGAAGAATCGTTTTTTGTGCGCACTTACGAACGAGGCGTAGAAGATGAAACTTTGTCTTGTGGTACAGGAGTCACTGCCGTAGCTCTAGCGATGAACTATATTGGTGAAACCGAAAAGAACCTGATAACGCTACATACTCAAGGAGGACAATTGCAAGTTGATTTTAAAAAGAGTGAAACAGGCTACAAAGATATTTGGCTGATTGGGCCAGCAATTCAAGTTTTTAAAGGCACACTATGATGACGCTGAAAGGAAAATACGTCTTTTTGAGGGCATTGGAACCTGAAGACCTAGAATTTATTTATACCATTGAAAACGACGAGACTTTCTGGGAAATCAGTAATACACAAACACCGTATTCAAAATACATTTTGACACAATATCTTGAAAATTCACATAAAGATATTTTTGAAGCCAAACAATTAAGATTAGTTATTTCCAGTTATGAGAATAAAGCCCTTGGGATGATTGATTTGTTCGATTTCGATTTTAAGAACAGTCGCGCTGGAGTTGGGATTTTAGTAAAAGAATCAACTAATCGTCAACAGGGTTTTGGTAAAGAAGCTTTGCAATTATTGGTCAATTACAGTTTTGAGCATCTCAATCTGCACCAATTGTATTGTAACATTACAGAGGACAATAAAGCCAGTATTACACTGTTCACCAATCAGGGCTTTGAGAAAATCGGCCTTAAAAAAGATTGGAATGCTATCAATGGCAGTTACCAAAATGAATATTTATTTCAACTTATCAATCATTAAATGTACATCAAAAAAATTCTACTTGCTATTGTTCTGATAGGACTTGTCGTTGCAGGTGTTGTTGCCTATAATATTTACACGATTATGTTCAATTCCAACACGGCGTTCAACAATGATGAAGCATATGTGTTTGTTCCGACGAATGCAACTTATGAAGAAGTTCGTGGACAATTGGAACCTTTATTGAAGGATATCGGAAGTTTTGATGTACTAGCAAAACAAAAGAAATACACTACAAACATCAAAGCAGGTAGATATATCATTAAAAAAAATATG
Organism: Gelidibacter sp.; assembly: GCA_041391925.1. Lineage (GTDB taxonomy): Bacteria > Bacteroidota > Bacteroidia > Flavobacteriales > Flavobacteriaceae > JBPOFM01. The sequence goes on along the minus strand of JAWKNA010000006.1, from coordinate 348,141 downwards.
AACAACAATGATATTATCAATTCCATACGTAGCAATAATGTTCCATTGCAATTGTCATTCAACAATCAAGAAACATTAGAAAATCTTGCCGGGAGAATTGCTTCACAGATAGAAGCCGATAGTCTTTCATTAATTACAGTGATGAAAGATTCTGAATTTTTAAATGAAAACAATTTTTCTAATGCCACCGCTTTAGGAATGTATATCCCAAATAGTTATGAGTTTTTTTGGAACACTTCTGCAGAACAGTTTAGAGACAGAATGTTGAAAGAATACAATCGATTTTGGAATGATGCACGATTGGATAAGGCCAAAAGTTTAAACCTTACACCCAATCAAGTAACAGTACTGGCGTCTATAGTCCAAAAGGAAACTGCCAAAGTAGATGAACGTTCAAGAGTTGCGGGTGTTTATCTGAACCGTCTAAAAGTTGGGATGCCACTTCAGGCAGACCCGACCGTTATATATGCCATCAAAAAAAACTCGAATGATTTTAACCAAGTGATTAAACGCGTACTCTATAAAGATTTGGAGTTGGATTCACCTTACAATACCTATAAATATGCTGGATTGCCACCAGGTCTAATCGCCATGCCAGACATTTCGTCGATTGAAGCTGTTCTCAACGCAGAGAATCATGACTATTATTATTTTGTGGCTGATATTAAGAATTTTGGCTATCACAAATTTTCAAAAACCTTGGCGCAACATAATGTTAACCGTCAAGAATACGTGAGGTGGATTAATCAACAAGGTGTCAATCGCTGATTTTGAAATGTTCCATAAACCATACACTTCTTATTTTTTTGGTATCGTTTTCTGCGTTTCCGCAATCTAAAATAAATTCCTTCCTAACTCAAAGTGATACATTAAATGTTTCACGGCGAAATGCAATTTATATCACCGAAGCATCTCTAGCTACATTATCATTAGTTGGGTTGAATCAATTATGGTATGTTGATTACCCTCAATCAAAATTCCATACATTAAATGACAATGATGAATGGCTACAAATGGACAAGATGGGACACGTATTTTCATCCTATCAAATTGGAAAGATTGGAGCGAATGTCTTAAAATGGAGTGGAGAAAGTGAAACGAACCAATTGATGTATGGCTCCACTTTAGGGTTGGCTTTTTTGACAACCGTCGAGGTGTTTGACGGATTTAGTGAAGAGTGGGGTTTTTCCTGGGGAGACATGATGGCCAATATTTCTGGAACAGGATTGTACGTTGGTCAGGAATTACTCTGGAAAGAACAGCGCATCATCTTAAAATATTCATTTCACCAAACTGATTTTGCACCCCAACGTCCAGATAAGCTGGGAGAAGGATTTTTAGAAGAGATGTTAAAAGATTACAATGGGCAGACGTATTGGTTAAGTGTGAATGTACATTCGTTTTTCAAAGACAGCAATATTCCAAAATGGTTGAATTTGGCAGTTGGATATGGTGCAGAAGGAATGCTGACAGGCAAAAGCGAACCTGTTAATAATTTGATTATAAGTCCTCAACGGAGACGTCAATACTATTTAAGTTTTGATGTAGATTTGACAAAAATAAAAACGAATTCCCACGTCTTGAAATCCGTGTTTGACGTTTTGAACGTCATCAAGGTCCCTTTTCCAACTTTGGAGTTGGATGGCAAAAATGGTCTGAAGGCGCATTTCATCTACTTTTAACATACATTAACAGTCTAAAAGTCAGTAAGTAAATAAAAGTCGTATATTTGCACGCTGAAAATTTAGAACAAAAAAATTGATATTAAGTTCTATAAATTAGGAGTTATGATAAAAAAATGGACTAATTATTTCGCGTTTCCTATTGCAATCTTGACTGTTCTTGCTTTTGGATTATTTCCCGATACTACAGTGGATATGACCAATTTTTCTACCGCTGGTCTAGAACTCAATTATACCGTAAATAAAGATATTGCCATGTTGTCAGAGAATCAGAAAGCTGACAAGGCTGCATCCCAGACTCAATTTTCTCCTTTTTTAGGGAAAGCCTATTTAGGCTTTAAAGAAGCAGTAGGGTTTAAAGAATCAAGAGGCAATTATCATGTGGTTAATGATTTTGGATATCTTGGTAAATATCAATTTGGCGTTGAGACCTTAAGAGCACTTGGTATTTATAATCCTAACGATTTTTTATACACACCAGAATTGCAAGAAAAAGCCTTTATGGCATATGCACAGCGCAATAAATGGATTTTGCGAAATGAAATTGCTCATTTTGAAGGTAAAAGGATAAGCGGAATAACCATAACAGAATCCGGGATTTTGGCAGCTGCACACCTTGCAGGCGCAGGAAGTGTTAAAAAATTCTTGAGAAGCTATGGAAATGAAACATTTTCTGATGCTTTTGGAACATCCATGCGTTCCTATTTAAAGAAATTTTCAGGATACGATACGTCTTCAATTATTGCAGATAGAAAAGCCAAGGTCTCCATTTGAGATTTTAAGCTCAGTCTTTATGAATGATAAAAATAGCTGGGCGTTTGTGCAAATCTACTTTTGCAGCTTTCCATTCATTGACTTGCATTGTTTTGATATATTCTGAAGTAAGCGTTAAGTCGCAAGCCACACAGACACGTGTTTGAGGCTGTAAGGAATCACATAAATCTTCCAACATCTTATTATTTCGATAGGGCGTTTCTATAAATAATTGCGATTGGTTATGGTCAAAAGATAATTTTTCCAAACGTTTCAGTTCCATTTTTCGTTCATGTTTGTCTATTGGTAAGTAACCATTAAAAGCAAAACTTTGGCCATTCATTCCGGAGCCCATCATTGCAAGAATAATACTTGAAGGACCAACCAAAGGTACTATTTGAATGTTTTTCTGATGCGCCAATTTTACTACATCTGCTCCAGGGTCGGCAACAGCAGGACAACCTGCTTCTGAAAGTAATCCCATTGATTTACCCTTTTCGCAGCTGTCCAAGAAAGTATATAACTCTTCGGGTTTTGTATATTTATTGAGTGTATAGAGCTTTAAATTTGGTTGGGATTTTTTTGGATGTATTGATTTGATAAATCTCCTGGCAGTTTTCTCATTTTCTACTATATAATCATCAACGGATTCTATGATTTTTTTGATGGAAATCGGCAATATTTCCAAAGGAGGATTGTCTCCCAGACCTGTCGGAATTAAATATAATTTACCAGATGGCTGTTTCATTAATTCTTAATAAGCTTTTTGATAATGCTATTACCTTTGCTATTTGCAACTTCAACAAAGTACAGCCCACTAGATAGGCTTTTAGTGGATACAGTAATGTGCTGTTGAGCAAAATCAGTATTGGAAGAAATCAATTTTCCCTGAATACTGTAGATATTTATAGACTTAATAACTAATGTGGATTCAGAAATATCGAGCATAATTTGATTTTCAGCAGGATTTGGAAACATTGTTACTTCAAAAATATCATTTTCACCAACACTCAAATCAGGTTCAATAATTTTATAAACCGTTCCAGAATCAATTCCAGCAATATAAATTTCTCCATTGCTATCTTCCCCAAAAGTTGTCCAGCCATTTCCAGTGAAAGGCGCTGTAAATGTCATGGTCCAATTCCCTCCGGATTCTTCCAACATTCCTATTTCATCACTGCAATAATCAGCGAAAAAATATAAACCAGTTAAGCTTGGTTGATTGGTTCCTCTATAACGATACCCACCTGTAATAGAACATTTAAAAAGACCACTGTTATTGTGAGTATATTGAGCAATAGGGAATGTCAAGGTATTGGCAGCTGGACAATTGCCACTTTGATTGTAAGCAGAATTTCCTTCATAACATCGCCATCCATAGTTAGCACCTGCCAACGTTGAAGCAACCATATTGATTTCTTCCCTTACGTTCTGTCCCACGTCGGCAATCCATAAATCATTGGTTACTCTATCAAATGAAAACCGCCATGGATTGCGTAAGCCATAGGCCCAAATCTCTTGCATCTCGGTAGTGCTTCCAAAAAAAGGATTGTCACTAGGGATTGCGTAATTGTTGCCATTACTCGTGTTGTCAACATCGATACGAAGTAATTTGCCCAATAATGTAGTCAAAGATTGTGCTCTGTCTCCTGGATCGCCAGCATCGCCACCATCTCCGGATGAAATATATAAATAACCATCTGCCCCAAAAGCCATGTCGCCTCCATTATGATTGGGAAATGGTTGGGTATAGGTGAGTAGTTGCAATTCAGAAGTGCTATCAGCCATGTCAGGGTCATCTGCACTTCTTGAGAACCTTGAGATAACAGTGTTGCCACTATTGTTGATATAATTCACATAAAAGTAACCATTAGAACTATAATTAGGATGAAAAGCCAGTCCCAATAAACCCCTTTCACCACCACCATTGACAACTATTGGGTTAATATTCAAAAAAGGTGTGCTGTTTCTCGATCCATCGGCATTAATAATCTGTATGAGTCCAGCTTGCTCTACCACAAATAACCTCCCATCTCCAGCATTTTTTATGTTTATTGGGTTATTAAATCCTGACGCAAAAACTTCCAATTCTATTTCTTGTGCATAAAAAGCAGAACAAAAAAAGCCCAATAATATTGAGTAAAAATATCTCATTTTGTTAATTTTTAAGGGGTTATTATGCCTAAATTACAAAAAAAGCAAACACTCAAGAAAGAATATTCTTATTTTTTATTTTGAAGGGTTGTTGCAATATTCCCGCAAGCATCATTGAGAAGAGTAAAAACAGATTCAAAGTCTTTTTCGTTTCCATAATAGGGGTCGGGAACTTCCAATAGAGAAGCATGATTTTTCTCAAGAATTAATTTGATTTTAGCAATATCTTGAGGATTTCTGGCCAGTCTTACAATATTTGAAAGATTAGATTTATCCATTACATAAATCAAATCAAATTGATCAAAATCAGAAACATGGAATTGTCTACATTTTTGAGTTGAAATGTCAATTCCATTTCTTATAGCAATTGCTATTGAACGCTGGTCGGGAGGAGAACCAATATGATAGTTGCCAGTCCCTGCGGAATCAACATAAAATTCCTCAGGCGGCAATTTAGATTCCAAGATACCATGTGCCAATGGTGAACGGCAAATGTTCCCCAAGCAAACCATGAGTATCCGAGTCATAATCTTGGTTTTTTAAAGAGAAAGTTTTTTTGAAAGGTCTTCTACGTATTTTCTAAATTGTTTATCTGTTGCTGACAGATTATCAACGGTTTTGCAAGCATGCAGAACGGTCGCATGGTCCCGTTTTCCTATTTGAGAACCAATACTAGCCAAAGATGCTTTGGTGAATTTTTTGGCAAAAAACATGGCTAATTGTCTTGCTTGTACAATATGACGCTTTCTCGTCTTGGATTGTAAAGTGCTCACATCCATTTGGAAATAATCCGAAACCACTTTTTGGATATAGTCTATAGAAACTTCTCGTTTTGTGTTTTTTACGAATTTCTCTACAATTTCTCTAGCAAGATTGACCGTAATTTCCTTTTTATTGAAGGAAGACTGTGCAATCAATGAAATTATGGCACCTTCCAATTCCCTAACATTGGTTTTGATATGTTTTGCCACATATTCAATGATATCGTCATTCATATCAACCCCATCACGATAGAGTTTGTTCTTTAAAATGGAAACTCGTGTTTCAAAATCAGGTGTTTGCAATTCTGCGGAAAGACCCCATTTGAATCTAGACAACAAACGTTGCTCGATATCCTGCATGTCTACAGGAGCTTTGTCACTGGTCAAAATCACTTGTTTTCCGTTTTGGTGCAAATGATTGAATATATGGAAAAAAACATCCTGTGTTCCAGATTTTCCCGATAAAAACTGTACGTCATCTATAATCAGCACATCAATGATTTGATAGAAATGAATGAAATCATTTCTGTTATTCTTTTTTACAGAATCGATGTATTGTTGAGTAAACTTTTCGGCAGAAATATAAAGAACAGTTTTTTCTGGGTATTTGTCTTTAATGTCAACGCCAATGGCATGGGCCAAATGTGTTTTTCCGAGTCCAACACCACCAAAAATCAATAGCGGGTTGAACGAGGTTCCCCCAGGCTTATTGGCAACTGCCAAACCAGCATTTCTAGCCAATCGGTTTGAATCGCCTTCAAGAAAGTTCTCAAAATTATAGCTAGGGTTTAGTTGTGATTCAATCTTTACATTCCTAATTCCTGGAATCACAAATGGATTTTTGAGTTCCGGGTTTTTATTCTGCAACGGTATATCTACATCCTGGGATTTTACAGCACCTCTATTGGAACTTGGAATTTTTTCAGTGAATGGTTGTTTGTTGCCATAACTGTTTTCCATTTTAATTACATACACCAATTTTGCTGTTTCTCCAAGTTGTTTGGTAAGTGCAACTTTTAGGATCTTAACATAGTGTTCTTCAAGCCATTCATAAAAAAATTTACTTGGCACCTGAATACTTAATGCGTTGTCGGTGAGTTTTACTGCTGCGATGGGTTCAAACCAGGTTTTGTAGGCTTGAGGTTGTATATTGTCTTTTATAAAAGACAGGCAATTATCCCAAACCGTTTGAGCAGTTAAATTCATTCGTAATTGTAGTTTTTTTTAGTTGATAGTTGATTAGCAAAAAAAAGAGAAATTCGTGTTTCTCTTGAATATTTCAGTCCGACAAATATGTGAACAAAATTCTTAATAAAAAAATCAAATTCTATTGAATTTTAAGAAATTTTTTCTCATGTTTAAAACTTGTGGAAATTACAAAAAAAAAATTAGAAAGTATGACAGAATCTATAAAATACGACGAAATAGAATTGCGAGTAAGATACGGTGAAACTGACCAAATGGGTGTTGTTTACCATGGTAATTATGCGCAGTATTTTGAAGTCGGAAGAGTAGAGTGGCTGCGCAAATTTGGAGTGTCGTACAAGCAAATGGAAGATAACGGAATTATGCTTCCGGTGATTTCACTTAACATAAATTACAAAAAATCAGCACGTTATGATGATTTGATTAAAGTAAAAACGCAATTGGTAAAAATTCCTTCCGCAACTATCGAATTTGATTATGAAATTGTTGATGAAAAAAACCAATTGTTGGCAACTGGAAATACATCTTTAGTGTTCATCGATATTAATAGGAATCGACCTACGAGATGCCCAAAATATATTTTAGATAAACTGCAGGATTAATCGTTTAAAACTTTAATATTTATTTCGTGAAAGTTCTTAAAAATATCCCAAATAACATCCGAACGTTTCAAACGGACAGAAATTTCAATCTGACAGTTTTCTTCTAAAATTTGATTGATGATTTTTAATTTTTTTTCCTTGATGATTCGCATCACTTTATTCATGTTTTTGTATTCAAAAGTGATAAGATAATGGATGTTGATGGTTTTTGCGACAATCTTGGAAGCTTCCAAGGCCATTTGAGCAGTAGTTTTGTAAGCCTTGATTAACCCACTGACACCAAGCTTTGTGCTTCCAAAATATCGTACTACCACTATAAGAACATTGGTGACTTCAAAGGATTGTATCTGTCCATAAATTGGCAATCCTGCACTATTGTTGGGTTCACCATCATCATTTGCTCGAAACACAACATCTTTTCCTTGTTTTCCTAATTGATATGCATAGCAAAAATGTCCTGCCGAATGATGTTGCTTTTTGAGGTTTTCTAAGTGTACTTTTATTTCATCTTCATTTAAAGCAGGAAAAGCATAACCAAAAAACTTGCTGTTTTTATCTTTGTATAAGACTTCTGGTGAGGGTTTTTGGACGGTATTGTAGGTGTCTTTCTCTATCAAAATCAAATATCATAACTTATTGGTGACCATTTCTGTAAATTTTTAACACATCATTCAATATGTTTTTTTCAACAGTTAAACTGCCAGAGAATCTTGGAGCTTTAATACCTTCCTTAAATGTTTGATTGCCTATGAAAACTCGAGCCTCATCCCAAAGATTTTCATCTATGAATGTTTGGAGTGTTTGGCTTCCACCTTCTATGATTATGGAATTGATATCATGCCTTTGTAAAACAGAACATATTTGAGATGCTAGGCTATCTTTTAAAGTCCAATCTATAAACTCCAAATCCAAATGATCATAAAAACCATCGATAAATTTGATTTTTTTTGAATAACTTCTATCGCATATAACAATGGTTTCTGCATCCACATTAAAAACTTTGACTTTTTTCAATTTTAAATCCTTATCCAAAACCACTCGTATGGGGTTTTTGCCAGCCCAATCCCTTACTGTCAAACTTGGATTGTCCTCAAGAACCGTATTGGTGCCTACCAAAATGGCTTGTTCTTCAGCGCGCCATTTATGTACCAATTGTCTTGAAAATTCATTGGTTATCCATACTGGTCTTTGTTCGTTTTTAGTTTTTGGGGCTATAAAACCGTCCGATGTTTCAGCCCATTTCAATATAATGTATGGACGCTTTTTGTTGTGAAACGTAAAGAAACGCTTATGATGTTCTTTACATTTTTCTTCCAAAACGCCAACTAAAACTTCACAACCGGCTTCTTTCAGTTTTTCAATACCTTTCCCAGCTACTTTACTATTTGTGTCCATCGTTCCAATGACAACTTTTGGGATTTGTTGTCTTATAATGGCATCTGAACAAGGAGGAGTTTTCCCAAAGTGAGAACAAGGTTCTAATGTGACGTACAGAGTAGAGTGTTTTAAGAGGGATTTATCCTTAACGGAATTCATGGCATTGATTTCTGCATGATTGCCGCCATAAGAGCTGGTGTAACCTTCGCCAATTATCGTGTGGTCATGAACAATAATGCAGCCTACCATTGGGTTTGGAGCAGTAGTGCCCAAGCCATTTTTGGCAATTTCAATACAGCGTTTTATGTATTTTTCATGTATCTTCACAGACACAAAAATAAGGTTTTAAAGTGAGTAGCGATAATTTTACAATCAGACAAATCCAACCAAAGGATAATGCACAATTAGAGCAGGTTATCAAGTCCATTTTTCCGGAATTTGGATTGCCTTTGGTAGGCACTGCCTATGCAGATGTTGAAACTGGTACCATGTTTGAATCCTATCAAGGTGAAAATGAGATTTATTTTGTAATTGAAAAAAAAGGAAAAATTTTTGGTGGCGCTGGCATAAAACCACTTAAGGATTTTGAATGGGATGTTTGTGAACTGCAGAAAATGTATTTTTCACCTGAAATCCGTGGAAAAGGACTTGGCAAAGCGATTATTTTGAAGTGTTTAGAACAAGCTAAGAAGTTTGGCTTTAAAACTTGCTATTTGGAAACTGTTCCATCTTTAAAAGCTGCCATACACATCTATGAATCTGTTGGTTTTTCACATATTGATAAGCCCTTGGGAAATACAGGTCATTTTTCCTGTGATGTTCACATGACAAAGCAATTATGAGATTAAAAGATATTCAGACTATCTTTCACCGTGAATTGGATGCCATTTATGGAAAAGAGGAAGTCGATAGTTTTTTTTATCTATTGACTGATGAATTTCTTGGAATGCAACGTTTGGCGTTTTCGTTGCAGCCTGAATTTACAATTACCAAAGAAGAGGAACAACCATTATTTGAAGCGCTTTCAAGGTTGAAGTTGGAAGAACCAATTCAATACATCTTGGGAAAAACCGAATTTTTTGGATTGCCCTTTAAAGTGGACAAACACACCTTGATTCCTCGACCTGAAACTGAAGAATTGGTGGATTGGATTATTTCTGAATATAGAGACAAAAATGAACCAGTGAAGATTTTGGATATTGGAACTGGTAGTGGTTGTATCGCCATTTCACTTGCTGAACATTTACCCAACGCAAATATATTTGCTTTGGACGTAAGTGGGAAAGCACTGAAAGTTGCAAAAGAAAATGCAAAATCAAATCATGTTGACATAGAATTCATTCAAGCCGATATTCTCAAACAAAGGGATTGGGATATCAAATTTCAGGATTTGAGATTTGACATCATCGTGTCCAATCCACCGTATGTGAGAAATTTGGAAAAAACCGACATGAAAAGCAATGTTCTCAACAATGAACCCTCTTTGGCATTGTTTGTTGAAGATGATAATCCTTTGCTATTTTATAAAGCAATCACAGAATTTGCTACAAACTACTTAAAAAATGAAAGGGACTTGTTTTTTGAAATCAATCAATATCTTGGGAAAGAAATGATTCAATTACTTAAAAGTTTCAATTTTAAAAATATCCATTTGAGAAAAGATATTTTTGGAAATGACAGAATGTTGAAAGGTATTAAGAACTTTGATTGACGATTTTAGATGTTTCCACTTTCTTTCCTTTCACAAATTGATTCAATGTTTTAATATTTAAATCGTCCCATTCCCAATTACGTGTTTTGAACTCTATAACTTTTCGTTCGTGTGGCAACAAATCAAAATAATTGTCACTAAAATGTCCTTTGGTATCAGTATACAAAAACACATCTTTTTGCAAAGTTTCACTATATAATTCAATGGTAAATCCTGTATCGGTTCTTGTGATGGTCTTTTCAATGTCGGAAATCTGTAATTGCAAATCCTTAGGTCTCGAAAAGTAATAATAGGAAACACTATTGTTGAATGATGCTTCGAGTACCACTTCGTTTCTGTTGAATTTTACAGTTTTTAAATCCAATACGTATTTTAACTGACTGCTCAAGGCATCAACACTTGTAGTATCGCACACTGCCCAAAGCTCATTTCCTTTAAAATCAAGTAATCGTAATGACAGCGAACCTCTTTGCTCTTTCATTTCATCATTGATGATGTAAGTTTTTAAGGTGTCGTTCTGAACAGTTGATGATGTTATCACATTTTTGAATGATTTCTTTGCTTGGTAATTCAAGGCTTTCCAATTGCCCAAGAAGTCAATACTAGACCAAGAAACGGCTGGCCAACAATCATTCAGTTGCCAATACATACTTCCCATATTATAAGGTTTTGCACGTCGATGTGTCTCAATTCCTTTGGTAATGCCATAAGCTTGCAATACTTGGCTCATATACACATAATCTTCAAATTTGGTCGGCACAGGAAAATCACGTTTCATGTATTCATCGATTAACTCAGCTCCTCTCACATGTTTTTGATGCTTGGAAAATGCAATGGAATCCATGGCAATCGAATCATTTTGCGTGACATATTTTATGGTTTCGTAGGTTGGAAACGACTGAAATCCAAATTCACTCATAAAACGAGGCACTTTCTCTTCAAAATGCTCAAAAGGATAGGCATCATGCCATACAAACCAATCGTGTGTATCGCCTTCGGTATTGTAACGTTCATCACCACGTCCAAACTTGGGAGAGGTTTCCCAATAGGACGTATTATCTGTTAAATCCCTAACGGTATTAGGCAGAATATTGTTAAACAATTTGATGTAGTTGTTCCATACTTCCGCCTGTTGTGCTTTGGACAGTCCATCCTTCCAATGCCAATTTTCCCAACCCTCAGAGTTTTCGTTATTACCGCACCATAGAGCGATGGAGGAATGGTTTCGAAGTCGTTTCACATTGTCAATTGCTTCCTGTTTCACATTGTCTAAAAATTCAGTGTCACCAGGGTACATTGCACAGGCAAACATAAAATCCTGCCACACCAAAATCCCTTTTTCGTCACATAAATCGTAAAAAATATCATTTTCGTAAATGCCGCCTCCCCAAACCCGAAGCATGTTCATATTGGCGTTGGCAACATCATTCAATAATTTATCATAATCTGTATCAGCAACTTTGTTTTGAAGACTATTTTGAGGCACATAATTTGAACCTTTAATATAGGTTGGAACTCCATTCACTTTAAAATAAAATGTTTCTCCAATGGAATCTTTTTCTGTTATCAATTCGATGGTTCGCAACCCTTTAGAAACGGCCTTGTAATCTAGAATGGACCACCCTTTTTTAATTCTGACGGACACATTATAAAGATAAGGTTCACCCAAATTATGAGTCCACCAGCGTTTTGGATTTTCAATTTCAAAAGGAATTTCAACGTTGGTTTGAGTTGAATCTACTTTAACTTTGGTTTTGCTGACTACATCGTCATTGACAATGATTTCAAAGGCCAACTCATCGTTCAAAGACGTAGCGAACTCAACTTTAGCGGTCAGTTTTGCCAGAGATTCATCCAATGAATTCTGAACAATAAACACATCATTGATTTTTAAATCGTCCCAACTGGTGATGGAAATTGGTTTCCAAATGCCTGATGTCTTTAGTCTGGGTGACCAATCCCATCCATATTGAAATTGTTGTTTTCTTATAAAAATTCGTTCGCCTTCTGGCAGTTCATAATTCAATTTCTGTTTTCCTTCTTCTTCAAAATAGTGGGTGCTGTTGAATACGATGTGTAATTTGTTCTCCTTTTTAATGAAGGGTTTTACATTCACCTTATAACTTCTAAATGCATTGTTGGTTTGAAGAATTAGGCTGTCATTCAAAAAAACAGAGGCAAAGGTATCGAGGCCATCAAAATTAATTTCAATATGCTTTCTTTGAAAGGTGCTGTCGTCCACTTTGAAAGTGGTTTTATATTCCCAATCATTCTCGGCGACCCATTGTACATCCACTTCGTTGGTTCCTAGGTAAGGATTGGCAATTAAATTTTTGGCATATAGATCGGAATACACATCTCCAGGTACGGAAGCTTCCCTCCACGTATTGTCAGCAAGGCTTTTGAATGTCCATCCGGAATCAATGAAAGCGATTTTTGGGGTATGGTAACTGGTCTCACAGCTGAAACACAGGCTTATTAATAGAAGGATAAATAAATTATGCTTTATCATTTATTTTGTTTAAAATCGATTGAATAAGGTCAACATCTGAATTATATTGAATGGTTTCATCGAAAAATTTTGGACTGTTCATCGCCACTTTTGCATTCGGATTAACTACCGAAGGTAAATTTGCCGAACAGTGAATCTCATCAAATCCTCCACCTTTAAAAATCAGAACATTGTCTGGGTTGATGCCGCTTGCCGGAAGAATTGTAAGTCTTCCATTGGCCAGTTTTTTCAGTTGTTGAAGTACAAAAATACCTTTTTCTGCGGACGATTCTTGACCTGATGTTAAAATTCTATCCACATTTAATGTGATGAGTTGTTCCAAGGCCTCATAAGGATTTGGTGTCCAATCAAAAGCTCTATGAAATGTGAATTCCAGAGGCTTGGAAAGATTGACTAGTTCTTTTGTGCGTTTGATATCTATTGAATTATCAACATTCAAAACTCCCGAAACAATACCTGAACATCCTAAATCCTTGCAAAGTTGGATGTCCTTTTTCATAATTTCAAATTCTTCATTAGAATATGTAAAATTCCCACTACGAGGACGAATGAGAACAAAAACAGGAATCTTAATTGTTTCTAAGACTTGTTTTATCATCCCATAAGAAGGCGTGATGCCACCAACTGCCAATTCTAAACACAACTCAATGCGATGCGCACCAGATGTTTGAGCATTGATGGCTGATTGAATATTGGATGCGCAAATTTCGAGTATCATTTGATGATAATTTCGTCTATGAATGTCCATGCTTTGTTGCCTGCGCCTTGCTTGCCTTCTGGGATTGTTCCGTAGTTTTCGATATTAAGTTTCAAATAACGAGAATTAATGTTAGTATTTAATTTTATGGCTTTGAGATGAGCATTCGCAACTGGAATTTTAGTTGTTGAGATTTTTTCTCCATTATCAAAAGTCACCTCAATATTTAAAGGCGCATAAATCCATTGTCCAGGAGCATTGTAAAATCGAGTTTCAATGGAGTTGATTTCCATTTCTTCACCCAAATCAATCATAATTTCAACATCATCACCCCAAAATCCCAGCCATTCTTTATCCCCATAACGTGTGTCACTTCCAGAAATTCCGTTGATTAAACCTTCAGCACCACTACCTGAATAGGCTTTGTTTGGTTCAACATTTAAAGTGATTTTCTTGCCAACAGCTTTATGGTAGTTGATGGTTTGTGCAAAGGTTTTTCCCAATTGCTTTTCAGCATCAAAAACCGCAGCTTTTATATTGGTGTTTTTAGTTATTGGAATCGGTTTGAAATAGACATCTGATTTCAAACTTGGCTCTGAACCATCCAAAGTAATACGAATGGTTTTATCTTGTGTCAATGTTTTCAATTCGTAGCCATCCGAAGTTAGATTTCCTTCAACTTCAAATAAATGATTCGCATAGTTGATGTCCAGAGCATCCAAACGCGTATAAAAATACTCGACTCTTTGAACGAAATTGTCATAACTTTTGTTTTCAGTTTTTGACCACACGACCTCACTTAAAGCCAGCATACGTGGAAACACCATATATTCTACCTGTTTCCCATTTTGAATGTATTCTGTCCAAAGATTGCCTTGGGCGCCTAAAATATATGTTGATTCATCGGCAGACAATCCTTTTGGAATTGGATTAAAACTATACACTTTTTCCAAAGGAAGATAACCGCCAATTGCCAAAGGTTCTCCATCATCATTAGATTGGTAATAATCAAAATACATGTGTGAAGTCGGTGTCATGATGACCTTGTGATGCTGTTTCGCGGCTTCAATGGCTCCACTATCGCCACGCCAAGACATGACAGTGGCATTTGGTGCCAAACCGCCTTCCAAAATTTCGTCCCAACCTATAATTTCCCTGCCTTTGCTATTTAGATATTTTTCGATTCGAGAAATGAAATAAGATTGAAGTCCATGTTCATCTTTCAAGCCCAAATCCTTTATTTTTTTTTGACAGACAGGACAATTTTTCCAATGTGTTTTTGGGGCTTCATCACCTCCTATGTGAATATATTTACTTGGAAACAATTGAATGACTTCATCCAGAACATTTTCCAGAAAAGTGAATGTATCTTCTTTGGGGCACAAAACTTCTTCAAATACACCCCATTTTGTGGCAGATGCTACTTGTTTTCCTGTACAACCCAAGTGAGGATAGGCAGAAATAATGGCTTGGGAATGACCTGGCATTTCAATTTCTGGAATAATGGTTATAAAACGTTTATCTGCATATGCCACGATATCTTTAATTTCTTCTTGTGTGTAAAAACCTCCATAACGTTTCCCATCAAATTGCTGTGGTTCTGTATTGTAATGTCCAATCAAAGTTTCTTTTCTATATGCGGCAATTTCCTGCAACTTTGGATACTTTTTGATTTCAATACGCCAACCTTGATCATCAGTTAGATGCCAGTGAAAAGTATTCAATTTTAGCATTGCCAATGCATCTATGTATTTTTTGATGAATTCCATCGAGAAAAAATGCCGAGCAACATCAAGATGCATACCTCTGTAAATAAATTGTGGTTCGTCTTTGATGATTTGACATTGAATTTTAAAACTGCTTTCTTTGAATGTAGAATTTTCAAATTCTTCAGGAAATAATTGTCTCAAAGATTGTACAGCATAAAATGCGCCTTGGCCAGAATTAGCATTTATAATAATTTGTTGAGGGCTAATTTCAAGTTTATAGCCTTCGGAATTCCGAAGGCTTTTATCTGTTTTGAATAAAATATTTTTACCTTTTTGAAGGTGTATATCACTTCCGTTTTCAATAAAAAATTTCAGAAAATTGGCAGCCAGTTCCATTTCATCGTCAAAAAAAATCCCAGTTGAACTATTTAAAATAAATTGACCATCAGTAATTGTTTGTTGAGATGGAATTGGAATGATTTGAGAAGCTTTAAGACGATTTTGGGCATATACATTACTGTACGGAAAAGTGATAAAAACAAAAAAGCAAGCTATGTATTTGAAGTGCATTTTAGTATATTAGAGGCTTTAAATATAAGGTAAAAAGATAACTTTTTCAGTACCAATTCGATGGATATCCAGCAACAAATTTTGAATCTTCGCGATGAATTGAATCAACACAATTATAATTATTATACACTTGATAAACCTAGCATTAGTGATTATGAGTTTGATATAAAGCTGAAACAACTTCAGGAACTTGAAGAAAAACATCCCGAATATGCGGATGATAATTCTCCAACGAAACGTGTCGGAGGTCAGGTGACTAAGAATTTTGAAACCGTTGTCCACGAACATCGCATGTATTCATTGGATAATTCTTACTCCAAAGAAGATTTGTTGGATTGGGAAGCGCGTATCAAAAAGCAAGTGGACGGAAACGTTCAATATACCTGTGAATTGAAATATGATGGTGCCTCCATCAGTATCACTTACGAACAAGGTAAGTTGTTAAGGGCAGTCACAAGAGGGGACGGTTTTCAAGGAGATGATGTGACAACCAATATAAAGACCATAAAATCCGTTCCTTTGAAACTTAAAGGAGATTATCCGCTAAAATTTGATATCCGTGGGGAAATCGTTCTTCCATTTGCTGGATTCAATAAAATGAATGAAGAACGCATAGAAATAGGAGAGGAGCCTTACAGAAATCCTAGGAATACCGCTTCCGGAAGTTTAAAGCTTCAAGATAGTGCGGAAGTTGCCAAACGACCTTTGGAATGTTTACTTTATAATATTACTGGAAATAACTTAAATATAGCAACTCAATTCGAAAGTTTGGAAACTGCACGGAAGTGGGGTTTTAAAGTCCCAACTGCCGATAAACTTGCCACTTCAATGGATGAGGTTTTTGAGTTTATTGATTATTGGAATGTGCATCGGCATGATTTGCCTTACGAAACGGACGGTGTAGTTATCAAAGTAAATGATTTGCACCAACAGGAAGAATTAGGCTATACCGCCAAATCGCCACGTTGGGCTATGGCCTACAAATTTAAAGCAGAACAAGTATCCACAAGATTGAATGAAATTACCTATCAAGTTGGTCGAACTGGAGCCATTACACCAGTCGCCAATTTAGAACCTGTGGAATTAGCAGGAACGACCGTTAAACGTGCATCGTTGCACAATGCAGACCAAATTGAAAAACTGGATATTAGAGTAGGAGATGAGGTGTTTGTTGAAAAGGGCGGAGAAATTATTCCAAAAATCATAGCAGTCGATTTGTCAAAACGTCCAGCCGATTCGCAACCCACAAAATATATTACTCATTGTCCTGAATGTCATACCGAATTGATAAGAACTGACGGTGAAGCGCAACATTATTGCCCGAACTATAATGGTTGCAAACCACAAATCATCGGTCGCATTCAACATTATATTTCCCGAAAAGCGATGGATATTGAAGGACTTGGTGGCGAGACTGTGGCACTTTTGGTGAATGCTGGGTTAATTTCAAATTATTCGGATTTATATGAATTGACCAAAGAGCAAGTGATTCCTTTGGAACGAATGGCTGAAAAAAGTGCCGAAAATCTGATGGCTGGAATTGAGGCTTCCAAACAAGTTCCTTTTGAACGTGTGTTGTACGCATTGGGAATACGATATGTTGGAGAAACGGTTGCAAAGAAACTGGCACGACACTATAAAACCATTGACAACCTTGCACAAGCAACCATCATCGATTTAGTAACGGTTGATGAAATAGGAATCAGAATTGCGGAAAGTGTGGTTGAATTTTTTGCTTCTGAAGAGAATCAAAAAATTGTTGAACGATTAAAGCGTTTTGGAGTACAACTGGAAATTTCTGCAGAAAAATTAGCGCATCAAACCAATATCTTAAAAGGACAGACTTTTGTTGTGTCAGGAGTTTTCGAGTCCATATCACGAGATGATTTAAAAAAGTTAATTGAAGACAATGGGGGAAAGGTTTCTAGTTCAATATCTTCCAAAACCAATTACATCATAGCTGGTGATAATATGGGACCAAGTAAAAAAACCAAAGCAGAGCAGCTTAACATTCCCCTTATAAGCGAGTATGATTTCAAAAATATGCTTGTGTAATTTCTCACAATTTTATCAATTTCATCGATAAAAAGCATTTTTATTCGTTTAATTGTATATTTTATTTATATTTGTCTCAAGAATAGCTAAATAACCATATGCAACTACAACAAATTTTAAAAATAACCTTGTTAGTCATTTGTATGCTCTTTTTAGGGTTTCAAGTGTTTAACCTTGAGTTTCAGGCCGCTGGAAGCAGAGTCATTTTGGTCCTGTTACTGACGGTATTATACTATATTAGGGTTCGTCCAAAACGATTGTTATTCTTTTTGTTTTTGTTATTTTTTTCCCTAGCAGAAATCGTAAACTTTGCCTCTTGGTTCATAAAATTAGATTACGACACCACCACTGATTATTTTTACTATGGTGCAAACATTTTATATATTGTTTCGTATGTGCTTCTGACTTTGAGAGTAATAATCGATATGAATATTCAACAGGTTCTTTCTAAATTCTGGATTCATATTATTATTTTAACTGTTTTAGATGTTTTCTGTGTTATCATTGTTTCTGGAACAGCTGAAAAAATGCTTTCTGAACATCAATATTCTCTTGAAGTTGTCTATAATTCGGTAATTATGATACTACTTACCGTTGCTATGATTAACTACATATCCAAAAACAGCCACAAATCCATGAATCTTTTATTAGGGGCTATTTTTATCTTTTTTTCGGAAGTTATTCAGATGACCTATTTTTACATTTCGGACATCAATATTCTAAATGTTATTTGCTCTCTATTTTTGGTACTTGCCTTTTTATTTTTATATCTACAGGCACGAATTCCTTTGGAAACAGAACAAAATAATATAAGGCAAGATTTACCAATCTAGTTTTTTTGCCATAATAGGAATATCTCTTCTATACAAATAAAGAACAACTGCGGATAAGCAAAAGGTTATTAACGCAGTAATAAACAAAATGCCCTTATCATTATTAATTTCTATTCCTAACACGGTCAAATGCATAGCAATGGCACCACTTAATACACCCAATGCCAAGGCAGCTCCAATCCAAACTGTTTTTGGAATTAACAATAAAACACCCGCAATTAGCTCCACAATTCCTATCGCAATTCTACCATAAGGTTCCAGACCAACTTTACTAAAAATATAAATGCTATCTGGATGTCCTGTGAACTTGAAACGCAGAGTCTGAATGAGAATGATGGCAATGATAATTCTGAGCACAAAAGGAATGTATCTTTTCATTGGTTTGAGTTAAGAATGTTCCTTTAGACGAAAAGGCATTTACTCAATCCAATTTTAAGAAAAAATTTAACAAAATAATCGATGAAACGCTAATTTACATCGTTTAAATTCATTTTTTTTATTATATTTGTATCCCCTACTTATTGAAATCTACTATGAAACAAGTTGGCTCAAGAACCCTGAAGGGTATTGCGGTGATGTTTTTGTTGGCACTATTTCTCAGTAATGGGATTGCTGCATATCTTGGCTATGCCATCATTCCCAACATCACAAAAGTTATTTCTATCATTGTTCTTCTGACACTGTATTATACAAGGCTAAATCACATGGCCACGGTATTCTTGACAATTTTTATATTCACATTTTTGGGAGATGTGTTTTCGGTCTTCAATTTTGGGGAATTGGCGAATAAACTATCCATTACTTTCTATTTAGGTGGCTATAGTCTATTGATATTTGTACTATTGGGTAAATTGAAACGAATAAAATATGAGGGATTAGTATCTCTTTACTTGGTACTGGTTCTTTTGCTCAATTCATATTTCCTTTACATGCTTTACGGCGCACTGAAAGATAATTTTACTGACAATGTGAATTTAGTACTTTATATATGTCACGGCATCACTTTGATAGCTATGACCTTCTTTGCTTTCGCAGTTTATTTAAGTAAAGAAAGCACTCAATCTATCATTTTTCTGATAATGGTATTTTGTATGGTTTTTTCTGATGTATTGAATTACATCTGTAACCTGTATGTGTATTACTGGGTATTTGATTTTTTTAGTGATATGCTTCACCTAACAAGCCTGTGCTTGTTTTATACTTATGTGACTAATCATCATAAGATTATCAAAGTAAGAGACAAGATGGTGAGGGACAACTATGTTATGAAAGCTTCGGAACGCCTAACGGCATAATCACACAATAATTGAAACTCCTTTTGCCGATTTATTTTTATCCAAATCAAAATAAAAATCAATTCTGCCAAGATTGATACCATAGCATCCAACCTGATTGACGAGCATATTTTTGCCTTCTAAGTTTTTAACTATGGTTGGTTTGTCCAAAAATGTATGTGTGTGGCCACCAATGATCAAATCGATATTTTTGGTAAGTTTGCCAAGCATTAAATCACTTGGTTTATCGGGAAAGTCACTATAATGATAGCCTAAATGAGAAAGGCAAATAACTAAATCGCATTTTTCGTTATCTTTTAGAACCTTGCTCATCTCTTGGGCAATCTCAATGGGGTCTAAATATTTCGTTTCCTTATACATATTTTTGTCTACCAAACCTTCCAGTTCAATTCCCAATCCAAAAACTCCTACTTTGATACCGTCGACCATAAAAGTTTTATATGGCTTTGTATGTGTATCCATGACCGTATTCGAAAAATCATAATTGGAGCAAATAAAATCGAATTTTGCATGTGGCAATTGTGCATACAATCCTTCAATGCCATTATCAAAATCATGGTTACCAATGGTGGACGCATCATATTTGAGCATACTCATCAATTTAAATTCCAGCTCGCCACCATAATAATTAAAATAAGGAGTTCCCTGAAAAATATCACCTGCATCCAACAAAAGTGTATTTGGATTTTCTTCTCTTATGGCAGCAATCAGACCTGCTCTACGCGCCACACCGCCTTTATTAGGGTTTCTGCCATCTTCTGGGCCGAAAGGGTCAATATGGCTGTGCACATCATTGGTGTGTAGAATTGTTATTTTTTTGGTGGTTCCTGTAAAGGATTGCAGCCCAATTCCACCTAATCCAACCAATGTCGAAGCTGCTGCAGTTTGTTGTATAAATTCTCTCCGTTTCATAATCGTATCATTTAAGTTGTATAAACCGATCGTCAATCACTGGGTTTATGGTATCTGTTTTGGTAAAGTAATCGATAAGGGCATTCCTTATTTTGTAATCCAGAACATACACTGTGTCCCTTTTTTTGAAAAAATCCATTCTGTCACCACCATTCAACAGATAATCATTAGTTAACACAAAATATGATTTGTTGTAATCAATGGGCTGTCCTTTAATAGTTGCATCTTTTAGGTTGCCGTCAGAATCCAAAACGATTTTCAATTTGGAAATAGGATGTGCTCGCTTGGCTTCCACTAAATAATCGAGCAATTCCTTCACTTGCTCACCTTTTAATTTGGTAACGACTACTGAATTTTCAAAAGGCATGACTTCAAACGCAGTTCGCGTAGTAATATTACCTTTAGAAATTATGGCACGAATGCCACCATGGTTGAGTAACACAAAATCCACATCTTTCCCTGTTCGTTTTTTGAAAATGGGATTGGATTGTTCGTACATAGCGTCAGCCATAAAATTGCCGATAGCGGTATTTAATTCTCCATCAGATTTTGAATAGGTGCCAACGGCATACGACAGAACCTTTTTCATATCATTGTTGACGTGCTCTCTGTAAGGCTTTATAAAGGCTTCAATGTTTTGGTCCGTTTGTAACGTGTCGGTAATGGCTATCTGTTTACCTTCTATTTTATCATAGGCAATTGGTGTTTTGCAAGATGCTAATACAAGCAGCCCAAAACATACCCATAAAGTCTTAAAATTCATCTGATAACTTCTTATTGGATTATAAAAAATGCAGTGTGTTTTACTACCTTTGCACAAAACAAAAGTAAATGATTTTTAAGGCTTTTAAGGAAAAATCAAATCAAAAATATATTAACAAGCTGTTAAATTCAAGAACCACTGATATACATCAAAAAAAAATACAGTCTATTGGAGTAATTTTGAATTTGAACGAATTTGCTGATTTGGACGCCTTTAGAAGCTACTTTAAAGAGTTGGAAATTCTTCCACCCAAAACAAAGATGATTACTTTTGTAGAAGACAATAAAATAACGGATAAACTTTGGGATACCTATTTCAGTCCAAAGGATTTTGGATGGAAAGGCAGCATCAAAAACATAGAATTACAGAGTTTCATAGATACCGAGTTTGATGCTCTAATAAGCTTTTATAAACAGAATATGCTGGAATTAAATATGATAACAGCTTTATCAAAAGCCAATTTTAAAATAGGCATCTCCAACTCAGACCCACGGCTGTATGATTTGATTCTGGATGTCGCACCCACAAATTTTCAGCTTTTTAAAAACGAATTAAAAAAATATTTAATTGTACTAAATAAATTATAATGATAACATTTCTTGGAACAGGCGTCGCGCTGGTAACACCTTTTAAATCCGATCAAACAGTCGATCATAAAGCATTGGCAAAAATTGTAAACTTCAATATCAAAAATGGTACAGATTACCTCGTTATCAGTGGCACTACAGGCGAGAGCGTGACAATTACCAATAAAGAAAAAAGGGAAATCATTGACACCATTCACAAAGCCAACAAAAGTCGTGTTCCAATGGTTTTGGGCATTGGTGGCAATAATACGCAAGAAGTTATTCATGAAATACAAACCACGGATTTGAGTTACATTGATGCTATACTTTCAGTATCGCCCTATTACAGTAAGCCAACACAAGAAGGTATCTATCAGCACTTTAAAGCCATTGCGGAGATATGTCCTATTCCAATTATTTTGTACAATGTACCTGGCAGAACATCTTCAAACATGTTACCTACAACTACACTTCGATTGGCAAATGATTTCAAGAATATCATTGCTGTCAAAGAAGCAGGAAACAATGTTGCCCAATATTTGCAATTGCTTAAAAACAAGCCTAAAGATTTTTTGATTATTTCTGGCGATGATGACTTGGCATTGGGAGTTGTTCTGGCTGGCGGAGCAGGAGTCATTTCCGTTATCGGTCAGGCTTTTCCCAAACAATTTTCTGAAATGATAAAATTAGGTTTGGAAGGCAAAGCCAAAGAAGCTTACAACATACACTTTAAATTGATGGATATCACCAGTGCCATTTTTGAGGAGAATAATCCTGCGGGTATCAAGGGTGTTTTGTCCGAATTGAATTTATGTTCAGACACAGTACGATTACCTTTGGTCCCAGCCTCAGCTCAGTTGAGGGAAAAGATTAAAAAAATAGTAAATTCTTTATAATTTGAAACACAGAATTAAAGACCCTGGTGTAGGTGATAGTTCTTCCCCAATTGCAAAACGCATCATTGATACCGATGGAGCATTCAATGTAGAGCACGTTAATAGAAAAACCAGTTTTTCTGAAGCGTATAATTTTCTGTTGCGTATCAGTTGGATGCAATTTTATAGTTTGTCATTTTTGGCATATTTGGTACTGAATACTTTATTTGCTTTTGGCTATTTAATTTGTGGCATCGAGCAGCTTGCCGATCCTTCAGGTGACTATTCGAATGGGTTTTTTCAGGCATTCTTTTTTTCAAGCCAGACATTTACGACATTGGGATATGGGGCCATGGCGCCTCATGGCATCGCAAGTGCCTTGCTTTCATCTGTTGAGGCATTTGTTGGTCTTTTGTTTTTTGCTTTCGTCACGGGATTGCTCTACGGGAGGTTTTCTAAACCAAAACCCTCAATGAGGTTTAGCAAGCATCTGATACTTAGAGATTATAATGATGGAAAAGCCTTGATGTTTAGGATTGTGGCCAATAAAAAAAGCGTTATGATAAAACCAAAAGTAACGATGACGTTATCGTTGTCCCTTCCTGATGATTTAAGCAAATATGTCAATAATTTTTATACATTGAAACTAGAGAGGGATGCCATAACCATTCTTCCTGTCACATGGACTATTGTTCATGAAATCGAGAAAGATGGCCCTTTCTTTCAATTCAAAGACCAAGAGTTAATCAAACAGCATGGTGAAATTCTGATCATGGTAAGTTACTATGATGAATCCTTCAATTCTGAAATCCATCAAATGTATTCTTATCTTTTAAAAGACATTCAATTAAATTATAAATTTGTCAAGGCATACGATTACAATGATAAAGGGATAATGGCTATGGATTATGACTTATTTGATGTTATAGAACCCTATGAAAGTTAAAAATAACTTAAACATACCTATACCCTTGTTTGGAGACGTATTTTAGCAACAAATTTTTATTTTTTAATACGTTATAAATACGTACTTTTGCAATCTGTTTTTAAAATATGAAGAATTTTTTAGGTACTCTTATCATACTCATAACCTTAAGCTCTTGTAGCGAATACCAAAAAGCACTCAAATCTGAAGATGTTGCTGTGAAATTTGCCAAAGGAACCGAACTTTATGATGCTGGAAAATATAACAAGGCAAATCGACTGTTTGAGCAGATTGTTCCTCAATATAGAGGTAAGCCACAAGCAGAAAAACTGATGTTTATGCATGCCAATTCATTTTATATGATGAAGGATTACTATCTGTCTGCATATCGATTTGAGCAATTTGAAAATGCCTATCCTAAAAGCGAAAAGGCAGAAGAAGCACTTTTTCTTTCGGCCAAAAGTTATTATGAACTGTCCCCAGTTTATAGCAAAGAACAAAAGGAAACTATTGAGGCATTGGAAAAATTGCAATTGTTCATCAATAAATATCCTGAATCCCAATACATCTCGCAGGTGAATGAAATGGTAAAGGAATTGGATTATAAACTTGAGAAAAAGGATTTCGAAATTGCAAAACAGTACAATCGTCTGTCTGATTATGAAGCGTCCATCAAGTCATTTGATAATTTTCTTTTGGAATTTCCAGGCTCGACCTTTAAGGAAGAAGCCATGTTTTACCGATTGGATGCTGCCTACAAATTGGCCATTAACAGTACGGAACGAAAAAAAGAAGCACGTGTCAACAATGCCATAGCTTTTTATAATTCATTTAAAAAATTATTTTCCGGTTCAGAACATAGTGAGGAAGTAGATGCTATGAATGCTGAGTTGAGCGCACTATCACAACAATACAATACAAAAAGTTAATTTTTAATATACAATGGATTTAAAGAAAACAAATGCTCCCATCACTACGTTAACTTATGATAGAAACGAAGTGGACGAACCAACAGGCAACATCTATGAAGCCATTTCTGTGATTGCAAGAAGAGCTGAACAAATCAATACTGATATTCGTAGAGAGTTGGTGGACAAACTTGAGGAATTTGCAACCTTCAACGACAGTCTGGAAGAGATTTTCGAAAATAAAGAGCAAATAGAGGTTTCTAAATTTTATGAAAAATTGCCAAAACCTCATGCACTTGCGGTTCAAGAATGGTTGAACGACAAGATTTATTTCAGAAACACCGAAGACGACGTTAAAGAAGCATAAGCTATCATGTCAGTTTTAAGCGGCAAAAACATACTTCTAGGCATCACTGCTGGAATTGCTGCTTATAAATCGGCTAACCTCGTCAGGTTATTCATAAAAGCAGGCGCTAACGTAAAGGTCGTTATGACGCCTGCTTCTAAAGACTTCATTACACCTTTAACGCTTTCGACTTTATCCAAAAATCCAGTACACTCCTCATTTATTAATGAGGGAGATGACAATGCCGTTTGGAATAACCACGTGGAACTCGGTCTTTGGGCTGATATGTTCATCATTGCTCCAGCCACAGCCAATACCTTGTCTAAAATGGCAAATGGTATTTGTGATAATTTGCTTATGGCAACCTATCTTTCGGCGAAATGCCCAGTTTATTTTGCGCCTGCAATGGACTTGGATATGTACAAGCACGAATCCACCATTCGTTCGTTCAAGATTTTGAAATCTTACGGCAATGTGATGATTCCCGCAACCAGCGGAGAATTGGCTAGTGGTTTGGTTGGTGAAGGTCGAATGGCTGAGCCTGAAGACATCATCCAATTTATGGAGAAAGATGTACTGGATAAACTTCCCCTAAAAGGAAAAAAAATAGTGATTACCGCTGGCCCAACGTATGAGGCCATTGATCCTGTTCGTTTTATCGGGAATCATTCTAGTGGAAAAATGGGTTTTGAAATTGCAAAATCCGCAGCCAATCTTGGGGCTGAAATCGTTTTGATTGCTGGCCCAACTGACGAAGCCCTGTCACATAGCTTAATCCAGGTCGTAAAAGTTGTGAGTGCCTCAGAAATGTATGACGCAGTGCATAAATATTTTGGAGAAACAGATATCGCAATTCTTTCAGCAGCAGTTGCAGACTATAAACCAAAATTTGTTTCTGATACCAAAATAAAAAAGAACGACGATTCGTTTACTATTGAACTGGAAAAGACTAAAGACATTTTAAAATCCTTGGGAGTATCCAAGAAACATCAGTTTTTAGTTGGCTTTGCATTGGAGACTGATAACGAGTTGGAGAATGCCAAATCAAAGTTAAAATCAAAGAATTTGAATCTGATTGTCTTAAATTCATTAAAAGATGCTGGTGCAGGTTTTGGAGGTTTCACAAATAAAGTTACTTTTATAACCGATCATGGCGAAGTGATTCACCATGAATTAAAGTCCAAAGCTGAAGTTGCTCAAGATATTTTGAACCAAATTTTAAAACAAATCCATGCGTAATAGTATTTTATTTATTGCTCTGCTTTTTGTGTCACAGACATTTTCACAGGAATTGAACTGTACTGTGGTGGTCAATGCACAACAAACGGGAAATGAAAACGTACAGGTTTTCAAGACCTTGGAAAGGCAATTGAAAGAGTTTATCAATAATACGCAATGGACCAACAAAACCTATAAGCCACAGGAGAAAATTGAATGTTCCATGAACATCAATATCGTTGATTATAATAGTGATAATTTTCAGGCAACCATACAGGTACAATCGTCGAGACCAATTTTTAATTCTACATACAGCACTCCAGTTTATAATTTCAATGATAAAAATTTTGATTTTCAATATCTGGAATTTCAGAATTTAGTTTATAATCCCAACCAATTCGAGTCCAATTTGGTTTCTGTTTTGGCATTTCATATCTATATGATTTTGGGGCTTGATGCCGATACATTTGCTCCAAATGGAGGCGATGAGTATTTCCAACAGGCACAGATTATAACCAATTATTCACAACAAAGTAATACTTATAAAGGCTGGAAGTTAGAAGACGGACAGCAGACACGTTTTGTGTTGATTGACAATATTTTGTCTCCAACTTATAAGGAATTCAGAAACGTCATGTACGATTATCATATCAATGGACTCGATGTCATGGCTGACAATCCAAAAGTTGGCAAGGAAAAAATTGCATCTACCATTAATGATTTGAACACGATGAATCAAAGACGCCCAAATTCATTTTTACTGCGAGTGTTTTTTGATGCCAAAGGAGATGAAATCGCTGATATTTTCAGTGGAGGGCCGAGTGTTAACATCACTTCTGTTATTGATATATTAAATAGGATTGCACCAACGTATGCTTCCAAATGGCGTAATATCAGTTATTAAAATAGTGTACGACAGATAGTTTTAAGTTTGCATTTCAAATTGTTGACTTAGATTGCAAACTGCTTACTTTTAAAAAATGCTAACGCAACTTTCCATAAAAAACTACGCACTTATTGATGAACTTCACGTGAGTTTTAGTAATGGCTTGACCATTATTACTGGTGAGACTGGTGCTGGGAAATCAATTTTGTTGGGAGGTTTGTCATTGATTCTTGGAAAACGTGCCGATTTGAGTAGTGTGAAGAATCTTTCTGAAAAATGCGTAATTGAAGCCACATTTGATATTGCCAAATATGAGTTAAAATCACTTTTTAAAAGTGAAGACTTGGATTATGAACCACAAACCATTATCCGACGTGAAATTTTGCCTTCAGGAAAATCAAGGGCTTTTATAAACGACACACCTGTAAATCTGGATAGTTTGCAAATTTTGGGAGAACGTCTGTTGGACATCCATTCCCAACATCAGACCTTGCAATTGACCAATGATGATTTTCAGTTTCAGGTCATTGATGCCCTTGCTGGAAATGCAGCAATATTACAAGAGTATTCTTCCAATTTATCAACTTATAAGTTATTTCAAACCGAACTAAAATCACTTCAAAATAAAAAGGCAGAAGCCATCAAAGAGCATGATTACAATTCTTTTTTATTTAAGGAATTGGAGGATGCTAAATTGGTTGTGGGAGAAATGGTTTCGTTGGAAGAAGAATACGAAACGCTCAACAACATTGAAGATATCAAAGAAAGGCTTTCGGTTTCCAATCAACTCATGACCAATGATGAGGTTGGGATTATCAATAATTTGATGGAATTGAAAAATCACTTCTCTAAATTGTCAACTTATGGCGTTTCCTACAAAGAAGTTTACGAACGAATTAACAGCAGTTTAATAGAATTGGATGATATTGTCTCTGAAATTGAAAACCTGCAAGAACAATTGGAAGCCAATCCCAATCGTTTGGAAACTTTGAACGCAAAGCTTCAAATACTTCACAATTTGATGTTGAAACATTCAGCCTCCGATGAAAGTGAATTGATTCAGATAAAGGAAAGACTGTCCAAAAAAATAAGCGATACCGAAAATCTTGACACTGAAATTCTCAAAAAAGAATCTGAAATAAAAAGTTTAAAAACTCAACTTGAATCCAATTCCAGGTCAATTCATCTCAATAGAAAAAAAATCATTCCAGAATTAATCCAGCAATTGGAAACTATTTTGGCAACGTTGGGAATGCCGAATGCAAAGTTCAACATAAAATTGCATTCAACCCAAAATTATTATGTAAACGGAACAGATCAACTCGAATTTTTATTTTCCGCTAACAAAGGAGGCAATTTCAACGAATTGAAAAAAGCGGCTTCTGGAGGAGAATTATCGCGAATCATGTTGGCCATCAAATCGATTCTTTCTAACTACATTCAATTACCGACCATTATGTTTGATGAAATTGATACCGGAGTTTCAGGTGAGATTTCCAATAAGATGGCTTCCATCATGCAACAGATGAGTAAAAACATGCAGGTGTTTACCATCACGCATTTACCACAAATTGCTGCAAAAGGCGATACACATTTTAAAGTATTCAAACAAGATGTGGAGAATGTTACACATACACGGCTCAAAAAATTGAATCCAGAAGAACGTATTGTAGAACTTGCACAAATGCTTGGAGGCGCAAAACTATCTGATTCTGCCATAGCCCATGCCAAACAGCTTTTGAATTAAAAAAGCAAAAAATTAAAAGTTTAAAGTTCAAAGTTTTCTTAACTTTGAAACTATTGGGGATTTGCACATAATAAACCATAAATAATTTAACAACAAACATCTAAACCAAAGCACATGTCATACAATTTACTAAAAGGAAAACGAGGAATCATATTTGGCGCATTGGACGCCAATTCAATCGCATGGAAAACTGCAGAACGTGTTCATGAAGAAGGTGGGACATTTGTGTTAACCAATGCGCCAATTGCGATGCGAATGGGACAAATAAATGAACTTGCTGAAAAAACAGGATCGCAAATTGTACCTGCAGATGCAACTTCACTTGAAGACTTGGAAAACCTTGTGACTAAATCCATGGAAATCCTTGGCGGAAAATTGGACTTTGTATTGCATTCCATTGGGATGTCCATAAATGTCAGAAAAGGCAAACACTACACGGACCAAAATTATGATTGGACACAAAAAGGTACTGATGTATCTGCTATGTCCTTTCATAAAGTGATGCAAACTCTTTACAAAGCAGACGCTATGAATGAATGGGGAAGTATTGTAGCATTAACTTACATGGCAGCTCAAAGAGTCTTTCCAGATTATAATGACATGGCCGACAATAAGGCGTATTTGGAAAGTATTGCTCGTAGCTTTGGCTATTTCTTCGGGAAAGACAAAAAAGTACGTGTCAATACAATTTCTCAATCTCCGACACCTACAACTGCTGGCCAAGGTGTTAAGGGATTTGACGGTTTTATTGCCTATGCGGATAAAATGTCACCACTAGGTAATGCCACTGCTTTAGACTGTGCCAATTATACAGTGACCCTTTTTAGCGACCTTACAAAACGAGTAACTTTGCAAAATCTTTTCAATGATGGAGGTTTTAGCAATATGGGAGTCAGTGACGCTGTGATGGAGACATTTATGAAATCATGAATTTGTAAATTTCATCGATTAAATATGCATTTCATCGATTAGAATATGTATTAACTATTTAAGTTTAAGATTATCAATAAATTGACCTTTTCAAACGATTATTAATTAAAAAACCAAATTATGAGAAAAATTACTTTTTTGTTTACTTTATTAATTGCAGTTCTTGGCTTTAATGGCTTTGCGCAGGATACTTGTGGAACTGCTGTGGCTGTTACTTCCGGAACAGTAAATACCACAACGATAGTTGATGGTTCCGGTGGGGCAGAAATGGGTGTGCTTGATGGTGCAGCTGATTCAGCTTGGTATTCCTATACACCGGCTTCCGATGGTACCATTTTGGTTTCCGCTTGTAATGGAGGATCTGATACAAATCTAAACATTGGTACTGGAACATGTGGCGCATTGACCATTGTAGCAAGTAATGATGATTCTTGCGATTTGGGAGATGGAAACGCATATGCTTCTGAAGTTGGGGCAATTGTAACTGGTGGCACCACATATTATATTGAGTGGGATGACAAATGGGAAGACAGTATAGCATTTAACTGGACTTTGACTTTTACACCGCCACCATCCAATGATGAATGTGCTGGAGCTATCCCTGTCGCATGTGATGATACTGTCATGGGATCAACTGCTACAGCTACAGATAGTGGTGGAAATTCCAATGCTGCAAATGATCTTTGGTATTCTTTCACTGGCATGGGAGTGGCACAGGATGTGACAGTTTCATTATGCAACTCTTCCTATGATACCGCAGTAAGGGTTTATACGGATTGTTCACTTACAGCTGGTGCACAAGTTTTGTTTAATGATGATTCTTGCGGAACAAATGGTACAAGATCCGCAGGTACTTTTTCTTCAGACGGCGTATCAACATATTATATTTTAGTCGAAGGCTATTCAATAGCTAATGGTTCATTCGAAATGAGTATCTCATGTGCTGATAATGTACCAGCACCACCAAATGATTTATGTTCAAATGCGATAGAACTAACTCTAAACACTGTGACTTCTGGTACTACAGCAGGTGCAACTGATAGCTCCACTGGAAATATTGATGATACCACATGTCCTTCATTTACCTTCAAATCTGATGTTTGGTATTATTTTACAGCTCCAGACACAGATGTGAGTATAGTAACTACAGTTACTGGAACTTCAGATCAAGCTAACGTTGCAGTGTATTCTTCAATCGATTGTACGCAATTAGATAATGATATACTTCCAGGAGCGTGCCAAAGTGGTAATGGAGGTGAATCTTTCAACCTGACAGGTTTAACTATGGATAATGTATATTACATCAGAGTTTGGAGCGATGGCGTGGCCCCTCGATCATCAGGAGCTAGAACGGAAGGTACATTTAATATCATTGTCAATGACGCTACCCTATCTACAGATGAATTTGAAAATGCCAATGCATTTACTTACTTCCCTAATCCCGTTAGAAATGAATTGACATTAAAAGCTCAAAGTACTATTCAAAATGTTTCGATATACAACATGTTGGGCCAAGAAGTTTTGAAAACAACCCCTATGTCATTAGAAAGCAATGTCAATATGAACCCATTGCAAAGTGGAGCATATTTTGTAAAAGTTACAATTAATGATTCTACCGAAACTATTAGAGTTATCAAGCAATAGTAAAACAAAGTATTAGACAATGAAAGGCTGCCAAATTTTGGCAGCCTTTCATATTTATAGCAAAAAAAACACAATTGTATTTCGTCGTTTATTTTCTCCTTTCATCGGTTAGGTGTTTTTTTAACCTAGAATGTTTTTCATAATTCTTAACTTCATACTTTAATAACTAAAACTATAACATTATGAAAAAAATTACTTTACTATTTTTTCTTTTCACAGGCTTTTTGCTTTCCAATAAAGCAAATGCACAAACGTTAAACCAAAATGCAGGATGGCCAAA
The DNA here is from genome assembly GCA_041391925.1 of Gelidibacter sp. Lineage (GTDB taxonomy): Bacteria > Bacteroidota > Bacteroidia > Flavobacteriales > Flavobacteriaceae > JBPOFM01. The sequence goes on along the minus strand of JAWKNA010000006.1, from coordinate 316,224 downwards.
TGCCAACTGGACAGTTACGGGAACTTATAATACCGATCCCTTGGCATTTGAGTCAAACCCAACCACCACTGCTAATTTCGCTTTCGATGATGATGATGCAGGCAATGGTAATGATGATGACATCGCTGCTGAATCACCAGTGATTGATTTGACTGCCATTTCAGGTGCTGGAGAAACGTGGTTGTCTGTATCTGTTGATTATGTTTATAATTGGTATGCAACAGGAGAAAAATTAGCATTGCAATACTATGATGTAGATGCTACTTCTTGGGTCGATTGGCAAATCATAGCTACAGAAGATACTGCGGGTGCACCAACAGATAATTTTTGTACAGGAACCTCAGTTAACTTTGTGAGTGATGTTTTGGACATTTCAGCTTTTACAGCGACACAATTATCTGGTTTTAAGTATCGGATTTATTTTAATGATAATATAAATGGAGCTGGTTGGGTTTTCGGTTTTTGCTTTCAATCCCCAACCATTATATCTTCAACTCCTCCTGCTGATGTTTTAGACTATTACAACTTACAATACCCTGCAGCAGGAACTATCAATGCTGGAGACGCATTTAATGTATATGCTCAGGCTTATGAAGCTGGATTGACGGATGTTACTTCTGGTCAAGCACCTGGTATCGAAGCTTGGATAGGGTATAGCACGGCAGACACAGACCCAAGTGGGGCTGGATGGACTTGGGTTGCTGCAACTTTTAATGTTGAAGTAGGAAACAATGACGAATACACTCTAAATTTAGGAGCTTCAATTGCGGCTACAGGTACATTTTATTATGCTAGTCGTTGGAGGCTTAATGGTGGTATTTATACGTATGGTGGAATCCAAGCCGATGAATCTTATGGAGGTGTTTGGGGTGAAGACAACAATATCTCAGGCGTGCTTACTATTAATGGACCATCGAATGATGAATGTGTAAATGCAACTCCTTTAACACCAGGGACGGTGTATGCGGACAACCAAATTGATGGATCTGTTGTGGGCGCCAATGCTGACGCTGAAGATGTAGATACCTGTGGACAGCCAGGACCTGGTGTGTGGTACAGTGTAGTAGTGCCTGCAGATGGTAACATTTCCATCGAAACAGGACCTGATTCTGGAACTAATACAACCACTTTTGATTCAGTAATTGAAGTTTTCACTGGTTCATGTGGTAGTTTGACCTCATTCGATTGTGATGACGACGGCGCCGCAACGGCTAATTTCTCTTTACTTGAACTGACTGGATTAACTCCTGCCTCTACAATCTACATCAGAGTTTGGGAATATGCAGGTGACGAAACTGAGCCTTTCTCAATTTCTGCCTATAGTTCAACTCTATCAGTTGGTGAATTTGAAAACGCAAATGCTTTTACCTATTTCCCTAATCCAGTAAGAAATGAGTTAACTTTAAAAGCTCAAAGCAACATTCAAAATGTAGCAATCTACAACATGTTAGGTCAAGAAGTTTTAAGAGTTGCTCCTAATACTTTGGAAAGTGGTATTGATATGAATGGATTGCAGTCTGGTGCATATTTTGTTAAAGTGACAATTAACAATAATAGCGAAACGATTAGAGTCATCAAACAATAATATTTTTGGATATCAATTTTCAAAAGCCACCAATTCGGTGGCTTTTGTATTTTCCTTTAATTACCTTTGTTGTCTATGGAAACAATCTATTTCTCATTCATAATACCAGTCTATAACAGACCTGATGAAGTTGATGAGCTTTTGGAAAGTTTCACCAAATTAATAGGAAATTCAAATATTGAAGTCGTCATTGTTGAAGATGGTTCTACCGAAGACTGCAAATCAGTTGTTGAAAGATTTCAATCAAAACTGAATTTGAATTATTATTTTAAACAAAATTCCGGTCCCGGTAATTCTAGAAATTATGGGATGAAACATGCTAAAGGAAACTACTTTATCATCCTCGATTCCGATTGCGTATTACCTGATAATTATTTGGAAATAGTCAACCGAAATTTACGTCAAAATTATGTAGATTGTTTTGGTGGCCCAGATGCGGCTCATAAGTCTTTTACCCATTTACAAAAAGCCATTAATTTTGCCATGACTTCATTTATAACTACAGGAGGCATTCGAGGCGGGAATGATAACCTAAAGGATTTTCAGCCTAGAAGTTTTAACATGGGAATTTCTAAACTAGCTTTTGAAACTTCAAAAGGATTTGGAACTATCCATCCTGGGGAAGATCCAGATTTGGCCATACGTTTGAAAAATCTCGGGTTTAAGACTGCGCTTTTCAACGAAGCTTTTGTGTATCACAAACGTCGCATCTCTTGGTCAAAATTTTATCTGCAGGTGTACAAATTTGGGTTGGTTAGGCCAATACTAAACAAATGGCATCCAGAAACAAAGAAAATCATTTATTGGCTTCCTACTCTGTTTAGCGTTGGTTTAGTTATTGCCATTGCACTTTTGATAGGTCATTTTAAATGGCTTTTATTGTTATATGCACTGTATTTTTTAATGGCTTTTATAGTTGCAATCATTTCCACAAAAAATCTTGTTGTCGCAATTCTATCTATGTTAGCAATTTTAATTCAATTTTTTGGTTATGGATATGGATTTTTAAAGTCCACAATAAAACTGATGATTTCAAATAAACAGCCAGAACAGCTATTCCCAAATTTATTTTTTAGACATGTTAAGTAATCTCAAATCAAAACTTTTCAAATCCATCAAGAATAGAAAACTGAATGTTTTTGGGTTCTTTCTGTTATTGTCATTCATGTTTTTGGTAATAACGAAACTTTCAAAAACCTATACAGAAACCATTGCTTTTCATGTCAGTTGTGAACATGTGCCTGAGCAACACAGCATTATCCCTAACCACGATTCCATTATCAATGTGAGAGTGAAAGCCTACGGATTCAATCTGATTTCTCACAATTTTTTTAGGCATACTTTTAAAGTCGATTTTAATAAAGAAGTGCGCAAATCTGGGAATAATTACATTTGGAATACAAAGCAAGGAATCTCTAAAATCAATTCTCAACTCGGCCCTGCAATTCAAGTGCTTTCCATTCAACCCGATTCTTTGAAATTTCCGTTTGAGATTATGTCTGTCAAAACAGTTCCTATTAAATTGGATGCGGACATCACTTATACAGATGGTTATGATATTCGTGATAGTTTGAAGATGGTACCTGATTCCGTTAAAGTTATTGGGCCTAAAAACTTTATTGAAAATATATCCAAAATCAAAACCAAAAAAATAACTTTAAAAAATGTTAATGCGAATATTGACAAGGAAGTTGATTTGTTAATTGATAAACCATTGGAAAACATCAAAGTGAGCCAAGCTGCAATACATATATTTGGAACTGTTGAAAAATTCACAGAAGGCACGTTTGAAGTTCCTTTGGACATCATAAATTTACCTTCGGAGTTAAAAATCAATTATTTTCCCAAAACAGTGTCGGTATCCTATTATGTAAGTCTTCAAAACTACAAAAATATAAGGGCTCTCGACTTTAAAGTTGTATGTGATTATAACGAGGTCAAAAACGAAGACAAAACTTTTTTTACACCAAAATTGATAGAAAAACCAAGTTTGGTAAAAAGTGCTAAAATAAAGCAAAACAAAATAGAATTTATCATTGTACAATGATGGTAGTTGGACTCACAGGTGGCATAGGAAGCGGAAAAACAACGGTCGCAAGATTCTTTTCTCAATTGGGAATCCCAATTTACATTGCTGATGTTGAAGCCAAACGTTTGATGAATACTTCAAAAACCATCAAGCGTCAACTCATGAATGTGTTTGGAAGTGAAGCCTATGTAGATGGCAAGCTAAATAGACCTTTTATTGCTTCTAGAATTTTCTCCGATGTAGCACTTCTGAATCAAATGAATGCGATTGTTCATCCCAAAGTGGAACGTGATTTCAAACGTTGGTTAAGCAAGCAGGATTCTCCATACGTTATCAAAGAAGCTGCAATTATTTTTGAACATGGCAAACAGTCTGAATATGACTTTATTATTACGGTTACTGCCAGAGTTGAAGACAAAATTTCACGTATATTAAAAAGAGATAATACTTCCGAAAAAAAAATTATGGATATTATTAATAATCAAATGTCAGATGAACAAAAAATTAAAAAATCTGATTATGTGATTGTTAATGAAAGGCTTGAAAATACCCAAAAACAAGTATTGAAAATCCACAAAAAAATTCTTGAAAACATACATAAAGATTGAACTTTAACATTTTTGTTAAGGTAAGGTTAAAGGCGATTAGCGGTAAATGTTAAAATGTTAAATTTGAACGATGGGCAAAAAGCTTTTCATTATGTTGATTGTGTTGATGAGCCTGTCGCTCATCGGGATAATTTTCGTTCAGGTTTATTTTATAAACAACAGCCTACAGAACGAAAAAAAGCAATTCACACTCAATGTAAAACGTTCCTTAAGTTTTGTTTCTGACGCCATTGATGACAAGGAATTTAAGAGTTTTGCAGATAAAATGTACCAATTGATTGCAAGTGGTGCAGTTGCAGATTCCACTTCCTTCAAAGAATTAAGAATCATAACTGAAAATGACGACTTAAACCAGACCATAATTTACAGAAATGGGATACTGGAAGAAAGCTACAAAGTGCCATCGTTGTTCCTTGACATTGGTTTAGACAGTGTAAATATCAGTCGAATATCGAGCCAGCGTGAAACAAGCACCTATGATCGTAATCAAGTGGAAGGCAATTTGAACATTACTTCTGAAAAGAAGATTTATGAATTCAGCAAATTAAAGGATATCGAAAAAAAGCAATTTGAATTGGCGTATCGAGATCAGTTTAAGAACTATCCCATTTATAATCGCATTTCAGAAGAGGAAGTTCAGGGCATGCTACAAAAACAGTTGCACGATGACGGAATTGATACAGAGTTTGAGTTTGCCATTTACGATAAAGATTTGGCAACTAAAGTTCAGTCAAATAATTTTGAAATGATTCCTGAATCCACCTACGGAGTTCCACTTTTTTTGGATAACAATAAGGAAAGCAATTTTAGGTTGTATGTAAATTTCCCTGATCGAAACAAATACTTGTTCCGGAATATTTTGGGAATGACCATTTTGTCGATTGTTTTTACCTCAATCATTATTATCGCCTTTGGCAGTGCCATTCATCAGCTGATACAACAACGTCAAATATCGCAAATCAAGTCCGATTTTATCAATAATATGACACACGAGTTCAAAACTCCCATTGCAACGATTAATCTGGCTTTGGACTCCATTAAAAATCCCAAGATTCTTGGTGATCAAGAAAAGGTCATGCGATATCTGAATATGATAAAGGACGAAAACAAACGCATGCACGCTCAAGTTGAAAATGTATTGAGGATTTCAAAACTCGAAAAGAATGAACTCAATATCAGTAAGGATAGGGTGAAGCTTCACGACTTAATTGAGGATGCCATCACACATGTTGAATTGATTGTGGAAGATCGGCAAGGCTATATAAAAACACATTTGGATGCCGAAAAGTCCTCTGTTTTGGCGAACGATACACATTTTACCAATGTCATCGTAAACATTTTGGACAACGCCATAAAATATTCTGATGAGGCACCTAAAATTGATGTCTATACAGAAAATATAGGAACCAATATTTTATTGAAAATTTCTGACCAAGGCAATGGAATGTCTAAACAAGTACAAAAGAAAGTGTTCGAAAAGTTTTACAGAGAACATACAGGTAACGTACACAACATAAAAGGACATGGATTGGGACTAGCCTACGTAAAACGTATGGTTGAAGACCACCAAGGACATATATCAGTAGAAAGTGAAAAAGGGAAAGGTAGTACCTTTACGATTAAACTACCATTAATATCATAATTATGGAAGAACAAAACAAAAAAATTCTGTTAGTTGAGGATGATCCAAATTTTGGAACCGTTCTAAAGGACTATTTAGCAATGAACGATTACGACGTAGTTCATGCAAAAAATGGCATGGAAGGTTTTGAAAAGTTTAAAAAGGATGATTATGACCTATGTATTTTGGACGTCATGATGCCTTATAAAGATGGATTTACCCTTGCAAAGGAAATTAGGGAAAAAAATGCCGACGTGCCTATTATATTCCTGACCGCAAAAGCCATGAAAGAAGACGTGCTGAAAGGTTATAAGGTAGGTGCGGACGATTATCTCAACAAACCATTTGATAGTGAAGTATTGTTGATGAAAATTAAGGCCATCATGCAGCGTAAGGCTACTGATGTGGTAGCCGACAGCAAACAATTTGAATTTAAGATAGGAGGATTTGAATTGAATTCAAAATTAAGGTTCTTAAAATACAAAGGCAAAGATCCCGTAAAATTGTCGCCTAAAGAAAATGAATTATTGAGACTTCTAGCACTGCATGAAAATGATTTGATGCCCCGCGAATTGGCTTTGACAAAAATTTGGAGAGATGACAACTATTTCACCTCTAGAAGTATGGATGTGTACATTGCCAAATTGCGTAAATATCTTAAACTTGATGAAAATGTAGAAATCTTGAACATTCATGGTGAAGGTTTTAGATTGGTTGTCAATCAAAAAGCGTAAAAGTACATTCAAGAATTCTGATATAAAAAAAGCCTATCATGAAGATAGGCTTTTGTGTTCTAAAAAGTTTAAAGCGAAAGTATTAGATAACTTTTACGTTTACTGCATTCAATCCTTTTTTACCTTCTGTCAATTCGAATTCTACTTCATCTCCTTCACGAATCTCATCGATTAGACCAGAAATGTGCACAAAATGTTCTTTTTTGTTTCCTTCTTCAATGATAAAACCAAAACCTTTAGCATCATTGAAGAATTTTACGGTACCTTTGTTCATAATAAATATTAAAAAATTAATTAGTTGCAAATGTAGCATTAATTAATTGGATTACAGGGTTTTTTAATTTTTTTTAAATTTAGTAATCAAAAAACACTTCAAATTAATTTGTTTCGATTTGATTTTCAATTACTTTGACGATATTTTTTATATCAGATGTATAATCAAACCAAGTAATGTCATCATTTTTTCTGAACCAAGTTAGTTGTCGTTTTGCAAATCGTCGTGAGTTCTTTTTAATCTCTGAAATGGCAAATTCAAGTGTCCACTCTCCGTTTAAATAATTGAATAATTCTTTGTAGCCTACAGTGTTTAAGGCATTCAAGTGCTGTTTTGGTATGAGGCTTTTCACTTCATTCAATAATCCATTAGCCATCATATCATCCACTCTTTGATTGATTCTGTCGTAAATCACTTCTCTTTCGGCTGTCAGTCCAATTGAAATGATTTTAAAATTACGTTCCTGTTTTTCTTTATTTAAAAATGTTGAATAGGGTTTGCCTGTTCCAATACAAACTTCCAATGCCCTTATGACGCGATGTGGATTGTCAACGGCAATTTTTTTGTACGAAATTGGGTCTATCTCTTTCAATTGCTGTTGTAGATGTTCCAACCCTTTGGATTGGAGTTGAAGATTTAAAGATTCGCGTATGCTGGAATCAATTTCCGGAAACTCATCCAAGCCTTTTATAATGGCATCCACATATAAGCCAGAGCCGCCAACCATTATTACAATGTCTTTTTTTTTAAACAAGTAATCGAGCAATTGTATGGCATCTCTTTCAAATTCACCAACATTATAATCTTCATTTACAGATTTGTGATGGATAAAATGGTGTTTTGCTGAAGACAATTCGGTTGGAGTAGGAGCTGCAGTGCCTACGGACATTTCTTTAAAAAACTGTCTTGAATCGGCTGAAATGATTTCAGTGTTATAATGATTGGCAAGCTTGATGCTCAAGGCTGTTTTTCCAATGGCAGTAGGGCCTACAATACTGATGAGAAATTTGCCCTTCAATTTTTGTGAGTGTATATGCATTACATTGGATCATTTAGAAAATGACCACATTTATAGCAATACTTGGCATTGTCCGCATGTCTTTCTGCTGAACAACTTGGACATGATTGCGAATTGAGATGTACTTCCGTGGCAATTTTTCTGTGAGGCACTTTAGTATCTTGTTTTCCTTGTGCAGTATATTCAGCTGACACAATGCCTGTAGGAACTGCAATAATTCCATAACCCAATATCATGATAATGGCAGCAATCAATTGGCCTAATGGAGTTACAGGAGCAATGTCTCCAAACCCAACAGTTGTGAGTGTGACGATACACCAATAGACACTAACGGGAATGCTGGAAAATCCACTTGTTTCTCCTTCAATAAGATACATAAGCGTACCAAAAATGATACAAAGTATCAAAACGGCAAATAAAAACACCAATATTTTTGCTCGACTGGCTTTTAGTGCGCTGACCAACATATTGGAGGCTCCGAGATAGCGTGCAAGCTTTAAAATCCGGAAAATTCGGAGCAATCTTAAAGCACGCAATGCGACCAAAGCATGTGTTCCGACAAATATGATTGAGAGGTATTTTGGAATGGTAGATAAAAAATCAACAATACCATAGAAACTGAAAATATATTTCCAAGGACGTTTTACAGAAATAATTCTAGCGACGTACTCAGATGTAAAAAGGATGGTAATGATCCATTCAGAAATATTTAGAAAGTCATGGTATTTTGCATCAAAACCCTTAATACTCTCCAGCATGACCAATACAATACTGGCTATGATTGCAATGAGAAGAATGACATCAAATAATTTGCCCTCAGGAGTATCAGCTTCATAAATGATTTCATGAAGTTTGGCTTTCCAGTTTTTATGATGACTTTCGATTGGCATGGACTTTAAAAGTACTAAAAAGATTATTTACTTCTTTTTAATAACAAGGAGAGAGTTTTTTTGGATATCTACTATAGTGCTCATAAACTTCTTTATGGAAGAATAATACTCTGGATTGTATATTGGCTCATTGAAGATTACTTTAAAGTATAATAACAAGGTATTATTTTCTAAATGGGTATTTAATATAACAGTTCCACTGTTGTCGGGAAGTCTCTGTGCCAAGTCTTTTGGCTTTTCTAAAATTTCATAACTATCATCGATTTGAAGTTTAAGTGTATAAAGAAATGCATCTTTATAGCCAAAATCGATGGGATAAGTTCGCTCTTGTAATTTAAACAAGTTTTCGTTGAAAAACTTAAACACAAATGGATTAAGGTATATTTTGTCTCCAATGGTTTCGGTCTCAAGTTGTATTATAAAATTCTCATTGAACTCAAAATCGTTTTTATCTTCTGTTTGTATGTTATAATCTAAATAATCTATGGAGTTGTATTTTTCTTTTTGGGATTTTATATAGTTCTCCTTGTTTTCGAAATACGCTTTTTTTAAGGGCAAAGCATGATAGCCGGATGACTCTTTATTTACTGATCCATTGATTTGTGCATTAGAATCGAAATTTAATTCAAGTCTGTATAAGATAGAAGATTTATTTTCTGCTTCGATATCAATCCAAGAGCTACCTTTTTCAAAATCGAGTAACCTTCCATATTGGTTCAGGCATCGGAAAGGCAATTGTCCAAAAGTCAGGTATTTGTCTGTGGCATCCAAAAGATATGAAGTTCCATTAATGGTAGCTTGAACAATCAAGTAATTAAAATCGGAAAGAACAGGATATATTTTTGTGGCAAAACCATTATCGCGAGTTGAAAGCAAAACAGGTTTTACATCAATCCCATTTTGATCCAGTAGATTGTGTAATAAAATATTGATTTCAGAAACTTTACCAGATTTTTCATCAATCAAATTTTTGATGGAAACATCTTTAAAAATACCATATTTATCATTCCAAGTATAGTTATCCTGTAGATATCTGTATATGGCTTTGGCTTTGGTCAATGGGTCTTTTTCATTCACTATTGAGTTGTCCAACAACCCTTTCACAACGCTAGTTTTATTGAATTGTTTACCTATTTCTTTATCTGCTTTTAATTCAGAATCAACAGTTTCCCAAGATTTTGTGTAATGTTCAACACTACCATCAAAACCATTGAATGTTTTTAATTCATATTCAATGCGAGATAAATAATTGTTTTTTGTAGTCATATAATCCTCCTCAATAAAAGCGGGAATATCTTTCATGACATAATTTGATTTGATACAGTTTGCCATTCCTTGATATTGAACTTCTAAACAGTTTCTAACAAGTTCGGAATCATTCACTTCTAATTTTAAAAGCCCTACCAATTTAATATTATATTCATAATTGCCTGGAATACTTGTTTCGTACTGGCTGTAAAGTTTGGGAATATCATCTTGAAAGTACCATTCCTTAAATTTAAACATAAAAGGCGTTTCTAAAGTATAGCTATAAGTAATGACGGACCCCTCTTTCAGATTTGGAAAGGTAAATTTTACTACGGTGTTATTATCATTAAGTTTTTCTTCAAAAATTTGATTTTTATCAAGTTGTGTCTTAATGACAGAATTATTTTCAAGATTATAAGTTGTTGCGGAAATATTTGAGATGTTTTCTTTTCTATTTCCATCGTTGTAAAGATATATGGCAATTTTGGCTTTCTCAAAACCTTTTTTCTTAAAGATTTTTAGTTTCTGTTTTACTTCCGTTACCAATTTGAAGGAGTTTTTATCTACGTAACTATTGCCATGCTCATAAATGACCAAAGCGCTTGCTGTTGAATCATTTTCAAAAGTATTGACTTGAAGATCGGCCCGAGTTACTGTTAAGTCTTCAGAATTGAATTGATTTTGGGAAAAGCCTTCTACAAAAAAAATAAGGAAAAATGTAAATAGAAATTGCTTCATTTGTTTAGTTGTACGATTTTAAGATTTTTGTTCCGACGTAGGTAATTTTGGATGATATGTTGGGTATCTCTATTGTTTTCCATGGGAGTGATGAGGGTTTCCAAAACTTCAATATTGGTGATTTGATAATTTAAATTGAAGAATCCCAACCCTTTAAAAACACCATTTTCTATCAGTAGAACACTATGTTCATCAATGTCTCGACCTCTATCTATGATGGCGATGTCCTTTGAATCGTAACTGTTTTTTTTAATCAATTTTAGCACACGTTGGTTATAGTCTTCAGGGCTTTCCTCTTGTATACATGCACCTAAGCATTCTTTAATGTCATATTTAAAGCAACTGGTTTTAGTGTTATACAGACCTGAAAGCTTTTGGCATAATTGAAACTCATGTACTGCATTGAACATAAAACTTCTGGCACTTTGTCTATTAGCAAAAGTGGTGATAGGTTTTTTTCTGCCATCAGCTTTGTCAATTTTAAGATTGACATAACCATAATTGTCCACAAAGTCATAGAGCGCATGTGTAAAAAGATTCCGTCGTAAAGCCCTATTAAGTATAGGATTGATTCGTTTTATCTCTTCACTTTCTTTTAAAAGTGCTACCAATTCACTCCCTGTAGATTCATAAGTAACCGCTGCTACCTGTATTTGAATTTTCTTTGATTTGTTGCTTGTACTCGTAAAATGCTGGTTGATTCTACTTTTGATATTTTTACTTTTTCCAATATAGATGACATCACCTTGAACATTATGGATATAATAAACACCTGTAATGGGCGGAAGCTCCTCAATGATAGCTTTAAGGTTGGGTTCCATCTGGAACTTTGGCTCTGCCTTTACAGCATCTTTAATGATGATTTTCTTGACATCCTTTGCCAAAAGCATTTTGAACAGTTTTACCGTTGCCATAGCATCACCAGCCGCTCTATGTCTATCACTCACCGGTATGCCCAAAGCACGTGTCAACTTACCTAAACTATAGGATTCTTGACCTGGAATTAATTGTTTTGCCAAATCAACAGTACACAAGGTTTTGCGTTTATAATCAAAACCCAACCGGTCAAATTCCGTACGGAGGATGCGATAATCAAATTCAGAATTATGTGCCACAATGATACAGTCTTCGGTCATTTCCACAATACGTTTGGCCACCTCATAAAATTTGGGCGCCGTACGAAGCATAGCACTGTTGATGCCTGTAAGATTGACTACAAATGGTTGAATTTCGCGTTCAGGATTGACAAGACTAATGAATTGGTCCACCACTTTATGACCATCAAATTTGTAGATTGCAATTTCTGTGATACCTTCTTCATTGTACTTTCCACCTGTGGTTTCTATGTCTAATATTGCGTAAATCTTGTTTTCTGTTTATGGTTTATAATGTATGGTGTTGCGAATGACCATTAATAATTCCGTTCCCCAAAAATACGACTGCCAACCCTAATCATATTGCTTCCACATTCGATGGCCATATTATAGTCGTCACTCATTCCCATAGAAATGGTTTTGGGTTTAAAGTTAAAGGTTTCAAGTTTGTGCAACGTATCAAATGTGTTTTTTAACAATGAAAACTCTTTCTTGATTTGTGCTTCATTATCGGTGAATGTCGCCATGCCCATAAGTCCAGTAATACAAACGTTTTTTAATTCTGAAAATTCTTTGGACTGCAAAATTTCTGTTGCTTCATCTGCTGTCATTCCAAATTTAGAATCCTCTTTGGCAATTTTTATCTGAAGCAGACAATTGATAGTCCTATCGTTTTTTTTTGCTTCTTTGTTGACTTCTTTCAACGTTTTAAATTTATCAATCCCATGAATCAAGTTTACAAAAGATGCCATGTATTTAACTTTGTTGGTCTGCACATGCCCAATCATATGCCATTCAATATCTTTAGGCAGGGCTTCATGCTTCTCAAGCATTTCCTGTATTTTGTTCTCACCAAAAACACGCTGTCCAGCTGTGTATGCTTCCATAATGTCAGCATTGGGCTTGGTTTTTGAGACGGCTACCAGAGTAACATCTTCCGGAATTTGTGATTTTATATGTTGGAGGTTTTGTTGAATAGTCATTCTAAAATTCATAAATCGTGACACCACTGCGCAATTTTGGTTCAATAAAAGTGCTCTTTGGAGGCATTTTTAATCCGTCGTCAGCAATCTGTTTCATCTCATCCATGTTCACAGGTACCATACCAAAACCAACTGCAAACAAACCACTATCCACACTATCTTTCATGTTTACGATGTCTTTCTTGCCGTTGATATAGGAGATGCGGTTATCGTTTCGCAAATCCTTAATTCCCAAAATAGGTTGTAGTATGGTTTTATACAATATTTGAGCATCCAAGGCATCCAAAGAATTTTCGATACTGTAACTTGTCTTGCGAAGATATAAAGAATAAAACTCCCCATCGAGATACATACTAAAATGATGTTTTTTTGAGGGTTTGTAAGGCATTTTTCCCCTGTTTTCGATACGGTACAACGTATCCAAATGAATCAGGAATTCTTCTTTGGTCAACCCGTTTAAATCTTTGATGACACGATTGAACTCATGGATTTTCAAATCTGATTCCGGCAATAGATAGCTCATGAAAAAATTGTAATGTTCCTTACCCGTATGGTTTGGGTCATTGGCCTTCAAATCGCGATATAATAAATAAGAGGATGCCGACCGATGATGGCCATCTGCAATATAAACGGTCTTCATTTGCTCAAACTCTTTTCTGATTTTTTCAATTAAAACTGGTGCATCTACTTTCCATAAATAATGGGTGTCTCTGTAGGTGGTTGTGAATTCAAACTCGGCTCGTTCTTTTTGGACGTGTTCGATAATCTTTGCAATAACCTCATTGTTGGGATAGGTAAGGAGCACTGGTTCGGCATTGAAGCCCACTGTTTTTAAATAATCTTTAAAGATGATTTCGCGATGTTCGATGGTGTCTTCATGTTTTTTGATGACATCATTTTCATAATCTTCCGCACTGGTTGCAGCTACGATTCCGTTAAAGACTTGCTTATCTCGGTCCACAATTTTGTAAACATAATAGCAAGCGGTTTCATCTCTTTCAAATATGCCATCCTCTATAAATTCCAAATAGCGGTTTCTCACCAAATTATAGCGAGCCTCTCCAGATATTTCCTTGTCATACTTATACCCAGGATTCACTATGTGCAAAAACGAAAACGGATTGTCCCGCAAACGCGCCTCCAATTGTTCCTTGGTATAGCTTTGATAGGAGCGTGCCGCCACAAGACTGACTTTGTCACGGGTAGGGCGTACGGCTTTAAAAGGAATTATTTTGGCCATTTATTTGTTGTCAATTATCAAAGAACAAAAAATATTGTAATCCTCGGGTGTGAAAAATATATCTTTTTCTACATAAATAAATTGTTCTTTGGAAAGGTATAATAGCCAATATAAATGTGTAGAAACAACTTTCAATATATTTGTGCTCGGAATTTTTGACTCATTTCCATTTTTCTTGAAATATAGAAACTCATTGTCAAATGCCATTTCAGTTTCCTGAAACAAATAATTGTTTTTTTTAAGAATCGAAGCAATATATATCCAAATGATTACAATAAATGGATAGGCAAAACCAAATATTGTAAAGAAAGTGCTAAAGCTGTCTTTTCCAAAATTCTTTAAAAAAGCAAAGCCGCATATAAAGATGACCAATAACAGCCACCAAGACTTTTTGAGCCGGGTTTTAAGGACTATTTTGGCATATTCACTTTTAGATAATGCGTATGGCTTCGTTTGTATCATTTAGCAATTTATAAAAATTGTTTTGCCACCTTCTCCGCTTTTCTGCTTTCAGAATAATCATAAAAGCCTTCGCCAGACTTTACACCCAATTTACCGGCTCTTACCATATTCACCAATAATGGACAAGGTGCATATTTAGGATTTTTGAAGCCATCATACATCACATTCAAGATGGAAAGACAGACGTCTAGCCCAATAAAATCAGCCAATTGCAATGGTCCCATTGGATGTGCCATACCGAGTTTCATAACCGTGTCGATTTCCTCAACACCTGCCACACCATTGTAAAGCGTTTCAATAGATTCGTTAAGCATCGGCATTAAAATTCTATTGGCGACAAATCCAGGATAGTCGTTCACTTCCACTGGAACTTTCCCCAGGGTTTTTGACAGTTCCATAATGGTTTTTGTCACTTCATCACTGGTATTGTAACCTCTTATGATTTCAACCAATTTCATGATTGGCACAGGATTCATAAAGTGCATCCCGATGACCATTTTTGGTCGTTTTGTAACTGCTGCAATCTGCGTGATGGAAATGGATGATGTATTGGTAGCCAAAATGGTGTCATCTGGGCAGGCTTCATCCAATTGTTTGAATATTTTCAGTTTTAAATCGATGTTTTCTGTTGCTGCTTCTACTACCAAGCTTGCATATTCCACACCTTCAGTCACATCGGTAAACGTTGTGATGTTATTCAATGTTTCTTGTTTTTGTGCTTCCGTAATGGCTTCTTTGGCGAGCATTCGATCCAAATTCTTGGTGATGGTATCCAATCCCTTTTTTAAGGACGCTTCACTGATGTCTATCAATTGTACTTTAAATCCGCTTTGTGCAAACGTATGTGCAATACCATTTCCCATAGTTCCTGCTCCAATAACTGCGATGTTTTTCATAGGCCTATCCCTAACCCTTTCCAAAGGAAAGGGAACTTTAAGGGTGTTTTTTAAAATTATACATTAGATTTTATGTTTTGCCATCTAGTTTCCTTCCCTTTGGGAAGGATTAAGGATGGGCTTTTAAAATTGGTCAATAATCATATTAGCCACACGAAGCGCTTCTGTACCATCATGAAGCGTGACAATGGGTTTTGTGTTGTTATTGATGGCATCCGCAAAGGTTTCCAATTCTTCCAAAATGGCGTTGTTATTTGGAATTTCAGGATTGTCAAAATAAATCTGCTTTTTGATGCCCTCCGCATTTTGAAGAATCATGTCAAAATCTCCAGGGTTTGCAGGTGCATCTTTCATTTTTACGACTTCACATTTCTTTTCCAGAAAATCTACAGAGATATAGGCATCTTTCTGAAAGAAACGCGTTTTGCGCATGTTCTTCAATGAAATTCGGCTGGCAGTCAAATTGGCAACACAACCGTTTACAAACTCAATACGCGCATTGGCAATGTCTGGAGTGTCGCTGATAACTGCCACACCACTGGCCGAAATATGTTTCACTTTGCTGTTCACAACGCTCAAAATGATATCGATGTCGTGAATCATCAAATCCAAAACTACTGGTACATCAGTTCCTCTAGGATTGAATTCCGCCAAACGATGTGTTTCAATAAACATTGGATTGGTGATTTGTTCTTTTATCGCCTTAAATGCCGGATTGAAGCGCTCTACATGTCCTACTTGACCTTTGACATTATGTTCAGCCACTAAGGTTCGGATGGTTTCTGCTTCTTCTACAGTATTTGTGATTGGTTTTTCGATGAAAATATGTTTGCCTTTGGTAATTGCCATTTTTGCACAATCATAGTGGGAGAGGGTAGGTGTCACAATATCCACCACATCCACGGCATCAATGAGTGCTTCAATGGAATTGAAATAGTTATATCCAAATTCTTCCTGAACTTTTTTGGCACTTGCTTCATCCGCATCATAAAATCCAATCAATTCAAACTTTTCTGATTGGTTGAGCAATCTCAAATGAATTTTCCCGAGGTGACCGGCACCGAGAACACCAGCTTTAATCATTGTATGACGTTTTCAACAAAAATAGAGTTTTTGGGGCAGAAAAGAGAAAAAAGAAAAGAGAAAAAAGACAGATGTCGGATGACAAGGGAACAAAACCAGAATGAAAAGGTACTCCGTTTTCAAGCTCAACATTTTACGATAAACGGTTAAACAACTTACGAAAAACCTTGCGACTTCATTTTGTTTGGGTTAATTTAGCCTGAAAAGCTATTATCGCTTGAAAGATACATTTAAACACAAAGGATTACGCCAGCAACTTGTTGAAACCGTAAAAAATAAAGGCATCAAGGATCCAAAGGTGCTGGAAGCCATAGGGAAAATCCCGAGGCATTTATTTATGGATTCAGGATTTTTAGACCATGCGTATGTGGACAAAGCGTTTCCCATTGCTGCAGACCAAACCATCTCCCAACCTTACACCGTGGCCTTCCAAACGGAATTATTGCAACTCAAAGAAGGTGATAAAGTCTTGGAGATTGGTACGGGTAGTGGCTACCAAACTGCAGTGCTTTGCGAACTGGGCGCCAAAGTCTATAGCATCGAACGCCAATTGGAACTCTTTAAACTCACCAATAAATTTCTCCCTAAATTAGGCTATCGACCAAAAAAACTCATTTTTGGCGACGGTTATAAAGGGCTGAAGGAAGAGGCCCCTTTTGATGGCATCATTGTAACGGCTGGAGCGCCTTTTGTGCCAAAACCCTTGATGAGCCAGTTGGCAATAGGCGGCCGATTGGTCATCCCTGTTGGTGAGGATGTTCAAATAATGACGCTCTTTATGAGAAAAGGGCCAAAGGATTTTGAGAAGCACGAATTTGGAACCTTTAGATTTGTACCTTTATTGGAGGATAAAAATTAGTAGGCAGTGTGTAACGAGTGGCTCAATTTGTTTTAAAAAATAACAATCAAATATGAAAAAAATTACTTTATTACTACTATTCAGTTTAACGATTCAATTTGCTTTTTCACAAAATTATACCGAATATCTCACGGGAAGTGCAACCGATGTGACCACCAATCATCAACCAGGTGTTTGTTTGATGGGTGGTGCAAGTGAAAAAGACGAAGCCATGGTTTGGTTTTTGAATAAGGCTGATGGTGGCGATATTGTTGTGTTGAGAGCTTCCGGCAGCAATGGCTATAACAATTATTTTTATTCTCAATTGGGTGTTACGGTCAATTCCGTCAGGTCATTCGTCATCCATAATGCCGCTGGAGCCATTGACCCGTATGTACTTCAAAGTGTTGCCAATGCAGAGGCCATTTGGTTTGCTGGTGGTGACCAATACGATTATGTGTCGTTGTTCAAAGACAATGCCTTGGAGGATGCCCTTAATAATTTCATCAATGTAAAACATGGGGTGATTGGCGGTACGAGTGCAGGCATGGCGATTCTTGGCAACTACTATTTTACCGCACAAAATGGAACCATTACCGATGCACAGGCCTTGAGCAATCCGTATCACAGTCGGATGACATTGGGCTACAATGATTTTTTACAAATTCCTTACTTGGAACGCGTTGTCACCGATACGCATTATGACAATCCGGATCGGCGAGGCAGACATACCGTGTTTATGGCGCGTTTTTTAAAGGATTATGGGTTGCGACCTTTTGGAATTGCCTGCAATGAATATGTAGCTGTGTGTGTGGAGCCCAATGGAGAAGCGCATGTGTATGGCGAATATCCACAATATGATGAGTTTGCATATTTCATACAAGGGAACTGTAATGGAATAAATACGCCTGAAACCTGTGAAGCCGGACAACCGCTCACATGGAACAGAGATGCAGAAGCCCTAAAGGTATACAAAGTACCTGGCACGGACAACGGCACCTATTATTTCAACATTGCTGATTGGCAAACCGGAAGTGGAGGTACCTGGCAAGATTGGTATGTGAATGCTGGAACATTTGCAACCATTTCCGATACCAACCCTAACTGTGTGCTCTCGGTTGATGAGTTTGATACCGCATCCATCAATGTGTTTCCAAATCCTTTTAAGGATACGATTACCATAACTTCTAATCTCCAAGATTATAAAGTGGAGCTTTTTGATGCCTTAGGAAAACAACTGTCAGTTCAAAAAACGATGGATGGGACCATTGATACCGCTAATTTGCCCTCAGGAATGTATGTGCTGAAAGTGATTTCTGGAACTTCAGAGAGAAGTTTTAAGCTCATCAAGGAATAGGCACCGATGCTGCCAATTTTAACTAAATCATTCAAAATCAGACTAGAAAGGAGAAGGGCAAAAAAATATAACAGCAGGATATAAGAAAAGTATGTCAGAAATTTTACTATATTTGTGTCGCTATTAATCAGTGGACTATTGGGGAATAGGAAGCTGAATAACAGGTATTTTTAAGGCAGGCTCGTTGGGGCCTGTTTTTTATGGGTATAGATTCGAAAAAATCTTTTGGTCTATCGCTTATAGGATTTCTACAAAAAACCTTTTTTCAATAGTCATTCCAAGTTTCATTCTTTAAATTTGTAGTGAATTTAAAAACTACAACTTCATGAAACAATTACTACTCGTTTTATTCATTTTCATCGGCTTCAATGGGATACTTTCCGCACAGGATTATACCACACCAGATACTGGAGCCACTTACACTCTGGATGACCTTGTGACGGCAAGTCCTTCTACCATTTCGGTGTCTGGAAGCACCTACACCTTAGTGGGCAATCTGACCATTTCCACGACTGATACCTTGCTTATTAATTCTGATGTCACTTTAGAAATAGGAGCAGACCTTTTGATTACGGTGTTTGGCACATTTACTGTCGATGCAGATGCTGTAACGTTTACTGCCGTCAATACCGCTACACCTTATGAAGGTTTTCGATTTGAAGAGTTCTCGGTAATCAATATTCAAAACGCTACCATCCAATATGGTGGTGGGCTGCGGGTATTGACTGAAACCTTTACCATTAATAACTCTACACTTACCAATAATGTATCAGGGGTGTCAACCGGCAGTGTCATCTCTTTATCTCGTGGAGCGGCGCAAATCACAAACAATACGTTTACATTTAATGATACACCAGCTGTCAGTTCTGGAGCCAATAATCAAGTGTCTGCTTACATTTTCAACAATTATATGGAAGGCAATAACCAAGCGAATTCCAACAGACCACAGATTAATATGGGAGCGACTATGGCAGACCCACCTTTGCGAATCGTTGGTAACACCGTCAAGGGGGACCGTAATCTTACCATGGTGGGAGGAATTGCCGTTGCCAATCTGGTAGGGGGAAGCATCAATGCAGTCATTGATGACAACATCATTACCGACAACCGTTATGGAATGACCATCGTTGGCCCCAATTCGTTTGCCTATGTGCGCAACAATGTCATTGAAGACAATGATACCCAGAACAATCCTAACCTGGGCGGAAGCGGAATCTCCTTAAGCAATGGGTCAAACTCGATGAATGTTATCGCAAGTGGCAACGAGTTCCGACGCAATTTATGGGGCATCACGCTACTTTCGGGTGCCTCCATTAACCTGGGCGATGGTGCCGCAAATGAAGGGCAGAATATCTTTTCTGAAAATGGTAATGAAGGTGTTACTTACGCACTCTACAACAATACGTCTAACAACATTATGGCATTGAACAATTGTTGGGATGAAGCCAATGCTCCCATTACCCTTGCCGATGCCGAAGAGGTCATTGTGCATCAAACGGACATTCCTTCTTTGGGCTTGGTAACCTTTGACCCGGTAGATTGTAGCTTTCTAGGTGTGGACGAATTTCCTATAGAAGAGATTTCACTGTATCCCAATCCTTCAGATGGGCACCTGTTTCTGTCCAACAACACCTCTTTTGACCAAATGAACGTCTATGGCATTGATGGAACATTGGTGGCACAAAAAACGCTTCAAACTGGTACCAATGCATTGAGTTTCAATTTGAATTCTGGGATTTATATTTTAGAATTGAATGGTGCTGCTTCACGCGCAGTTAAAAAACTGGTGATTCAATAGTCATTTTAAAGTATATAAAAATAAAAAGCCCTTCCATCGTGGAGGGCTTTTGTCTTAGGTTCAACTATTGGCTTTAAAAACGCCATTAACAGCCATTGCTCTTTTGCATCACCAGGATGACCTCATCCGTTTCCAGATCATACAGCGTGAACACGTTATCTTCCGATATTTCCACACGTCCTTTGGGACCATCACCTTCCGACATGGCATCCACTGCTATAAGTACATCGTCCATGATGGTATAGGTACTTCCATAGGGCAGATAGAAACACTCATCGTCGCAGCCCTCAAAGTTGCCCCAACTCCAAGTGAGATTTTCATTGAAGGTATAACCCGCATTACAAGGGATTGATGTGGGTATCCACTTACCAATGATCAATTCAGAGATGTCTTGTGGCGTGCCGCCATCATCATCACTATTGGATTTGCTGCAAGACGTTAAAACTAATAGCCCCATAAGGCCAAGGAGAACAAATTTTTTCATGTGTGTAAAATGTTTTTAGCGATTATTGTTTTGGAACGCTCGTAGTCATTCCTCGTTTTTTGTCTTATATCGTACAGCTTCTAAAATGTCATCATTGAGAAGTGGCATGTCATGAAAATTATAACCAATTAAGCCATAAAAAATAGGGAGTGATGACAAGTTTATATATTTCCGATGCAGGAAAAAAACAATATATCATGAAAACACTTTTAAAACTTATGCTCTTAAGTATGCCGATCCTATTGTTCAACTGTTCCAAAAGCGACGATGATGGCGGAGGTAGTGGTGGAGAAGCACAGGCCACTGCCACCATCAACCGTAACGGCACCAACCAAAACTTTAATGCCACCAACTTTAGCGGCTTTTATGATGCCAATCGCATCACACTCAATTTTAGTGAGTACAATTCCAGCACCACCGAAACGGTCAGTTTCCTTCTCAATCTGGCACGTTCAGAATCGGAAGTGAGCGGTGCCACGTATACCATTGGCGATAGCCATAATGGGCAGGTTACCTATGCCTCCATTCAATTTACAGACACGGCAGAATTGTTTACTTCTGTAGATGGCAGTATCACCATAGACAGTTTTGATTCGGGTTCTGTAGAAAACACGTTGCTTCTCAGTGGCAGTTTTGATATTGAGCTGCAACGTGAGGGTGTCACCGTTACCACAACGGGGCATTTTGATAACCTCCCTATTCCCATAAATTGATGCAGAGAAACGAATCGTAGCGCAATTAGATTTTTTTTTATGACAGCTAGTCAAAAAAGCCTCTCCTTACAGAGAGGCTTTTTTTGTAGGACAGATGCGTTAAAAAGCAACCTGGCTATGATTTGTTCTTCAGGTCATAATTGACTGCTCCGTAGAGTTCGTTCAGCATCTCGGTGATGAGAAAATACACTGTTTCTTCAATTTTTTTAAACCCTTCTTCGGTAGTAACCTCTAGGTCAAGGGCAAGTCGCTTGTCTAAATACTGAAGGAATTCTACCGAGAGTTTTTGGTAACCTCTTTTGGTAAAATCGGCAAAGGCGGCATGGCCATCTATCAAATTATCGGCAGCTTCTATGACTTTTCTGATTTTTTTTTCGTCTTCGGTAAGGTCGATTGGGTCACTTTCTTTTAGGTATGTTTCGAGATCTTCATTTTCATCATCATCGTTGTATTCGGAAAAATCCCTTTCAAACCACTCGCCAGTACGTTTGGGCCAGTCGAAGGATTTTGGGGTGTACACATAGGCTTCCTCGTAAGCCTCAAGCTCTTCATGTGTGATGCTTCTATTGTTGTACAATATATCGGGAATGTCCATACATTCATAATAGAAGTAATCTTTAATGATTTTCTCAATCTCTAGATAGGTCTCAGGCTCTAGGTTGGCCATAACGTCTTCGCCATAATACTCGGCCAGATATTCCTTGACATTGGAGCCAAGGTTCATGCCCATCATGACACCGAACTCGCCTAATTTGAAATCGTTTTCATCAGTTTCCCATTCTTCATAATCATCATAGTCATCATCATCAAAATCGTCATCATCATTGTCATCATCCTCATTTTGATTAGGCAAATTCTTCTCTAGGTCGTCATCTATAGGTTCTAAATTGTCGCTCATGGTTGTAGGTATTTGTGGAAGTGAAAATAGCAAATTTTGGTTTTCAAACATCAAAACATAAAAAAACCGATTTGCCAACACCGGCTATAGTTCATTCCTTCTGACTTTGCCTGTGGCCAGTTCGCACTTTTTGCTCGTGTCCTTTCGGAAAGTCCTTGCAAATTTGCTATATTCGGTTTACGGCGGAAAGAATCCTGCGGATTTTTCCGCAACGAAACCGTACACAAATCATTAGCTACAATTATGAAAAAATTCTATATATTCATTTTATTTTTAGTTTCATTACATGGATTTTCACAGAATTCTGCCTGTCAATTTTCTGATGGCAATTACCATTACAAAGTTCACCTTATAATGGATACCACACCACCAATTGATTTTAGCAAGACGGATTTTATAAGCTATTTAGAAACCAACAGTGCTATTTCAGCTTCCGATGTCCAGTTTCTAAATGAAAATGTTATTGATTTATTTAGAGCTTATCCAAATTCTGAAATCGAAGGCCAGCAAAGGATGTTGTATGTTACTTCGGTTAATGACTCCTTGGATACTTTGTTAAGCACTTATACTGAATCAATAGATTTTACAATAGCTTTTTGTGATTGTGTCTTTTCAAGTGGGTTTTATAACTATTATTCTAAATTAGTTATGGATGACATTCCTGCTCTTGATTTTAACAAGGATGACTATATTCAGTACATAGAACTTAATAGTGATATTTCAAGCGACGATGTGGCATTTTTGAACTCGACAATTACCGAAGTTTATAAAACTTTTCCAGCATCTTCATCAGAAAATCTGCAGCAAGCATTGACTATTGTTTCAAGTTCTGATATTTTAACTCCATTCTTGCATGACTATTTACAAGCTGTTGATTTTACGGAATTATTGTGTGATGAACCCGAATTATCAATAGACGATTTAAATCTTGAGGACAACATTAAAATTATTCCCAATCCAGTGATTGATAATTTTGTGATTCTTATTGACAATAGCATTGAAATTGAGGAAATGTTGATTTGTGATTTTACCGGAAAAACGATAATGCGCAAAAATATAAGTGGGTTAAATAATATACCCATAAATAATTATGGATTGGAGTCGGGCATATATTTCTTAAAATTTACAACTGAAAAAAACAGTACTGTTAAAAAAGTTATTGTCCAAAAATAAAACTGTAGCTGTCACTGTATATAAGCTATGGCTTGGTCAGTCCGCACTTGGAAAATCCTACGGATTTTCCAAAGATAGTTTTATATTTGGAGAGGTCTGTGCCGAAACACGCCACAGCTCATATACCAAAACGTTGTGCACAAGCAAAGAGCAACAACTTGAAAACCGAAATTCAAAACAACAAATGAAAGTACTAATTGTAATTGCAGCAATTTTATCCAGTTTTAACACGTATTCTCAACGAAGAATATCCGAAACAATTAAATTTCAAGACTCTATATTGACCTACGAATTAATTACTTATGCAAAACCAATTATTTCTGATTTTTATGTTGTCATAAATGAAAATTCTGAAATAAATTCAAATTTAATTAAAAGTTTAAAAGACTGTTACAAGTTAAATACAGATTTCTACTTTCTGGATATAGACGCAAAAAAATATTCAAAAAGTGAAAAAGAAAAGTTATTGATAGTATTAATAAAACAATTAAAGGCTAAACGTAAATTAGAAAACAGCAAACTACATTTTGTTTTAAATTCTAACTATTCTGAATTATATAATACAGAACAGGCAGAAAATAATTTGAATGAAATAAGCGAACTGAAAATTATGACGTTGGAAAACTCTATTTGTGAATTAATACGAGGATTTTAAAATCCGACTGAAAAGCGGAGGATAAAAATACAGTGTGTCTCAACGTGTATAGCTTATTGCGGCTGAATTGCCTCGGCCAGTTCGCACTTAGTGCTCGTGTCATAGCAATTTACTATCCCCGATGGCGCGGATTTGAAATCCGTGCCTTCCATCTCGTTAAACCCCACAACAACCTTGTTGAACCACGAAACATTTTAGTTTAAGCCCATGTTACACTTGTTGAACCCCATGTTACACTTGTTGAAGCCCATGTTACACTTGTGGAACTACGAAACATTTTAGTGTAAGCCCATGTTACGATAGTTAAAAACTATAACAAAGTTGTTGAACCCTATGTTACAGTTGTTGAAGCTCATGTTACACTTGTTAAACTACGAAACATTTTAGTGTAGGCTCATGTTACAATAGTTAAAAGCTATAACAATGTTGTTGAACCCCATATTACACTTGTTGAAGTCCATGTTGCACTTGTGGAACCACGAAACATTTTTGTTGAAGCTCATGTTACACTTTTTGAAACTCGACACAACCTTGTTAAATCTCGTTATAACATAGTGGAAGTGCATACCACACTTCACATTGAGTTAGCCTGTGTCGAGCTTGCCGAGACATCGAAATGCGTCACTTCCGGTAGCGAAGCGTATCGAGAAGCCACTACACCACTCACACATCAAGCGGGTAATAAAAAATCAAAGCCAATAACAAAAACCCAAAAATCAACACTAAAAAATCCCACGTCTTCCTCTGTGCTTTCAAGCTTCAAACTTTTAAAAAAAATTGTACTGAATTCTCGGCTACATTCCAGCAACCAAAATCTAAAATCACTAATCAGTAATCCTAAATCGTTAATCTTAGAAGAATTTAATCCCAAACACAAACGCATCATCCACATAGCCGCTTAGATAGCTGCGCACATAGTCCACCCGCAAAAAGCGGAACTTGCCCCAACCGATGTTGTCAATCCCAATGGTGTATTCTTGGTACGGCTTCGTTTGTGGCGTGGCAAGTGCATGCGCACCAAGTATGAGGTTAAAGTTAAGTTTGTTGATTAGTGGTAGTTTGCCCAAGATAAACCCATTAAAATCGTGCTCTGCATGCAGCTCTAGATAGCTATCGTTGGTGCTCAAGGCATAATACGGCAAATTGTTGAACACATTCAGGTAAGACCCTGCGCCTATATGCGTCTGGTTGCCATTAAAGTGGTAATAGTCCATAAACGCAATGTCATCGGCACCAAAGAATTTACCGGCCTTTAGGTTGTATTCAAACTTGCCCTTGTCGCGCAAGGTAACATCTTGCGTCATCCGAAATTTGAGTTGGTCAAAGTTGTAATCAGAATTACTCGCCGCAAACCCCTTTTCATACCCCACAAAAACGGTAGGGTACTTTCCGTTGGGGATGTTGAACTTTCCATCAGGATAACTGAAATACTCCTGACCAAACCGAATGCTGGCGTTGACATCGAGCTTCACAATGTTGTGGTTCTCAAACGGCGCAATCCCATAGGCGGTCGCATCCAGAGGGTTGTTGCTCGTATAGACGCGGTCGTCCTGCGGGTACCACACTTGGTCCGTCGTGTTGAAAAGCGCCTTCCGACGATTGTAGCTCGCCACGGCACTCACCCGAAGCCCATTGAACGGCTCCACAGAATACGCCACCTCCGCAAAACTGCGGTCGTAGAGTTTCATATAATTTTTCTCACCAAACAAACTGAACGAGGTATTGATGAGTCTGGAAATCGGCTCGCTGGCATTGAACTGTTGCGTGGTGACACCGCCAGAAACCGTCAAGAATGGCCGTTTGATATTGTTGAATTTATAGGTCGCCCCAAGAGTTCCTCTCAAGCGCTCATCACTAAATCCGTAGTTGATGGTTCCATTGATGGACAGATAGCGTTTATAGTCGTCATAATTTTTACGGTAATATGCGCCCACATTGGCATTCCAGCCCTGTACGGTGTTGAAGGTCAATGTGGTAATAGGAGAGGTGATGCCCGCATTCCATTCTTTATAACTATTGCTGTAATTATAACCGCCAATCAAATCACCCAGCTTAAACTTGTTGCTCACACGGTCCATGGAATCTTTATAGGTTTTCGATTCACGGATGATCTGGATGCTGTCCTTGCGGATATAATCAGTGGTTTCCTCCACGGTCAAAGGCACCGGCCGAATGGTCTTCCAGAAGAGCGAATCTTTTTTGTTGGCTTCGTCGGCAAAGGAGAGGATTTCGCGTCCAAAATCCTTCTTCGTGATGTCTGGGTTGAACACATAATTGCTATAGACGTAGGTAAAACGTCCATCGCCCTTGATACCGAAAAGACCGTATTTAAAATCGATGGTCTGTGAGATTTTTGCCCAAATTTGGTCCTTCTCCGAAAAATTAAAGTCCTGCTGAATCTGGATGGTGTCCGCCGCAGGAATACGCGCCTGGATGCCTGTCATTTCGAGCTCCAGTGCATAGATGGTCCATTGGTCTTCCACGATATAGATAAAGCCAGTGTACACAGGATCGTTCTCCCGACGTGGCATCACCTTGATTTTGTTGATGAGGTGGCTCTTGTCATCATAAAAAACGCCCTCCAACTTGTAACGATAGTAGCCAAACGCGTTGTTGGCAATGGGCGAAATCATTTGGCTGCCGAGTTCTATCGTATTTTCGTAGAAATTATAGTCCACATCCACTGCGGTATTGAAGCTAAAACCGTTGTCGTCGCCAGCCACTTTGCTCGCCGTGATTTTTTCTTTCAACTTATCCGGACGCAAAAACTCGATTTTGGAAATCGTTTCCGACAGATAGATGATTCCGCTTCGCGTAGAGTCGAGGCCACCGCCAAGGTCGCCAAGTTCTTGCCCCAATATTTTTTCGGGAGCATTCTTGATGCGAATGAGGCCTCGTGAGTAGAAATCGGCCTTGTACGCATTGATTTTTTCAAGGTTTTCCTTGCGATGGTCAATCGCCTGTCGAATGATTTTATCCGCTGGATTTTCATCGGAATTGATGACCACTTCATTAAGCGAAATCTCTTCCTCCACAAGTTGCACATCTAATGTATAGGGCAACTTGTCAATGGTGATGGATTTCTTCAAGGTTTTATATCCCAAGTATTGAAATACAATACGATAGTCGCCAGTGGATGTAATGTTCAGCTCATAGTTGCCAGCATCGTTAGTGGTCGTTCCGGTGAAGGTATTTTCGATATAGATATTCACCGAAGGAAGAGGGTTTTTGTTGATGTCTGTGATGGTGCCTTTCACTTGGGAAGAGGCAACAATAGATATACAACATAGAAGCGCAGTGAGTAAAACTTTCGTCATAGTGTGATGGTTCTGTTAGTATAGACGCACATTTCGGCAGAAAGGTTGCCTATAGCAAATCAAACATACTGATAAATGCAGAAAGTACTTGTTAGTAAAGTCTTAAATTTAGTTGTAAATTTTTTTGATGCGGTCGAGATTTCGCTTGTTGTCGCGATCTTTGATGGTGTCGCGTTTATCGTAGAGTTTCTTTCCTTTGGCAAGAGCAATTTCCAACTTGGCATAGCCCTTTTCATTGATGAACAATCGCAAGGGAATGATGGCGTAGCCTTTGATGTTCACATCTTTTTGAAGCGATTTCAATTCGCGTTTGTTGAGCAGCAATTTGCGCTCAGCCTTGGGTCTATGATTATAGTAATTCCCAAAGGCATATTCTTCGATGGTCATATTGATGGCAAACAATTCACCCTTATCATTAAACTCACAAAAACTTTCGGCAATGGATGCCTTGCTGCTGCGGATGGATTTGATTTCCGTTCCAGTCAAGACAATACCTGCCGTGTATTTGTCCAATATTTCGTAGGCAAACCGCGCTTTTTTGTTGAGTATGTTGATGTTTTTTTGCATGGAGGGCAAAGCTAAAGAAAATTTAGGATTAAGACAGCCACGAATTCACGAATGTTTTCCAGCAATCCTCTAATTGATGTGCAACACTTGGTCCGATGCCGTACCATCGATGATGGTGACGATATAGAGATTGCCATTATTGTCATCCTCCATGTTTTCATATTTTTTATGGCCTAAGACAGCGTTTACAAAAGCTGGTGTCGTGTTACTATGACCAACGACCAAGACTGTTTTACCTTCGGTAGCCTTTAAAAACGCTTCAGGATTATTGATGTCATTTGGGTCATAGATGATGACCTTTAGGTTATTGCTTTCAGCAGTTGGTTTTGCAGTTTCAATTGTACGGTAGTAATCGGTAGCGTAGATGGCATCGAATTTAATATTGTCCAAAATGACCTTCCAGTTCTCGGCACGTTTCAAACCGTTTTCATTGAGATGCGGATTCCGTTCTTGAGGATTGCTACGGTCTTTCTCAGCATGACGGATGAAATAGTACGTGGTGACCTTTGATGACATCGACGACTTCTTTTCTTGTGAAAAAGAATTAAAAGACATGGTTCCAAGAATGCATATTAAGTAAAGTGTTTTCATTGATAGTTAAAATAAAATTAAGCGAGCTCTAATGCAATTTCAATCATTTCTTTAAAAGTGGTTTCTCGTTCCATAGCTGAGGTGCGTTCCCCCGTCACTAAAGAATCAGAAATGGTAAGAATACTCAAAGCGCTCACATTGTATTGTGCTGCAACAGTGTACAGCCCTGCAGTTTCCATCTCTACGCAAAGCACACCGAACTTGCTCCATTTCTTGTAAGATTCGAAATCGTCAGCATAAAACTCATCGGAAGTAAAAACGTTTCCGGCCTTAAGAGGAATTTTTTTGAGGTTTGCAGCCTCCACGGCTTTTTGGAACAATCCAAAGTCGGCAGTTGGTGCATAATCCGCTCCACCAAAGCGCAACTCATTGACACCAGAGTTGGAAGAAGCAGCCATTGCCAATACAATATCCCTGATCTTAACATGTTTTTGATACGATCCAGCACTGCCAACCCTTATAAGATTCTTGACGTCATATTCATTGATGAGTTCGTGTGCATAAATGGAGATACTTGGAACACCCATTCCGGTTCCCATGGTGGATATACGCTTGCCTTTGTAGGTTCCGGTAAATCCAAACATGTTCCTGACTTTGTTGAAACACATAGGGTTTTCAAAAAAGGTTTCAGCAATCCATTTTGCTCTTAACGGGTCGCCTGGAAGCAGAATGGTTTCTGCTATCTCGCCTTTTTTGGCTTCAATATGTACACTCATTTGATGAATTTAATCATCATAAAGATAAAAAAATTAATAATCGGAAGTTGATAATTCTCCAGAAAGGATGGCAACACCAGATGACGTACCAATTCGGTCTGCTCCCGCATCGATATATTTTACGGCAGTTTCATAATCTTTGATCCCTCCCGACGCTTTAATTTTGGCATTGTTCCGGACGGTTTTTTTTATGATTTTGACCGCTGTCAATGTTGCGCCACTTTTAGAAAAACCCGTAGAAGTTTTGATAAAATCCACATTGGCATCCAGGCAAATTTCACAAGCTTTTATGATTTCGTTTTTAGAAAGTTCGCTGATTTCGAGGATGACTTTCAATGGAATTTTACCAATGGCACTTTTCACATCAGAGATGTCCTTGAACACAGCAACATAATTTTTGCTTTTCATCAAGCCGATATTAAGTACCATATCTATTTCATTGGCACCATCGGAAACGGCTTTTTGTGCTTCAAATACTTTGGCGTCCGTAGACATGCCTCCAAGCGGAAAGCCTACAACCGAACAAATTTTTACTGTAGATTTGGATAGTAACTGTTTGCAAAGAGCCACATACCCACTGTTGACGCACACCGAGTAGAATTGATAATTTTTTGCCTCATTGCAGAGGTCAATAATTTGTCGCTCAGTTGTATTGGCCTTTAAAAGCGTATGGTCTATATATGATTTAATTTTCATTTATTTAGGTTAAGATGTAGTAAAACTACGATAAACGGTTTTCTTTATAAAAAATTACCGAACATTTTAGATGAACGGTAAACTCTTTTTTTTGTTGTATTTTATAAATTCCTTTGATTGAGCTTTTTAATCCAAAACCAATTTTAACAAAACTAATTTGTCTATACAGTAAATACGCTCGTTAACGATAAAAAGTTTGACCAATATGCTAATTGTGGCCGATTTTATGCAATGTTTAACATTTGACTTTTTTTGGAGCAAATGAATTTTTTATTAAACGTCTAACAGAAATAGTTCGTTAACTTTGTTTAAAACTATATGAAATGAGTTCAAAAAATAAAGCGGTTCATAAAGACTATGATTTAATATGTGTTGGTGGTGGCATTATGAGTGCAACTTTGGCGCTCTTGGCAAAATTGCTTGAACCCAATTTGAAAGTTCTGATTTTAGAACGGTTGGAGGATGTCGCATTAGAAAGCTCTGCCGCTTGGAACAATGCAGGAACTGGACATTCGGCTCTGTGCGAGCTAAATTATTGCCCAGAATCAGACCATGGTGTTGATATTACTAAAGCAGTGGAAATCTGCAGTCAGTTTGAAATATCAAAACAATTTTGGTCTTATTTGGTAGAACAGGGATTTATAACTAATCCCAAATCATTTATCAATAATGTGCCGCATCATAGTTGGGTTACAGGTACAGAAAACAGCGACTATCTTGAAAAGCGTTACGAGGCAATGAAATCCCATTTTATGTTTGATACTATTCAGTTCACTAGAGAGATTGCGCAGATGAAGGAATGGTTTCCTTTGATGGTGCACAATCGTCATGAGGATGAAATCATGGCTGCATCTCGCATAGAAAGAGGTTGCGAAATGAATTTTGGTGAATTGACCAAACAATTATACACTATTCTGGAAACCAAATTTGATACCAAAGTGCAATGCAATAACGAAGTCTTGGATATTGACCCAGATGAGAACATAGAATGGTTTGTAGAAGTTAAAAACAGACAGACCAAAGAACATACATATCTTGATGCTCAACATGTCTTTATTGGAGCTGGTGGAGGTGCGCTTTTATTGTTGCAAAAGGTAGAAATCGATGAAAAAGATGGCTATGGAGGATTTCCTGTGAGTGGCGAATGGCTCATTTGCAAAAACGAAAAAATCGTCAATAGTCATAATGCCAAAGTGTACAGCAAAGCAGGTCCCGACGATCCTCCAATGTCGACACCACATTTAGACACACGTTTTATCGATGGCAAACGCGAATTGTTATTTGGACCCTTTGCTGGGTTTAGCCCAAAGTTTCTGAAAGAAGGATCAGATCTTGATTTGTTTAAATCCATTAAGTTTGATAACATAAAATCAATGTTGGGAGCCTTCTGGCACAATCTGCCACTTACCAAATATTTGATGGAACAAGTAACCATGTCCCATAAAGACCGAATGGATGAATTGAGGACGTTTGTAAAGGATGCCAAAGACAATGATTGGGAATTGTTAGTGGCTGGGCAGCGTGTTCAAATTATCAAGAAAGATGAATATGAAGGTGGAAAGTTGCAGTTTGGTACTGAAGTCATCAGCAGTAAAGATGGAAGTATTACCTGTCTGCTTGGTGCTTCGCCAGGTGCTTCGACCTCTGTTTATATTATGTTGGAAGTTTTGAAAAAGGCTTTTCCTGAAATTATTCAGTCAGAAAAAGGAGAGCGGCTTTTAAAAGAAATGGTTCCGACATGGAACAAGCCTTTGGACAAAGAAAGTTTTCAAAAGCAACTGAAGCATTCTGAAGCACTACTGAACTTATCCTAAAAAAGAAACAGCACTCATTTCTTTCGAAAATCATGCTGTTTCACACTAACCAACCAATTATTATGAAAAATCCTTTCGGATTATAGCCCTGGTTTAGCAGAACCAGGGTTTATTTTTATTGATTCTCATTCACCAACTGTTCTTGGTTTCTGAAAACCAATGTATTGTCAAATGCATCCAATAAAATGATGCTATCGGTTTTTATCTTTCCTGATAATAGTTCTTTGCTCAATTCATTGAGTACTTCTTTCTGTATGACGCGTTTTACAGGTCGCGCACCATATTCAGGGTTGAAACCTTTTTCTGCCAAATATTTAATGGCTTCATCAGTAGCATCAAATGTGATGCCTTGTTTAGCCAACATTTTAATCAATCCTTTTAACTGAATACCAACAATTTCAATTATGTCTTTTTTGGTCAAAGGTGTAAACATGATAATGTCATCAATTCGGTTCAAAAATTCAGGGCGAATGCTTTGTTTCAATATAGCCAAAACATCTACCTTGGCCGCTTCAATGGCTGTCTCCACATCTTTGGTAGCTTCAAATCGCTCTAGTATGATATTACTCCCCATATTTGAGGTCATGATGATGATGGTATTTTTGAAATCAGCAACTCGGCCTTTATTATCGGTCAATCTTCCTTCATCAAGAACCTGCAATAAAATATTGAAGGTATCGGGATGTGCTTTTTCGATTTCGTCTAGCAACACTACGGAATATGGTTTTCTTCTGACGGCTTCCGTTAATTGACCGCCTTCGTCATAGCCTACATATCCAGGAGGCGCACCAACCAAACGGCTCACTGCATGACGTTCTTGATATTCGCTCATGTCGATACGCGTCATGGCATTTTCATCATCAAAAAGATATTCAGCAAGAGCTTTAGCGAGCTCAGTTTTACCAACGCCGGTAGTTCCGAGAAACAAGAAAGTCCCTATAGGTTTTTGAGCGTTTTGCAATCCCGCTCGACTTCTTCTTACAGCATCACTCACCGCTTGAATAGCTTCATCCTGACCAATGACACGTTTATGTAATTGGTCTTCTAGTTTTAAGAGTTTTTCTCTATCACTTTGAAGCATTTTTGTGACTGGAATACCTGTCCATTTGGCGACCACTTCTGCAATGTCCTCATAGGTGACTTCTTCCTTGATGAGAGAGTTGCCTGATTGATTTTGTTTCAACTCTTTCTGGAGTTTGTCCAATTGTTCTTGGGCTTCTTTGATTTTACCATAGCGTATTTCTGCCACCTTACCATAATCGCCTTCCCGCTCGGCACGTTCTGCTTCCAGTTTGAATTCTTCAATATTAGATTTGGTATTCTGAATATTGTCAACTACATCTTTTTCGCTTTTCCATTTTGCGTTGATTTCGTTGCGTTCTTCTTTCAGGTTTGCCAAATCATTACGTAAATTTTTTAGCTTGGATTCATCTTTCTCACGTTTGATGGCTTCGATTTCAATCTCCAACTGCATTATTTTTCTGTCCAAAACATCCAATTCTTCTGGTTTTGAGTTGATTTCCATTCTTAATTTAGATGCAGCTTCGTCCATCAAGTCAATTGCCTTGTCTGGAAGGAAGCGATTGGTAATGTAGCGTTCCGATAATTCTACTGCGCCAATAATAGCTTCGTCTTTAATGCGGACTTTATGATGTGTTTCATACTTTTCTTTAATCCCTCTTAAAATAGAAATGGCACTTTCAGTGTCTGGTTCATCAACCATAACTTTTTGGAAGCGACGTTCCAATGCTTTATCTTTTTCAAAATACTTTTGATATTCGTCCAAGGTTGTGGCACCGATAGCTCTCAATTCGCCACGGGCCAATGCTGGTTTAAGAATGTTGGCAGCATCCATGGCGCCTTGACCGCCTCCTGCGCCAACAAGCGTGTGAATTTCATCAATAAAAAGGACAATATCGCCTTCGCTGGAAGTTACTTCCTTGATTACTGCTTTTAAGCGTTCCTCAAATTCACCTTTATATTTGGCTCCAGCAATCAATGCTCCCATATCGAGGGCAAAGATTTGCTTATCCTTTAAATTTTCAGGGACGTCACCATCCACAATACGATGTGCAAGGCCTTCGGCAATTGCAGTTTTCCCTGTGCCTGGCTCTCCGACCAAAATAGGATTGTTCTTTGTACGTCTAGATAAGATTTGAAGAATACGCCTTATTTCCTCATCTCTACCAATGACCGGATCTAATTTTCCGTCTTTTGCTAATTGGTTGAGGTTTTTGGCATATTTGTTCAATGAGTTATAAGTATCTTCCTGACTCTGTGAAGTAACTCTATCACCTTGACGTAATTCATCAATCCCAGCTTGTAAGCCTTTTTCGGTGACGCCTTGGTCTTTGAGCATTTGGGCAATTTTACTATTAGATTTGAAAATAGCCAAAATCAGGTGCTCAATAGACACATAATCATCATTCATTTTTTTGGCAATGATAGATGCCTCATTCAACATTTTATTGGCGTCTCTTGATAACAGGATATCAGCTCCAGTGACTTTGGAATAACTTTCCAATTGTTTGTCTAAAGTTTGTTGCAGTAAATTGACATTGACATTCAATTTCTTCAATAAAAAAGGCAAGACATTTTCATCTACCTCAAAAATGGCCTTAAAAATATGCTCATTCTCTATTTGTTGGTTGCCAAGACTTTGAGCTAGCTGTTGAGCCTGCTGTATGGCTTCCTGAGATTTTATGGTATAATTATTAAAGTTCATATGGTTTTAAAAATTTTATTCTTTATTTTACAAACCTATAAGTCAAGAATCTTACCAATTGAAAAAGCAAGACAAAATGTCGTATAAAACCAATAATAGCGTGACGTTTCGTCATTTTGTAAGGTAAAATTACAGTTACGACTTACCTTATAAAGATAAAGAATCGCACAGGTATTCTCCGTTAATGGAATATTAAAAAAGAAAAGATAAATGGGATTATTTGATAAACTATTTGGGGGTTCCGATGAACCTCAACAACAAGACATAACACCTTGGATTGATCTAACCGAAAATGAACAGTTGGATACCATCATAGTGAACTCGAAGACCAAGCCACAGCTCATTTTTAAACACTCTACTCGTTGTGGTATCAGCAGAATGGTCATCAATCAATTCAAAAAAGATTTTAAACTAATTGAAAACGAAGCAGATTTGTACTATTTGGATTTGTTGACGTATCGTGATATTAGCCAAGCAATTGAGGACCGTTTTAATGTGGTTCATGAGTCACCACAATTGTTAGTAGTGAAGAATGGGGTAGTGGTAAAACATGCAAGTCATGGTGATATCAATGATTTGAATTTGGACAGTTTAATTCTTCTTTGAATTTAGTAAATGAACAAAAACAAAAACTCCCAAAAAATTTGGGAGTTTTTAATTTTTGAAATAGAAATGCTTACGCTTTTCCCATGATTCTGAACATGCCAGTTCCACAAGTTGGGCATTCACCTTTCATCGCTTTTCTACCATTTTTCATAGTGGTTTCTTTAGCGTTTTTCATTTCTTTTTTTGCTTTGCATTTTACACAATATGCTTCCATGTTTAAGTTTTTAAGGTTCGTGATGGATAAAAGTAAGTTTTCTGTGCTTAACTAGCAAGTATCAAGGCATAATTCGAGTAATTTTTTTTAATTGTAACAAAAAGCTCCCAATTTAATTATGGGAGCTATTAGGTTTAAGATCTTAATCTATAGGATCCAAGTATGCTTTTGAGTTTCCCTTTTAAATCTTCGCCTGTATCAAAAACCATTTGGGCATCAGAAGGGAAAAACACCTGTCTATTATCCAAAAGAGCCAATTCGTTTCTATCCAATGCTCTCTTATCACCTCTAACAGTGGCATATCGATTTTCAAAGACAAACTCACTGTCAATTGGAAAAGCATCCAAGGTCTGGTTATGTTTTAAATCGACATAGATGACATTGGCCACAACCTGAGTTGATTTGAATTGGTTGAATTCAAAATAACGAGCCCTTACATTGATGATATTGTCTATTTTAATGTCATTACCCAAACTGTCTTTCACTACATTTCCTGCTGAATCCAATTGATATTTCCATCCATCGACGATTTGTTTTTCTTTCAACAATTGTTTTTCATGCAATTCATCTGCAGAAATGTTGATGCGTTTCAATTGTAGTT
This sequence comes from Gelidibacter sp., assembly GCA_041391925.1. Lineage (GTDB taxonomy): Bacteria > Bacteroidota > Bacteroidia > Flavobacteriales > Flavobacteriaceae > JBPOFM01. The sequence goes on along the minus strand of JAWKNA010000006.1, from coordinate 279,958 downwards.
TCATAGCATAATCATAATCGATATTAAAATCTTCATTTGCATGATACACGGTCCAGAATTGATTGAGACCATACGTATTGAAGTTCAACAGATCATCTTCCAATCGTTGTGGAATGATTTGATTTGTTTGGTTTTCTATGGTTACGATTACAAAGTCGATACCTCGTTCATGAGCTTCTTCAATCAAATCTCTTGTGTTTTCATAATTAGGATAAATACGCTCAATGTATTTGAAAACCTCATATGCCTCTCTACTCTTTTGTTTATTATCAGACTCTAAAAGTGCCAAACCTTTATCATACATATAATCCACTAGATTATTGCGTGAAACGATTATATCATCAGAGTAATCATTGAATTTTAGGTTAAGAATTTTGCCTCCAATTTTCAAAGGGAGTACAGCTTTAATCGCTTCTTGTCGTTCGTTCATATCCAAATACCTTTCATAGATATTTCTGTAATTTTCTGGATTGCCTTCTTTTTTTAGGTGATTGATTGTATTCATATCACGGTTAACGGCTTTATAATAGGCATCCTCCAACATGATGACAAAATCTTGCTTGCGCTCTTTGTCTTTGTTGTTTTCAAGTTTCCGTAAAGCATCTTCAATGGCTTGGTCATAATTACCAGAATGAAGTGCTTTTTCAATTTGATGTTTACTGCTGCAAGATACGAGCAGTGTAACAAGTACGGTGAAGAGTAATTTTGCTTTCATAATTCTGGTGTTTTATTGGTTTATAATAACCAGAATCCAAAAGGTATGCCAAACTGGGAAACAAGTTTAAAGCATAAAGTCAGAAGCTAAAATTGAACACAAAAAAAGCACAAAGAAATAAAATTCACTTAGTGCTTCAATTGGCTAGCATCAAGCTTCAATCTTTTTGCTTTTTCTTTTTCTGCGGATTGTAAACAGGCAAAAGCTGCGTTGACACTTCACCAAAACCAATACGAGTGCCGTCCTTTTCACAATGGCCTCGCATTATGACGGTGTCATAATCATTGATGAATTTCCGCTCTGTACCATCTTTCATTTTGATAGGTTTTTCACCACGCCATGTCAACTCGAGCATAGAGCCGTATGAATCTTCTGTTGGCCCGGAAATGGTACCGCTTCCCATCATGTCGCCAGAATTCACTGGACAACCGTTCACCGTATGATGCGCCAATTGTTGCGACATGTTCCAGTATAGATGTTTGAAATTGGACTTGCAGACGATGGTTTCTTTAGCGTTTTTTGGTTTGATGGAAACTTCGAGATTGATATCGTAGCTTTTTTTGCCTTTAGTCTGTAGATAGGGAAGAACAGGCTTGATGGGTTTTGGACTTTCCACTTTAAAGGGTTCCAATGCATCAAGCGTTACAATCCATGGAGACATTGACGAAGCAAAATTTTTAGCCAAGAAAGGTCCGAGCGGAACATATTCCCATTTCTGGATATCGCGAGCTGACCAATCATTAAAAAGAACTAATCCAAATATATATTCTTCAGCTTCATTTACCGGTATTGGTTCACCCAAATCATTGGCATCTGTAGTAATAAAAGCCATCTCCAATTCAAAATCAATCAATTTTGAAGGTCCAAATACAGGTTCTTCGGCACCATCTGGGAAGGTTTGCCCCTGTGGTCGATGCACAGGAATTCCAGAAGGAATAATGGAAGAACTTCTTCCATGATAACCCACAGGAATGTGCAGCCAATTGGGCATCAATGCATTTTCTTTGCCTCGAAACATGGTGCCAACATTGGTGGCATGTTCCAAACTTGAATAAAAATCAGTATAATCACCAATTTGTACAGGCAATTGCATTTCTATTTCATCGAGACGAAAACATACAATTTCCTTATGCTTTATATTGTTCTTTAAAGTGGTATTGTTGCTATCAAATATTTCTGCAATTCTATTTCTGACAGCTCTCCAAGTTTTTCTTCCATCTGCTATAAAATCGTTTAAGGTATCTTGAAGAAAGATGTCATCGGTTAACGGAATACCCTCAAAATAACCCAATTGGTGTAAAGCACCCAAATCGATGGCAGTATCTCCAATCCGTGTTCCAATGGTAATGATATCATCACGAGTTAAAAACACACCAAAAGGGATGTTTTGAATGGGAAAATCAGAATTTTTCCCAACATGTAGCCACGATGATCGATCGGGATTGTTTGCAGATAAAGGCATAATATCAGTTGTTCAGTTGTTTTGTTAATGGTATCAAACCTACACAATATTTTTAATTTAAACCTAAAAAAATACTTAAAATTGACGTCTTTATGACCAAACAGGAATTATCGCTCGATGAAACGAAAAAACTTAATTTTTATGTATTTCAATACTAGTTTTAGTATTTTTGGAAAAACTTAAATATCTACATACATTATGCAACGCGACCAACAGATTTTTGAACTTATCGACGCAGAAAAGGAACGCCAACTACATGGTTTAGAGCTTATTGCTTCAGAGAATTTTGTAAGCAATCAAGTAATGGAAGCTGCGGGTTCTGTGTTGACTAACAAGTATGCTGAAGGATATCCAGGAAAGCGATATTATGGTGGTTGCGAAGTTGTGGATGAAGTGGAGCAAATAGCTATTGATAGAGCCAAAACCCTATTTGGTGCTAGTTATGTGAATGTTCAACCACATTCGGGGAGTCAAGCAAATACCGCTGTCTATTCCATGTGTTTGAAGCCTGGTGACAAAATTCTTGGTTTCGATTTATCACATGGTGGTCATCTAACACACGGTTCTCCGGTTAATTTCTCGGGCAAATTATACAATCCAACCTTTTATGGTGTTGACAAAAACACAGGCCTGATTGATTATGACCATTTGGAAAGCACTGCAAAAAAAGAACAACCAAAACTGATTATTGCAGGAGCTTCTGCGTATTCCCGTGATATGGATTTCAAGAAATTCAGGGAAGTTGCAGATAGTGTTGGTGCCATTTTAATGGCAGATATTTCTCATCCAGCAGGACTGATTGCCAAAGGTATACTAAACGACCCAATGCCACATTGCCATATTGTGACCACAACTACACACAAGACCTTACGTGGACCAAGAGGAGGAATGATTATGATGGGACAGGATTTTGAGAATCCGTATGGAATGAAGACTCCTAAAGGTGAATTGCGAATGATGTCATCATTATTGGATTCTGGAGTATTTCCTGGAAATCAAGGTGGTCCTTTGGAGCATATCATCGCAGCAAAAGCCATTGCATTTGGAGAAGCCTTGACCGATGAGTTTTTGCATTACATGCTTCAGGTGAAGAAAAATGCGGAAGCTATGTCAAAAGCTTTTGTTGCTAAAGGATATCACATCATTTCCGGTGGAACGGACAACCATATGATGCTGATTGATTTGAGAAATAAAAACATTACAGGTAAAGATGCTGAGCAGGCTTTGGTGAAAGCGGAAATAACCGTAAATAAAAATATGGTACCTTTTGACGATAAATCACCATTTGTGACATCTGGCATACGTGTGGGAACTCCAGCTGTCACCACAAGAGGATTAAAAGAAAGTGATATGGTGACCATTGTCGATTTAATCGATGAGGTCATAGATCATTATCAAAATGAATCCAAATTGGAAGCTATTGGAGAAAAAGTCAATGAAATGATGCGTGGGAAACCACTATTTGTTTAAAGCCAAAATAATCAAAAATAAAAATGGCCTTTCATACTTTCAGAGGTCTTTTTTATATGCGCTGATAATAATTAATCTTCACAATTCGAACCATTATAGGCACCTAAATCAGGATTGGTACTTCGACCATTACCTAAAATATCGGAAAGAACCATAAAATTAGCTCCTGCACCAATAGCTGGCGAATCTTCATCACTGCATATCATGAGTTGATTATTGGAAGCATCTTTAAATTTTGGGTCTTGGTTCAATATGATATGTTCGTACAACGCTGTATTTGTAAAATCATAATTTGGGCCTGCGGGAACATTGCTTGTGTTCTGAAAGCGCATTAAACAGTTTATGAATTTGAAATTGAACAGAGCATCATCATTTTCGTCCAACATAAATTCAGGATTATCATTTCCATAAATAATACAGTTATTGAAATTGGCTTCCGATAAATCGTTGGTAAAAGTTGTATTATCCTCATCGACAATATAATTGTTCAAATACAACGCGGGAAATTGTCTAAAACTGTTGGTCCAGTAATTGGCAATGGTACAATGTGTGAAATTATATTTTCCACCATAAGTCCCTGCAATGGACGACTGGCCAGCTTTATTGATAACTAAATTTTCTGCTGTAATGGAGGTTGCCCTCCCCAGAATACCAAAGTTACTTGAATTGTAAATCTGTGAATTGGTAATCGTCAATTTATCAATCGGTGCATTTTGATTGTTTTCCGAAAGAATACCAACAGTGGCATTTTTAATTGTTGCATGATTTATTTGATTGTCAACGCTTCCACTAAAGAGCCAAATGGTTCCCCATTGGCCAGGAATATCTGAAAACAAAGGCTCCAAACGATCCCCTTCAAAAATGACTTCGTTTTCTAATAGTTCTTGGTCATTGCTCAATTGGCCATTCACTTTTAAGGAAGCATTATTCGTTACCAATATTCCTGAATTGGCATGAAAATGCACACGTGCTCCAGCTTCAATCGTCAATGTTTCACCTTCATCAACAGCTGCATAACCATAGATGACATAAGGTTTTTCGTTGGTAAATGTCAATTCAGAATCTTCTAGAAAGCGTCCTTGTAAAGTTGTTTCATCGTCCACACCATCGCCATCTACATCAAAAGTCAAGGTTTCAACAACACCTTGTGCATCTCTATTTGGATAGATAAATACGGCATCTTTAACTAAAGTTACCAAATCCACTTTTTGAAGATTGGAGCCACTGTCAAATTCTATGACGTCTGTATAAAGAAATTGATTGTCGGCGGCCACTACGGATTGAATATCAAAGGTGGTTTCTATAAAAATAAACATACTATCTTTGGCGAGCAATTCGATGTTCTCGAACTCTTTTCCAGCCATGCCATCAACATTCAAACGATAGTTGGAAGCTTGACCTTGACCCAAACGAACTGTTGGAATCACAATATCATTGTTACTGCGATTATAAACCTTTAAATTGTAAGTGCTTGAACCTATGTTAGTAAAAACGGTATCGAGGTAAACAGTGTCTTTGGAAAACTCAAGATTGCCAGTACTTGGGTCAAAATTGAAATCCTTGCGGCAGGAACTCCAAAGGATAAGTATGGAAATAGTGGCGATGAAAGTTAGGATTCTCTTCATAAAAATTCAGTATGTCCAAAAATATAACTTTTGAAACAATGAATTAGTATTTGAAGCTGAAATTAATTGAATAAAGCTACAATTTCTTGATTGATACGTGAAGGACGTTTCGTTTCGGTATTCATAAAGCACCAAGTAGTTTCTGACGTAACTAAAAGTTTATCAGTGTTGTGGTCATAGATTTCAACCATTCTTATCGATGTGACACCTTCAGATTTCTTGACATAGGTGACCATTTTCAGAACATCACCAAGTATAGCTTCACTTTTATATTCAATTTGATGTTTTATCAGCACCCAGAAATAAGTATTTTGAATGTCTTCATTGGCTTTGGATTTCCAATGCGCTTCGGCAATATCCTGAACCAATTGTACATACCGAACGTTGTTAACGTGGTTAAGGTGGTCCAAGTCTTCTTGTTCTACGATATGGTGTTTTTCGAAGGTTTGCAATTAATTATTTTTTTTATGATGCCTATTCAACTCTTTGGCAATTTCCCAAACCGTTTGTTTTGCATATTCTCCATAATAAGAAATAAAATTCCCTTGATTATCAATAACCACAAAACTTCCACACAGAAAATGGTATTTGAAGAATTGTTTTTCTACGATTCGATTTTTATCTTCCATCCATTTTAACCTGTCTTTGTGATTATTTTCAAGATTTTCATCTATTTTGTATATCCAAAATTGACTTACAGTAGTTATTTTATCAAGTTCTTTTACATAATCAGTATCGTAGACGTTCCAAGTAGACGGCACTTTAGTTTTATTACAATTATCCGACCCAGGATAGTAATTGATGACAATCAATTTGGAATTCTTCAAATCTTTATTTGTGTGAGCCTGTAAAGTTGATATCAGGTTTTCAAACTCATTATTCTTTAGGAGTCCATAATTTTTTCTTTTAAAACTTACATTGATATATGCAGTATCAACTTCAAAAGTTTGCATCAAATATTTCTTGCTACTGAAATTTCTTTTAAATCGATTTTCTGATATTTTCTTCCAACCATCGTTATAATAATATATTTTCTTTTCTTGAGAATACATTTTTAAAGTTGCAAGGAGCAATAAGTAACATAAGAGTTTCGGCATGCTTAGAGTTTTTTTGAAAAACTAAATATAAACCTTATTTTTTGCTTCTAAAAAGATTGGCTAGTTAGCAAAGCAATTTTCCACAAAATGAGCCTTTGCTTTTTAATCACGTCTTTTTTAGCAAATGAACAAATTAAAAGAGAAAGGCTTTTTCTAAATAGCGTGTGTATGAATGTGATGTTTGAATGAGTTAACTTACTCTACAAAAACCTCCACCTCAAACAATTTATCCCAATCCTTACCCGTCACAAATATGGTTTTTGTTTCTGGGTTGTAAGCAATACCATTTAAAACGTCTAGCTCTGGATGTTGTGTGACTTTTTCTTTTAAAGGTGAAAAATCAATCACACCTTCAACAGCTCCATTTTTTGGGTTGATGATGGCAACACCATTGCGTTGATAAATATTGGCGTAAATTTTTCCGTCAATCCATTCCAGTTCGTTCAAACTAGCAATTTTTCCATTGTTGGTGAACACTTGCATAAATTCTTGCTCGATTAAATTAGCAGCATCCAACGTGTATATTTTATCAGTTCCATCTGATTTATAAAGCGATGTTCCATCGTTGCACAAACCCCAACCTTCTTTGCTTTTCCCATATTTAAAGGTGCCAGTTTTCTCCAAAGTATTCACATCATAGATAAAGCCTGTATTTTCACGCCAAGTTAATTGATATAGCTTGTCATTTAGAATGGTCAAACCTTCTCCAAAATATTGATTGGTGAGGTTGAGATTTTTCAGAACTTCAGCAGTTTTATAATCTACCTTACGCAGTTTGGATTCGCCATATTGTCCCGTGCTTTCATAAAGTTCACCATTGTGGAACTCCAACCCTTGTGTGTAAGATGTAATATCGTGAGGGTATTCATTGATAATTTTATAAGCATAGATTTTTGGTGCTTCGTTATTCAATACGGTAATGGTGGTAGAAACTTCCTCTGAAGTATCTTCATAATTAACTTTTGCAGTAATGGTTTGTTCGCCCAATTTTGAATCTACAATGAACGTTTCAGAGATATCTTTACCATTCATTTGATAAGAAACTGATTGGACCGAAATATTTTTAGGGTTTTTCAATGACAATTTCAATGTTTCGCCCAATTGAATCGTATTTTTTTCAGCATTGGTTGTAATTGAAAAATTATTTTTATCGGTATCCGAACCACCACAAGTCCATAAAAACAAGCTTAAGGTAGTGAGCGTAAAAAGTTTAGCAAATGACATAACTATGGTAAATTTTTAAGCAAGTTATTTAATTAAATTCAGTTTAAAAAATCATTGCGAAAGTATTAAAAGATTGTATCTTTGCAGCGGCAAGTCCTACACAACCAGCTCCTGTTGAATCCTCCAGGGCGGGAACGCAGCAAAGGTAAACGGTCGTAGCGGTGTGATGTAGGTAGCTTGCCTTTTTTTGTACCCAATTCTTTCCTATTTAAATTGTATTTTTGACTCTCTTATCATTTATAATGTATGTCTAAAGTTGTATTGATAACAGGTGGTTCTTCGGGAATCGGGAAATCAATTGGAGAGTTTCTCACTTCCAGGGGATTTACTGTTTTTGGGACGAGTAGAAACCCCGAACGCTATAATAGTAGCACATTCGAATTGCTTAAACTTGATGTTTCAAATAGTGAAAGCATTCAAAATACCATTCAAACAGTTATCCAAAAAGCAGGACGATTGGATGTGTTGATTAACAATGCGGGAGCAGGAATCACAGGTCCAGTTGAAGAAATTCCAATGGAGGAAATCAAACGGAATTTTGAAACCAATTTTTTTGGTCCCATCAATGTCATTAAGGCTGTATTGCCGCAAATGAGAAAGCAACATTCAGGGTTGATTATCAATATAACGTCTATCGCTGGGTACATGGGTCTGCCATATAGAGGTATCTATAGTACAAGTAAAGGCGCTTTGGAATTGTTGACAGAAGCCATGCGCATGGAAGTAAAGGAGTTCAATATTCAAATGACCAATGTGGCACCTGGTGATTTTGCAACCAATATTGCAGCTGGTCGCTATCATGCCCCTGTTTTGGATGAATCTCCATATAAAATGCCATATGGAAATACGTTGAAATTAATGGATGAACATGTCGATGCTGGAAAGGACCCATTACTGATGGCAAAAGCAATCCATAACATCATCTTAACCGATAAGCCAAAAGTGCATTACAAAGTTGGGGAGTTCATGCAAAAGTTTTCTATTGTGTTGAAACGGATTCTTCCCGATAAAGTTTATGAGAAGATGCTTCAAAATCATTATAAGTTGTAACTTTGCTGCACTATTGAATACACAACTCAAACAAACTATATTTCATGAAATTTTTTATCGATACTGCCAATTTAGAGCAGATTAAGGAAGCCCAAGATATGGGGATTTTGGACGGAGTGACAACCAATCCGTCACTAATGGCAAAAGAAGGCATCACAGGAACCAACAACATTTTAAAACACTATGTAGATATATGCAATCTTGTGGATGGAGACGTGAGTGCAGAAGTGATAGCGACCGATTTTGAAGGCATGGTAAGGGAAGGGGAAGCTTTAGCAGATTTGCACGAACAGATTGTGGTCAAACTTCCAATGATTAAGGATGGAGTCAAAGCGTGTAAATATTTCAGTGATAAAGGTGTAAAGACGAATGTTACCTTGGTATTTTCGCCAGGACAAGCCTTGTTGGCCGCAAAAGCTGGAGCCACCTATGTATCACCATTTATTGGTCGATTGGATGACATTTCCACGGACGGTTTGAATCTGATTGCAGAAATCAGAATGATTTATGACAATTATGGATTTGAAACCCAAATACTTGCAGCATCAGTTCGTCATACCATGCATGTCATCGATTGTGCAAAATTGGGCGCAGACGTCATGACGGGTCCTTTAAGCTCCATCACAGGGTTGTTGAACCATCCTTTGACAGATATTGGTCTTGAAAAGTTTTTGGCAGACTATAAAAAAGGAAACTAAATAGCGAATTGTTATTTTAAGATAAGGCTTACTAATTTTGGTGAGCCTTTTTTTTGTGCAAAATATAGTTTAATTCCTCTTCAAATTCAGAAGTGAACAACATGGCATTGGCATTGATGATTTTACCTTCTTTGTCCACCAAAATGGATTTGTTTACAGAATTGATTGCCAATTGGTTCATTGATTCGGCTGGATTTTGAAATTGGAATTCTTCGTTCGCAGTAAATTTGTATTGATTGACAGTATTTTTCCAATGGGTTTTATCATCATCATTAATATTGATGGCGATGAAATTGACTTCAGGAAATTTTGATTTTAAAGTCTTCACCTTATAATGTGTATTTCTCATTAGTAGAGGATAGTTGGATGACCAAAAGAATATAAGTGTTGGTTTAGTGATTAAGGTGTCAATGTCAACTTCTTTTTCATCATAGGACACAAGCTTGATGCTTGGCAATTCTTTTCCATATTTAAGTTTATCGACGGAACTGGCTAGCTTTTTAATGTAAGCTTTATCTTTTTCGTTTTTACTTTTCTTTAAAAATGAATTTAAGACTTCATTTGTTTCTAAACTGTCTTCACTGACCACTATAAAATCTCGGGCAGTAAATTTTAAAAGATGGTCTTTGATATTTTCATTGTCAATCAAACTGTCCATCAGGCGAAGTTTTTCCAGATTATACACTACCGATTTATTATCAAACACTACATTATGTGTTGCTGTTTGATAGTATTTCTTCAATGCGAGATTATTGAAATGGTAGAACAAAAACTTGTAATAAGGGATGACTCCAGTCAACTCCTCATTATTGTAATCTACATCATCTCTAAAATCATAAAAATCTTCTGGCAGATCTTTGTAATGTATCAAATTATTGTATCCATAATAGCCGAAAGGATACAATTCCTTATTATAATAATAATTGTAATTGATGTTGGTTTCAGCAATGTTCTTAAATAAATCTGAATACTCATTTTGAGATAGAAACTTGTTCAGCTCTGTCAATTTTTCGTTTCTGTCTGCATCCAACGCTTCTTCAAATTTCTTTGGCTCCATATCCCACATCATCCGCATGAACTTTTTGTTATCTTCTTCATTACCTACAAAAGAAGCAATCAAATAATTATTTTTTCTTGCACCATTGCCCGTAAATACAAGAGATTCGTCAAAATCAATTGTATTCAATCGCAATAAAATGCTGTCACTTGGCTCTAATAGGACTCTTTGATACTCGCCACCGTGTATGAATGTATATAGGCCAGCCTTAATTGAAGATAATTTTTTGATGAATCGATTTTTACCGTCGAGATATAATGTATCAGAAGTTTCATCAGGACTGTTAAGGACTATATAATCATTATTAGGATTAATGATTTCACCACCAAAATAGGCATAATTCGCTGTAGAATCCGACTCCTTTTTGCAACCCAATAATGTTGACAATATCAATAGTAATAAAATACGAGTAATCATAGAATTATATGGGTTGGTCGTCCAAATTTATATAACAAAAATAAAGTTTGTGCATGTATACTGCTGTTAATGGGCTGTTAAATGTTTTTTTGAGTCTTTTTTGATGTTTTTTGATGTGGAAGCTTTTAACTACTTTTGCAGCAAAATTAAATAGCCTTTTATGTTATCAGTTTCTAATCTTTCGGTGCAATTTGGTAAGCGTGTTCTTTTTGACGAAGTCAACACAACATTCAATCAAGGTAATTGCTATGGTATTATTGGCGCCAATGGCTCTGGAAAATCCACATTTTTGAAGATTCTTTCTGGAAAAATGGACCCCACTTCGGGACAGGTACATCTAGAGTCTGGAAAGCGAATGTCTGTCCTAGAACAAAATCATAATCTTTATGATGAGCATACAGTGCTGGAAACGGTCATGATGGGAAACAAGCCATTATTTGATTTAAAAAGTCAGATAGATGCACTTTATGCAGATTACAGTGATGAAAATGTAGAGAAAATTGGCGAACTTCAGGTTCAGTTTGAAGAAATGAACGGTTGGAATGCCGACAGTGATGCTGCCGCCATGTTGTCTAATCTAGGTATTAAGGAAGATAACCATTATACCTTGATGAAGGATTTGGACGGCAAGCAAAAAGTACGGGTGTTATTGGCTCAGGCATTGTTTGGAAATCCGGATGTTTTGATTATGGATGAGCCAACCAACGATTTGGATTATGAAACCATTAGCTGGCTGGAGAATTTCTTGGCTAATTATGATAATTGTGTCATAGTGGTTTCCCATGACAGGCACTTTTTGGATGCGGTTTGTACACATATCTCCGATATCGACTTTGGAAAAATCAACCATTTTTCCGGAAATTATACTTTTTGGTATGAATCATCACAGTTAGCGGCGAGACAACGTGCACAACAAAACAAAAAAGCCGAGGAAAAGAAAAAGGAATTGGAGGAATTCATCCGCAGGTTTTCGGCCAATGTTGCCAAGTCCAAACAGGCAACAAGCAGAAAAAAGATGATTGATAAGTTGAATATTTCTGATATAAAGCCGTCAAGCAGACGTTATCCGGCCATTATCTTTGAACGCGATAGAGAGGCTGGTGATCAAATTCTGAATGTAAACGGTTTGGCAGCTTCAACGGATGGTGAGACTTTATTCCAAAATATCGATATCAATTTGAATAAAGGTGATAAAGTTGTTGTCTATTCTAGGGATTCAAGAGCTACCACTGCATTTTATCAAATCATCAATGGCAATGAAAAAGCTGATGCAGGAACATATCAATGGGGAATTACCACCACGCAATCTTACTTGCCACTGGACAACAGTTCATTCTTCGAAAACAAATTGACATTGGTTGATTGGCTACGTCAATGGGCAACAACCGAAGAAGAACGTGAAGAAGTTTACATAAGAGGTTTTTTGGGTAAAATGATTTTTAGTGGTGAAGAGGCTTTGAAAACATCAAATGTTTTGTCGGGAGGTGAAAAAGTACGCTGTATGTTAAGTCGTATGATGATGATGAGAGCCAACGTATTGATGTTGGACGAACCTACAAACCACTTGGATTTGGAAAGTATCACTGCCTTCAACAATTCTCTTAAGAATTTCAAAGGTACTGTGTTGTTCACAACTCATGATCATGAGTTTGCACAAACTGTTGCTAACCGAGTCATTGAATTGACTCCGAATGGGATTATCGATCGTTTTATGACCTTTGATGAATATATGGATGACAAGAAAATAAAGGAATTACGTGACAAAATGTATGCTGTCACCGCTTAATTCATAAAAGTCCTATTCAGGACTTTTTTTTATACTTCCAAATCAGATTTTACAGCCTCTATGATTGGTATTGCGTGGTCCAATTCCTCTTTGGAAACATATAACTCTTGATATCCAGAATTTGCAGATGTAAAACCAGAATGCTGTCCCAATCCAGATTCGTCTTTGACGATGGCATGAATACCAGCGCTCTCCAATCGATCCATGGCCAGCTGAACAATGATGAATGTGCCAGAAAACACTTTTATAAATTCTTCTTCTTCTTCCATAATCATCTCGTTAGGATTCTGATATTAAGATACAAAAAAATGCTTATAACTGTTTTCAAAAAATAAAAATTAACGATTGCATCATTTAAAAGTTAATTCTATACTAAAAGAGCTTAGTTTCTAAAAACCGTCTACAACCAAATCTCGTAGATATAGTGAATTAAAAATTTACTACTCACTTTAAAACAAAAATTATTATGAAAACAATGAAATTATTCTCTATTGCCATTTTAGTCGGTACAATGTTTATTGGACAAAATGTATTCTCTCAAGACAAAATGATGAAAAAAGACAAAATGATGAAAGAGGACACCAAAATGGTCGGTGGTGCAGAAATGTACCCATCCAAAAACATCGTTGAAAATGCAGTTAACTCAAAAGACCATACTACTTTGGTTGCTGCAGTGAAAGCTGCTGATTTGGTAGATGTTTTGATGAGTGAAGGCCCTTTTACCGTTTTTGCTCCAACTAACGCAGCATTTGACAAACTTCCAAAAGGCACTGTTGAAACTTTATTAAAACCAGAAAATAAAGAACAACTCCAAACCATTCTAAAATATCATGTGGTATCTGGCAAATGGAATGCGGTTGATATTGCCAAAATGATCAAAGAAGGGAATGGAAAAGCTGAAATTAAAACGGTTTCAGGTGGCACGTTGACAGCTTGGGCCAAAGGAAAAGATGTATATGTAACCGATGAAAATGGAAATTCTGCTAAGGTAACCATTGCAGATGTGAACCAATCTAATGGGGTTATCCACGTTATCGATGCCGTATTATTGCCAAAATCAAAAATGTAATTAGATGTAGTTTCATATTTTTAGGTTAGTTGATGAAAGACCTTTTCAATTTGGATTGAAAAGGTTTTTTTATGCTCAAATGGTCAACCAATAAGTTTTATCAATTAGTCTATTTCATATAAAAATTTACTTCTTGTGATTATATGATTTGTAATTTTTAACTTTATGGATTAAGAACATAAAAACTAAAATTAACAATGGAAAACAAGAATCAATCAGAGCATGGAAACGATGGGAATGCTTGGGAAGTCAACGAATCGAGTGCAAACAAATGCCCTTTTTCCGGTGGTACTATAAAGAAGTCTGCTGGCAGAGGAACCTCAAATAGGGATTGGTGGCCAAATTTATTGAACCTTAACATCCTCCGTCAAAATTCTTCACTTGCAGATCCAATGGATAAAGATTTCAATTATGCCGAAGAATTCAAAAAACTGGATTTGAAAGCAGTAAAAGAAGATCTTTATAAGATGATGACTGATTCCCAAGATTGGTGGCCAGCCGATTATGGACATTATGGTCCATTCATGATTCGCATGGCTTGGCACAGTGCAGGAACTTATAGAATTGCAGATGGTCGTGGAGGTGCCGGCTCTGGTTCACAGCGTTTTGCGCCACTCAATAGTTGGCCAGATAATGCTAATTTAGACAAAGCTCGTTTATTGCTTTGGCCAATCAAACAGAAATATGGTAAAAAACTATCTTGGGCGGATTTAATGATTTTGGCAGGAAACTGTGCGCACGAATCCATGGGCTTAAAGATGTTTGGTTTTGCAGGTGGAAGAGAAGATGTGTGGCAGCCTGAAGAAGATATTTATTGGGGATCTGAAGGTGAATGGCTTGGAAATAAAGATCGTTACATGGATGACGAATTGGAAAACCCTCTTGGAGCTGCTCACATGGGGTTGATCTATGTAAACCCTGAAGGGCATAATGCCAATCCCGATCCTGTAGAGGCGGCACATTACATACGAGAGACCTTCGGTCGTATGGCAATGAATGATTACGAAACAGTTGCACTCATTGCTGGTGGTCACACTTTTGGTAAAACACATGGTGCAGCTGACCCTAAACAGTATGTTACCGAAGAGCCTGCTGCTGCAGGAATTGAAGCACAAGGTTTGGGTTGGAGCAATAGTTTTGGTAGCGGAAAAGGGGTTGATACCATTACGAGCGGTCTAGAAGGAGCGTGGACGGATACACCTGTAAAATGGAGCCACACCTATTTTAAAAATCTTTTTGAATATGATTGGGAGTTGACTAAAAGTCCAGCTGGTGCCCATCAATGGAAGCCAAAAAATGGGGCAGGTGAGGGCACAGTGCCAGATGCGCACGACCCAGCAAGAAAGCATGCACCATTTATGTTGACCACAGACCTTTCTCTCAAAATGGACCCTATTTATGAGAAAATCTCAAGACATTTTTATGAAAATCCAGACGAATTTGCCGATGCCTATGCACGTGCATGGTTTAAATTGACCCATCGAGATATGGGACCTTTAGACCGTTACCTAGGGTCTGAAGTTCCAAAAGAGGAATTGATTTGGCAAGACCCAATTCCAAAGGCTTCTTATGAAACGGTCAATGAAACGGATATTTCTGATTTAAAATCCAGAATTCAGGATTCAGGATTGTCGGTTTCGGAATTGGTTTCCACAGCTTGGGCTTCAGCTTCAACCTTTAGAGGTTCAGATAAGCGTGGAGGAGCCAACGGTGGGCGAATCCGTTTAGAACCACAAAAGCACTGGGAAGTCAATAACCCTAAACAACTTGCCAAAGTATTGGAAACATATGAGAGAATACAAAATGATTTCAATGGTTCTCAATCTGGAAACAAGAAAGTTTCAATGGCAGATTTGATTGTTTTGGGAGGAAATGTAGGTGTTGAAAAAGCGGCTAAAAATGCTGGACATACCGTAAATGTTTCTTTCAAAGCTGGAAGAACGGATGCTTCTCAAGAACAAACGGATGTAGAATCATTTGCAGCACTCGAGCCAAGAGCAGATGGATTCCGTAATTATTATGGGTCTAAACATACATCTTCTGCCGAGGAAATGTTGATTGATAGAGCGCAGCTCCTAACACTCACAGCTCCAGAAATGACCGCATTGGTTGGTGGTTTGAGAGTGCTTGGTGCTAATTATGACCATTCCAAACATGGTGTTTTTACCAAATATCCAGAAGTACTCACCAATGACTTTTTTGTAAATTTATTGGAGATGTCCAATACGTGGAAACCAACTTTGGAATCCCAAAATGTATTCGAATGTCGCAATAGAAATACCGATGAGCCCAAATGGACAGGAACACGTGTCGATTTGATTTTTGGATCTAATTCTGAACTTCGGGCGATTGCTGAAGTGTATGCGTGTGAAGATGCCAAGGGAAAATTTGTAAATGATTTTGTCAAGGCTTGGACCAAAGTGATGAACTTAGATCGTTTTGATTTAAAATAGATTGCGATTAATACTAGAAATAAAAAACCACTTCAATCGAAGTGGTTTTTTTTAGTGTTTCCTATTTTGAAGCGAGTTGCCTGATTTTAATATGAAGCCCAGCAAACAATAAGGTCATGAAGGGACTCAACCAATTAAAAACTGCGTATCCAGCATAATGAAGCGTGTCCACTCCCAAAACTCCAGATTGGTACGCACCACAGGTATTCCAAGGCACTAGTACCGAAGTCACAGTTCCAGAATCCTCTAAAGTTCTTGATAAATTTTCAGGAGCAAGTCCTTTATCCTTAAAGGCTTTGGCATACATTTTTCCAGGAACAACTATTGCCAAATATTGATCACTGGCGGTGACGTTTAATGCCAGGCAGCTTGCCACAGTACTTGCAAATAGGCCAAATGTAGTATGGAATAATTTCAACAATGCTTTGCTGATGGTTGTCAATGCACCTATCCCGTCCATAATGCCTCCAAAAACCATCGCACAGAGAATTAACCAAATAGTCCCTAGCATTTTGCTCATACCACCAGCCGTAAAAAGTCCTTTTAAAGCTTCATTATCTGTTGGTATAGATGTTTCTACTGTTATCGCATTCATGATTCCTTTATAGCCTGATGTAAAATCAAGTGTAGTGCCGCCACCAATTCCAGCCACAATTTGGGGTTGAAAGATGAGTGCCGCCAAGCCTCCTAACAAAGTTCCGATGAGTAAAGCAATTAAAGGTGGTGTTTTTTTGACAATCAATGCAATGACGATGACAGGCACTACAAAAAGCCAAGGACTCACATTTAAGGAGGATCGGATATCTTGCAAAATCACATGGGTGTCAGCTGCACCTTTAGGCTCTAGATTCAACCCGAGGATAACGAACACAATCAAAGTGACAGTAAGCGTTGGGATAGTGGTATATAGCATATACCGAATATGCGTAAACAAATCCGTTCCGGCCATAGCAGGAGCCAGATTCGTTGTATCGCTCATCGGCGAAATCTTATCTCCAAAATAAGCTCCAGAAAGCACAGCACCAGCAGTCATTCCCAACGGGACTCCCAAAGCTTCTGCGATACCTATCAACGCGATACCTACGGTTGCAGAGGTCGTCCAACTACTTCCCGTGGCAACAGATATAATGGAACAAATGATCACACAAGCAGGCAAAAATATCGTCGGGTTCAAGATTTGGAGCCCATAATAAATCATCGTTGGAATGATCCCGCTTATGAGCCACGTTCCAGCCAGTGCGCCAACCATCAAAAGAATCAAGATAGCACCTGCTGTAGATTTGACGTTTTCAGCAACCTCTTCCATCATTTGGTCAAAGGACACTTTATTGAAAAGTCCTACGATGGCCGCAGCAGCGCCTCCAAGCAATAAAATAAATTGGTTAGAACCAGACAGCGCATCACTACCATACGTATAAACATTATAGGCAAGCATACCTACCAATACAAACACAGGTATGAGCGCTTCCCAAATGTTCAGCTCTCTGTTTTCAACAATATGTTCGTCTTGAGGTACTCGTGGTTTGATATCTTGGCTTTCCATTTTGGGATGATTTAGTTAAAGGTTTTAGGATTGTAATGTTACGATTTTAAGTTAAGCTTTGCAAAAAATTAAAAAATGTCATTGTTTTAATCATATAGTACAAATGTTTGATTCAAAATATGGAATAAGTCTTCAATTTTTTATAATTTAATTTCTGTAAAACAGCTGGACCATGCGTATTAGTTTTGCTTTCATTAGTTGTCTTTTTTTGTGTGTTTCCCTTGGATACTCACAACAATCAGTTTTGGATAGTCTTGAAAATGTTGTTTCTCAAAACATTCGAGATGAGGCAATGGCCAATGCCCTCAACAAAATTTCTGGAATCTATAGCAATCGTGATGCAGAAAAATCAAAAAACTATGCTTGGCGCGCCAAATCACTGTCTTTCGCCATTGATAGTAATATAGAACTGGCAAAATCCTATTCAATTCTTATAAGCATTTATAAACTTTCTAAAGAACAGGATAGTGTTAACTTTTATTTAGAGTCATTAAAACATTTGGCCTTTAAGGCCTCACAAACAGATTTTAATTCTATAAATCAGCTTTATTATTCTACAGCTGGACTTTATTATAGAACAGAAGGCAACCCCAAAGAAGCCTTACCTTATCTTATTAAGGGTTATGAATTTGCGCAGAAAAATGGTAAACAGGAAGATATTTATGGACAAGCCATCAATATTGGAAATTGCTACCAACAGTTGGCTAATTATAATAAAAGTATCGACTATTATTTTGTGGCTTTGAAGGGGTTTGAGGCACTTGGGAATAAATTTGGCCAGGCATTTTGTTACAACAATATTGGCAATAGTTATTATTCATTAAACCGCTTTTCAGAATCCATTACCTATTTTGAGAAATCATTCCAGTTAAAAAAAGAATTAGGGGATAAAAAAGGTTTGGCAAATACAGAGATGAATCTGGGCAACAGCTACATGGGTTTGGATAATTTAAAAAAAGCGGAAAAACATTTTAGGAGCGCGATTGCATTGAATGAAGAATTGGGAAATATCCAAGGTGTTATAGCCAATTATCATAATCTGGGGCGTCTCTTTTCTGAAAATGACCCTAATACTGCCTTGTCCTATTTTGAAAAAAGCAAAGCTTTAGCCGTCAAAAGCAGCGACAGTTTTATGATTTCAAAAAATGATTTGGAAATTTTAGCCATCAAAGCAAAAGATACATCACAGGCATTTTCTGAAAAGAATGCACTTTTAAGTGTTGAAGCCTTTAGACAAACCGGACAAAAGAGTGATGAGGCCCAAGGGTATAAAAACTTGGCCGATTATTATTCGCAACGCCAACAATTTGACAAAGCACTCGAATACACCACCAAATACCATAATTTGAGCGATAGTATCAAGACCAATGAGGTTTTGACACAATTCAAAACCATCGAGGAACAATACAATCAAGAGAAAAACGAGAAACAAATTGCCTTACTCCAAAAAGACAAACAGATAGACGCACAAAAGCTGAAGCAACAACGGTCTTGGATAACCATTTTCGGACTTTTGGCCTTGTTGGCAATTTTTGGAATCTGGGGAATTATCAATCGCAGTCGTGTTAGACAAAAGATGAAAGAATTGGAATTGCGCAACAACATCGCTGCCGATTTGCATGACGAGGTAGGTAGTTCGTTGAGCAGTATTTATATGTTGACCCAATTAGCAAGCAGCAATGTGCAGGATACACAGCATGGTATTTTGGACAAAGTGAAAACGAATGCCAAGGAAACGATGGAAAAAATGAGCGATATCGTTTGGATGATAAAACCTGAAGACAATAATTCGGAAAGTTTAAAAGACCGAATGCGTCGCTTTGTTTTGGAAATTTGTGAGTCAAAAGGTATTGGCTGTAATTTGCAAGTGGACAATTTGATGGAAACGAAACTGACCGTACCACAAAAGAAAAACCTTTATCTTATTTTTAAAGAAGCAGTTAATAATGCCATCAAATATTCCGAAACCAAAACACTGGATGTAATCATCTCCCAAAGACCAAAAACGTTGACGATGATTATTCAGGATTATGGCTATGGATTTGAAATGGAAAACACGAAAAAAGGAAATGGTATTGTGAATATGACTGCAAGAGCAGAAGAATTGAAAGGCACGTTGAGGGTTCAGTCCAAAAAAGAAGAAGGCACCAAAATAGAATTGTCCTTTCCGCTGGATTAGATAATTGCTCCCTCAATTTCGGTATTTACAAAAAGCGGAATATCGATTAATATTGTAAATATGGAACCAAAAACAAAGGTTTGTATTTTTGAAGACAATCGACACCTTCGGGAAAGTTTGGAATTGTTATTGCAGGTTTCCGACGGATTTGAATGCGTTGGTGCCTACGCCAATTGCAACGATTTACTTGAAGTTATCTCCGAAAATGACGCTGCCATTTGTTTGATGGATATTGAGATGCCCGGCATCAACGGCATTGAAGCCACTAAAATCATCAAATCAAAATTTCCAAAAATCCATGTACTCATACAAACCGTTTTTTCCAACGACGACTCCATTTTCCAAGCCATTTGCGCCGGTGCCTCTGGATATCTTTTGAAAACAACGCCGCCCGAACTTTATGTAGAGGCTTTACGAGACATTCAAAGTGGAGGTGCCCCAATGACACCCAGCATCGCAAAGCGTGTACTCCAACTGTTTAAGGTAAATTTGCAGCCAACGTCAGATGCCACCTATCAACTTACCGACAAGGAAAAGCAAGTGCTGCAACAACTTACCCTAGGTAAAAGCTATAAAATGATAGCTGACGAATTGCAAATATCCCTAGAAACCATCAAAACCCACATGAAAAACATCTACACAAAACTTCATGTGCATTCTGGCCCAGAGGCCGTAGCCAAAGCCATTCAGGAGCGGTTGGTTTAAAATATATCCATACATACGGTTTTTTAGTCTGAATTTAAACTTCAGTTTCAATTTCAACTTCAACTTTAACTTCAACTTCAACTTCACTTATATCCTTCTGATATTCAACAGACATCCCCCATTTTCGGTATTGTGGATGTATCATTATTGAGCGAATTTTGAACTGAATGAATTGCTATTCATTGCTTAAAAAAATAACCTCAAACACACATATCATGAACACTAAAAGAGAATTAACGAACATCATTAAAGCATCCATCACATTGTTTGTCATCCTTATATGCTTTGCTTGTAGCAATGACGACGACAGCTCTTCAGAACCAACTACCATGCAACTTCTTACTGCAGATAAATGGTATATGGAAAGCTCTACACTCATAATAATGACAGAGTGCAGAAAACAAACCTGGGTGCAATTTCTAGAAAACGAAGTTCTAGTAGGGGAAGGCTTTTATACGGACGTAAATGATAATTGTATCAGTAACCCCCTTGCTACGGCAACTTGGCAACTGTTGGGCAATTCAGAGTTTACCATAACGAGCAATGGTGAAACGCTGCTATATACCATCATTTCTATGTCAGAAGACGAACTCACGGTCAGTGCAGAACTGGATGGAGAAACCCAAATATATGTTTATGACAAAAACCCTGGCAATGGATAAAACATCTATAACATTAAAAATGACTGTATGATACTTATGTACATTTTATTGCCCATCTTTGGCGCGTTGCCACTGCTCATTATACTCTTCCGGATGCGCAATGCCCGACGTATTAAAACAAATGGCATCCCTACAGAAGCGGTAGTTGCAAAAATAACACCATTGCCCCGAAGCGTTGCCTCTCTGGTGCTTGAATACGTTGCAGAACTGAAAGGTGAAAAATTCCTGTTTACAGGAAAAGCAACCGCAACGGTTGGGCAATATAAATTGGGAGATAAAATCCCCATTTATTATTTACCGGACAATCCCTATAAAATGTCGTTACAAAATCAGCAAGGTTTTAATTTCCTACTGGTTTTTACCATCCTCATTTTCCTGTTTATTCTCTATGCCACCTTTCAAATGGAGGAATTGATAAATCCAACGATGTAATATTCAGCTAAAAAAATAAACTATGAAACAGTTCTACAAAGCAGTAACAAATCGCTATTATTTTATTTCATTGTTCATTTGTGCTATCGCAACAAATACTTTTGGCCAAATACCAACCATTTCAAACTTTTCGCCAACCAGCGGACCTGTCGGCACAATGGTAACCATTTCTGGTGCCAACTTTAACACGACCTCTGCCAACAATACCGTGTTTTTTGGTGCTACGCGAGCCACTGTCACATCAGCGACTTCTACAACGCTTACTGTTACAGTACCAGCAGGAGCTACCTACGATTACATTTCCGTTCTCAAAAATGGAAATGGTTTATTGACCCTTACTTCCTCAAAATTTATACCCACTTATGCACCAAGTTCCAGTACCATTAACGCAAGTGATTTTGCATTGCCTGTCTACTTTTATTCCGGTCAAGTGGCAGGGGTATTAGAATCTGCCGATTTGGATGGTGACGGAAAACCAGATTTCGCTATGGCGGGAGAACTAGGTATAATTTCCATATTTAGAAATACCAGTACAATTGGAACCATTTCTTGCGCCCCGAGTATTAATTTACCTGCCCGCAGCACTGCTTATAACACACTAGATATTTCTGTAGGAGATTTGGATGGTGATGGCAAACCAGATTTGGTTTCTCCTTATACTATTTTGAGTGATGGCGACCCTATCAGCTACGTTTCCGTTTATCGAAATACGAGTACGCCAGGCAACATAAGTTTCGCGAACAGAGAAGACTTTGGAGAAACACTATGGTTTGCAGGGAAAACAAGAATTTCCGATGTAGATGGTGATGGCAGGCAGGATATTATTCTATTAAATTCAATCGGCTTTGCCTCATTGGCATTCTTAAATACAAGCAATCCGGGTACTATCAGTTTTGCCGACCCTATAGATTTAAATGTGCCAAATGTAAGATTTTCAACATTCCAAAGTGGAGATTTAGACGGAGATAAAAAACCTGATTTAATATTGCCGCATTTTCTTGCTCAATCGGTATCCGTGATGAGAAACACTAGCATGGTGGGTTCTATTGGCTTCGCACAAAATGTTACATTCCCGCTTGCCCCACAATGGCAGTGGGAGGATGTTTCCCTTGGAGATTTAGACGGCGACGGGAAGCAGGATATTGCTACGGTGAGCAATCAGTTTCGTATATCGGTCATCAGGAATACAAGTACATTAGGCAACCTTGCTTTTGAAAGCAGCTACACCATAAACACAGCAGAAAATTCGTATTGGCTTCCACTCGGAGATATTAATGGAGATGGCAAAGTAGATATGTTGACCAATGGTACGGGTTATAATAAACTGTTGCTTTACAGAAACGAAAGCACACCTGGAAACCTCAATTTTGCCGAGGTGGTAGAGCTTACGGGTGCCCTGACCGATATGAGAATCGCAGATGTAGATGGTGATGGCAAACCAGAATTATTGGGCTGCTCCTCGGGAACGTTGGTCATTCGTAGAAACACCACCACAGGTTTGGGTATTGAGGAAACAAACCAGACTTCAAACCTTTCAGTCTATCCAAACCCGGCCAAAGATATCCTCACCATAAAAAGCAACCAGAACATCAACTTCAAATCCATTGAAATACTGGATGTTTCAGGAAGGGTTTTACAGACGATAAACCCAGATGTTTTGAGTGAAGTTAATGTTGACGTTTCCCATTTGAGCTCTGGTAACTACGTTTTGAAAGTAACATCTGAAAGTGGTACAACGGTTAAAAAGTTCATCAAAATGTAGTTGTCTGTGCTATACACCGTTCGTCATCGCAACAAATCCTAAAAACAATAATCATGAAACATTTCTACACACAAAGAACAGCCAGCAAATTACTTATGGCATTATCATTATGCATTTTTGGAACAAACTTATATGGCCAAATACCAACCATTTCAAGCTTTTCGCCAACCAGCGGACCTATCGGCACAACGGTAACCATTTCTGGCACCAATTTTAACACGACTCCAGAAAATAACATTGTTTTCTTTGGTGCCACCCAAGCCACAGTTAATGCCGCCACCCCAACAGAACTCTCGGTAACAGTACCTGTAGGAGCAACACACGATTTTATTTCCGTACTCAACAATGCTAATGGATTGATTGGAAATTCAATACGTAAGTTTATACCAAGCTTTTCTCCAAATACGGGCACTATCACAGCAAGTGATTTTGTGTATGGTGGAAACTTTACAACTGGCAATAGTCCAATCAAACTCGCGGTTGGAGATATGGACGGAGACGGTAAACCGGACCTTATAACAGTAAACAATGATGGTGGTAGTCCGCAAGATGAGCGCTCCATATCTGTCTTAAGAAATACCAGTACTGTGAGTGCTTTCAGCTTTGCTCCTAAAGTTGATTTTACGTCGGACTTTAATATTAGAGGTGTTGCACTTGGTGATTTGGATGGCGATGGAAAGCTGGATATGGCTTTAGTGGGTTCGAACAGTGCTGTAATGTCCATATTCAAAAATACAAGCACCCCTGGAACTATAAGTTTTGCACCAAGAATCGATTTTGCCACGGCCCCAAGTCTCCATAGGTCGCTGGCTATATCTGATTTGGACGGTGATGGTAAATTGGATATTGTTATTTGTGCACCTGAAATGTCTTTTTTAAGAAATACGAGTACATCAGGAACAATTAGTTTTGCGCCATATATACAAGTTAATATTTCAGCTCAAACGGATGCAGTTGCAATAGGCGATTTAGATAATGATGACAAACCAGACATTGTGGTCACAAACTACATTGGCAATTCTGTAAGGGTTTTAAGGAATTTAAGTACACTGGGAACTTTAAATTTCAATATAATAGGCACTTATCCGACCATAACCTTACCTTTAGATGTAAGCATTGGTGATATGGATGGTGATGGTAAATTAGATGTTGCCGTTTGCAGCTTTGCGAATGGCACCACTATATTGAGAAATACCTCTACAACCGTAGGGAGTTTTAATTTTGCATCTACAACCATTACTTCCAATGCCAATCATTTCAACATCAGTTTGGGAGATATAGATGGTGACGGAAAACTTGATTTTTCGGTCGTGGACATGGGCTTCTCAAAAATGTTTCTTTACAAAAATTTGAGTAGTTCAGGAACCATAAACATAGCTCCTCAAGTTTCGTTCAACATCACAGCAACACCATCACAGCACATTGCCGATTTAGACGGCGACGGGATACCAGATATTGCGATGGTTCTTACAAACTTTGATGCAGTGACCATTCTCAAAAATAGCCCTGCAGGTTTGGGTATAGAAGAAACAAACCAGGTTTCAAGTCTTACAGTCTATCCCAACCCAGTCAAAGACTATCTCATTATCAAAAGCAACGAGAACAGCAACCTCAAAGCCATTGAAATATTGGATATTTCAGGAAGAGTTTTACAGACTATAAATCCTGATGTTTTGACTGAAGTTAATGTGGATGTTTCCCATTTAAGCTCAGGCAATTACGTTTTAAAGTTGACTTCTGATAGCGGTATAACAGTTAAAAAGTTCATAAAAATTTAAAAGAAAATAATACCGATTTAAGATTGAATATGAAGATTTAAATCGTTTAAATCGGTTTTTTAATCCAATGCTATAAAATACCCAATTCTTTCATGCAACCTCCCATCATCTCATAAGTGCGCTCTATATCCGCATCCAAGCCAATGGAGAAGCGTATCAACCCATCGCTCAAGCCCATTTCCTTTTGTTCTTCAAGTGGTATTTCAGAAGACGTGGAGCTCCCCGGCGCGCTAAACAACGTTTTGTAAAAGCCCAAGCTCACCGCAAGATACCCAAGGTTGCGTTTCTGCATCAGTTCCATTAGTTCATTGGCCTTGTCCAGCGTCCCCACATCAATCGTCAGCATCCCGCCAAAACCATAATCCGTATCCATCATGCTCTTAAAAAGTTCGTGCGACCCGTGCGATGCCAAGCCAGGATACACCGTTTTCAGGCCGTCAGCCTCAAATTTCTCCGCCAAAAAAAGCGCATTCTTGCTATGCTGCTGGATTCTGATGTGCAACGTCCGCAAGTTTTTAAGAATGGAGGCCGCTCGCAAGCTATCCATCGTAGAGCCCAAGAGCATACACGACCCATCATTCACATTTCGCAAATCATCAATAAATTGTTGCGTCCCGCACACCACACCGCCAACGGTATCACTGCTCCCGTTGATAAATTTCGTCAAACTATGGATGATGACATCGGCACCTAATTTTCCAGGCGAAATGCTCAATGGCGAAAACGTGTTGTCCACCACCAATGTCAGGTTGTGTTTCTTGGCAAGCTTCGCAAGACTCGAAATATCCGCCACTTCCAACAACGGATTACTGACCGACTCGCAGTAAAGCACCTTCGTGTTCTTGGTGATGGCAGCTTCTACAGCGTCCAGCTTGGTAATGTCCACAAACGACGTGCTAACCCCAAAACGTGGCATGTAATTCTTCAAGAAAGCATAGGTACCACCATAAATCGTTCGGCTACTCACCACGTTATCCCCTTGGCCACAAAGCTGCATAATGACCGCCGTAATCGCACCCATCCCGGAAGCGGTGACGTTCGCAGTTTCGGTACCCTCAAGCGCCGCCAAAGCTTGGCCAAGATAAAGATTGGAAGGCGAGGAGTGCCGCGAATACAAATAGCACCCGTCCGCATTGCCCTCAAAAGTGTCAAACATCGTCTTTGCCGAAAGAAATGTATAGGTAGACGAATCAGAAATCGAAGGATTCACGCCTCCAAATTCCCCAAAGTATTGTAAATCCTGAATAGTGTTTGCTGGTTTAAAGCTCATAGTGTCATTGTTTTATCCAAAAGTCTAAAGATTTAGGATATAAATCAATCATTACAAGAATATTTAGATAATATATAAGCTGATTGATTAGATGGTAGAATTTATTTCTATAAATTTATAACTTCATAATTTTTAATAGAAAAATTTTCAGTCATGACCTTTGATGCCACCGATAAAAAACTGCTTCATCTGCTTCAAGAAGATAGCAAACGCACCAACAAAGAACTTTCCGTAAAGTTGAATTTATCCGTCACAGCCGTTTACGAACGTATCAAAAAGCTTGAAAAAGAAGGTGTTATATCAAAGTATGTAGCCTTGCTCAAAAACGAAAAAGTAAACAGGACTTTCGTTGCGTTTTGCCACATCAAACTCGTGCAACATACTCAAGAATATGTCATTAAATTCGAAAAAGAGGTCGCTAATCTTGGAGAAGTCCTAGAATGTTACCATATTAGTGGTGATTATGACTACCTGCTCAAAGTGATTGTCGAAAATATGGAAGATTTTAGGGAATTTATGGTAAAAAAACTGACCTCCATTAGCCATATTGGTAGTACGCATAGCATGTTTGTCATCAACGAAGTGAAACACACCACGGCCATCAACCTCTAACACATGCACTCTGTAAGTTATAAACTGACGGAATTCTTTTTGATATTTATAGTGTTACCTGTCAGCTTTGCACTTGAATATCCATTTTGGGTCAAAGCAGCACTTGCTCTTTCGGGTTTTGGATATGTCATTTATATACTGTTGAAAGTACAGGGGAACAAATTTAAAATGGCTCCCAACCTCAAATGGAAATCCTTTTGGAAACATGTGTGTATCAAGCTATTGATTATTGCTTTTTTGACGATAGTTTATATGTTCTTTACTTCAAAAGAAG
The DNA here is from genome assembly GCA_041391925.1 of Gelidibacter sp. GTDB lineage: Bacteria > Bacteroidota > Bacteroidia > Flavobacteriales > Flavobacteriaceae > JBPOFM01. The sequence goes on along the minus strand of JAWKNA010000006.1, from coordinate 252,618 downwards.
ATTTATTTCATGTGCTTTACAGACAACCAAAACTTTGGGTCGTGATTCTGTTTCTTTACACTACATTTTCAGTCTATCCGCAAGAATTGATTTACAGGACATTGTTTTTTCAGCGATATGAATCTTTGTTTAGGAGCAAATCGCTTTTCATCTTTGTCAACGCCATAGTGTTTTCCTTGGCACATATTTTTTACCGAAACGCTTTGGTGCTGTTGATGACCTTTTTGGGAGGCATATTATTTGCACTTACGTATGATAAGACCAAATCTACGCTCTTGGTATCTATTGAGCATACTATTTATGGGTGTTGGCTGTTCACAGTAGGAATGGGTAATATGCTCGGGTTTCCTGGATGATTCATTTTAAAAAATCATCAGTTCTTATTCGTAATTCGTCAATCAAAATCGTACTTTTGCATTCGATTTTAACATACTACAAAACACACTTTTATGAATTCGTACGATGTAGCCATTATCGGCTCAGGTCCCGGAGGATATGTAGCAGCAATTCGTTGTGCACAGCTGGGCATGAAAACAGCAATTATAGAGAAATATTCCACGCTTGGAGGCACTTGTTTAAATGTAGGTTGTATTCCGAGCAAGGCGCTTTTAGATTCTTCACACCATTACGAAGACGCTGTCAAACATTTTGAAGAACATGGGATTGATATTCCTGGTGACATCAAGGTGAATTTAAAACAAATGATTGCACGTAAGCAATCCGTTGTGGACCAAACGACTGGCGGCATCGATTTCTTGATGAAAAAAAATAAGATTGATGTTTATACAGGCGTTGGAAGCTTTAAAGATGCGACACATATCAAGATTGAGGGTGAAAAATCAGAAGAAATCGAAGCCAAAAATACCATCATCGCTACTGGAAGCAAACCTTCAAATTTACCATTTATAAAGATTGATAAAGAACGAGTTATAACTTCTACAGAAGCTTTGAAATTAAAAGAAATACCAAAACATCTTATAGTTATTGGCGGTGGTGTCATTGGTTTAGAATTGGGGCAAGTATATCGGCGTTTAGGTTCTGAAGTCACCATCGTAGAATATATGGATAGAATCATCCCAACGATGGATTCTGGCTTGTCCAAAGAATTGAACAAAGTTTTCAAAAAAGCAAAGTTTTCTATCGAAGTTTCTCATAAAGTCAAATCAGTGGAACGCAAAGGTGATGAAGTCATCGTAAAGGCAGATAACAAAAAAGGGGAGGAAGTGGAGTTCAAAGGCGACTATTGTTTGGTGTCTGTAGGAAGAAGACCTTACACTGAAGGATTAAATGCAGAAGCAGCAGGCGTAAAACTGACCGATAGAGGTCAAATTGAGGTGAATGACCATTTACAGACCAATGTCAAAAATATTTATGCGATTGGTGACGTTGTCAAAGGTGCCATGTTAGCTCATAAAGCAGAGGAAGAAGGTGTGTTTGTTGCAGAGACTTTGGCCGGACAAAAACCTCACATCGATTATAATTTGATTCCTGGAGTTGTTTACACGTGGCCAGAAGTTGCTTCAGTTGGTAAAACTGAAGAGGAACTGAAAGATGCCAATGTAGACTATAAAGTGGGGCAATTCCCGATGCGTGCTTTGGGAAGAAGTAGAGCCAGTATGGATTTGGACGGATTTGTAAAAATCCTTGCAGACAAAAAAACTGATGAAATCTTGGGAGTTCATATGATTGGAGCACGCGCTGCCGATATGATTGCAGAAGCAGTGATTGCCATGGAATTTAGAGCCAGTGCAGAAGATGTGGCTCGTGCCTCCCATGCACATCCCACCTTTACGGAAGCTATTAAAGAAGCTGCATTAGCCGCAACCGACGATAGAGCCCTTCACGTTTAATAGTATAGGATATATTCCACAAAAAAGATTGCTCGGCAGAGCAATCTTTTTTTTGTCTTCAATTTTTTTTTAAAAAAATGTGACTTTTGACAGTATACTGTGTCTTATAATTTAAACATTTTTATTTTCAATCCTTATTGAAAACAACCAAAGACATTATCAATCTATCAGATGAAGACTTAGTAGCCTCTATAGTCAAGTCAAATGATACATTGCTTTTTGAAGTGCTTTATGATAGGTTTTCAAAAATGGTTTATAATAAGTGTTTAGGATTCTCCAAAAGTCAAGACGAAGCCCAAGACCTCACTCAAGATGTTTTCTTAAAGTTATTCGTCAAATTAAAGACCTTTAAAGGGACTTCAAAATTTTCATCATGGTTATATGCCTTTACTTATAACCATTGTGTGAATTATGTAACTCGGGATGTGCACAAGAAAATAGAAAAAAAGACAGTAGACTCTTCGTTTATTGAAGATGAATCTTTAAACGATACTAACGACTATAGTTTTTTTCAAATGAGAGTTGAGAAGTTGGCTGAAGCGTTGAAACTCATTCCTCCAGATGATAAGATGTTGTTACTCTTAAAATATCAAGATTTTTTGACCATCAAAGAATTGGAAACCGTTTTGGATATCGGCGAGAGTGCCGTAAAGATGAGACTCAAACGAGCCAAAGAGAAGTTAATTGAAGCTTACACACGAATTAATCGCATTAGTTATGGAGAATCCGTTTAGAAAATTAGATAAGCCGCTTAAGCCAGTGCCTCCTGAGCTTAGGGCCAAAGTAATGAATGATATAGCCACTGCAAAATTGTTGATGGAAATGGCGAGTCTATTTTCGTTAAATATTGCTGAGGTTATTGAATCGACAATGAAACAAAGAAAAAATAAAACAAACTAAACCAACCAAACAAAAAACAAATGGAACAAATTTCGAAATGGAAAGAATTAACCCTCGATTCTTTAAATGCAATGGGGAATGAAATAGGAAAGGCCATACCCAACATTATCGGTGCTATATTGGTATTGATCATTGGATGGCTAATTACTAAATTCTTGGTTTTTATAGTTGAGAAAGCTTTAAAAATCACAAATTTTGAAAAGATTACCAAGAGGATAAATGATATCGAGTTTTTTGAAAATAAAAAACTCCACATCAACCCAACCAAGATTATCGTAAGCTTTATCAAATGGACCATGTTCATCATTTTGTTGATTGTGGTTTCTGATATCATGAACCTTAAAATTATTTCTGAAGAAATTTCCAACTTATTAAGTCATATACCTCAGATTTTCACAGCCTTAATAATTTTTATACTAGGATTGCTTTTGGCAAATTTTATAAAGAAAACTATAAAGTCATTCTTTGAGTCGTTCGAGCTGTCGGGTTCAAATATTATAAGTCAGTTAATCTTTTTAATCCTCTTGGTGTTTGTTTCTATAACAGCTCTTAATCAGGCTGGCGTTAATACAGAGTTGATCACTAATAACCTTACGCTTATTCTTGGAGCCTTATTGCTCGCATTTTCTTTGGCCTTGGGTCTTGGAGCTCAATCGGTCATTGCAGACTTGCTGAGGACTTTTTATGTGCGTAAGACATATGAGGTCGGACAATTGATTGAATATAATGGAATATTAGGAGAGGTTGAGGCAATTGATAATATTTCACTGGTTTTAAAAACGAATGAAGGAAGGCTGGTCATTCCTATCAAAAATATTGTAGAGAGCGAAATAAAAATCCGGAACTAGCCTTTATTTGGGTTAAGGCGAAAAAATCTGGGAAGTTGTTCCGGATCATTTGCTCTTTATATTCCCTTTTCAATTTCGGTTGAGAAGGGATTTTTTTATGTTCTTTTTGATGCTAAAAAACTATTTCCGCTTATTACGCTTATTATAATTCTTATCACCTCTAGTTTTGGGTTTTTTATATTTTGCCGCAATCTTGGCGCGATAAGAGCCGCCTTGGTTCTGTTTTTTGTTTTTGTCCTTTTTTTCATGAAAAGCCTCTCCCTTGGTATCATCGCGTTTTAAGGGATTGTTGCGTTCCTTTGTTTGAGGCCGTTCCTCTTCAATCAATTCTTTGGATATTTGCACTCCATCAGGAAGTTGCAGTTTTGGAATTTTCATTTGCATCAATTCTTCGATTGACTTAACGTAGGCTTCTTCAGCTGCAGTTGAAAATAATATGGCGTTACCTTTGCGTTCAGCACGTCCTGTCCGACCGATGCGGTGCATATAGTTTTCAGGGTAATGTGGCGTGTCAAAATTAATGACATGGCTAACAGTGTCAATGTCCAACCCACGAGCCATCACGTCGGTTGCAACCAGCATTCGATTAAAACCCTCTCTAAATTGTTCGATACTCCGTAATCTGTAATTTTGCGTTTTGTTGGAATGAATCACACATACTTCGTCCCTGAAACTTTCTTCCAACAGTTCAAATAAGCTGTCAGCCATTTTCTTGTGGGAAACGAATATCAATACTTTATTAAAAGTTTCTTCGTCTTTCAACAATTCCTTTAGCAAATTGACCTTGGTATAAAAATTTGGAACTTCATAACGTTGCTGTCGTAAGTTTTCCAATGGTGTTCCAGAAACGGCAACAGTGATTCGTTCCGGTGTCACAAAAAACTCATGGATGAGTTCGTCCACCTCGTCGGTCATGGTCGCAGAAAACATGATATTTTGTCGTCGTTCTGGCATGATGTCAAAAAGATTCAATAATTGGTGCCTAAAACCCAAGTCGAGCATCACATCTACCTCGTCTATGACCACTTTTTGGATGGATTTGAGCTGCAACACATAGCTCATAGCCAAATCAAACACGCGGCCAGGCGTTGCAACGATGATGTCGAGACCTTGTGCCACATCCTGTTTTTGTTGGTTGATATTCACGCCACCATACACACCCAAAACGCGTACATTGATATATTTTGAAAGTTTTTCGATTTCCTGTACAACCTGCACGACCAATTCCCTTGTGGGCACTAAAATGAGGATTCTCGGATTATCTTGTTTCGAATATTTAAGGTCCCTCAAAATAGGGAGCAGATAGGCAAAAGTTTTGCCTGTACCAGTTTGTGCAATACCCAAGACATCTTTCCCTGAAGCCACCAAACCCAATGCTTGTTCCTGTATTGGAGTAGGAGTGTCAAATCCCAAATCATCCAATGCATTGTATAATGCTGTATTTAAATTTAAATCTCTAAAGCTCAAAATGTATGATTAAGCCGCAAAGCTACCACTAATAATCGGGTTAGACCAAATGAGGCAAATGTATTTCAATGGTGTAAGTCGCTTCAAAGGTATTTCCGGAATCCAGTTTTAAAATTCCTTCTTTATCTTTCAATTGCTGATTGCTGTCTTCACTATCGGCAATGCCAAGCCAAGGTTCAATGCATACATAATCAGCATTTGGCTTTGCCCAAAGCCCTAGATATGGGAAATCATCAAAATGAACCGTTAACATATCGCCATGATTATTACTTTTTAATGTCACCTTTCTTGATTTCAAATTCTTGAAGATTAGCGCATCATTCTTAAATAAATCAGGACGCAATTGAATGGAATTTGGAGTGTCGAAAACAGGCTTTGTTTGTGAAGTCACCAAGCCGTTTTGGAGATTCAACACATGTGTTTTTGAAGTTTCTTTCTTGTCAAAAATCAATTCATAATCTGAATAGTTTTCGTTTTCATAGACAGGACATTTAAAAGCTGGATGGCCTCCGAGGGAACAATAAAGCGATTTGTCATCCCTGTTTTTGACCTTATAGGTGATATTGAGTTTATTGGCATTCAACTGGTATATAACATCGTATTCAAATTTAAAAGGGTAGATTTTCAGTAATTCATGATTATATTTCAAATTTAAAGTAACACTTTCATTAGATTTCTCAACTATTTGAAAATTAATATTATTTCGAATAAATCCATGTTTGGGCAAACTATATTTTTTTCCTTCAAAAACATACATCCCATCTTTCAACATTCCTATAATTGGGAAAAGATTAGGCGCAAAATTGGCCCAAATTTCAGGATTGGCATTCCACATAAATTGGGTACCATTCTTTATTGAGGATATTTCACAAAGTTCGGCACCCGTTTTTTGGACCTTAATTTTGAGTACGTCGTTATGTAAAGTAAGCATTCCGAAGGATTTTAAACTAAAATACAAAACTCATTTATTTTTGTAGATTCTCATTAACTTTGTTCGTATTTTTTTTCTTTTGAGAACAACCACTTCACATAAACCAAAATCACTTGCCACATTTAAGGAAAAATTGTTGGTCTGGAGCCAACAATTTGAGGATCTCGTATGGCTGGATTCGAATAAGTATCATCAAAAATATGGGACCTATGACGCTGTTTTGGCTGTCGACTCTTTTACCAGCATTAAAACGGATACTCATCAAGCATTTGAGAAATTAAAAGAATATCAAACTGTTACCAAAGATTGGATATTTGGTTATCTAACGTATGATTTGAAAAATGATTTGGAGGATTTAAAATCTGAAAACTTTGATGGACTCGAATTTCCGGATTTGTTTTTTTTTCAACCCAAACGTTTGTTTCTGTTCAAAGGCAAAACGGTTGAAATTCATTATCTGAAAATGATTGAAGAAGAAATCAACGAAGATTTAAAGTCAATACAACAGACTATCATACCTATCAATCAGCGTTTAGCAACCCATCTCAAAATAAAGATGAGAATTCATAAAGATGATTATTTTAAAAAAATAGAAGCCATTCTGGCACACATCCATCGAGGGGATGTTTATGAAGCCAATTTTTGCCAGGAATTTTATGCTGAAAGTACTAGTATCAACCCTTTGGAAACTTATTTCAGTTTAAACAAGATTTCCCACCCACCATTTGCGACTTTTCTAAAATGTGAGAACAATTATCTTTTGTCTGCCTCGCCAGAACGGTATCTTAAAAAAGAAGGTACTACCATTATTTCGCAACCCATCAAAGGCACGGCCAAACGTTCCAATAACATCATCGAAGACCAAGAACTGAGACATAATTTAGAGCATAGCGGAAAGGAACGTAGCGAAAACATCATGATTGTCGATTTGGTACGGAATGATTTGTCCCATACTGCCATCAAAGGCAGTGTAAAAGTCGAGGAATTATGTAGGGTTTATAGCTTTGAACAAGTTCACCAGATGATTTCAACTGTGATGTCAAAAATTGCTTCAGAGACACATCCAGTGGATGTCATCAAAACCACCTTCCCTATGGGGAGTATGACAGGTGCGCCTAAAATTTCTGCGATGAAAATCATTGAAGAACTCGAAGAAACCAAACGAGGCTTATATTCCGGAGCAGTCGGTTATTTTACGCCCCAAGGTGATTTTGATTTCAATGTCATCATCAGAAGCATTCTTTACAATGCTTCAAAAAAGTATGTGTCTTATTCTGTAGGTGGTGCTATTACTGCCAAAAGTAATCCGATGGATGAGTACGAAGAATGCTTGGTGAAAGCTAAAGCGATGCGTGAGGTACTTGAAAATTAGACCGTGACATTTATGCCTAGGTGTTTTCATTCCAAATGCGTTCGAAACCTTTTTTTTACCTCTTTCAATATCTTTTCAACTCGAGACACTTCAATGTCTTTTATCGTGGCAATTTCTTTAAAATCCAATTTCCCAAAGGTGTATAAATCCACGATGTTCGCCACACGAATTGGTAGCCAGTTATAGAATTTGCCAATCAATTTTCGGTTTTTTAATTGTGATTCCGCTTCTAAATCCAGAATGTTCAAAATTCTGCTATTGTGGTCATCAAATACAAATACTTCATAATCGTCATCGTGCTGATGATATGAAATATCATCTAATTCTTCCAGCATCATAGAATCCTCATCGGCATCGATGGTAAATGATTCTTCCAGTCTCCGCAACTCTTCCTTTAGAAGTTCGTTGGTGCTGATTGTTTTTTTATGGAAGGCTTCCTTTACGAAAATTTCTTCCAAATAATCATCAACGGTTTCAAACAATTTCAATTTTATGCAGTTGACATCCGTATCGCAGTCGTAACCCTTTTCATATAATTTAATAATAGAGTCATCAATGATGCCATTGGAACAATAAAGATTTTTGGGCAAAATGCCAACGTTTTCGGCAACGTAGAGTCGGTGTTTCACATACGGATGCAAATGCGGTATGACAGAAAGGACTCGTTTGTCATAATCTTTCTTCGAAAAAGTTTTTTTGGTTTGTCGTGTCGTTTCCATAAATCCATTCTTTAAAGTCCTGTTTTAAAGTTACGGAATATTCCTTTTAAAATTGAAAGTTTTTAAAACTTTAAGTCAAATTTTGCTGATTGCCAAAAGCATCAAAGTTGTATCTTTGAAGTATGTTCGACCAATTTCAAAAACACCTCCATGGACAGTTTCCATTTTTGACAAAAGGCAAGCTTCTTATAGCCATTTCCGGCGGATTGGACAGTGTGGTCTTGACGCATTTATGCAAACAAGCCAATTTAGATATTGCTTTGGCACATTGTAATTTCAACCTGCGAGGTGATGAAAGTAATGCCGATGAAGAGTTTGTATTGGAAATGGCGGAAAATTTAAATCTGGAAGTGTTCATCGAAAGCTTTGAAACTGAAACATTTGCCAAAAACAACAAGCTTTCTACCCAAGTGGCTGCTCGCCAATTGCGTTATGATTGGTTTTATGACTTGGCAAACCAGCTAGATTTTGATTACATTCTAACAGCACATCATGCTGATGACAATCTGGAGACATTTTTAATCAATATCACCAGAGGCACAGGTTTGGACGGATTGGTCGGAATACCCGAAATGAATGGAAAAATTGTGCGTCCATTGTTGCCATTTTCCCGTGAAGACCTAGAAGTCTATGCCATTGGAAAAAAATTGGAATGGCGCGAAGATAGCAGCAATGCATCCAAAAAATACTTGCGTAACAAATTGCGCCACGATATCATTCCGACATTAAAACAAATGAACCCTCAATTGTTGCAGAATTTTAAGACGACGGTTTCCAACCTTCAGGATGCACAGCACTTGGTCGAGGATTCGTTGATACGAGTTCAAAAAAAAGTGGTGTCCGTGGAAAATGATGTCATCAAATTGAAGGTCAAAAAACTAAAAAAATTATCCAACCCGAAAGCCTATCTCTACGAGCTGTTGAAAGATTTCAATTTTACCGAATGGAATGATGTGGTCAGCCTATTGGATGCTCAATCTGGAAAGCAAGTTTTTTCTCCAACCCATCGCTTGATTAAAGACAGGGATTTTTTGCTGCTGACTGAAATTCAAACTGAAAATGAAGGTCATTCTTTTGATATTGAGGAATCGGACAGAAGCCTTGTCACAACCATTGGAACAATTTTTATGGAAGAGGTTGATGAAATTTTGAAAGGACAACCTAATGTGGTGTATTTGGATAAGAACAAACTGAAATTTCCCTTAACAGTCCGTCCATGGAGGGAAGGCGATTATTTTTATCCCTTTGGGATGAAAGGCAAAAAAAAGATCAGCAAATATTTTAAGGATGAAAAAATGTCTTTGATTGAAAAAGAAAATGCGTATTTGCTATGCTCAAATGATACTATTGTTTGGGTGATTGGAAAACGCGGTGACGAACGCTTCATGGCAAAGCCAGAGACAAAACAAATCATAAAATTTGAAATCCATTAAATGAAGATACTAGGGCAGATTGTTGATATTGCAAACAGGCAAATTTTCAAGGGCGAAGTCACCATTGAAAATGGAAAGATGTCTTCCATTAAAGAAAAAGACCATACCGTTGACCATTATATTCTTCCAGGTTTTGTGGACGCACACATCCATATCGAAAGCTCCATGTTGGTGCCTAGCGAATTTGCAAAGTTGGCAGTCACTCACGGGACTGTCGCCACAGTGTCCGACCCTCACGAAATTGCCAATGTGTTGGGCATTAAAGGTGTGGAGTTTATGATAGACAATGGCAAGAAAGTTCCTTTCAAATTCAACTTTGGAGCGCCTTCCTGTGTGCCAGCGACCAATTTTGAATCTGCTGGTGCAACGATTGATTCTGATGGCATCAAACAACTACTGCAAAATCCAGACATCAAATACTTGGCAGAACTCATGAATTATCCTGGCGTCTTGTTTGATGATGATGAAGTCATGAAAAAAATAGCATGGGCGAAACACTATAACAAACCGGTGGATGGTCATGCACCTGGATTGCGAGGTGATGATCTTACAAAATACATCCATGCAGGAATTTCCACCGACCATGAATGTTTTACGTATGAAGAAGGCTTGGAAAAACTCCAAAAAGGCATGAAAGTCTTGATTCGAGAGGGGAGTGCTGCCAAAAATTTTGAGGCCTTGGCCGATTTGATTCCGGAACATTTTGAAAACATGATGTTTTGTAGCGATGACAAGCATCCCGATGATTTGCTCTTGCACCACATTAACAACCTCTGTGCACGAGCTGTCGCAAAGGGCATGGATGTTTTTCAAGTACTTCAAATCGCGTGCATCAATCCTGTGAAGTATTATAATCTTGAGGTTGGACAGCTTCGAGTGGGCGATGCTGCTGATTTTATTGTTGTGAAAGATTTAAAACAGTTCAAAACGCTTCAAACGTATATTGATGGTGAATTGGTTTACGATAATGGAACATCAGTTATCAAAACAATAGAATTCAATAATCTGAATAATTTCAATTGTGATAAAAAGCAAGTGTCGGATTTCAGGTTTGAATCATCTTCAAAACAGATACGGGTCATTGAAGCCTTGGAAGGGCAATTGGTAACCAATGAACTGAAATTGGACAGCTTGATTGTGGATGGCAATTTGGTTTCCAATGTCGAAAATGACATTTTGAAAATGACCGTGGTCAATCGTTATAACAATGCACAACCTGCCATTGCGTTCATCAAAAATTTCGGCTTAAAACAAGGTGCAATCGCCTCGTCCGTGGGCCATGACTCGCACAACATCATTGCAGTTGGTGTTTCGGATGCGATGATTTGCAAAGCGGTGAATTTTATTATCGAAAACAAAGGAGGCATTTGTGCCGTTTCAGAGACCGAAGAAAACGTTGTTCCGTTACCTGTGGCTGGGATTATGAGTGACCAAATAGGAGAAATCATTGGCAAGCAATATGCCGAATTGGACCAAATGGCGAAACAATTGGGAAGCACACTTCACGCACCTTATATGACCTTGTCGTTTATGGCATTGTTGGTCATTCCTTCGTTGAAGTTGAGTGATAAGGGTTTATTCAACGGAACAGACTTTAAATTCACCTCATTGAATGTAGATAATGAATAATGAATAGTTTCCACTAATCCCTAATCACTAATCCCTAATCCCTAATCCCTAATCCCTAATCCCTATTATAGAGTCAACATATAAACCACCCATCGGATTCAAAAATGGCTTTGTGTCCACGGTCTATTCTGGTTTGGTGCGACGAGTGAGTGGCGTCAAGCAAGAACGTGAACGCCTGAAACTGTCAGATGGTGATTTCTTGGACTTGGATTGGAGTTTTTCAAAAGAGAAGTCAATCAAACTTATCATCATACTGCACGGACTCGAAGGTGATGCGCAACGACCGTATATGACTGGCACAGCCAAATTGTTCAATGAAAATGATATCGATGCTGTTTGTGTCAATTTTAGGGGTTGCAGTGGAGAAGAAAACTTGAAGTTCCGTTCCTATCATTCTGGTGCTACGGAAGATTTGGAAGAGGTCATCAATCATATCCTGTCGACAAAAAACTATGATGAAATCTATCTGAAAGGCTTCAGTCTTGGTGGCAATATCGTTCTGAAATATTTAGGTGAACGAGAAGAGCTTCCTTCACAAATCAAAGCCGGAATCGCTGTTTCTGTGCCTTGTTACTTAAAAGGCTCTTCAGATGAGCTGCATGCTTTCAAAAATATACTATATCATGACCGTTTCAAACGGCATCTCAAAGGAAAGCTGAAAATCAAGCATCAAAACTTTCCAGAAATGGTCACACAAGAAGACATCAACAAAATCAAGGCTTTAATCGATTTTGATAATGTGTACACGTCCAAGGCTCACGGATTTACAGATGCTTTGGACTATTATGAAAAGAGTAGCAGCCTTCAATTTCTTCCAAATATTAAAGTACCAACACTTATCATCAATGCACTCAATGATTCTTTCCTATCGCCAGAATGTTATCCTGTGAAAGCCGCCAAAGAAAATACAAATCTCTATCTCGAAATGCCCAAATACGGTGGCCACGTAGGGTTTGTTGATAAGAAGAATGTCTATTACAATGAAAAAAGAGCGTTGGAATTTATAAGAAATTAGTTTTGTCTAACGTCTAACGTCTCAATGCCTCCGGAAACCCCTCAACCACCAAATCCCACAGCATAGGCAACACGAAATAAACAAAGGCCGTCAGGATAATAATCGAGATGATATTCATTACAAAACCTTTTCGCACCATATCGGGAATGCGCAAATAACCCGCACCAAAAACTACAGCATTCGGAGGTGTGGCTACTGGTAACATAAACGCACAACTAGCGGCTACTGCGGCACCTACCATTAACACAAACGGATGGATGTCAACCGTTAAAGCCATAGGAGCTAGTACTGGCAACAACATAGCAGTCGTGGCAAGGTTGGATGTGATTTCAGTCAAAAAGTTGACCGCAGCAATAAGTAATAATACCAAAATAATTGTGGTCAAACCTGCAAAACTAGTCATCTGATTGCCAAGCCATTGCGCCAGGCCACTGCTTTCAAACCCATTTGCGAGTGCCATGCCACCACCAAACAACAAAATAATGCCCCATGGCAACTTTATGGCATCCTCCCAGGACATCAACTTCTCTTTTTTGTCTTTTGATGGAATCAAGAACAAAACAATGGCAAACACAATCGCAATAATCGTATCGTCCAGTTGAGGCAAAAGCTTATCAAACAGTAACGAGCGTGTTATCCAGAAAAAAGCCGTCGTGCCGAATACCAAAGACACCAGTTTCTCTTCATAACTGATTCTTCCCAAGGCAGTCCGTAAACGTTTGATTTCTTCTTTGCCTCCCGGAAATTCTTTCTGTGTAAATGAAAACGCATAGGTTGTCAAGTATTTCCAACATAGAAACAACAAAATCACCGAAATCGGAAACCCAAATTTGAACCATTGCAAAAATGTAATCTCGTAGCCATAAGTATCCGATATCACACCTGCCAATACCAAATTTGGGGGCGTTCCAATCAAGGTTGCAATGCCACCAATCGAAGAACTGTAGGCAATGGCAAGCATCAACGCTTTGCCAAACAGTTGCGTTTCATTTTCAATTGTTTTTGGATTATCCTTTAATTGGGTAATAATTGCGATGCCAATGGGCAACATCATCACAGAGGTCGCTGTGTTACTGATCCACATGCTCAAAAAGGCAGTAGCCACCATAAATCCCAAAATGATTTTCTTGATGTCCGAACCAATAAAATGGATAATGTTCAGGGCAATCCGTCGATGTAGATTCCATTTTTCAATGGCGATGGCGATGATAAAACCACCCATGTACAAAAAGATGTATTTATGGCCAAACGCACTTGTGGTCTCATTTAAACCGAGACCTCCTGTGAGTGGGAACAATACAATGGGCAACAATGCCGTCACCGCAATGGGAATAGCTTCTGTAATCCACCAAACAGCAATCCAAACGGTCGATGCCAATACGGCTCTGGCTTCGGGTGACAACCCTTCAGGTTTAAAAAAGAAAAGAATCAGGATAAATAATAAAGGCCCCAAAACAAAACCGATACGTTTGGATGTAGTCATATGGAAGGATTAGTATAACGAATATATGGAATTTATAGCTTCATCGATAAAAATCCTAAAAGTGAGCATGGGTAGGTTGCAATAGCCTACATAAAAAAATACCAAAAAAGAATCTTAGTAAGACCATATTTGGTATTTTTTCCCGTAACAATTAAACTAGTTTTTGTAAAAAAAACTAATCCAGCTTTAGAACAATGTATCATATTTTTTCTATTTAAACAACCAAAAAACCAGTTTTTCGATGAACTACACATTATAAAGTCTTATATTTCAGCGTGTAAATCTCTTTTTTTTCCATTGATTTTCACTTCCATTGAGGATGTTTTCCTACGGTCATTGTGGGCATGGTTTACAGCGTTCCTCGTTATCTATTAATGATTGTTTACATAGTTCTTGGCGTATGGCCCACGGAGACATCCCAATAGTCTCATCACCAAAAAGCAACAAAAGTTAGTGACATCCAAAAAACTTAATGGGATATGAGTATATTTATGATTGTTATAATGTGTTGTAAGCAATTTGACGCAACCATTATGTATATTTTGTATCTATAAAGAAAACAACCATGAAAAAGATTTTATTCATAATTATTTTTATCTGCTCATTTATTTCTTGCTCTGATAATGAAACCTCAAGCAATAATGATGATTTAAATATTCAATTAACTCAATGCATTCCATCAGGATTGCAAACTAATTTGATTGCCTTTTACCCCTTTAATAGCGGAAGTCTCGATGATGTATCTAATTCAAATGATTTAACAAATCTAACTTCAGCTTCACCAGCTATGGACAGAAATGGAAATATTGATTGCGCATATAAATTTGAATTTACTAATGGCGAATATTTAACTACCAATAATACATATTTTTTGAATAACCTTTCAGAATTTTCAATTTCGCTATGGTTTAAAATGGATGTTGACTCTCCAGGCGGCTATAGTGTGCTAATAAGTAGGGACGAAAGTACTTCTACACCTTGTGATGTTTTTGGTCAATGGTCACTCGGCTTATATGATATTGATTATCCTACATTTGGATTAATGGGTTCAGTCTGGGATTTATATGATTGGCAAGGTAGTACAGATATTATTGATTTTGACCAATGGCATCATTTAGTTGCTACCTATAAAACAACAGACAATGCACTAGCGATTTATAGAGACGGAATTCTACGAGATTCGAGTACAGGTATTTGTGACCTTCCTGCAGCACCTACATATCAAGATATTGGCGATTTATTTATCGGGAAATTTTATGATGGAAAAATAGATGACATAGCTATATTCAATATCTCTTTAAATCAATCACAAGTAACTGAAATGTTTGAAATGGAAACCTGCTGCTTATAAAAACTTCTTACAACAATGTATAACCGCAATTACGGTGGATTTGACTACTTCCTACACGAGCACAAAGTGCGAATTGACGAAGTAAACCATAGCCAAATCGAGCTTGCGAGATTCAGCGAAGCTAAACCGTTGGCAACAATTTCTCACAAACACAAAGATTGCTTTTATGAAAAATAGTTTAGTGTTATTGCTTTGTTTTACAACATTAAGTTGTATCAAATATGACGGAAAAATACCAAATGAATATCGCAAACCATTCTCACATTATAAAACCAATCAAATTATTTATTTCAGAAGTAATCTAAACGATTATGATACTTTAAAAATCGAAAAAATTGATTCTTTTATTTCTAAATCAAATGGTCTATATCATTTGCCTTCAAAAAAGATTTTTTTGAGCGTATCTTATTGTCTTAAAAACTACAATAAAGAGAACATCTTTCTCTATAAACGCTTACAGAGCAAAACCACTCGAAAATTTGATAGTATTGCAAATTTAGAGTTCATTACTTTGAATAAAGAGCAAAGCAGTGAGGAGGATAATTATTCCGTACATATTAGATATAGAAATTTTAGTGGGTATTTAAATATCGAAAAAACTACTGATACAATAAATAACGTTCTTTCAGGAAAAACATACTCCGGTGAAAATGTAGCAACCTTTAAATCAGATTGGGTCACAAGAATATACTGGTCACAAAACAAAGGAATGATTGGATATGAAAAAGAAGATGGTCAAATATATCAACTATTTGAAAAAGAATAAAACTGCTGCCAACACCTTATATAAGCTATGGCTTGGTCAGTCCTCACTTGGACACGAGCGTAGCGAACTGCCGAAGCAAACCATACCCAAATCGAGCTTGCGAAATTCAGCGAAGCTAAATCTTTGGCAGTAAGCTAAAAAAACCCGAATTAAAGAAACTATGTCGATGACTTTAATAAATTTTGTTCAAAAGGATAATCTTCCGACCAAAATTGAACTGGAAAATAAAATAAAGGAATTAGGTTACAAATTTAGATTTTTAACTGAATTTGAACAATTTGAAAATCTTAATCAAATTGACTCAATAGATTGTGTATTAAATGGAAATGAAGTTTTTATCGAAATTTATCTAAATCCTGTTAATGAAATTCTTTCCGATTTTCCAGACCTAAAAAAAGATTTAACTCATAAAGATTTCGCTATTTCATTCACTTTTGGCTCTGACGAATTGGTAAGTGCTTGTATCAATATTATTTCTATAGGACTTATTGATTTAAGTCAATCTGTTGTTTTGTATGCAGACGACGAAATATTTTATTCCCGCGAAATGTTAATTCAAGACATTTCATATATTTTGGAGAATAAGGATGACGAAACTTACAGTATTTCAAAACAGGCGATAGAGGAAAATTTGAAATATGACCAAAAAAAGAAAAAGGAGAAAAGAAAAAATCAAATGATAGATACTGTCCTTTGGAGTCTGCTAATTATCGGAATTATTTTAATGAATAGAAAAATCATATCTTGGTACATTCCTTGCTTACTTTTGGCAATTGTGCTAATTAAAAGTATAATTGAACATAATAAAAA
The DNA here is from genome assembly GCA_041391925.1 of Gelidibacter sp. GTDB lineage: Bacteria > Bacteroidota > Bacteroidia > Flavobacteriales > Flavobacteriaceae > JBPOFM01. The sequence goes on along the minus strand of JAWKNA010000006.1, from coordinate 236,044 downwards.
AAGGAACATATAAACGAAGATAAAAGCCCACTTCCCACACCAAGTATAGCACAATGTGGCTGACAAGAGCGTAGCGAACTGGCGAAGCAAACCATAGCCAAATTGAGCTTGCGAGATTCAGCGAAGCTAAACCGTTACCCAACATTTGAGAAAAACATTGAGAAAAAGAAAAATCATAGGAATTCATTTATTATCATTTGTGATTTTGACAATCATTTTGATTTTATCAGCAGAATCCATTTTGAATAAAATTGCACCAATAATTCATAATGTGACAATGTGGATTAACCTTATAATTTATGGCACAGTTTTGATTTTTATATTGACTTTTATTTCGTGTATGATTTTTTTAAAATGGAGTAAATAATGTTCTGGAAAAGAAGGAAAAATAAAAGACTATGCACAACACCGCCTATAGTTCATTGCTTCCTACTTTCTTCTCGGACACGAGCTCAAAATAAGAACTGAAATCAGCAAAGTCACATAAATTTAGTATCTTCACCCGTACCCAATTACATCATTAACAGGCACTTTATCAGCTTTGTACTACCTTCTTCTTTTATGGGCAATAGTTTGTAACAGAATTTAAATTAGAAATCTGCCATCTGCATCCTAACCAGTGGCGAGATACAAATGAAATCAATTCTAAAACAGAGTAATTAAAGAACCTATATCATGGTACAGACCAAACATTCGTATGGCAACACATATTTCCGCTTCATGGCCATACTACTCACGGCGCTTGCAGTGTTAGGCTTTGGCCTATTCGGAATCAAACATATAGACCAAATGCCACCTCCCACCACGGTATTGGTGTGCCACGCAGCAGCGATGCTTGGCTGGTATGCCCTTTTAATCCTACAGACCCAACTCATAGGTCGAGGCAATATAAGCACACATAAAAAACTAGGAAGGTTGAGTATCGGACTTGTCCTCGGAATTCTGATTTTTGGAACACTTCTTAATGAACATACCTATAGCAAAGGAACACCAGTAAATATAGTGGCGGCCAACTTTGGGGCATTGCTTGCCTTAAGTATTGCATACGGAGTTGGTCTAATCTATAGGAACCATCCCCAAATTCATAAAAGAGCCATGCTTTTGGCAGGCATTGGGTGCTTATCCCCAGCTCTGGGCAGATTAGTCCTATTTTTTGACCTACCAGGGCCATTAGCATTTTTGTTATTCCTAGCATTGATAGCATCGCTTTGGATATTCGATATGCGCACCCGCAAACGCCCTCACAAAACAAGTGTTATATTGGGTATCACCATAATCATATGCCAAATTGGAGCATTTGCCTTTGGTAGTACCTTAATTTGGGAACAATTCGTATCAACGCTTTGGGGAACTTGAGGTTAAAAAAGGGAATGTCCCACTTTACAATTCGTACACATCGCTCAGTGAAGTCTCCCGACTTCGTAGCTTAGTGCAATCTGAGCCAAAAACAGTTTTATATCTCACTTTTAAGCAAGTATCTATTGCAAAAATCAAAATAAGTACAGACATCCACACAAAACCTTCAGAAGTCATGTTCCAAGCTTCAGAAGTCATGTTCCAAGTTTCAGGTGTCATGTTCTAACCTTCAGGTGTCATGTTCCAAGTTTCAGGTGTCATGTTCCAACCTTCAGGTGTCGTGTTCTAACCTTCAGGTGTCATGTTCCAAGCTTCAGGTGTGATGTTCCAAGCTTCAGGTGTCATGTTCCAAGTTTCAGATGTCATGTTCCAACCTTCAGATGTAATGTTCCAAGTTTCAGACGGAATGTTCTAAGTTTCGGGATTCCATTACATTTTCGCTTTCACAGCCCGCGCCACCACTGCAAAAACCCCAAAAAAACCATGTCAAAAAATCGACGAACGGCACACAACATTGGCTATAGTTCATTGCTTTTGACGTTCCTCTCAGGCACGAGCACAAAGTACGAACTGGCGAAGCCATTTTTCATTCGGTTTTAAATTTGTTAAATTAGTTGCTTGCATACGCAACCCATCCATTTCAAAAACCCTTTTGGCAAGTTTGAAAACTGTATATTTCTAAACAAAATGACTAAAATAAAATCAAAACAAATAATGAGGGCCTTGCTGCTCATTGGAACCCTCATCTCCTTATATTTAGTTCCATGGCCCATAGTAACCGCTTGGATAAAACCACTTCCCGATACAGTTCAAGAACAAGTCAATAAAGTCGCAGAATACGGATTTGATGGCATTATTGTCTGTGTGAATAAAAAAGGAAATCAATCAGAGTTTTTTACGGCAGGCTACAAAAACAGGGAAAATAAAATTCCAGCTAATCAAAATTCATTATTTAAAATTGCAAGTGTCAGTAAATTATATAATGCAGTAGCGATTGCTAAATTGGTTCGGGACGGAAAGTTGTCCTTGGACAGCACCCTAGTAGATTATTTACCTGAATTAAATGGCAGAATACAATATGCCGATAAAATCACTCTAAGAATGATGGTGCAACACCGTAGCGGCATCCCTGATTTTATTCGTACTCATAATTATTGGGTTCATCCAAAAGAGAATGCTGACGAACAACTGGCTCTAATTCTTGATAAGCCAGCTAATTTCAAACCCAATGAAGATTACGAATATTGCAACACCAATTATTTATTGCTTAAAAGGATAATGAATCGAGTACTGGATTATAACCCATTTCAATACATCCAAGAACAAATTTTGAAACCATTAAATTTAAAACACACTTTTGGTTCAATTCAAGATGTTAACATAGATGACGTCATGAGTGGCTATTACGTAGGATATGATAAAGACTTAAAAACTGATAATGTAGGCTCCATAGTGGCCACAGCTGAAGATTTGAGCAAATTTATTCGAGCTTTGAATGATGGTTCTGTGTTTAGGGATAGAAAAGAACAAGAAATCTATGCTTCTATTTATAAGTTTGAGCACACAGGTTTAATCCCTGGATATCAAACTATTGCCAAATATCACAAAGATATGGATGCAGTGGTTGTTCAATTTACAAACACAGTAAATTTTGATGGTTATAATTGGAATATGTCAGAAATAATGTATAATCGAATAGTCAAAATATTGAAAGAAAAAAACTAGATACACTACTATTCATTCTAAAATCAGCACGCGACATCTAGTGACCAAAGCCTTACCCACCATCCAAAAAAAATTTGTAATTCCCACCAATCTTCCTACATTTAAACCAAATACCTAACCATGCTAAAAAAAGTCTTTGGAAGTGCTGTCTTTGGTGTAGAAGCAACTACTATTACTGTGGAAGTCAATGTCGATAATGGCGTAGGCTACCACCTTGTCGGCCTTCCGGACAATGCCATCAAGGAAAGCAATTACCGCATCGCTGCAGCGCTCCAAAACAATGGCTATAAAATCCCAGGCAAAAAAATAATTATCAATATGTCACCCGCAGACCTACGCAAAGAAGGTTCTGCCTATGACCTGACCCTTGCCGTTGGTATCCTCGTCGCATCAGGGCAAATCAAGGCTGACACTCTTGAAGATTATCTCATTATGGGCGAACTCTCCTTGGACGGAAGTCTTCAGCCTATCAAAGGAGCGCTCCCTATTGCCATCAAGGCTAGGGAAGAGGGTTTCAAAAATTTCATCCTTCCCATTCAAAATGCTAAGGAAGCTGCCATCGTGGATGGTCTCAACATCTTTGGAGTGGAAAACATTGAGCAAGTCATCAATCATTTCGACAAAGACGAACCCTTGGAGCAGACCACCATCAACATCCAAGAGGAATTCTATAAGAACCTAGACTTCCCCGAGTTTGATTTTGCAGATGTAAGAGGTCAGGAAGGTATCAAACGCTGCATGGAAATAGCCGCAGCGGGCGGACACAACATCATTCTTATTGGCCCACCTGGAGCTGGGAAGACCATGCTTGCCAAACGCCTCCCGAGCATTCTCCCACCAATGACCATTCGCGAAGCTTTGGAAACAACCAAAATCCATTCCGTAGCGGGTCGTGTCAAAGCAGAGACTGGGTTGATGTCTCAACGTCCATTCAGGAGTCCACACCACACCATCTCAAATGTGGCATTGGTCGGAGGTGGGAGTTATCCGCAACCTGGGGAAATATCCTTGTCTCACAATGGCGTATTGTTTCTAGATGAATTACCAGAGTTTAAACGCGAAGTCCTTGAAGTGATGCGACAACCATTGGAAGATAGGGAAGTTACCATATCAAGGGCAAAGTTTACGGTCACTTATCCAAGCAGCTTTATGCTGGTCGCAAGTATGAACCCAAGCCCTAGCGGTTACTTTAATGACCAAAATGCACCTATTACTTCATCACCTGCGGAAATGCAACGTTATTTGAGCAAAATATCAGGACCATTATTGGACAGAATTGATATCCACATAGAAGTGACACCAGTACCATTTGAAAAATTATCAGATGACCGTAAGGGAGAATCATCTATCGATATTCGAAAAAGAGTAACAGCAGCTAGAGAGAGACAAACCCAGCGTTTTGAAGATAACGAAAGCGTTCACTATAACGCTCAAATGAATACCAAACAAATCCGTAAGTATTGTATCTTGGATGACGCCTCAAAACAGCTTCTCAAAACTGCCATGGAGCGCCTTAATCTTTCCGCCAGAGCTTATGACAGAATTTTGAAAGTGGCACGTACCATTGCCGATTTGGAAGGTTCAGAAGAATTGAACGGTTCTCATATCAGTGAAGCCATACAATACAGAAGTTTGGATAGGGAAGGATGGTTGGGTTAATTAAACCGTATTAATCTAAGACGTTTCAATCTTTTTTAATACATTTAAACCAACAACCGTAAAACTAACCACATGAAAAATTTCTTTGTATTCTTATTAGGAGCTATTATTGGAGCCGCAGCAGTCTATTTTTTTTGTTGTAAAGTAGATTTAGGTGATGGCGTTATCGAACCAAAAGGGGTTATTAAGCCAGCCGAAGCAAAGGCGTTGGACATAGCCTTTAATTCCAGACACCAATTGATAAGTGATTCGATTGTACGACGTCCAGACAATCGTTCCTCTTGGTATTCATTAGAGGACATGCGTAACTATTTGAGTTATGCGGAAAATCAAGCAAAAGGTTTAGGATATACCATGACTGGTATTCGGGTGTATCTTGGAGCCTACCCAGACACCGCAAACGAAGTGGGTTATACCACCATGTTTTTTATTCCTACGGGAACTCAAGCAAGGGGCACATCGAGTATGAATCCATTTAATTTGGCACCACCACCTATTAATCCTGACATTCCTGGAGGATATGGTTTGAATATGGGTGGACCAGGTGACCCTCCAGCGGCAAATTATCCACAATAATCAACCTAAAGTTGGGCGATTTTTTTTTAAACAACTATAGATTAATAACGCATACCGTAGAGTTCTCAGCCGCTATTGCAGGCTTATTTTGCTATAAAAAATACAAAAATACGCCTGTCAGATATTTTATTTGGTTTTTGGTTTACATAGCCTTCATTGATACTCTAAGTGGTTATGCAGCGTATATTGATAAATTTAGTTTTTTGAACTTTTTAAAAAACACCAAATTTAGAACAAGTCATTGGTGTGGAACCCTATTTTGGAATATAGGAAGTACATTGTTTTTTTCTTTTTATTATTCCAAGATTCTTAAGGGTAAATTATTTGTCTCAATTATAAAAATATCTGGTATTATATTCTTGCTAGCCTCAGTCATAAGTATAGGGATTCATTGGGACACTTTCTTCAATAAATTTTCGCCATTTATAACGGTTTTTGGAGCGTTGGTGATATTAATATGCATTGCTTTTCATTTTATTGAAATATTACAAAATGAAAAAATCATAATGTTTTATAAATCCCTAAACTTTGTCATAAGTGCGGCGCTTTTAGTTTGGTTCATTATTACCACACCATTAGTTTTATACAACGTCTATTATTCACCGTCTGACTGGAATTTTGTATTCTTAAAATGGCAAATTCTTTTGTTTTCCAATATTGTCATGTACCTTACATTTGCCTTTGCCTTCATTTGGTGCCAACCGGAATATGATCAGCCCAAAAGTAACTAATTGGTTTGAACGAATTTCTTTTACAAAATTATAGTTGGATAACCCATGGAGTTGAAATCATTGCGGCGTTGGCGGGTATTTTTTGTTTTAAGAAATATAAAAATACCAAAATCAAATATTTCATCTGGTTTTTGATGTATGTTGCTATTTTGGAATTGGTAGGTTCTTATCCACGATATGTGATTGCCTTTGAATTTTTAAAAGATGCCAAGGAGTATCTAAAAGGAACAAAATTTCAAAACAACTATTGGTTTTTTACCATTTTCTGGAGTATTGGGAGCGCCTTGTTTTACACATTTTATTTTAGAATGAATATCAAAAGCAATGTTTTTAAAACCATACTCAACTATGGAATCATATTATTTTTGGCTGGCACAACTATACATTTGGCTATTAATGGCAACCTGTTTTTTTCCGTGAGACCCATCTTCATCAACGTATCAGGTGTGAGTATCATTTTGCTGGCAATAATCTTTTATCTCCTTGAAATATTGAAAAGTGATAAGGTCCTAAAATTTCATAAGTCCATCAATTTTTATATAGCAGCAACAGTGTTATTATGGTTAATGATAACAACACCTTTGACCTTTTACAACAACTATTTTTCTTCAGCCGATTGGAACTTTGTATTTTTAAAATGGCAGATTTTTTTGTTTGCGAACGTTTTTATGTATCTAACCTTTACCTTTGCTTTATTATGGTGCAATCCACACAACGATTAGTCAGTACAGATGCCGAAAGATATCTCTTGATATACATGATTGCCGTGTTGGTGATTGTCACGACACTTGTCATCATATTTTTTATTGTTTTCCAAAAGCGAAAGAACAAACTTCTGTTGGATAAAATCAAACAACAGCAAGAGTTTGATGAAGAAATATCACGCACACAGACCGAAATACAGGAACAGACTTTAAAACATATTGGTTGGGAACTGCATGACAATGTTGGTCAACTCTTGGCATTTGCCAGTATGCAAATGAATATACTATCTGCTCAAGTGGCAGATAATATGAAAGATAGTGTTAATAGTACTGCTGATGTCATCAAAGAAAGTTTGAAAGAGGTGCGTTCACTTTCAAAATCCCTGAACAACGATGTGATTCTCAATATTGGTTTTGAAAAATCCATCACCAATGAACTCAACCGATTAAAGCGGATGAAATTTGCTTCGGCAGAGTTGCACATCAAAGGAGAAAAAAGAGATTTTGTAAACAAAAAGCATGAAATTGTCGTGTTTCGAATCCTTCAGGAATTCTTCTCAAACTCCGTAAAATATTCCGGAGCAAAAAACCTTAAAGTGAAATTGGAATATTCTCCCGAAAAACTCATCGTCGTAGCTTCTGATGATGGCAAGGGTTTTGAAATCTCAACCGCCGAAAAAGGTTCAGGGCTTATCAATATGAAAAGTAGGGCAGAACTTATCAATGCCAAGTTTGATTTATTTTCTAAAGAAAATGAAGGAGTAAAAATGACTCTGGAATATCCTTTTTAAGGAAGTTAAATCTATTATTGATTTGTAAACCAAATGATTTTTTCACTATTTTTAAGTGTAAATACAAAACAACAAATTCAGATATCATGGCAAAATCACACGATGCAAAGAAAAACGTAAAAAAGGAACCTGCCAAAACTGCCAAAGAGAAAAAAGCAGATAAAATGGCAAAAAAGGCTAAACGCCAATAGGCGAAAGGTTGATACTTTCAGAAAAAAAACTCCCAATTATAGTTGGGAGTTTTTTGTTTATCTATGCTAATGTTTATTCTTTTGCCCTTGTATAGACAATCTCCATTGTTTTTGTTTCCTTTCCGTCGTGTACCATGAACATTTCAAAAGTGTAACTATCTGGGGAGTTGACCATCATAGTTTCCTTTACATCCATTTCCTTTCCATTAGTAGGATCCGTCATCTTTCCTGTCATGGTAAGTGTTTTTGACTTGTCATCATAGTTGCCATCCATGTACATGATGCCACTTCCCATGTTGTCAATCCAAGTTGAAACAAATTTTTTGTTAATATTGTCATATCCAGTAACGCTCTCGCCATGGAAAGGCATACCCATCATATTGCCTGTATGGGTGGAACGTTGGTAAAGGCCATTCATAATCATTTCATTTGTAGTTGTGGCCTCAGACACGGATGGAGGTTGAGATGGATCCATCCACATACTTACCTTTGCGTTCCAATATCCATCCATGGAGGCCAACCATTTGTGCTGTTCTCCTGGCTTCATACTGGCTTCCCAGGCTGCCATTTCTTCTGGTGTTTGAGTGAATGCATTTCCACAACAAAGTAGAATTGCAAATAATGTGATCAGTGTTTTCATAATGAATTAATTTTAAGTTTGAATAGGATAAATTTAATCAATTTTATTGATGTAATTCACTGAATAACATTCTTCAACGATAAAATTTGAAATCTCACAAAGGAATATTCCCATGTTTTCGTTTGGGAAAGTTGACTTTTTTGGCCTCGAGCATGCTAAACGCTTTGATCAATTTACGTCTGGTGTCTTTCGGAAGAATCACCTCATCAATAAAACCGCGTTGGGCAGCCCGATACGGATTGGCAAACTTTTCGGCATATTCTGCTTCTTTTTCAGCAAGTTTTGCTTCAGGATTATCCGCTTCGTGTATTTCTTTTTTGAAAATAATTTCACTGGCTCCTTTGGCACCCATAACTGCAATTTCAGCACTTGGCCATGCAAAATTAAGGTCGGCACCTATATGTTTGGAGTTCATGACATCATAGGCGCCACCATACGCTTTTCGAGTGATGACTGTTACTCTAGGAACGGTTGCTTCACTCAAAGCATACAGCAATTTTGCACCATGCACGATAATGCCTCGCCATTCCTGATCCGTTCCCGGAAGAAAACCTGGTACATCCACCAAAACTAAAAGGGGAATATTAAAACAATCACAAAAACGTGTAAAACGAGCCGCTTTTTTGGAACTGTTCACATCCAATACACCAGCTAAAAACATGGGCTGATTGGCAATGATGCCGACACTTCGTCCACCAATCCTTGAAAATCCGACGATAATATTTTCCGCATAATCTTTATGGATTTCATAAAAGCTATCTTCATCAATAATACCTTGGATAACCGAGTGCATATCATAAGGCTTGTTGGCACTATCGGGAATAATATCCGTAAGCACATCACGGATTTCATCACCCAACTCAAAAGGTAGATTTTTTGGTGCTTCTTGATTATTTTGAGGCAGATAGCTTAAAAGCTTTTTTAAATCTTCCAAACATTCAATATCATTGGAAGATGTTACGTGTGCAACACCAGATTTTGAAGCATGTGTACTTGCTCCTCCCAATTCCTCAGAGGTGACAGTCTCGTTGGTTACAGTTTTGACAACGTTGGGACCAGTCACAAACATATAACTTGTGCCTTCCACCATCATCGTAAAATCGGTCATTGCTGGCGAATAGACAGCACCTCCTGCACAAGGGCCCATGATTGCAGAAATCTGTGGAATGACTCCAGACGACTGGACATTGCGATAGAAGATATCAGCATAACCACCAAGTGAGCGAACGCCTTCCTGTATTCTCGCACCTCCAGAATCGTTTAAACCAATCATTGGAGCTCCAACCTTCAAAGCCAAATCCATTACCTTGCAGATTTTTTCAGCATGTGTTTCGGAAAGTGCACCGCCAAACACGGTAAAATCCTGTGCAAAAATATAGACCAATCTTCCATTGACCGTTCCGTAACCCGTAATGACGCCATCACCATAATATTTTTCTTTATCCATGTCAAAATCAGTTGTTCTGTGAGTGACAAGGATGCCAATTTCTTCAAACGAACCTTCATCCAAAAGATAGTCCACACGTTCTCTTGCAGTCAATTTCTTCTTTTCGTGTTGTTTATCAATCCGATGTTGGCCACCTCCAAGAATAGCTTTGGAGAGTTTTTTATTGAGGTTATCTATTTTTTCTTGCATGTTTTTCTTTATGAAATTTCGGCTTCAATTCTCCTAGTAATTTTAATTGATTGGAAGACGTAAGATACGTTTGTCTTCAAGATATCTTTTCAAAGCGATAGTAGCGGCAATCTTCGCTTCAAGGTCCTGTTTTTGTTTTATTGATTCGGGGGAATAATGGTTCTTTACAAAATGTGTGTCAAAATTTCCAGAGCGGAAGGCCTCATGTTCCAATACAAAAGTGCCGAAAGGCAAAGTGGTCTCTACACCTTCCACGTGGTAATTGCTGATGGCTTCAAGCATCAATTCTATAGCTTCTTCACGGGTAGAACCATAGGTAATCAATTTTGCGAGCATTGGGTCGTAATAGATGGGAATGTCCATGCCTTCTTCAAACCCATTGTCCACCCGAATATTTTTGCCTACAGGCAATTGATAAACGTCCAAAAAGCCGACGCTTGGCAAAAAATCATTTAACGGATCTTCAGCATACACTCGTAATTCCATGGCATGACCTTTAATTTTTAAATCATCTTGTTTTAGAGGAAGTGTTTCACCACGAGCGACTCTTATTTGTAGTTCTACCAAATCTACTCCAGAAATTAGTTCAGTGACAGGATGCTCCACTTGTAGCCGTGTGTTCATTTCAAGAAAGTAGAAATTGTGTTTTTCATCAAGGAGAAATTCCACTGTCCCGGCACCAACATAATCACAGGATTTTGCCACTTTGATGGCGGCATTTCCCATTTTGGCACGCAATTCTGGAGTTAAAATAGATGAAGGAGCTTCTTCAACGACTTTTTGATGGCGACGTTGGATACTGCATTCTCGTTCAAATAAATGGACCACATTCCCATGGGTATCTGCCATAACTTGGATTTCGATGTGTCGTGGAGACGTCACATATTTTTCAATAAACACAGAACCATCTCCAAAAGCGGAAGTCGCTTCGCTGATGGCACGATTCATTTGGGATTCGAATTCAGTTTCTTTTTCAACCACACGCATCCCCTTTCCGCCACCGCCGGCAGACGCTTTTATAAGGATAGGAAATCCGATATTTTTTGCGACTTTTTTAGCCTCAGTAATATCAGTGATGGCTTCCTCTGTTCCTGGTACCATTGGAATATCATAAACTTTGACGGCATCTTTGGCGGCCAATTTGCTTCCCATGATTTTGATGGCTTTAGATTTTGGGCCTATGAAAATGATGCCGTTTTGCTCACAAGCAACTGCAAAATCTGCATTTTCAGAAAGAAAACCGTAACCAGGATGAATGGCGTCGGCCTTCAAACGTTTGGCTACTTCAATAATTTTATCTCCACGCAAATATGATTGATTGGAAGGCGCTTCCCCAATCAAAACAGCTTGATCCGCCATTTTTACATGAGGTGATTGTCGGTCAGCGGTTGAGTAGATAGCAACCGTTTTGATGCCCATTTTTTTAGCGGTTTTCATTACTCTAATGGCAATTTCCCCTCTGTTTGCAACAAGTATTTTTTTCATATTATTCAAACTCAATTAACAATTGGTTTTTGTCCACAGCGTTTCCTTTTTCAACAGCAATGGATTTTATAACTCCTTCTCTTGGCGATATAATCACATTTTCCATTTTCATGGCTTCCAAAATGAGGAGTGGGTCATTTTCATTTACTTCTTGCCCAACGTTCACATTGATATCCAAAATCAATCCTGGCATTGGAGCTTTAATATCGTTAACCCTTTTGTTAGCACCTACTTCAAACCCTAATTCTTTTATCAAATTGTGTAAACTATTGTTTATTTGAATGTTGTAAGTGTTATTGTTAACTTTTACTTTATAAGATTTTGAAGCGAAATTATCCTTGAGTATTTCTGCTTCAAATGATTGATTGTTCTGCAAAATGTGAAATTTACAATCGGAAGTTTTGATAGCATCAAGATCATAAATCTCTTGCTGATTTATTTTGAGTTCTTGACCATTGTCCATCGTGACGCTGTAAAAACTGTTTAAAGGTTTTGAATTCATGAATATGAAATTATTATAGTTTGAAAAGTTACAAATTTAGTAACAGGAATTAAAATCTATTTGATTTTAAAAAGTAAGATTGCAACTTGAATTTTTTTGATTTTTGCAGTAATGCTATGGTTTTCATAAATATAAGAGCCGTGATGAAAGCATCACCCGCAGCTGTATGCCTATCCGAAAGGTCAATGCTATAATTCTCTGCAATTTCATCAAGAGAATAAGATTTGTTTTTCGCAATAAAATTTGACTTAATCCTAGTGTCTGCGTATAACTCCATAGTGTCGATAACCATGTTTTTCAATTTTGGCAATCCCAAACGCTTCAATGCCATATTGATCATTTTCATATCGAAAACAGCGTGATGTGCTACGAGAACTGCATCCTTAATATAATTTAGAAATTGAATCATTGCCTCTTCTTCAGAAACTGTTTTAATCTTTGTGTTATGAATTAGGCCATGGATTTCAACGGTTTGAGGATTGAAATGGTCTTGTTTAATGTACACTTCAAAGGCTTCCTTAACTGTAATTTCTTTTTCTACAATTGCGACCGCACCAATACATAACAACCGATCTATGCCATAATCAAAACCTGTGGTTTCAGTATCAAGAATTATAAATCGAGATGAAGCAATATCGATTTTTTGCACTTTATCAAAATAATTTTGATAATCGTTCCAATAACTTGGGTAATCTTTCTTTTTTGAACTCCAAATCATTAGAGGAAATTATTTAGGTTGAATTTTACTTTAATATAGTCTTGAACCCTAGCAATTGTTTTGAAACAGCGTTTCAGCTTTAGTTTTTCTTCTTTGCTCAATGCTGCAAGTTCTATAAATCGACCACTATCATTATGAAGCAGACCTTGTTTTGTTCTGAATTTTAAAAGCGCCTTGGTAGTGTAGGAGCAGGCCAAGTAAAATTCTTTATCATCTGGAAATAATTCAGCCATTTTCTCAAAGCGCTCCGCAGTATTATTGATGTTTTTGATTTGATTGCTCAATGCAAGCAATCTTCCTGCATCAACAATTGGCATAAGTGCACGTTTTTTCAGATCAAAAAAATCTTTGTGTTCACCATCAGGCTCCACCAAGAATTGTCTAAAAAATCCAAGGGGAGAAGCGCTTCTTAGGGCGCTGGCACCCAATTTGGCCAAAAACAAGTCATTATCCTTTGTGATCTTCAAAACATGATCTGAAAGTTCATTCGTGAGTTGTGCATCTCCATACGTAATGTCAAAATCAAAAAATATAGAACTCAACAGAATTTCGTCATCACCTGTGTTGGTGGTCCAATTGCTAAATTGCTCTTTCCATTCATTCAATGTTAAACACCATTTGGGATTTTTTGCCATCATATCTGCAGCACAAAAATCGAAACCAATGATGTTTAGCCGTTTATTCACTTTTTTAGCTAGTTGCAAAAAATAAAGGCGTTTATTCTCAAGTTCATTTGATGGTACATTCTCAAAAATGATAGCATTGTCTTGATCGGTATGCAGTAATTGTTCTTTGCGTCCCTGACTACCTAAAGACATCCAAGCAAATTTTACGGGTGGTTCTTTACCCATCTTTTCGATACAACGTTCAATGATTCTTTTGCAGCTGGCATCATATAATTCAAAAATGATTTTGCTGGTCTGTGTAAGAGGTATGTTCTGCTGCATCAAACCATCCAGAAGCACCATGATTTTTTTATGAATTCGTTTCAATTCTTTGGTGGAATTGGATCGTTTGATGGCCTTCATCAATACCGAAGGATTGCTACCTCTCATCATGGTAATATCGTGTTGTGACAGTATTCCAATGATTTTTGAATTGGGTGTACCATCTTCAGTGATACACAAATGCCCAACATTATGTTTCAGCATTGCTATTTGTGCTTGACTCATCGATAAATTATGAGGATAACAAAGGACAGGAGAAGACATAATTTCGCTCGCTTTATCGTCTATCCCATAATCACCTGTGATGACTTTGTTTCTTAAATCTTTGTTGGTGATAATTCCCAACGGAATCTTATTGTTTTCGATGACTACACAACCGATGTGATGCTTGCGCATCAACATAGCTATGGATTTTATTGAAGTTTGAGGAGAAGCGGTTTTTACTTTTTTCGTATAATGGACAGGCTGTAGTTCGTAAAGTTCTTTGTTGCCAAAATTTACATCAGATTTAAATACGTTATAATCAAGCTCTTTTGAAAACGGATTTTCAGTATTTGAGGCGAAACTTTCTATAAGAAAACTTACGATTTCCTTATTTTGAGCAATCAATGGTTTAAAGACTGAGAGCGGAATGCCATACAAGATACTTTCCTCTTCGGTGACGGCACTGGTGTTGTAATTTTCTTTTGCAAATAATGGACGAAGTCCAAAAACATCACCTTCATCAAAATGGTCGACCGTTTCAGATTTAGACAAAACTTCCTTTTGGAGAATCACTGCACCTTTGTGGATGATATAGAATTTATCGTGTAATGGATTACCAGCGGCATAAACGGTTTTTCCCTTTTCGAAATAATAAACACTTACTTCTTTAGAAATGCAAAGCACATCAGCTTTATCAATTCTATCAAAAGGAGGGAAGTTCTTTAAAAAATCAGCAATTCGTTCAGCAATGGTGTTTTTCATGCTTACTAAATTAATTAAAAACCTCTAAATCTAAATCTGAATATTGTCATCGCCAGATTCAACCGGAACTTTAAAGTGAGAATTTAATTGGTGGCGAATAATAGCTTTTCTTGCCAAGAGAATTCCTATAAAGAGCGAGATAAACGCACCAATCCAAATTCCCTGAATAAAATCAATGAATAAAAAGAAATCATAGGCACCATGAAATAATGCTGCCAGAAACAGCCCGCAAAGATTTAATACAAATCTGTTATTTGAAAATTTAGCTTTTCCAACGTAATACCCCATCAAAATGGCAAAAGTAGCATGAGCTGGAACAGCTGTAAATGCTCGAATCAACGCAGTTCCCATACCACCTTGATAGACATACATGATGTTCTCTGTTGCTGCGAAACCCATGGATACCATAACGGCATAGACAATGCCATCGAACGGCTCATTAAATTCCTTGTGAGGCTGTGCATAATAACGAACGATAATGTATTTGCTGAATTCTTCGGTAAGCCCAACCACAAAAAAAGCCTTTATAAATTGTTCAAATACGCTTGTATGGTCTCGCAATGGTAGTGGAATATCAATAATTACATACAGAAGCGTAGTGATAATGATACTGACAATAGCACCAAGGAAAAAATTGGAAAGCAATAATCTTACTGGTTCCTTTTCATATTTGTCCATAAAATATATAAACACTAAAACAAAAATGATTGGTGCAATTGCAGATAAAATTAGGGTCATTTTAATTGGTTTCTATAGTTTAGAATGGCATTATACACTACTTCATAATATTTTTTATTTGTCGCCACAAAATGGTTGTTATCTCCAATATGGTTCAAAATTGAAGCATACTTTTTGAAACTCACCAATTTTAGACTTTCAACTTCGCCTTCTTGCGGCGTTAATTGGTCAAGTCCAATTTTTAATTCAGAAAGATAGGTATGGTGAAATTCATTATCTATAATTCCATTATCATACCTTTGAAAACATTCAAAAACACCTATCTTGTATAAATCATTGGTATCAAGATACAAACCAATCTCTTCCTTGATTTCTCTTATAGCACCTTCTTCAATGGTTTCACCTGCATCCACGTGTCCTGCGACAGAAACATCCCAAAGTAATGGATGCAATGTTTTGGATGCTGCTCTTTGGGCCAATAAAATATGTCCATCTTTTGTAAAGAACCAAATATGAGCCGTATTATGATAATACCCTTTGGCGTGGATTTCGGATTTTGGGCAACACTTTCCGGTCGGTTTTCCTTCTTTAGTGACGATGTCTATAAATTCTTCCACTTAAATTTTTTAAAATACGGATGTTATGCAATCAACGAGTTTTTTAAAATCGGCTTTGGTATTGAAAACATGGCAAGAAATCCGGATATAACGTCCTCTAAAAGACACAAAGATATTGTCCCTTTGCAAAGCAGATTTTAGAATTTTAAGGTCCAAATTTTCGGGTAATTCTATCCCAAATAGATGATGGGTTCGATAATTGGCATCTTCAATTTGACAGCCTAATTTTTGCAGTTCCAAAACAGCTTCGGAAGAAATAGTTTTGCAATACGCTTGAATGGCTTTTGGTGTCCATTCCAGAACTTGCTTCAAGGCTTGGATTTGCATTTTTATATAAATGAAATTCCCACTTTCACCCACAGAGTAACGATTGGAAAGAGGTTTGTACTCAGGCTCATAATGTGTCAGGCCAGAAAAATTCTCGCTGTGCAAACGATTGGTCCAATTTTCTTCAATTGGAATTCCATTGTCAAAATAGGGTCCGTAATAGGCATAACCACATCCGTAAGGTCCGAACATCCATTTGTAACCAGCGCAAATCAAGGCATCTGGTTGTAGTTCCTTAACCGAAAAAGGCAAAGCTCCAACGGATTGGCTTCCATCAACAATCAAGAGCGCATCGAATAGTTTTGCTTTTGAGCCAATGGCTTTTAAATCAAACAAAGTGCCATTGGACCAATGGATATTTCCCATGGCTACCATTGCGGTTTTGTCGGTAATAGAGTCTAAGATAATTTGATTCCACTTCTTGGCTCTATCTTTTTTTATAGATGGAGGTACAATGGTAACAATTGTTGCATCGTATTTGTCGGCCAATCGTTTCCATATATAATAGTTGCTAGGAAATTGTTCGTGCATCAACAAAATTTCGTCACCAGGATTTAATCGAATATTATTTGCAACTGTAGCCATTCCATAAGATACTGATGGAATGTTTGCAATACGATTGAAATCGTCTTCGTCGATTAACCGAGCAAATAATTTTTTGAGTTCAACGACTGGTTCAAAGTAATCCGATGTGGAAATTAAGTACGGACGATTCTTTTGCTTGAGACCTTCCAGGCCTGCTTCATAAACTGATTTGAATGAAGGCGACTGACTCGCGATGTTCAAGTAGGTGACTTCATCCGGAAGGTCAAACAGATGTTTTTGTTCGGCTAATGTCATTTAGTTTTTAAAATAACTAAAGTTGTCCCCGTTTTTAATATTCAAAAGTGATTCATAAATCAACTGAATCACGTTCTCAACATCATCACGATGCACCATTTCAACTGTGGTGTGCATATAACGAAGCGGCAACGAAATCAGTGCACTAGCCACGCCACCATTGCTGTAGGCAAAGGCATCGGTATCCGTTCCTGTCGCTCTTGAGCATGCCGAACGTTGGAAGGGAATTTTCCTTTTTTCGGCAGTATCAGTAATCAAATCACGAAGTTTTTGCTGTACAGCTGGTGCATAAGCTACCACTGGGCCTTTACCAAGTTCCAAATGGCCTTCTTTCTTCTTGTCAATCATTGGTGTTGTGGTATCGTGCGTCACATCAGTTACGATGGCAACATTTGGTTTGATGCGTTGTGTAATCATTTCTGCACCTCGCAAACCGATTTCTTCCTGAACGGAATTCGTAACATATAAACCAAACGGCAATTTCTTTTTGTTTTCGTGAAGCAGTCTGGCTACTTGTGAAATCATAAATCCTCCCATCCTGTTATCGAGTGCTCTGCAAACAAATTTGTCGCCATTCAAAATATGGAACTCATCAGGATAGGTAATGACACACCCTACATGAACGCCCATTTTCTCGACCTCTTCTTTGTCTTTTGCACCAACGTCTATGGTAATATTTTCGATTTTCGGCACTTCTTCTTTTTCTTTACTTCGTGTATGGATGGCAGGCCAACCAAAAACACCTTTGACAATACCATTTTTTGTATGGATGTTGACCACTTTGCTTGGTGCAATCATATGGTCGCTACCACCATTACGGATAACATGGATTAAACCATTATCAGTAATATAGTTGACGTACCATGAAATTTCATCAGCATGTCCTTCAATGACTACTTTATATTTTGCTTTAGGATTTATGACTCCCACAGCGGTTCCGTAGGTGTCGGTGATGAACTCATCCACATAAGGTTTTAGGTAGTCCATCCATATCTTTTGTCCAGTCCATTCGTAACCTGTTGGTGAGGCATTATTTAAATAGTTTTCTAAAAATTTTAGGGATTTTTTGTCTAAAATGCTCTTCTTTGCCATGAATAAAATTTTTGCCTAAATTAATAATATTAATACTATTTTAAGGTTATTACGTATGTAAATTGTTAATTTTACATTCGTTTTTGGAACGATTTTGGAGAAGTTACTTGCTATGAACAAACTCTTTTACATTCTTTTTCTTTACCCAGTACTAATGTTTGGGCAAATAGAACCTATTGTAAAGGATTCCACTGCTGTTGATTACTATATTATTGATGGTGATTCTATTGCAGTTTCGGTCATTCAATTGAACGAAGTGTATCTTATGGGAAAACAACGGTTTGCAACCAAGGAGGAACGTATCCGTTATTTGATTTTAAAACGTAAAACCCTAAAAGTTTATCCTTATGCAAAATTGGCTGCAGAACGTTTGGTTGAACTCAATGCACGTTTGGCTACTTTGGAAAAGAAAAGTGATAAACGTCAGTATACCAAAGTCATCCAGAGATATATTGAAGATGAGTTTACTGAAGAATTAAAAAAGCTTACAAGAACTGAAGGTCAAATCCTGGTAAAGCTGATGCATCGACAGACTGGGGAAACAACTTTTGAACTTATAAAAGACTTACGGAGCGGGTGGAAAGCATTTTGGATGAACAACACGGCAAAACTTTTTGACATTTCCTTAAAAAAAGAGTTTGACCCAGAAAATGTTGCTGAAGATTTTATGATAGAGGACATACTTTTGCGAGCTTTTCAGGAAGGTCGTTTACAACGACAAAATCCAGCATTTCCAATAGATTACTATGCCATAAAGGATAAATGGGCAGCAAAAGTTGGTAATTAGATGAAGCGACAGCAATCGGTCTTGGAAGAACGACTCAATGCTTGGACACATGGTTTGGGTGCATTGTTGGGAGTTGCAGGATTGGTAATCTTGATTAGCTTTACAAAACACAAAACAGATTGGAGCTTGTTTAGTGTCGTACTTTATGGGCTATCCATAATTCTTCTGTTCTCTGCCTCAACGTTATACCATTCGGTAAAAGGGGAGAAACGCAAACATTATTTCAGGATCATTGACCATATCAGTATTTATGTCTTGATTGCAGGCACTTATACACCAGTTACCTTGATTGGGCTGAATGAAAGTTTGGGATGGCAATTGTTTTGGATTGTTTGGGCCATTGCTGGATTTGGATTGATCTTGAAACTGTTCTTTACCGGAAAGTTTGAAATTTTTTCCACCTTATTGTATCTTGTGATGGGTTGGTTGATTGTGTTTGATTTTTCCAATCTTTCAGGCCTGATTGGCACCAATGGTGTAGCATTATTGTTTGCAGGTGGTGCATTCTATACGATAGGAATTGTATTCTATGCTATTGAACGTATACCATATAACCATGTCATTTGGCATCTGTTTGTGCTAGGAGGAGCCATTTGCCATTACTTGATGATATTTTTGTATGTGGTTTAAAGGAAGTTTTTTTTAATCTTCATGCATCACTTCTTCAGCTTCAAAACCAAACAAGCTTTTCTCTTTGATGATTTTAGCTACCCCTTCCGGTAGCATACTTTCCCAACCTGGTTTTCCATCGGAAATAGCCTTGAGAACGGTTCGGGAAAAAATGGAAAGAATGGAATGGTCATAGTCTGTGATATCCACCACTTTTCCATTGTATTTGAAGAACTTGTAAAGCTCTTTCATACGAGGATGCACTTTGAGGTTTTCACTATTTGTTATCGTACCATCTTCATTTTCCATAGGATATAAGTAGACTCGCAAATCCTTAAAGAACAATTTGCCAAAGGCTTCCAAAATGCCACCACTTAAGTGACGATAGTATTTCTCATCAAAAATATCCACCAAATTGTTGACACCCATCGCTAAGCCCATTCTGTTTTTGGAATACTGTGAAAAATATTCCACCAATTTATAATACTCTTGAAAATTTGATATCAAAACCGTATGGCCCAGAGAACACAAGAGTTTGGCTCGGTCCATAAAATCCTGTTCATCGATTTCACCTTCGGCCCTTAAATTAGAAAGTGTAATTTCAAACACCACTTGCGTGTTATCTACATCAACTTTATTTTCCTTGATGAACATGTCATAAGATTTCTGGAACATGTCTATGTTTACTTTGGTAACAGGTCTAAAACTACCACGCAACGCCAAAATATTCTTTTTGTAAAGTACTCTTGCAGGCAACACATTATTGCCATCAGGTGCGAACATTACCGCGTCTGTCATAGCATTTTTCACCAGTTGCAGGCTCATCAATCGGTTGTCAACGTTTTCAAACGCTGGACCCGAAAAGTTAATGGTATCTATCTCCAATTGGTCTTTATCGAGGTGGTCATAGAGATAGCGCAACAATTTTTTTGGTTCGTGGTGTTTGTAATAGGCACCGTAAATCAAGTTTGTTCCAAGGATGCCAAGGGTTTCCTGTTGCAGTCGCGCATCATTTTCCTTAAAACGGACATGGAGCACAATATCATTGTATTCTTGCTCTGGTTCAACTTGAAATTTGATTCCAACCCAACCATGGCCTTTGTATTGTTTGGCAAAATCAATAGTAGTGACCGTATTTGCAAAGGCAAAGAACATTTTGTTAGGATGTTTATCCCTAGTGATTCGTTCTTCGATAAGCGTAATTTCATGAATCAACATTTTTCTTAAACGGGCTTCGGTCACATAACGTCCGTCATCTTCCATACCATAAATGGCATCACTAAAGTCCTTGTCATAGGCAGACATTGCTTTTGCGATGGTGCCAGAACCGCCTCCAGCCCTGAAGAAATGGCGCACGGTTTCTTGACCAGCACCAATTTCGGCAAAGGTTCCATAGATGTTCTCGTTAAGGTTGATGCGAAGTGCCTTGGTCTTTAACGACGGGATCTCTTCAAATTCCCTGTCTCCTTTTAAGGTGATTTCCATTGTGTAGTTTGAGTATGGTACGTTACAAAGGTATCAATTTGAATAGTGATACAAAAAAATAAACTTACTTTTGTTGGAAACTTATCACACTTGAAGATTACGTTTTTAGGCACTGGCACCTCGCAAGGAATTCCTGTTATAGGAAGTGACCATCCAGTATGTTTGAGCAACAACCCCAAAGATAAGCGATTACGCGTTTCGATTCTAGTGGAATGGAACACATATGCTTATGTTGTGGACTGTGGGCCTGACTTCCGCCAACAAATGTTGAACGCAGGTATCGACAAAATAGACGGCATCATCTTTACCCACGAGCATGCTGACCATACGGCTGGGCTTGATGACATCCGTCCATTCTATTTTAAACAAGGAGATATACCCATATATGCGCACGAACGTGTCATAAAAGCATTGCAGCGACGTTTTGACTACATCTTTGAAACCCAAAATAAATATGCTGGAGCACCTGGGGTACACTGTTTTAAGATTGAAAATAAAACTTTTGAGCTTGGAGGGTTGAATGTAGTACCCATCAATGGATGGCATTATCAACTGCAGGTCTTTGGTTTTCGGTTTGGGGATTTTGCTTACCTTACCGATTTCAAAACGATTGAAGACGAAGAAATTGAAAAGTTAAAAGGCTTGAAGGTTTTGGTGGTGAATGCCTTGAGAGAGAAAGAACACATTTCCCATTTTACATTGTCACAAGCTTTGGAGTTGATCAAAAAAGTTAATCCAGAAAAAGCTTATTTGACTCACATCAGTCATTGGATGGGATTTCATGATGAGGTACAACAAAAACTGCCAGAAAACGTTTTTTTGGCCTATGATAGTTTGCAAATAACAGTTTGAAAAAATGAAGAGTAAAATTTTTATGTATCTGTTTATATTCAGCGTATTGTTGGTGATTTTTCAATATGTGAACTCCAAACATATCCTGGAGAGTTACGAAACTGACATCCAAAAAGCAGAAGCCAGAGCGGAACGTTATCAAGATTCCATTGGTGTATTGAATGAAACGATTTCTGAAATGCGTTTGTTCGACTTGCAGTATGATGATGACGCACTTGATTACTTTGAAAATCAAGGCTACAATTCGATGGAGCTGATACCTTTTATCAAAGACGAGCTTTACAAATTAAATGACTACGAAGGCGACGACCATCCCATTGTGCCCTATGTATCAATGACCAAAAATAAAATGCTCATTAATAGTATTCGATTGCTCAACCATAAGTGGCTCATTGCAAACTTTACAGATGGTAAGCATTGGGGAGAGATGTTCTTGACCTACGAATTTGTGGATGGAAAAGAATTGAAGTTTAAATTAGTAGAATATTTTATGTATCCTATGAATTAGTGATTGGGTTTTAAATTAATGTGTTACTGTTAATTATATTGTCATTCATTACAAAAATAACTACCTTCACTCATCCAAAGTACCAGTTTACTAAAAGATATTTTTTTTACGCATTATTTGAAACTAGATTTGATACAAACAAAATATATATTATAATGGAAACACAAGTAAAATTACCCAAAACAACAATTTCCACTTTAGGTATTGTTATGATGTTGCTATTTTCTTTAGTATCATTCAATTTTGTAAATGCACAGCAAGGACGAACCATTAAAGGCGTCATTACCAATTCTGACGGACCTCTAGAAAGTGCCAGTATCATCTTAAAAGGCACTAAAACAGGTACAGCTACTGATGCAAAAGGTGAATTCACATTTCCACAACCACTCAAAACTGGAGATGTATTGCTTGTTACCTATTTGGGCTTTGAACCCCAAGAAGTAGTAATTAAAGACAGTACCGACTTTGTCAAACTGCAACTTACTGAAGATTTAGTTGAATTCATTGGAGCACTCAATAGCGATACACCTTACAAATCAAAACGCTCTAACGATTAGATTCATTTTCCAGGGCCACATTTCAATGAAAACAATGTTGTCAATTGCGTTGTTTGGATTTGCATGGATATGTCATGCCCAAAGAACAGATTTTGAAGCTATTGATTTTCAAAGAGCCGATCGTATCGCTTTGGAACACCACGGAGATCGACTTGATAACTTACCACAATTAGTTTATAATCTCACTTCAGAGCTCCCAACAGAGGTTGAGAAGTTCAGAGCTATTTATCGTTGGGTATGTGGTAATATTGCCAATGACTATCGTCTTTACGAAAAGAATATGCACAAACGACAACGTTTTAAAAACGATAGTATCAAGCTCAAGGCTTGGAACGAAAAGTTTAGAAAACTTTCTTTTCAAACAATGGTTGAAGACAAAAAAGCTATTTGTACAGGTTATGCCTATTTAGTACAAAAAATGTCTGGGCTTGCAAATATCAATTGTCAAGTTGTACATGGTTATGCCAGAACGAGTACTATAAACATTGAAACACTTGATATCCCCAATCACTCATGGAATGCTGTGTCACTCAATGGCAAATGGTACTTGTGCGATCCAACATGGGCGAGTGGTATCCCGAATGCAGAAACATTCTTCTTTGAATTCAACTATAATGACGGTTTCTTTTTGACAAACCCTCAACTGTTTGCTATCAACCATCATCCTCTTGATACCAAATGGTTATTGATAGAAAAGGAAGCACCTACATTTGAAGACTTTTTAGAAGCTCCAGTATTGTATGGGAAGGCTTATGCAAATCTCAATAGTTACAGTGAACCCAAGAAAATGCATAATACCATACAGAAGCATGGCGTATTGACTTTAAAATGTCAACTTTTAAAAACTGTAAATATTGAAGACATTTCACTCTTGGTGGATAGTGGCAGTTATCACCAAAAAATACATCCCGAAAAAATTAAGATGGATGACACTTTACTGACCATCGAATATCCTTTTGACCATATCGGCTTTTACGATGTGCATCTGTACTTTGGAACAGATTTGATTTCAACTTGTACGGTAAGAGTAAAATCGAATTGATACTTGGATTGGCAATCAGAGTGCTAAAACATCTACTTTGATAAATTTTGCGTTTTAAATTGCTTATTTTTATTGGAAATTATCAAAATCATGAAATACACCTTAGTTCTTTTTTTGTCTTTGCTTGTCTTATCAGCATGTACAAAATCAAAATCTCCAGAAAAAAAAATCATTGAGATTAAGGGAATAGATTCCACAATACGTCCTGGCGATAACTTTTATAGATATGTCAATGGTAAATGGTACGATTCGATACCTATAACTGCTACCCAAGCGGGAGTGGGTGCCTATATGTTTATGAATTACCCACAACGCATCCGCCTACAAGGAATTTTGGACAGTATTTCAAGAAGTCAACATCCAAAGGGAAGTATTGAGCAAAAGGTAGGAGACTTTTACGCCTCTGGTATGGATACAATTACAATTGAAAAACGAGGTTATGAGCCCATTAAACCAACACTAGTCAACATTGAAAATATAACGGATGTACCTTCCTTAATGACCTATGTGGCTAATCAAACCAAGCTGAACAATAATTCTATCGTTGCCTTTGGAATAGGTCCCGATGACAAAAACAGCAGCATGAACATTGCCCATGCCTATCAAACAGGCATCGGTCTTCCAGATAGGGATTATTATTTCAAATCAGACTCATCAACTATTGCCATACAAAATGCTTACAAAACATATCTTGCCAAATTGTTTCAACTTACTGGTAGTAATGATACAGATGCTAAAAAAAATGTTGATTTGGTATATGACATTGACAAACAAATTGCTGCTTCACACAAAACACGGGTGGAACGAAGGGACGTGCAGGCTAATTACAATAAAATTGCCGTTACAGATCTTGATAAAAGACAACCAAATATTGGCTGGACAAATTTTCTACAGCACCTGAATGCCCAAACGGATAGTATGGATGTAGGTCAACCTGCTTATTATGACGCACTTAATACACTTTTAAAGTCTGTTCCTATCCAAAACTGGAAACTCTATCTGAAAGCAAATGCCATAAATAATTATGCAAATGATTTAAGCAAACCCTTTGTGGATGCCGCTTTTAGATTTACAAAAGTTATTTCCGGGCAGGCAATACAAAAATCGCGTGGCGAAATCATGGCGAGTGCAGTTGACGATTACCTGGGTGAAGCCTTGGCTCAATTATATGTCAAGAAATACTTCTCTGAGGATGCTAAAAAAAAGATGCTGGATTTGGTGAATAATGTTCAAAAAGCATATGCCATAAGAATAGATAAGCTTGAATGGATGAGCGATAGCACAAAACTTAAGGCAAAAGAAAAACTGTCTGCAATGACCAAGAAAATAGGTTATCCAGATAAATGGAAAGATTACAGCAGTGTGAACATATCTAGAGATACCTATTTTGAAAATATGGTATCTGCTTCGGCAGCAGATTTTCAACGTAACCTTTCAAAATTAGGCAAACCTGTGGATAAGGCAGAATGGTTTACGACACCACCAACAGTTACTGCCTATAACAATCCTACTGCAAATGAGATTGTCTTTCCCGCTGGTATATTACAATCGCCTTATTTTGATAATAATGCAGATGACGCACTTAATTATGGAGGCATTGGTATGGTGATAGGGCATGAAATAACTCATACCTTTGATGACCAAGGCGCACAATATGATAAAGAAGGAAACCTAAAAGATTGGTGGACCAAAGATGATTATGCAAAATTCAAGGCAAGAATTCAGCAAGTCATTGATCAGTACAGTACGTTTACAGTGTTGGACAGTTTGCACGTTAATGGTGATATGACTGTAGGTGAAAACACAGCAGATATTGCAGGAATTGCTGTGGCTTATGATGCATTTAAAATGACGCAACAAGGACAGGATTCCACAAAAATTGGTGGGTTTACTCCTGACCAACGTTTCTTTCTGTCGATTGCCAGAATATGGAAAGTAAAAATGAAAGAGGAATTCCTTCGTTTATGGATCAATAATAATCCACATTCACCACCCAATTGGCGCGTTAATGGACCACTGATGAACACTACTCCGTTTTACAGGGCATTTGATGTAAAACCTGAGGACGATATGTATTTACCAAATGACGAAAGAATAACCATTTGGTAACTTACGTATAGTTTAAATTATATTGAACTGTTAGGTATATAATTAAGGTATATTCCTTTACTATGTGCTGAAATTTACTGTAATAAAGCGTCAATCCTTAAACTCAATCTTCAAGGAAATCTCGATACTCCTCAAAAAAAGCTTCAAACAAACCCATGGTTTCGTTAAAGAATTGCATGACCTCACGCCAGGTGTTTTTATTGTGTATGGAGACTTTTGCATCTAGCTGAACGTAGATACGGCTGATGTCTTTGCCATTTTCAAGAACGTATTCTTCTTTGAAGATGGCGTTAGGCAAAAAGTCATTTAAAAGTATGGTTTTTAGGGATTGAAGCTTTTCCCAGTACTTGATGCGATTTTCTAGATGGTCTTCAAGGTCTAGGGCAACGAGAGCTTCCTTGGTATCAAAATGAAACTTGAAAGAGAAGCCTTTTATTTTGGTATCATACAAAATCCACTTACGTGGAAACGACTTCCCAAAGCTTATCCAGAAATCTTCGCGTAATTTTCTTGATTCTTCTTTTGAAAACATATGCTCGTTTTAGAACAAATACTAGATTAGGATGGACTGGTCTTTATTATTTTTTTATTGATTTAAATCAAATAGGCCACGATAACTCCCAACACCATCACCACCAACTTCGATAGGTTGAATTTATGACCTTCACTACTTTCAAACAAAATAATGGTAGAGATATGAAAGAAAATGCCTATAACGATGGCGTTGATGTAATAAATATAACCTGCAATAAAGTCTGCGGTGTTAGATATCAAAGTGCCAAAAGGTGTCATCGAAGCAAACACTACCAAGAATAGAATAATCTTCATTTTGGAAAAACTGGATTGCAACATGTAGGAAGTAATTAATGCCGCTATTGGAATTTTATGCACCAAGACACCATACACCATGTCATTATGCTGGTGGATGGGGAAGCCTTCCAGGAAACTATGGATACATAAACTGATGAACAACAACCAAGGGAAAGCTGTTTCGTGTTTGTGTATATGTATGTGTCCATGTTCGGCACCTTTGGAGAAAAATTCAAGCATAATTTGAAGTAGAATTCCACTCATGATGAAAAGACCAGTCTGTTTGCCTTCCAAGTGGTCATAGACTTCGGGTAACAAATCGAACAATGTCAATGCCAATAAAAAAGCACCACTAAAAGAAAGCAATAGTTTTGTGGAAACAGATTTGGTCTGCTTAAACAGGAAAGCCAGAACAATTCCAAAAACAACAGCGAGAACGGGTAACAGGTAGTTAGTCATAATGCTAAAATAGCAATTTTCTTATTTAAAAATCATTACCAAACGTTCGGAAAAATCCTTGTGAAACTTTCGCAACTTATAATCGCCAAAGACGTCCAAAAGATAGACCTCAGCTTCTTCAAACATGGCTTCAAAATCTTTTAATGTAAACGCTTTCACACGTTCCTGAAAAAGGAAATCTTCACCCTTATCTGTAAACTCAATGTTTTTGATGATGTAACCATCACGAACATACCGCGTTTGGTGGAAGTCAATGCCTTCAATAGTCTTGACATCTTCAGGCACTAGGTTTTCGATGATAAAATCGGTATTCATAAAGTCTATGACGCCAAAGCCGGTCTCATTCAAATCTTCCTTGATGGCTTTGATGGTATTCAAGTTATCTTCTTCCTTATCAAAATAGCCAAAACTGGTAAAAAGATTGAACACCGCGTCAAACTTCTGTTTATAAGGCTTGCACATATCATGTACCTCAAAATGAAGCGTTTTGTTTTCAAACTGCTTGGCATAAGAAATGCTGTTTTCGGAAAGGTCAACTCCTGTCACATCATAACCCAACGAATTTAGATAGATGGAATGGCGGCCTTTGCCACAAGCTAAATCGAGAATTTTACCCTTTTCTGGAAGATTTAGATAGTTGGTAAGATTGTCCATAAACTGATGCGCTTCTGCGTGGTCTCTATCCTTGTAGAGTATATGGTAGTAAGGCGTGTCAAACCACGAAGAGTACCATTGTGTAGTGTCTTTATTCATCGAATCATTCGTCTGCCTGCAAAAATACTTTATTTTTGTAATCTATAGAGATTGAACAATGGAGAATAATTTTAATATGGTTGCCAAAACTTTATTTGGTTTTGAAGACTTATTGGCAAAAGAATTGACCCAATTGGGCGCACAAGAAGTGAAGACTGGCATACGAAATGTGAGTTTTGTGGGTGATAAAGGGTTCATGTACAAAGCTAATCTCGCCTTGCGAACCGCTATAAAAATATTAAAACCCATCCATTCATTTAAAATAAAAAATGAGCAAGATTTATACGACAAGATTTACAAAATGAATTGGGAAGCATATCTAAAACCCACAGGTACTTTGGCTGTAGATGCAACTGTTCATTCTACCATGTTCACACACTCCTTATATATAGCCCAAAAGACCAAAGATGCCATTGTAGATAAATTTCGGGACACGACAGGACAACGACCGAATGTAGATTTAAAATTCCCAGATTTGAAAGTCAATGTGCATATTGATAGGGATATGTGCAATGTTTCTTTGGATACTTCAGGCGATTCATTGCATAAACGCGGTTACAAAACAGCTACCAATATGGCACCAATCAATGAAGTTTTGGCGGCTGGCCTTGTCATGCTATCGGGTTGGGATGGCCAGACCGATTTTATGGATCCAATGTGTGGTAGTGGTACCATATTGATTGAAGCGGCAATGATAGCTTGTAACATTCCACCTAATTTAATGCAAAAGGAATTTGCTTTTGAGCGTTGGCAAGATTGGGATGTAGATTTGTTTGAAAAAATAGAAGAATCTTTATTAAATAAAACAAGAGATTTCCATCATAAAATTGTTGGTTATGACAAATCACCAAGCGCTGTGGCCAAAGCGAAGGAAAATGTCAAGAACGCTCAACTGGAAGACTTCATCGAAGTCAAACATGAAGATTTCTTCAAAACCCAAAAAGGAGGTAATGATAAATTGCATATGGTATTCAACCCACCTTATGGTGAACGTTTGGATATCGAAATGGAATCGTTTTACAAAAACATTGGAGATACCTTAAAACAAAATTACCCAGGTACTGACGCTTGGTTTATCACTTCAAACCTCGATGCCTTGAAATATGTTGGCTTAAGGCCATCAAGAAAAATCCATTTAGTCAATGCCAAGCTCGAAGCACGTTTAGTGAAGTATGTGATGTATCAAGGGAGTAAGAAAGCGAAATTTCAATAAACAAAATTCAAATTCCTTGAAGTTTTGATTTCATTGAATTTATATGTGAAAAGTTATTCCTCAACCTTAAACTTCTTCAATTCTTCCAAAGGCTCCAAGATATTATAATCCTTCCAAATGGAAGGGTCGTATTGTTTTAGCTGAATGAACTCAATTTTATTTGCCTCAGATATACCATTGAAAGTAGCCTCATCCGAAGGTTTATAATCAAGGCTCATCACTTCATATTTCTCTACTACGTTGCCTTCAATGGTGACATCAAAAGCTACTTTGTTTTTGCTGTCATCACTGTTCTCTGTAAATTTAAAAGGTCTATGCGCATAGACATATTGTCCTGATTGGTGATTGATGTAATAGGGATAATAATTATTGTTTTGCTCATCCTTTTTATAAATGACGGTTCCTTTGTTAACGTTTTCCACATATTTGACGCCCAAAAGCAACTTTAAATTCAGTTTTTCACCAACTTTCCCTTCGGAATAACTGTAATCCATTTTGAGAATTGCATAATCCTCTTCGGCTACATAGATTGTACCTTTGAATTTTGCCCTGTTCTTTCTTGGCTCATAATCAATGATATATACCAAATGGTCATCAATAGTCGTTACATTGACAAGTTCATAGTCATAGATGTCTGTATCTTTTACAAAATCCATCATGGATTGACTTTCGAAGAGATGTTCCATGATGTTGTTGACGTTTCCGGACTTGATATGGTTAAAACTGTTATCTTCCAAATCTTTTTTTATTTCTTTGCTTTTTTTGAGAGACAGGGAATCTTCAATCTTGAACCAGCCAGTTTTTACTTTATAGGTTTTGCTGGTATCCAAATGCTGAAGCACAATGTTGCTCACTCTCGATTGAATGGTTTCAAGAGAGAGATTGTTCTTTCGGTCTTTTAATTTGGTTGCTTTGATGACTTCCATTTTACTTTTCAAGTCTGGTTTTAAATATAAATTCCAAAGCACATCGGTAAATGTTTGTGTAGGAGGGTTGTGAACAATTTGGTTGGCCAGCTCCCTGAATTGTTTATTGGATTCTTCCAATTGTTTTTTATTGAAACCAGAAGATTTTTCAATATCCACTTCCAGTTTGTTTGCCTTAAAAAACATTGTTTCCCTTGTAAAAAGTGTTTGTTTTAAGTTCGAAAACTGATAGTTTTTAACTAAGTTTCTGTTGACTCTGGCCATGATGCTATCCACGCTTGGTAGTTTATTCGTAATATAAACTGTGTTCAGTTGGTTTACAGCTTCGTTCAGTTTGACAAGATTGTTTTGGTCTTGCAAATGCTTAATGGTAAGTGTTTGGGTTTGGTAACCCATAAAGGAAAACGTCAAAATAGTTTCTGGGTTTAAATCTTCTGACGACATGTTAAAAAAACCTTCCATATTGGAGACTACACCTTTGTCTTCTGCATATTGAATGGTAGCAAACGCAATGGGTTCGCTGGTTTTGGCATCGATGATTTGTCCTCTTATCTGTTGGGAAAATGATGTTGTTGAGCAAAGCAAGAATAGCGCCCAAAGGATGTAGGATTGAATCTTCATGGTTAGTGATTTTATTGTGAAGACGATTGATACATTGATTTGTAACGTGAAATTAATACTTTTCCTGAAGTATTTTGGTATGATGCTCGATATGATGGGCTGTCCACATAATAAGTTCCCGTACAGGCATTTTTCCCATTAAAGGATGAGGAAGAATCAAGCTGTCCAGATTTTTATCAGACATTTTTTTGGTTTTATATTGTAGTTTTTTATTTTCAACTTGAAGTCGGCACAGAATGTACTCTTTGTCTTTTAAAGTGGGAACTTTCATGTTTTGTGAACCTTTGAAAGTCATGCCTTGGGATTCTTTCAATCGTTCCTGATAACGCTTCACAATACTATCATAATCACGAACTTCTCTATTGGCTTTTCCGAATTTGTAACGCAATAAAAATTTTGGCATGCTCAATGCATCATTCAACGGCTTGATACTTTGCAACAAATGCAAGGCTTGTTGGCCACTTGTCCATTTGCCTTCGGGACCATATTGCCATTTCTCTGGATTTTGATGTTCCAAATAGGAGAGGAGGACTTGATTTTTTTCTTGCAATAATTCAGCAATTGATTCTTTATCCATAAAGATGATGATATTCCATGGAAAAGATAAGAAGAAAAGATCAATGAATGGCGATTGATGTTTTTTTTAATAAAAAGTTACTCCTGTTCCGTATCCACAGGAATTTTTTTGTCTTTTTTATAAATGGGAATCAAATAAGATACATTGTAACCAAAGCCAATCCCAAAACGTCCACTGTCAAACACTTTGTTAAATCCAGGAATGTATAAATTACCAAAGTTTTCTGGTTTGTCTTCGGTGATTCTTCCTTTAAGTTGCACATTGGCACCCACATAAAAATTATTGATGACTTCAACTTTCATCCCAATAATCAGTTCAGCCCAAATGGCCGAAAGACCTTTAAATTCTTGAGACTCGGTTATAGTTACTGGATTTGTGTAATATTGGTCCGTATTGTAAACCGTATAACTGTTCAACGTTTGTCTAAAGCTACTCACACCAACCCGAAAGCCACTGTAAATCATATTTTCCATATCAAGCCAATTCTGGTAGAAATTATAATCAACACCAGCTTTAAAATAACTTCCTTTTGCAGTCACATCCAAATATTCGGTAATATTGGTGCGTTCTTCGGTGCCCAGTTCCCCAGCTAAATAAACTCGTTTGGTCAATCGGTAATCACCATTGATTTCAAAACCTGTATAATCCTCATCAATAAAGGTACGAACAGGTCTATAAATGTCAATCCCTAACCGTAAACCATAGTTCTGTTTAAAGACCAATGTGTCCTTTTCTTTCTTGTTTTTTTCCTGCGAAAATGATGTCATCGTTACAAACATCAACAGCAAAAGACTAATGGCGAAGGATGATGTGTGCTTGATTTTCATTTTCTATGGTGGTGTTTATAACTTCACTGCTGAATATCCAGTTTTCACTATCCGATACAATGGTAATGGATGTATTGGTAAAAATGCTTTTGTAGCCACATGCTCTTGAAACGTACACAAACTCTGGTGTATAGTTCACTTTTATCATATCAATATTCGAAACCGTTGCAGGATTTGTATCTAAAAAAAAGTCCCTATCCTTTTCTAAAATAAACCTAGATGTAGTCGGTATGCCTTCTCCATCAAACCTTAATGGCAAAACGATTGAATCTGTATTGACTGGAGCGAGAATTTCTTGTTCTATTTCCATATCATTTGCATCAAACCCTCTTATGGACAATTGTCTAACTTGCTTAAACTCCTCGGGATTGTTAATGTCATAAAAACGAATGATCAAATGAGGTGTGGTGGGTGTGGTTTCAGCGCAAATGTCGTCACGTTCACAACTGGATGTAGCCATGATAATGAACCCAAAAACCAATAGCTTATTTAGGAGTTTATTGTTCAAAGTTCTTTTTTTATTATATAACATGCAATTGAATAACAATTATCGTCTTTCCAAAAGTACAACATTTTCTACATGGTATGTTTGTGGAAACATATCAACCGGTTGTAATTTAATTATTTCATACATCGCGTCCATTAATTGTAAATCCCTAGCTTGCGTGGCACTATTACAACTTACATAGACAATCTTTTTTGGTGCAATGTTCAAAATTTGCTCAACAACATCTTTATGCATACCATCGCGAGGTGGATCGGTAATAATGACATCTGGATGGCCATGTTGTTTGATGAATTGCTCATTAAAAACATTTTTCATATCGCCAACATAGAATTCAACGTTTTCTATGCCGTTTAATTGTGCATTCTCTATAGCGGCGGTTATGGCATCTGGTACGGCTTCTACACCAATTACTTTTTTTGCTTTTTTTGCCACAAATTGAGCAATGGTACCTGTTCCGGTGTATAAATCATACACGAGTTCATCGCCTTTTAAATTAGCGAAGTCGCGTGTAACTTTATAAAGTTCATAGGCTTGTTGAGAATTGGTCTGATAAAAGGACTTGGCATTGATTTTAAATTTTAAGCCTTCCATTTCTTCAATAATATGGTCTTTTCCTTTATAACAGATGACCTCTTGGTCATAAATGGTGTCATTTGCTTTACTGTTGATGACGTATTGCAATGAAGTAATCTGCGGAAAGGTATCAGCAAGAAAATCTAATAACAATTTGCGATTGGATTTATCTTCCTTAAAGAATTGTATCATCACCATCAAATCACCTGTAGAAGCTGTGCGAATCATCATGGTTCTTAAAAAACCAGACTGGTTACGAGTGTTGAAAAACCCCAAGTCATTGTCAATTGCAAATTGTTTGACCGAATTGCGAATGGCATTGGACGGGTCTTCTTGCAACCAACATTTTTTGATGTCCAAGATTTTGTCCCACATGCCTGGAATGTGAAATCCAAGGGCGTTTTTATCGCCTAGTTCTTTATCAGATTGAATTTCTTCTTGTGTCAACCAGCGGCTATCACTGAACGAAAACTCCATCTTATTTCGGTAAAAGTATTGTTCTGCTGAACCTAAAATAGGAGTGGTGTCAGGAAGTTGAACATGCCCAATACGTTTTAGATTATTTTCAACTTCTTTCTGCTTATAATAAAGTTGGTGTTCATATGCCATATCTTGCCATTTACAGCCACCACATGTTCCAAAGTGTTGGCATTTGGGCTTTGTTCGTTTATCAGAATAAGTATGAAATTTTACGGCTTTACCTTCAAAATAGGCTTTTCGTTTTTTGAATGTTTGGATATCTACCACATCACCGGGAACTGCATTATCTAAAAAGATGACGCGTCCATCAGGCGCTTTTGCGATGGTTTTGCCTTTTGCGCCAGCATCTAGGACTTCAATTTTTTCAAAAACTTGTTTGGCAGATTTTCGTTTCATGCCGCAAAAATAGTTGCTTTTTATGAAAGGTATTAAAAGCGGTCCGTTTTTTTATAATTGTAGATTTTAGGTGATGACAATTATATTCTTTTTCAATAAAAATTTAAGTCATTTTATGGATGAAATTCTTCTATTTAAAAACAGCATATTTTTGCAGTCATTTTTGAGGTGTTCTTGAGGTTTTACTAGGGTTTCAAAGCGTTTTGGTACATGACAGTTTACTAATGGTACATAACAAAAAACCTTTGGTACATGACAGAAAACCTTTGGTACATGACAGTTTACTTTTGGTACATGACAGAAAACCTTTGGTACATGACAGTTTACTTTTGGTGCATAACAGAAAACCTTTGGTACATGACAGTTTACTTTTGGTATATGACAGTTTACAAAAGGTACATCACAGTTCACTAATGGTTCATTACAAATAACCATTGGTACATTACTCATAACCATTTCATCATCACATCTAATGAACTACATTAAAAATAAGATGTGGATATAAAAAAAATCACAAGATATTTAGTAATTTGCGAGTCCTAGGGATGATTTCTCTCCCACGCTGCTTTTTCGTCCCGATAGCTGTCGGGTTCTTCGAAAGAATAAAGGTACAGAAGGAATGGTTATTTTTTTAATTAAATAAAAATTAAAATGGCTGTTTTAGACCAATTAGCATCGCAACAGGCGATAGACTTAGAACACAAGTATGGTGCACACAATTACCATCCGCTACCTGTGGTATTGAGTAGAGGAGAAGGTGTGTATGTCTGGGATGTGGAAGGCAAACAATATTATGATTTTCTTTCAGCATACTCCGCAGTGAACCAGGGGCATTGCCATCCTAAGATTGTCAATGCATTGATTGAACAATCGAAGACCTTAGCATTGACATCCAGAGCATTTCATAACGATATGCTTGGTAAGTATGAGAAATTTGCTTGTAACTATTTTGGTTTTGATAAACTTCTTCCTATGAATACAGGAGCGGAAGCCGTAGAAACTGCTTTGAAAATCTGTAGAAAATGGGCGTATGAAGTAAAAGGTATCGAAAATAAAGAAGCCGAAATCATCGTTTGCAAAAACAATTTTCATGGGCGCACGACCACAATCATTTCATTTTCCAATGACCCAGTGGCAAGAAAGCATTTTGGACCTTTTACGGATGGATTCATCAAGATTGATTATGATAATCTATCAGAACTGGAATCTGCGTTAAAGAACAATCCGAATGTTGCTGGGTTTCTGGTCGAACCAATTCAAGGAGAAGCTGGAGTATACGTTCCAAGTGAAGGATATTTGGCGGAAGCAAAAGCGTTATGTGAAAAATATAATGTATTATTTATTGCCGATGAAGTACAAACTGGCATCGCAAGAACAGGAAAGTTATTGGCCGTTGACCACGAAAATGTAAAACCAGATATCTTGATTCTTGGAAAAGCTTTAAGTGGAGGCGCTTATCCTGTAAGTGCTGTATTGGCTGATGACGGCATTATGAATGTCATCCAACCGGGTACCCATGGTAGTACCTTTGGTGGAAATCCTGTTGCTGCCGCTGTAGCTATGGCTGCTTTGGAAGTCATACAAGATGAAAAATTAGCTCAAAACGCTGAAGAACTCGGACAATTATTCAGAAGTGAACTTGATAAATACATTACAACTAGTTCAATTGCAAAATTAGTTAGAGGCAAAGGATTGTTAAATGCTATTGTCATTAATGACAGCGAAGAAAGCGATACCGCTTGGAACATTTGTTTGGCCCTTCGGGATAATGGCTTATTGGCAAAACCAACTCACGGAAACATTATTCGTTTTGCACCACCACTAGTGATGAACAGAGAACAATTAATGGATTGTGTTAGCATCATTATCAAAACGCTGAAACAATTTGAGAACTGAAAATACAGTTGAATAAAAAAAAGCTGCCAATTTTTTTGGCAGCTTTTTTTATATACAAATTGTGATTATTGTCCTATGTTTCGCATCCACTCTTGTTGCATTTCCTGAATACCATCATATCCAACGGTAGAAAATAGCCAAATGACGTAAATCAAATAAATGGCATTCAATGCAATTCCAATGATTGCCAAAATTTTTCCTGTTTTCACGTTTTGAAATCCTGTATACAATTCAGGGTTTGCTGCATAAACAGCGGTTGCTTTATTGGCCATTACTATGGCAATAATACCCAATATTAAACCAATGACACCATAGCAACAACACGTTACTATTGATAAAATTCCGAAAATTAAAATTAATGTTGCGTTAGGTAACTGCTGTTTTTCCATGTGTTGGTTGTTTAGATTTTCATTTTGATAAAATAGCTTACAATGATAATGGTGACATTCAAAACAATCAAAACCATTTTAATGGTATGATCATATTTGAATTTCACGAATAGGTTAAAGATAAGAAAAATCGCCAATAAAAAAAGAGAATAAATGGCTGGATACATAAAAAATGCAGCCGTAAATTCTCCTTGAAACATTAAAACCGTAGCCCTTTGAATACCACAGCCCAAACACTCCACTCCAAATAGTTTTTTGTTTAGACAGGGTAACATGTAATCTTCTGGTGAAGACATAGAATATTAGTTATACCCACAAATTTAAAAAATACCGTGAGCAAAAAAGGATTTAGGTTTAGTTTTTGACGATAACTTTTTTAGAAATCACTTGATTGTCCGCCAAAGTAATGGAAGCCACATAAATACCTTCACTCAATGTTTTGGTCGTAAAATGATATTCAGCCTCAGTGCTCAAATTATGGGCATCAAAAATTTGTTTTCCAGCAGTATCAAACATTTTGACGGTTTTAATATCCAATCCTTTTGGATTTAGAATGGTCAATTGTGCCTGTGGATTGTCTTGGAAAATCTTAAAGTCAGCTTCCGTAACTTCTGGAGCACTCAACGTTTCTTCAGTAAATGTGATTTCAAAACGATTGGTATAATTTCCAATCGGTAAATTGATATCATAGTTTTGACTCCTCAAATCAACATAAAGATTTGTTTCCATATCATGAATATAGATAGGTTGGGAGTCCTCAAAGTTTTGAATGTCAAAGATTCTAAAACGTATGGGTTGTTGCTGTGTTACTTTTACAACAAGAGGTATTGTCAAACTTTCATCAAAGCTAAATGCCTGAATATTGTAAGGGACATTATTTAATACCCAGTAAGCATCAGAATCAGGTCCTTCAGGACTTTTACCTTCTAAACCATAATCAAAACCATCAGTGGCAGAATTATGAAAGTTCATCAACAATTGTCTGGTATAAGTGGCTTCATTGTCAAAATCGACATTGATTCTGAAACGTTTAAAATCTGAAGGTACTATATTATAACCATATTCATTGTATTGGGTTTCTTCAGGTTCGTTTTCATTATTTGCAGCATTGTTTCTAAAGAAATAACTATCAACTCCCGATTGCTTGTAAAACGTTCTGTGAGAATTTTTAAAATATACAGTAGTAGCCCCAGTTTTGCCTTCTACCATAAATCCTTGTCCAATTGGAATGTAACGTTTGGCAACTTTGGTTCCCATGCCTGCATTGGGATTGTTGACAGAGCCATCATCATTGTAAGTTTGGAAGGTGGCATTTACAAAAGATTCTACGCTACCAGATCCAACATCAGAAATAGTATAAGTTGCGTAACCTCCAACATAGTTTCTCAAGACATGCGAAGTCGCGCCAGGTGCTTGTTCCCAATAATACAAATCCCCTGTGATGCCAATGGCAGGAGGGCTGCCAGGCGTAACATCGGCCAATCCACTGTTCTGCGCATCGTGGATGAAAGCCTGGGCATCCAATGCGGAAGGATAAGGATTACCAACCAACGTTTGTTCTCCAGGTAGGAGACTGGCTGTGATGGTGCCATTATTTGGCTTACCTCTGAAATCATATTTTTGATTACTGCTAGGGTTACCTTTCATCGTAAAACCATATCCTGGAGCTACAAAATTGGTCGATAACACTTGATCCCATTCACTGTAAGCAGTACCTGGATCATAGGTCCATATCCAATAATCGGCAATTACCAATGATGTCAATGGTGTGGCAGAGCCATCATATCCACCAGTGTATGTTGCAATACTACTACTTGCAGTCAATGGATCAGTCTCATAATATATATTGGCATTCGATCTAAAACTGTTATTTATGGCATTGTTTAGTGGTGCCGAATTATCCGAATTCGATACAAATCCTACTGGAGAACTCCAATAGTTGTAAGTGTAAGTGTTAGCCGTACTTGTTTGGAAAACACTCAATCTACCCACGCCAGAGTTACCACTGCTGGCATTGCCCTGCAGCAACTGTGCATCGTTGCGTAAATATAGAAAACTGTTAGACCCAGCCAAATTGATGTTGTTGGTTACATATAGAGGCACATTTGTTCCAGAGGCGGCAAATGCTGTCCCGTCAACATATATGTATGTAGTTGCGTTACTTGTAACATACAAATCTGTTTGTGCAAACGACATTGTCACTGTAAATAGCATTAAAAGCGAGAATGTTTTTTTCATTTTAAATCAATTTATAATAATGATGTAATTTGCCATATAGGGTAACAAATTTGTTTACTAACTATTCAATACATTATTTGGTTTCAGATGATTGGTTATTTTCTTCAGAATCGCCCTTTACTTCCTCTTTTTTAACTTTATCTTTTCTTTCGGGGCGTTTTTTAATTGAAAAATCTTTACCAACTTTATTGTCACCTTCTTTTCTGACGGACAATTCTTTTTCTTTTAAAGGGCCAGGTCCAACAGGAAATCTTAGACCTACATGTTTGGAGGAAACCTCTCCATTAACATCCACATCATCAGCTCTATTGGCTACGATATGATAAGAAAAAGAAACATTTGAGTTGCCATTTGCCAATTCTTTAACTGTAAATCCATTAGCGGATTTGTTGGTTACAAACACACCGTTGCAATCACCTTCCAATTGAATAAATACTTTCAAAGGATGTTTGTCATCTACATAAATGGCATCTCGTAAAATGGGATCAATGATGATATTTGCAACACCATTAACCAATTTTCCGGTGCCATAATCTTCAAAAAGAATTTCAGGAGCTTCAGGAGAGAATAGAATACGTGGCACATTTTCTTTGTCTCTAATAATCGTAGAGTTAGTTCCATTTCCTATAATTTTATAATTGGTGCCTGCACGACCATTGGCATCCGCATTATATTTCATGCCCGCATAGGCATAGCTTGTGATGTTACCACCATTGGTTGTTAAACTTCCACCAGTGAAGTATGCTCCAAAATAACTGGTGGCAGCAGCCTGAACCCCATCTGGGGACACGTTGTCAAAACCAGCTAATGTGGCACTGGCTCTAGTACCATTATTAGCACCATTAGTGCCAGGATTTGAATCAGAATCCAACGTAAACTGTCCTGCGGCGTTCCCATAGTTAGCAGCTATATTGGCGCCTGCGCCTGCATATCCAAAAACTCCTAATTTAGTTCCCGACCCAGCTAAACCTGATCCAGTGGTTCCAGAATAAACACTTAAATTGTTTGAACTTCCAAGTACTGCTGTTCCTAGTGCATCAAAGTTACGCGCCCAGAGACTATTGGATACTGTATCATCGGTATCTGCAACAATGGCATCAAGACCTAATAAAGTATTATCCGCATATACGGACCTACTGCCATCCACGGCGTGCACAGCGTAATCGGTCCATAAATAGTTTTCCGCATACACACCTACACCTGTGCCATAAGCAACGGCATCCACGGCGTTTCCAGAGCCATCATGCTCTGCATGTACGGCATCTCCTGATGAAGCATTGTAGCCTTCCACACCATATCCAGTAGTAGCTTGACCAACAACCCCTGATCCTGAGGTAGCTACTCCTCCAACTCCGATGCCACTAGTGGCTTGACCGTAAACTCCAATACCTGTAGCAGAAGTCGTATAACCATTTACGGCATAGGTACCATATACGGCCAATTGATCACCTGCCGCTGCCGCTGTCGCACCATTATTTACCGTTATTTGGCCATTAGCTTGCACGCGCATCCTTAAAGTATTATTTGATCTAAAATTTAGATTTGTATTTGATGTAGTACCCACAAAGTTGGTTCCAATAGTTGTAGTATTTCCACCTCCTGCAGCAGTAATATTATTGCCAATCAACGCCCAGTCATTTGTAGTGGCGGTGGCAGGTAATAATGGTATCCACCTAGAAGCCGCAACACTCCAATAATGGTATCCAGAATTGGTTGCATTGGTGCTCCAAACAAGTAGTCCGTCAGGTGCACCTCCTGTTACTGGAGCTATGGTTGCCAAATTTGTGATATTGATTCTAGGTACCAATAGCCCTTTGGTGGTGCTGGTAATATCCAATATAGAACCACCTAATGGTGCAGTAGTACCAATACCTATCTGTGCATATGATATTGCTCCAAAAAATAGAGCAATAGTGATAGCGATAACTTTTGAAAGTTGTGTAATTTTGATCATAACAATACTATTTTAGGATAAAAATATTAATTTAATATTAACTTAACACTATGGTTTTTAATGTTAAAGATGTAATTTCGATGTATTGTAAATATAACCGATGAAACCATGAATATTTCAAGAATAATCAGCATTTCCTTAATTTTAATTGGCGGATTTATAGCATTTTACGCTGAGTCAGGTACCAACCAGAATCAATATGTTTTAGTGGCAGGCATTTTTATTTTGATGATGGGTATCTATCGAATTTCGCGGCACATTCCAAGCAAATATGATCAAGAGAATTCAAAAGACAATCACCATGAGTTTTGAGATTGGAGATACCGTTCTGGTAATGGATGAGGCTATTTCTGGAGTAGTTATTTCAGTAAAAGAGCAAATCGTTTCCATTGAAACGAATGATGGATTTGTTCTGGAATTTTCGCCTAAAGAATTACTTAAAACCAATCCAAAGGCATCGCTCAAATCGGAAATTTTTTCCAATCAATCTGCTAAGGCCGTGATTTCCGAAAAAGAACAGCCAACACGGAAAACCCTTCCGAAAGTAAAGCCTAAAGAGCGCAACCAACCCACCATGGAGGTGGATTTGCACATTCATCAGTTAACGCCGAATAGCAACCGAATGAGTAATCATGAAATGCTGACTTTGCAACTTGATACGGCCAAACGACAATTGGAGTTTGCCATCCGTAACCGAATTCAAAAAATCGTATTCATTCATGGAGTTGGGGAAGGCGTCCTGAAAGTAGAATTGGAATACCTATTTAATCGTTACGACAACATCAAATTTTACGACGCAGACTATCAGAAATATGGATTGGGAGCCACGGAAGTGTATGTGTTTCAGAATGCGAAAAATTCCTAGTTGAATATAGTACTTGGATTGCGACTAGTAGTTGTTACAGAAGCATCGTCCAAAATACCAAAATCCAATACATCTAGGGATAATTGTGGAATTGAAAGATCGCTTAAAACAAGTCTCACCACAAACTTTTGCTGTATGTTATGAGCGCTGTAAGCAGTTTCAGGAGTCGATACTGCAACATCCGGATTGAGATAATCTGCACCCACTTCCGTATTGGTTACGTCATTTGCAGGGTTTTGGTCTTGAGAAAAGCTTTGTTCATCACGTGTTGGGACGCCATCACCATCATCATCATTATCTAGGTAATTGGGTATGCCATCGCCATCGGTGTCCAAAGCATTTGCTAAACCATTGGCCTCAGTATAATTCACTTCTTCATTGATGGTCTTAACGTTATCCCCATCGTCATCATCGTCTAGATAATTGGGTACACCATCTCCATCAGTGTCATCATCCGTTAAATCGCCATTGCCATTAATATCTTCAAGTTCTGAAGGTATCCCATCATTATCATCTTCTGTTAATGTGGTGGTTATGGTCACGACGCCTGAACCTTCAGAATCGCTGGTGATATTAAGATCTGATGATGGAACATCAGTACAAAAAGGAGTGTCAGGCAACGAACTATAAGTGCGGTAATTGAATACGTTGGTGTTGCCATCCAATGTAACTTCTCTCGTTGGAGTTGCTAATTCAACAAACACACCTTCAGTACCCACTGGGCTGGTTGCAAGAATGTCTTCAATGGACAGATTAGCGATAAATATGGATAGGGATTCCGCCGGATCGGTTTTGGTTTTATAAAACACCAAGTCTCCGCATGTTTTGAATGTATTTTCAAAATCAAGTTCCACAGTAATCACATCACCATCATCACAATTGACTAACAACAATCCTATGCAAAACAGGCACATTAATTTTCTCATTCCAATCACTTTTAAAGCAAAAATAAGGCTTTTGAGAATTTATAACGTACGAAGTTGTAATTTATTTGTGCTATTTTTGAAC
The DNA here is from genome assembly GCA_041391925.1 of Gelidibacter sp. Classification (GTDB taxonomy): domain Bacteria; phylum Bacteroidota; class Bacteroidia; order Flavobacteriales; family Flavobacteriaceae; genus JBPOFM01. Next base: position 193,421 of record JAWKNA010000006.1, on the reverse strand, counting down.
TTTCAAAATTTGGTGATGAACAAACAAATCTATTTTGATAATGCAGCCACAACGCCTATTCGTGATGAAGTCATTCATCGGATGACGGATGTGATGAAATATAATTATGGAAATGCTTCATCATCACATAGTTATGGACGTTCATCAAAATCTTTAATTGAAAATTCAAGAAAAGCGATTGCGTCATTTTTAAATTGTTCTTCCTCAGAAATTGTCTTTACTTCTGGAGGAACGGAAGCTGATAATTTGGTCTTGAGAAGTGCCGTTCGAGATTTAGATGTAAAGGAAATCATCACATCCAGAATAGAACATCATGCCATTTTGCATACGGTTGAAGCTTTGGAAACTGAATTTGGCATCAACGTATCGTATGTTGATTTGGATTCAAATGGAGATATTGATTTAGCTCATTTAGAAAATTCATTGCAATCATCCCATAAGAAATTAGTGAGCCTGATGCACATTAACAATGAGATTGGCAACAAACTAGACATCCAAAAAGTGGCTACACTCTGTAAGGCGAATAATGCGCTGTTCCATAGTGATACTGTTCAATCGATTGGGCATTATGAAATTGATTTGCAACATACACCCATTGATTTTCTGGCAGCGAGTGCCCATAAATTTCATGGACCGAAAGGTGTTGGTTTCGTTTTTATCAGAAAAAATAGTGGTTTAAAGGCATCCATTTTTGGAGGAGAACAGGAGCGCGGCTATCGTGCAGGAACGGAATCCATCCATAATATTGTGGGAATGGAAGCGGCACTTAAAATTTCGTATGCTAATTTAGAAGTTGAACGTGATTACATCTCTGATTTGAAACAATATTTCATAGAATCACTTAAAAATACCTTTCCGAAGGTTTCCTTTAATGGTAATTGCACAGATTTTGAAAACAGCGCTTATAATTTATTAAATGTCTGCTTGCCATTGCCACCAGAAAAGGCTTCTTTGCTGCAATTCCAATTGGATTTAAAAGGGATAGCTTGTTCCAGAGGCAGTGCTTGCCAAAGTGGAAGCAGTCAAAACTCACATGTGCTTTCACAAATTTTGGATGAAGAGCAGTTGAAACAGCCTTCAGTGCGCTTTTCATTTAGTAAATTCAATACGAAAGATGAAGTCGATTATGTTGTTAAAGTGTTAAACGAATTCAACATGAATTAAAACTTCATAGACAAACACCTACATTGAACACCCTTGGGCTTAAGTAGTTGGGAATGGCATATTGACGTTTGCTGTACACATCGCGGACCCACGTATTGGTGATGGTGTTTTGCACATCAAACATGTTGAAGATTTCAAAACCCAACATCAGTTCTTTAAAATTTCGTTTCCATCCTGAATCATATAGTTTGTTTTGGTCCACCAATACATAGCTGACGCCCAAATCGGCACGCTTATAGTCGCGCAAACGGTTTTGATAGTCATAAGGATCGGCATAACTGGGCGAACCTCCTGGAACTCCAGTATTGTAGACCAAATTCAAATACATTTTTAAATCTGGGATTCTAGGCACATAATCCTGAAACAGGATTCCAAACTTTAAACGTTGATCGGTGGGACGCGAAATATAACCTCTATTTTCAATGTTTTCTTCGGTTTTCAGATACCCAAAGCTGAACCAGGATTCTGTTCCAGGTACAAATTCGCCATTCAAGCGTAAATCCAGTCCATAAGCATAAGCTTTGGCATTGTTGGTTGCCCGATAACGAATCCGAACATTTTCGACCGTGTATGGATTTACGTCTGACATGCTTTTGTAATAGGCTTCTGAAACCAATTTAAACGGACGTTCCCACATTTTGAAACTGTATTCGTTTCCAAGGACCAAATGAACCGATTGTTGTGCTTTAACATTCGGTCTTACAATTCCTGAAGAATCCCGCAATTCTCGATAAAAAGGAGGTTGGTAGTACAATCCTCCAGCGATTCTGAAAAGCATGTCTTTTTCCCAATCTGGTTTGATGGCGAATTGTGCTCTTGGACTGAATACAGTTTGTGTGCTGCTTTCAATACCGTCACCATTAACGGTCCAATTATGGACTCTTACTCCCGCGTTGTAGAATACTTCATTGGTGCCTAGAGTGGAACGTTTGCTCCATTGTGCGAACGCTTGTAATCTATCTATCTCAACCTGATTGGTAGCCCTTACATTTTGGAAAGCCACCAAAGGACCTTGATAAGGTTCGTAAGGCTGTTCATTGAAGAAATCCAAATTTGGTGGATTGATGCTGAAACCAGCAGAATCAATGACTTCCCATTCTACTAAACGGTCACGAATGTCCTCATGTGTGTATTTGATAGACCATTCATAGGTGTCTTCGTCATTTTTATAATCACCTCGATGTTCGATGGTTGTGATGAGGGCGTCCAAATCATTTCGAGCATGCGTCAATTGTCCTCCTATGCCTTCACTAAACTCGACCTCGCCTAAATTTTCATCACCAATATTACTGTTGACTTCTCCCAACCTGTATTGCGCCAATATATCGAAATATTCTTCTTCCGTGGTGTGATAAGTTGAAGCAATCAGTTTTAAGGTCAGATCTTCATTTAGAAAATAATTGGCTTTCAGGGCTCCAAAATACGTTTGGTATTCATCTTTTTCTTGGCCTTCGTAAAATACAAGCAAGGCTAAAGGGTTTTCCAAGGTACCAAAATTGGTCTGACGGTTTTGGGGTTGAAAATCATACTTGTTGATTCCAATATTCCCTAAGAAATCCAACTGAAACTTATCTGTGAATTTATAGGTCAAATAGGTTTGCGCATCTGCAAATACAGGTTTTACGATGCCTTCAGTTTCAAGGGAATTCAAAACCAAGCTATTGTCGCGATAACGAAGACCCATAAGTCCAGTAAATTTTGAATCTTTGGAAACGGTTTCAGCAGAAATGCTTCCGCCCAACAGGCTCAAATCGGCACTTAAACCAAACTTGATAGGCTTTCTATAAGTTATATCCAACACAGACGATAGTTTGTCGCCATATTTTGCCTGAAATCCTCCCGCGGAAAAATCAACATTCTGTACCAAATCAGTATTGACAAAACTCAAGCCTTCTTGTTGTCCAGAACGCACCAAAAAAGGACGATAGACTTCAATTTCGTTGACATATACCAAATTTTCATCAAAATTTCCACCTCTAACCGAATATTGTGTGCTCAATTCATTGGAAATATTGACGCCAGGAAGCGTTTTCAAAATATTTTCAACACCTGGTTGGGCACCTTTGATGGTTCTGATTACTTCAGGAGTGATTGTCGTAACACCTTCAACCGATTGACGCGTGTTTGTGTTGATGACTACGGTTGCAATTTGCTCCACGTTCAAGTCCATCACTGGATTGAACTCCACTTCCTGGCCATTCTTTAAATTGAATTTTGCAACCACACGTTTATGCGAAATATGAGTAAATTCAAGTGTAATTTCTGTCTCAACAGGAATCTTTAGCTCATAAAAACCATTTTCATTGGATGTGGTCCCTTTATCACCTGCCTGAATATTTACGTTGGCAATTGGCAATTGTGCATCGTCAAGAATGATACCTTTAATGGTTGCCGATTGGGAAAATCCGATGAAAGGGAGGCAGATAAAAATGATGAAGGTCGTTAGTTGTTTCAAAGGTTGTTAGTTTTCTATTTTCTAAAAAAGGTTGCTTCAAATGTAGTACTATTTCCAACATTATCGGTCACAATGACTTTCAATTCGTTTTTGGTATCTGTAACTACATTGTCATTAAAATCGAAAGTCAGGGTATTGTCCTTATACTCATATTCCATCAAAATCCATTTCCCATTGATGGTTCCTCGATAATTGCTGATGCCAGAAAGGTCATCTCCAATCTTGAGCGTCAGATAGCGGTATTTGCTCAGCCATTTTCCATCTTGAAAATTTACAGGAAAAATGGTAGGGCTCTTGGTATCCAAGACCAGTGCATAAGTTCCCAACGCGTTTGAGGAAGCGGTGAGTATGTTATCCTTTCGCTTTGTGTTCAAGTAACTTGGATATTTTTTATAACCCAATAATTCGGCTATGTAAAGTTTGTCTTTTTCAGAATCTTTATAATTGCTGATATCGTATTGAATGGTCACATTTTTTTGAAGCGGAATGACATCTTTATCCAGAAAAAGAGTATCGTTGCTCACTCTAAAATCGATGAAAGTATCTTCGTAAAAACTATTGGTTGGAAAATAAACAGACACGTTTTTATCATTTAAGTTGGTCACTTGGTCTGCGAATACATAGTAATTTTTTTTGTTCTCGGGTTTTGTTAGAATGGAATCAGCCTTTTTTCCTACAATAGGGATGGTAATCCAGCTTTCATTGCCTTCAAAATCCTGCAATCGAACTTTGTAAATTGAAGAAGCGCCATCCTCGACTGTGACATAACCATTGTCATCAAGGTCTTTATACATACTCAATACATTGCCTTTTTCAACAAACAGCTTTTGTAGATGCGATTTTTTTGTCTTATAGTATTCATAATCTATGAACCGATTGATGTGTCGGGATTCATCAAAAGAAAACCGAAAGAAATCCATTTCAAATTTTTTGTTACCATTGTAGAAAGACTGTATGTTATACAACCCATTTTTATTGGCAGCCAAATCGAATTGGTCATACGAACCAATGGAGAAACCTATTTCACCAAAAGCCTTGATGCCTTCCACTTTATAATCATTATTTTTGGTAGGAATCAAACGCAGTTCCACACGTGTATTTGAATTATTGACTGAGGAATTCTCATCTTTAGGATAGGCAAAAACGGAAGTCAATGTTGGTGGTTTGGAATCCTGTACAGCTAATCCAAACAGCAATGGATTGATGGTGCGCTCCTCTTGGTCACGAATTTCAAAATGTAAATGTGGTCCGCCAGAGCCACCAGTATTCCCAGAAAATGCGATGACTTCATCAGGCATGATTTGAAGTTCATCAGCGTTAAGGAATAATTCAATTTCGTAACTTTCCTTTTCGTATTGTTTGGCTTTCAAATAAGCCTCAATTTTCGGAGCGAATCGAGACAAATGGCCATATACTGTAGTATAACCATTTGGATGCGTGACATACAATGCCTTCCCGTAGCCATAATGTTGAATTTTGATACGGCTAACGTAGCCTTCAGCAGCTGCATATACCGTCAAACCTTGTTTTTGTTGTGTTTTGATATCCAGACCTGAATGGAAATGATTGGTACGCAACTCAGCAAAAGAGCCTGCAAGGATTAAAGGAATATCGAGTGGACTTCTAAAATAATCTTTAGGATATTCAACCTGTGAAAAAGTAAGCTGTGAAAAAATGAGGGCGGCAAATAGGTATTTCATCTGTATTAATATTTATTTTTTAACGGACAGATGCAATTTGCTACATATGGTATTGGTTGGTAAAGAGATTTGTTCAGGCTCATTTCATGGATAGGTTTCATGGGCTAAAAATATTAAAAAAACTTTTAGTTTTTAGATAGTAATCACGCACTTTATAAATAATCAAATGAAATATTTTAAAATTTATTGTAAAACTATTGTGATTTTTGATTTTGGTATGTTAACTTTGTTTCATCAGTATTGAAATTTGTAAATGAGTAAAATTGAAGATATTGTTGATTCTTTAGAGAATAAAATCAGCAAGGTTTTGCACAAACAAGAGGTTTTGAAACAAACCAATGCAAAGCTTTCGGAAGAATTGGCAAACCATCAGCAAAAAATAATCCAGCAACAGGAAGAACTATCTTCTTGGATTGAAAAATACCAATCACTCAAAGTTGCAAATTCAATGTTGGGCAGTGATGAAAATAAACGAGAAACAAAGCTCAAAATAAATGCATTAATCAAAGATATTGACCATTGTATTGCTCAATTATCTGAATGATGTAACTAAAGATTCAAATGTCTGAACAGCTAAAAATAAAGCTATCCATCGCCAATAGAGTCTATCCGTTGACGATAGCACCGAGCCAAGAAGAGGGATTGCGAAAAGCTGCCAAGAAAATAGAGACAATGATAAGTCAATTTGAGCAAAATTATTCTGTAAGGGATAAACAAGATGTATTGGCCATGTGTGCCTTACAGTTTGCTTCCCAAGTGGAACAAAAATCGATAGATAAAGAGTATGTCAATGAAGATGTCCAGAACCGATTGGTTGGTTTGGATGAGTTGCTTCATCAGCATTTAATCTCTTAACGTTCTTTTAAATAAAAATAGGTTACTGCCTACATTAGTTATTTTTTTTGATAAACTCAACGTTAATTCTTTAAAAAGGGTGAGTTTAAACTGTAAAACCGAGCCGTCTTCGAACGGATTTTTGATCAGTTTGTTAGCCCTAAACTTGTTTTTAAGGAGTTTATACAAAATTCGAAACTGATGTAGGCTTTTTTTTTAACTAAACTAAACTAGAAATGGAAACGAATACAATTTTAATGATTGTTGGTGGATTGGTATTAGGAGTAATACTCGGTTATATTGTTGCGAAATCAATGGAGAAAACCAATGCATCAAAAATCTTAAAAAATGCACAGGATGAAGCGAATTCAATAGTAAAGCAGGCAAATGCAGAAGGAGAGTCCATCAAAAAGGACAAACTGCTTCAGGCCAAAGAAAAATTTATAGAACTCAAGGCAGAGCACGAAACAGTTATCTTGTCTCGTGACAAAAAAATAGCCGAAGCTGAAAAGCGCACTCGTGATAAAGAATCGCAAGTATCCAACGAGTTGGCAAAAAACAAAAAATTAAGCCAAGAACTTGAAGAGAAAATCAAGGAAAGTGATTTTAAACTTGAGTTTTTGGATAAGAAAAAAGATGAAGTAGAGAAGGCACACAAAAGCCAAATCAAGCAATTAGAGGTCATTTCAGGGCTTTCTGCCGAAGAGGCAAAATCACAATTAGTGGAATCGCTAAAAAATGAAGCCAAAGCTGATGCGATGGCTTATGTTCAGGGAGCGGTCGAAGAAGCTAAATTGACAGCGCAACAAGAGGCAAAGAAAATCATCATCAATACCATCCAACGCATTGGAACAGAAGAGGCAATCGATAATTGCGTCTCTGTATTCAATATCGAATCGGATGACGTTAAAGGACGAATTATTGGGCGAGAAGGACGAAACATTAGAGCCATTGAAGCTGCAACAGGAGTAGAGATTATAGTTGACGATACACCCGAAGCCATTATTCTTTCCTGTTTTGATTCTGTAAGGCGTGAAATTGCTCGTCTATCACTTCATAAATTGGTGACCGACGGAAGAATCCATCCAGCAAAGATTGAAGAAGTTGTTGAAAAAACAAGAAAACAGATTGAGCAGGAAATCATCGAAGTAGGAAAACGTACGGTGATTGATCTTGGAATCCACGGTCTTCACCCTGAACTGATAAAATTGGTTGGTAGAATGAAATACCGCTCATCGTATGGTCAAAATTTACTTCAACATTCCAGAGAAGTAGCCAAACTTTGCGGTGTGATGGCAGCAGAACTGGGCTTGAACCCAAAATTGGCCAAACGAGCTGGGTTGCTGCACGACATTGGTAAGGTTCCGGATTCTGAAGCAGATATGGAAACACCACACGCTATACTTGGTATGCAATGGGCAGAAAAGTTTGGTGAAAAACCAGAAATCTGTAATGCCATTGGAGCGCACCACGACGAGATAGAAATGACTACGTTGCTGTCCCCAATCATTCAAGTTTGTGATGCGATTTCAGGTGCGCGACCAGGTGCAAGACGCCAAGTATTGGATTCATATATCCAACGCTTAAAGGATTTAGAAGACGTGGCCTTTGGCTTTAATGGTGTCAATAAAGCTTATGCCATTCAGGCAGGAAGAGAATTGCGAGTGATGGTTGAAAGTGAAAGGGTTTCAGATGAGCAAGCTGCGAATCTGTCCTTTGAAATCTCCCAAAAAATACAAACCGATATGACCTATCCAGGTCAGGTTAAAGTAACCGTAATTCGCGAAACAAGAGCAGTGAATATTGCTAAATAAGTTGATAAACCGCATAAAGTAAAAAAGCATCCACATTATGGATGCTTTTTTATTTTCTCGGATGAAATTTATTCAGCACTTCTTTTAAATGACTTCTGTCTACATGCATATAAATTTCAGTGGTTGTAATGCTTTCATGGCCAAGCATCAATTGAATGGCACGTAAATCAGCTCCATTTTCCAATAAATGTGTTGCAAATGAATGGCGAAAGGTATGAGGGGAGATCGTTTTATTAAGATTTATTTTTTCTGAAAGCCGTTTGATAATGGTAAAAATCATGGCGCGTGTCAATTGTTTGCCATGCTGATTTAAAAACAAAGTGTCTTTATGGATTTGTTGAACAGGAATTTTGGACCTAACTTCATTGATATAGGTGTTGATGATTTTCTGTGTCGAGAGTCCAATGGGAACAAAACGCTGTTTGTCACCTTTTCCTGTTACTTTGATAAAGCCTTCGTCAAAAAACAAATCAGAAATTTTAAGATTCGTAAGCTCGCTCACACGAAGTCCACAACTATACAAAGTTTCTAAGATTGTTTTATCACGTTCACCAAGACGTATTCCGTTATATTCGTGGGTAAGGCTGATGGCACCTATCAAACGGTCGATGTCCGAAAGGCTTAAGGTGTCTGGGAGTTTCCTTCCGATTTTTGGCGATTCTATCAAATCTAAAGGATTACTTGACCTATAATCCTCAAAAACCAAATAGCCAAAAAAACTACGCAACCCAGAAATAATTCGCGATTGCGACCTTGGATTCTGCGTTTTTGAAATATGGTATATAAACTCTTGAACCACAGAATGCTCTATATCCACAGGAGATGCTGAGATATCAAATTCATTGAGATAATTGACCAGTTTTTTAAGGTCATACTCATAATTGATAATGGAGTTATTGGAAAGTCCACGCTCAATTTTGAGATAGTGTTTGTAATCTTTTAGTGCATTTTGCCAATTCATCGCTTCAAAAATAGCTTAAAAACAGTTAAAAATCGCTATTTTATGTACGCCATTTGTCGTATTTTTTAAGATTATTGTTAATAACCAATATTTTAAATATTTGATATACAGTAATTTAAAAATTAATGTTAACTAAATTGTTAATAACTGTTTAAAATATCTTTAATATCTCAAAAAAATGTATTTAGTTTGTACCAATCAATTTTAAAAACTTATAAATTATGAAAAAATTAATGTTAATTGCTGCGTTTGCAGTTTTTGGATTATCTAATGTTAACGCTCAAGATTTCAGAGTTGGAGCTAATGTAGGTTTGCCTATGGGAGACATTAAAGACTACAGTAGTGTAAACATTGCCGTAGATGTTAGTTATTTGTGGAATGTTTCAGAGGAATTCGATGCTGGTTTGACGGCTGGTTACTCTACTTATCTTGGAAAAGATGGAGCTGATGCATTAGGATTTTTACCAATTGCTGCTGCTGGACGTTTTAATGTTTCTGAAGATTTTACAATTGGAGCTGATTTAGGATATGCCATTGGAATTAATCCTTCTGGACTTGATAGCGGATTTTACTACGCACCAAAGGTACAGTATGGCGTTAGTGAAAGTGTGGATTTAGTTTTAGCTTACAAAGGAATAAGCGTTAATGGGGTTTCAATAAGCTCATTAAATTTAGGAGTAGAATTTAAGTTGTAATCTACTTTAAATCATAAAAAAAACCGAAGCATATCGCTTCGGTTTTTTTTGTCTTAATTTATATCAGAAAATTCTTTATTTTCAGTTGTGAATGTCAACAATAGTTTTAATTTTGCGCTCTGAATTTTAACCTAATCTAAACTTAATTTATCATGAAAAAAATATTAGTTATAGCAATTATTGCTTTGTCAGCATTGACAACATCCAAGGCTCAAGATACTAAATTTGGGCTTGTTGCTGGTTTCCTAAGTATATCTGAACGTGCTAAAGCTGAGGATATTGCAGTTTCATCAAGTGAATCTGGGTTTTATGTAGGTGGTTTGGTCGATATCCAAATTTCTGAAAAATTTCATGTTCAACCTGAGGTTTTGTACGCCAATGTCGCTGAGACAGGATTTCTTTATTTTCCAGTTTTAGCTAAATTTTATGTGGCTGATAAATTTAGTTTATTAGCTGGTCCACAAGCTAGTTTGTTTTTGGACGAAGTACCTGAAGATTTCAATTCCTTTGGACTTGACCTTACTTTTGGTGCTGTTTATGATATTAACGAGCACTTTTTTGTTGAAGCCAGATATGGTTTGGAAATAACAAATCGCTATAATGGTTCATTAGATATTACTGATAGACTCAACTCATTGAATGTCGGTTTAGGATATAAATTCTGATTCGACAATGATTTTAAAAAACCGAAGCCAGTGCTTCGGTTTTTTTATCATTTTGTTATAAGACTTTATCAGAAAATTCTTTTTTTTTTCAGTTATGAATGTCAATTATAGTTCTATTTTTGCCCATTGAATTTTAACTTCATTATACACTAAAATCTATTATGAAAAAACAATTACTTATTGCAGGCTTTGTGGCCTTTTTTTTATTTAATGCCCATGCACAAAACGACAAAGGAACCTTTGAATTGGGTGGATCTGTTGGGCTCAACCTTTCAACAGTGGATGTGCCTTCTGACTATGGTTCTAATGCCAACACAAAGGTGGCGCTTAATATAGCCGCTATTGGAGAATATTACTTCTCAGACCGTTGGGGCATCAAAACGCGATTGATTTATGACCAAAAAGGATGGGCTGATGGTTACGTTGATACAGAAGACGGCTATTATGTCACGGATTACAACATTAATTATCTCACGATTCCCGTAATGGCGAATTGGCATTTTGGTTCGACAAGAAAATGGCACCTCAATTTTGGACCCTATGTCGGATTTCTGTTAAATGCTAAAGACAAAGAAAAGGGAATGGATTTTAAAGATGCGTTCTCTTCAACCGATTTCGGTCTTGCTTTTGGTATTGGATATAAGTTTCCAATTGCAGATAATACGAAACTGTTTATTGAATATGAAGAACAGTATGGATTTATAGATATTTTTGCAGGAAATGCAGGAGGCTCTGATGTTGTTAATTCGAGAAGCAGTTTCAATGTTGGAGTGCTGTTCAATCTATAAAAAACACTTTAAAGCATTAAAAAAAGCCGAAGTTCTGCACTTCGGTTTTTTTTATGCTTTTAAATTTATACCTATTATGTTTGCTATCAAATGCATTAATGTTATTTTTATTTAAATTACAGTATCATCATTATGAAATACTTTTTGCTCTCTTGTCTTTGTGTTTTTTCCATGTGCATAAAAGCCCAGGATGTCAGGTTTGGGTTGAAAGCAGGTGTCAATTTTGCAAATGCTTCAGGGTATGAATCCAATACAGCATCCATCACATCATTTCATATTGGTGGAATTATGGAGGCGCTATATACTGAAAAGTGGGCCATTCAACCTGAAATCGTTTATTCACAGCAAGGTTTTGATTTTGAAACTGAAGATTTGAAAGAAAGGTATCGATTCTCGTATATCAACATCCCAATCATGGTTAAATACTTTATGAATAAAGGAATATTTCTGGAAGCTGGACCACAAATCGGTTATTTGAACACAGCCAAACTGAAAAGGAAAGCGAATGACGATAATGAGAAAATTAACATCAAGGATGCAATGCGCGACAATGATTTGAGCCTCAATTTAGGTGTTGGATTTCAAACCAATAGTGGGTGGAGTTTAGTGGGAAGATATAATTGGGGACTGACAAATTTGGTGAGAAAGGAATTGGATCAAAATTTCAAGAATAGTGTTTTTCAAATATCGTTAGGTTACTTCTTTTAAATATCGCTAGCTCTTTTATCCGTTAATGTTATTACCGTTTTACGGTAATCTATAATTCCAGGATTTATATAGAATTTCTGTTTTTGTTTGTTTATAAAATTGTTAAAAAAAATAGCTGCCCGAAAATAGGGCGAAAATATTTTTATTAACTTGTTGATTATTAATCTAATAAACCAAACCTTATGAAAACAGTTTTAGTATTTGCCACGTTGGCAACGTTTGTAATGGGTCAAGTGATGGCCCAAGGAGAAGATAAGTTAACCGTAGGAGGTTGGAACAAAGGTGATATAAGCTTGAGTGCCAAATTTGCCTATAATTCCACAAAGGAAGGAGACAACAAGGAGAACAGTTTTAAAGTGATGCCTTGTTTGGGTGTTTTTGTTACCGATGATATAGAAATTGGTGGCCAATTGGGTTATATGTCCACCAAGTATGAAGTCGATGGCGACGAAGTTGACAAATACAGTACTTTTAGCGTGGGTGCTTATGGAAATTATTATTTCAGCCCAAAGCTCCAATTTACGCCTTTTGCAGGTGTCAATTTTGATTACATGTCCACAAATTATGATACTGATGACTATAAGGTAACAGGTTTTGAAGGATCATTGTCGGTAGGATTCAATTATTGGTTAAGTGACTGTTTTGTGCTGCAAGCCTCTTTGGGTGCTTTAGGATATAGTACAACCAAACCTGATTTTGATGGTGCGGATTCCAGAAATGAATTTTTTACTGCTTTTAATACCAAGCGGGTCAGATTCGGAGCAGCATTCCGATTTTAAGCAATAAGACTTAGTTAAAAACCGAAGAACTGTTCTTCGGTTTTTTTATGCTTTATTTTTGATATATTTACTTTATGAAGAAACTGATGATTATCAATGGGCCAAACTTAAATCTTTTGGGAACTCGTGAACCAGAAGTGTATGGACATCTGTCCTTTACCGAATTTTTGGAGGAATTAAAACTTAAATATTCAAATGTGGATATTCACCATTATCAATCCAATGTTGAAGGAGAGTTGATTGATAAACTACATGAAGTCGGATTTAGTTTTGATGGTATTATTTTAAATGCAGCAGCTTACACACATACCTCCATCGGGATAGGGGATGCTGTAAAGGCTATTGAGACACCAGTAGTTGAAGTTCATATATCCAACACGTTCAACAGAGAAAAGATGAGGCACAAATCTTATATTTCCCGAAATGCCAAAGGTGTTATTCTTGGCTTTGGACTTCAGAGCTACGAATTGGCGATACAGAGTTTTCTTTGATTGTGAATTTTATAAAAAAAGACGATTCAAATGAACCGCCTTTATCTCTATTCTATATTCTTTTTTCTTTATTTACAGATGTATCACTTCTCCATAAGCATCTGCAACGGCTTCCATCACAGCTTCACTCATGGTCGGGTGAGGGTGTACGGCCTTCAACACTTCATGTCCAGTAGTTTCTAGTTTACGACCCAATACAGCTTCAGCAATCATATCAGTCACACCTGCACCAATCATGTGGCAGCCTAGCCATTCGCCATATTTGGCATCAAAAATCACTTTTACAAACCCATCTTTGGCTCCAGAAGCACTTGCTTTACCAGAAGCAGAGAAAGGGAATTTCCCTACTTTGATTTCGTATCCTTTTTCTTTGGCTTGTTTTTCTGTCAAACCGACACTGGCTATTTCTGGAGAGCAATAAGTACAGCCTGGAATATTTCCATAATCCAAAGCTTCAACATGTTGACCTGCTATTTTTTCTACACAAAGTATGCCCTCAGCCGAAGCAACGTGTGCCAATGCCTGACCTGGAGTAACATCACCAATGGCATAATATCCAGGAATATTAGTTTGGTAATACTTATTGACCAAAATTTTATCTCTGTCAATCGCAATACCTACATCTTCCAATCCGATATTTTCGATATTGGATTTAATTCCAACCGCAGATAAAATGATATCCGCTTCAAGTGTTTCTTCACCCTTGGAGGTTTTAACGGTGGCTTTAACGCCGTTTCCGGAGGTGTCTACTTTGGTCACTTCCGAAGAGGTCATAATGTTGATGCCACTTTTTTTAAATGACTTTTCCAATTGTTTTGAAACATCCTCATCTTCCACAGGGACAACATTAGGCAAGAATTCCACAATGGTAACTTCAGTTCCCAGGGCGTTGTAGAAATAAGCAAATTCAACTCCAATAGCACCAGAACCTACAACAATCATTTTCTTGGGTTGCTCTTTTAGACTCATAGCCTCTCGATAGCCAATGACCTTTTTACCATCTTGTTTTAGGCTAGGCAATTCGCGTGAGCGTGCTCCAGTTGCGATGATGATATGGTCTGCGCTATATTCTTTTCCATCAACATCCACTTTTTTGCCTGGTTTTAGCTTTCCAAAACCGTCAATAACGTCAATTTTGTTCTTCTTCATGAGGAATTGAACGCCTTTGCTCATACCTTCTGCTACCCCTCGGCTTCTTTTGATTACCGCTCCAAAATCTTTGTCATACCCTTTTACAGAAAGTCCATAATCTTCCGCATGTTTTAGATAATCGAATACTTGAGCTGACTTTAAAAGTGCTTTTGTTGGAATACAACCCCAGTTGAGGCAAACGCCTCCAAGACTTTCTTTTTCAATTATAGCTGTTTTGAATCCTAATTGTGAAGCTCTGATGGCCGTAACGTAGCCTCCAGGACCACTTCCAAGAACAATAATATCGTATTTACTCATGTGGTTATCTTAATCGTTAATAGAAGCTACGAAGTTACGAAAAGTAAATTTCAAATTGCAACTCTTGTGAATCCAAAATATGAAATGGTGGATAAATACAAAAAACCAAAAATTTAATTGTAAAGAATAAATACCATATGAAGCTTTAAGGTTTAATTCTAAGATTTTTAAAAAAAAATTATATGAAAGCTATTTTTTCTGAACGATATTAAATTCATTTATAATATTCCATTTTCCCTCGTTGATTTGCTCAATTAAGGTAATTTTGTTGAAAAACAATTTACTTGGCAACTTTTGTTTTTTTATTTCCATGAAAAGTTCATCGGTGCAAGTAGAATTCCTGGGATGCATCAGAGTGATATGAGGTAATTGTTCTTTGAAGCGTTCGGTTTGCCCTAAAATAGCTTTTCGTAATTCTCTAAATTCATTGTTTTTATCAAAAGCTGGAATCATGAGTCCTTTACCTTCCGCAAATCTTTTCGGTGGGTGGAGATACATACATATTGGCTTTTTCAGGCTAATGGACTTTATATGTTCAATTATTTTTTCGATGGGCTCAATCTCATCTTCTCGGCATAGAGTAATGTGTGCAGAAATTAAATTGAATTGTTCAGGGTTGTATTCTGCTCTTATTTTTTCAATAGGCGCATTTATGGGCTCAATGAATAAAGTCAATTGTTTCCTGTTCCGTTCCAATTTATTAGTTGTATCAATTAGATATATAATTTTTTTTCAATTTGTAAAATAAAATAAATTCAAGATTATTTATTCTCAAAAATCCTACAAAATTCATAAAATTTAATATCTAAATAACAATTATTTAACAATTTTTATGAAAATTTTAAAATCTATAATTGTGTATTGCACGTATATATGACATAGCTTAGTGGAAGCATAACAAAAAACGAATCAAATACATATAAATTATGAACCGATCAATTGATACGCAACACATAGGTTCTTCCAAAGAG
The DNA here is from genome assembly GCA_041391925.1 of Gelidibacter sp. Lineage (GTDB taxonomy): Bacteria > Bacteroidota > Bacteroidia > Flavobacteriales > Flavobacteriaceae > JBPOFM01. Next base: position 177,947 of record JAWKNA010000006.1, on the reverse strand, counting down.
GGAACTGTTAATTTTTTCAGCAAACCACATGGTTTTGGATACATCAGCCTCAAAGACACCAAAGAAAATATATTTGTACATATCTCACATTTAATTGATGTCATCAATGAAAATGACAAAGTGGTATTTGATGTCATTAAAGGTGTCAAAGGATTAATAGCTACAAAAGTGCGTGTTGCTTAAAACCAAACAATTCTATTCCTATATAAGAAAGAAACCATTATGGTTTCTTTTTTTTTCAGCAATCTTTAGGATTGAAGGGTTATCAAATTGTAGCACGTTGAATGACAACGTTACTTAGTTAAACATCATCTGTAAAATGCTTACGCTCCTTTGGTTTATTAAATTTGTTGGCATTGTAAGTTGTTGAATCTCCTTTTGGGATAGACAGTGAAACCCAATGGTTGCCTTTCATTAGTTTACCAATATAAACAATTTGACCAATGTGATATGGATAATGTCCTAATTGCCTAAAAATGGCTTCGGCAATTGTATGGCCTTCATTCCTGATATAGATGATGGTATCCATATCGCTGTCATTCAGAGGTGTGATGGCATCAAACAGACATTTCCAACCTGTTTCCCAAGCAGCAGTCAGTTCTTCCTTTGAAGTATAACTTGCTTCAAACTCCTGTTCTCGTTCTCTCCAGAGTTTTTCACCATCTTCAGTTAAAAAATTGGTCCAGCGGCTCAACATATTTCCCACCATATGCTTGACAATGATTGAAATGCTATTCGAATCTTCATTATACTGATCATTCATTTCTTCAAACGTTAGCTGTTCGAAGGTTTTGTCTCCAAGAGTTTTATAATAATTAAACTGCTTGATGATGCCTGAGAGATATACATTTTCCATCTTCTAAAATTAAATCAGTAAAAAACAAATTCCAAATCTCAAATGTGGTTTTATTGGGATTTGGAATCTATAGTTATTGTAATCAAAAAATTATTTATCCTTTTTCAGGAATGAACAAGAGTGCATCACCATCGATGCAATGGCGTTTACCTGTGGTGTCTCTTGGACCATCATTGAAAACATGACCTAAGTGACCTCCGCAAACAGCACAATGTTCTTCATAACCATGATAATCACTGCCTTCTGTTGAAAGTTCGGTGTTTCCTTTTATGGCTCTATCAAAACTAGGCCAGCCTGTTCCTGAATCAAATTTATTTTCACTTTTAAAAAGCGGTGTGTTACAGCCAGCACAAACATAGGTTCCTGCAGCATAATTTTTGTTCAATGCGCTCGAAAATGGCCTTTCTGTACCGTTCTGACGTAAAATGTAGTATTGTTCAGGTGTCAATTGTGCTTTCCACTCGGCATCGGTTTTAGTTACTTTGAATTTTTTTTCATTGCTATTGGTCATGTCTTTTTTCTGTGCAGAAGAGTTGCAACTAAAACAAAGTGTTATGGCCATTAATGTGATTATTTTTTTCATTGCTAATTATTTGGTTATACATGTAGTTTGGTCGTAGATAAAAACACCATCTTACGGGACTGGCTATTTTTTTTAAATTTAATGGCTTTTTTCTTTAGTAAGTTTACGAAAAATTAATGCAATAGGTTTTGGCATCAATTCATTCAAAAAATGGTAAATTGGTAACAAATTAAACCATCACTAAAAACCCTTTTATGGCAGAAGTAATCCCACATTCTCTTTTTTCTGATTTTGACATCAATCTGTTCTTTGCTGGAAAGCATTTTCGATTGTATGAAAAATTTGGTTCGCATCCTATGAGTTTGAATGGGGTGGAAGGTACGTATTTTGCAGTTTGGGCACCAAGTGCCAATAGTGTATCTGTGATTGGGGATTTTAATTTTTGGAATGAAAATGAACATAAACTCCATGTGAGATGGGATAAAAGTGGCATTTGGGAAGGGTTTATCCCAAATGTCGGTAAAGGGCATATCTATAAGTACAAAATCCATAGTTCCATTAACGGGGTTGTAACTGAAAAAGCAGACCCTTATGCAAGGCGAAATGAACATCCACCACAGTCAGCTTCCATCATTTGGTATGATGACTATCAATGGAAGGACACCAAATGGATGAAAAAACGTAAAGACCATAATGCGCTGGACGCCCCATTTTCGGTGTATGAAGTGCATTTAGGTTCCTGGAAACGGCATGCCACTGAAGATAGGTATTTATCCTATTTTGAATTGGCAAGTGATTTGGTGACGTATGTGAAAGATATGAATTTTACACATGTAGAATTAATGCCAGTGATGGAATATCCGTATGACCCAAGTTGGGGCTATCAGATTACAGGATATTTTGCGCCAACTTCTCGTTTTGGGTATCCGGAGGAATTTAAATATTTAGTGGATACACTGCATAAAAATGATATTGGCGTGATTCTCGATTGGGTGCCTTCCCATTTTCCGGAAGATGTTCATGGGCTTGGTTATTTTGATGGCTCGTGTTTATATGAACATCCAGATAGGCGTAAGGGCTACCATAATGATTGGAAAAGTTTGATATTCAATTATGGTCGTAACGAAGTGAAATCCTTTTTGATAAGCAATGCCATTTTTTGGTTGGACCAGTATCATGCGGACGGATTGCGAGTGGATGCTGTGGCGTCTATGCTATTTTTGGATTATTCCAGAGATGAAGGGCAATGGGAACCAAACATTTTTGGAGGAAGGGAAAATTTGGAAGCCATTGCTTTTATGCGAGATATGAATGAAGCCGTTTACACAAGTTTTCCTGATGTGCAGACCGTCGCAGAAGAATCTACCGCATTTCCAATGGTGTCTCGACCAACCTTTCAAGGAGGTTTGGGCTTTGGCATGAAATGGATGATGGGCTGGATGCACGACACACTAGAATATTTTTCCAAACCACCAATCTATCGGCAGTACCATCAGAACGATTTGACATTTTCCATGACTTATGCATTTACGGAGAATTTCGTGTTACCCTTTTCTCATGATGAAGTTGTACATGGCAAAGCCTCTATGATTCATAAAATGCCTGGTGATGAGTGGCAAAAATTTGCAAATCTGCGTTTGCTTTATAGCTATATGTTTACACATCCCGGAACAAAATTGTTGTTTCAAGGGTGTGAGTTTGCGCAAACAAGTGAATGGAATTTTACGAAAGGACTTGATTGGCACTTGCTGCAATATGATTTTCATAAAGGCATTCAAAATTTGGTAAGGGATTTAAACATATTGTATCGAAAGGAACCAGCATTGTACTCAAAACAATTCAATTGGGAAGGTTTCGAGTGGATTGATCATAGTGATAACAAAAATTCCGTCTATATCTATATAAGACATGCCGAAAAACCTTTGGATGACATTATTGTAGTTTGTAACATGACACCAATTCCGTTGAGAACATATCGTGTTGGAATTCCACATAAAGGCAAACTAAAAGAGATTTTTAATAGTGATTCTAAAGAGTATCACGGCACAGGGGATTTTGTCAACAAACCCTTTACAACAAAAAAGGATGCACAGCATTTTAGGGATTTTTCGGCTGAAATAACAATTCCACCTTTGGGAATGATTGCTTTTAAATATACCGAGATATCCAAAAGACCTGTTTCAACCAAGAAAAAAGTAGGCAAAAAACCTTCATCTGTAAAGAAAGCAAAAACACCAAAGCCATCTTCAAAAGATTCAAAAAGAAAATAAGTGGTATCGAAGCATTAAGGATGTTACAAATTAGACCTACTCAAACGTTATAGTTAATAAGTCGTGTTAACTTCTTTCTCTTGAATGTTTCATAATTCTAAACTAATCCGTTTTTTTGTCTTATAACAATACATAAATTATGATTGTCAATACCGAACTTGAACATAAAGGGAACCTTTTCCCATCAAAGATAGTAGCCTACAAAAAAGATGTTGATACATTATTTTTCACTGCAGAAAATGATGTCATTTTGGAGCTGACCATTGTACGGGATAGTGTGCTGCGATTTCGATATACCACCACAGGAACTTTTGATAAGGACTTTTCCTATGCTATTACAAAATATGCCAGCACAGGCTACAATGAGTTGGAAATTGTAGAAGCGGAAACCGCTTATAAAATTACGACCTCCAAATTGATCTGTGTCATACAAAAATCCAATTTAAAGATTTCCATTTATGATGCTTTGGATGGCAAACTCATCAATCAGGATGAACTTGGTTTTCATTGGGAAGAAAGTTATGAGTATGGCGGCAACATTGTAAAAATGAGTAAGTTGTCGCATGATGGAGAATGTTATTTTGGGCTGGGTGACAAACCTGTAGAACTCAATCTGAAAGGGAAGCGTTTTGAAAACTGGGTAACCGATTCTTATGCTTACAGTAGAGGTACCGACCCAATCTATAAAGCCATCCCATTTTATACGGGTCTTTACAATAAAAAAGCCTACGGAATCTTCTTTGACAATTCGTTTCGTTCCTATTTTGATTTCTCTTATGAACGACGCAATGTGACAAGTTTTTGGGCGCAAGGCGGAGAGATGAATTATTATTTCATCTATGGGCCAAAAATGGAAGATGTGGTTGCCAATTATACCAATTTAACTGGAAAACCACACCAATTGCCACCATTGTGGGCTTTGGGTTTCCATCAATGCAAATGGAGCTATTATCCGGAAAGTAAAGTAAAAGAAATTACCCAAAAATTCAGGGATTTAAAAATTCCGTGTGATGCCATTTATTTGGATATAGACTACATGGAAGGATTTCGATGCTTTACATGGAGCAAGGAACATTTTCCGGACCCAAAACGCATGGTCAAGGAATTGGCTGATGAAGGATTTAAAACAGTCGTCATCATCGACCCTGGTATTAAAATAGATAAGGAGTATTCCGTTTTTAAGGAAGCTTTGGAAAATGATTATTTCTGCAAACGTGCCGATGGCGCTTATATGAAAGGAAAAGTTTGGCCAGGTGAATGCTATTTTCCCGATTTTACCAATAAAAAAGTGCGTGATTGGTGGTCAGACTTATATCGTGAATTGATTGAAGACATTGGGGTTAAAGGTGTCTGGAACGATATGAATGAGCCAGCTGTTATGGAAGTGCCAAACAAAACGTTCCCAGACGATGTGAGGCACGAGTATGAGGGCAACCGATGCAGCCACAGAAAGGCACATAATATTTATGGTATGCAAATGGCACGTGCCACCTATCAAGGGGTCAAGAAATTTGCGTATCCTAAACGTCCGTTTGTAATCACGCGTGCCGCTTACTCTGGTACGCAACGCTACACATCCACATGGACAGGTGATAATATTGCTACTTGGGAACATTTATGGATTGCCAACATTCAGGCACAGCGTTTGGCCATGTCGGGGTTCTCCTTTGCAGGAAGCGACATTGGAGGGTTTGCCGAACAGCCACAAGGTGAGCTGTTCACACGATGGATACAGTTGGGTGTGTTTCATCCATTTTGTCGTGTACACTCTTCTGGCGACCATGGTAATCAAGAACCTTGGGCTTTTGATGATGATGTGACCAATATCGTTCGAAAATTCATCGAATTGCGTTACCAGTTATTACCTTATTTATACACATCTTTTTGGAAATATGTAGAAGAGGGTATTCCAATGTTAAAATCATTGGTGCTCTATGATCAAGAGGATATCCATACCCATTATCGCATTGACGAATTTATCTTCGGCGATCAGATGTTGATTTGTCCAATTTTGGAACCCAATGCAAGGGGACGACGCATGTTTTTCCCAAGAGGGAAATGGGTCAATTATTGGACTGACCAAGTCGTAAATGGAGGGCGAGAAGCTTGGGTAGATGCAGACATAGACAGTATGCCCATTTTTGTAAAAGAAGGAGCCATCATTCCAAAATATCCAGTGCAACAATTTGTGGGCGAAAAGAACATTGATGAAATTACCCTAGAAGTATATTATAAAGAAGGCAAGGAAGACTCTATTTTGTTTGACGATGCCCATGATGGTTATGATTATACCAAGGGACGATATAGTTTAAGGACATTTAAACTCACGGGAAAGCCAAACGAGCTCATCATTCAGCAGCATAAAGAAGGAAAATACATTGCCGATTTTGAAACGTTTAAATTAAGATTCCACAATGTACCTTTTAAAGTTGTCAAAGTTCAGTTGGATAATGTGGAAGTACCATTAAGTGAAGTGAAATTAAATGGTGAAAGCACCATGATTATCGATAAAAACTTTTCAGAGATTCATCTTATAGGGAAATAATTGCAGTAGTGTTGAAATGTGTTCATTAAAATTGCAAATGTGACCAATAAGAAAGGAACGGTTTTTGTATTTTTATATGAATTAACATAAAATTATTCAACTATGAATCTTAAAAATAAAATAATGGCTTTTGGAACAGTTGTTATGTTTTTATCATGCGCCACCAATCCATTCACTGGAAAGAAAACATTGGCATTAGTGCCAAATTCTCAAATTTTCCCAACGGCATTTGCACAGTATGACCAGTTTTTAACAGAAAATAAAGTTGTCAAAGGAACGGCGGATGCCAACATGGTAAAAAATGTAGGGCAAAAAATTGCTGTTGCTGCGGAACGTTGGTTGAATGCCAATGGCTATCAAGGGTATTTGGAAGGATACGAATGGGAATACAATTTGGTGGATGATAAAACCGTAAACGCTTGGTGCATGCCAGGAGGAAAGATTGTAGTATATACTGGTATTCTACCAATTGCCAATGGCGAAGCAGGATTGGCAGCCATTTTAGGACATGAGGTATCACATGCCCTTGCCAATCATGGGCAGCAACGTATGAGTGCTAGTATGGTTCAGCAATTGGGTGCTGTTGCGGGAAATGTAGCGATTAAAGATCAACAAACGCTCAACATCTTCAATCAGGCGTATGGAGTTGGTACAACAGTTGGGGTTATGTTGCCTTTTAGCAGAAGTCACGAATCTGAAGCAGATGAAATCGGTCTGTATTTAATGGCCATTGCAGGTTATGACCCAATGGTTGCTGCCGATTTGTGGAGACGCATGAGTGCGCAGAGTGGAGGACAGGCACCACCAGAATTTTTAAGTACGCACCCTAGTAATGAAACACGTATAAGGAATATAGAAGCTATTGCTCCAAAGGCAAAAGCAGAAGCTAAAAAATTTGGTGTCACATCATTTAAAGGTTAATTAACCGCTATTTTAAAATAATTATCTATTTTAGAAGCTGCTCTGTTCGAGTGGCTTCTTTTTTTGATCAAGCCCGAATGTATGTCTCGATAACAGCTTAACTAAACACCTATGAAACAACTCGAAAAAGGAAGCAAGAAATTGCTCAATGCTTGGGCATTTTACGATTGGGCAAATTCTGTCTATACATTGACCATTGCTTCATCTATTTTCCCTTTATTTTATGCGTCTTTATTTTCAACTAAAACCGAATTGGTTTCAGCTTTTGGCTTTGAAATGAAACAGGAAACGCTAATTACCATAGTTACAGCCTTTACATTTCTTATCGTGGCCTTTTTATCTCCAATCTTATCAGGGATTGCAGATTATGTTGGCAATAAGAAGAATTTCATGAAGTTCTTTTGCTATATAGGCTCTATCGGGTGTGTTGGACTTTATTATTTTAACAGAGATTACATTCATATAAGTTTACTTTTCTATTTTATGGGATTAATAGGTTATTGGGGCAGTTTGGTATTCTACAATTCCTATTTGCCAGATATTGCTTATGAAGAGCAGCAAGACAAAGTAAGTGCACGCGGATTTTCAATGGGCTATATAGGAAGTGTATTACTTTTAATTATCAATTTAGGCATGGTTATGAGTCAAGATACAGAAAAAGGTGCGATAGATATGATGAAATATTCTTTTATTACTGTCGGTATCTGGTGGGCTTTATTCAGTCAATATACATTTTATTATTTGCCTAAAGGTACTTCTGCTGGGCACAAAGTTACTAAAGCTGTATTATTTAATGGCTTCAAAGAATTAAAATTAGTCTGGAAACAATTGCAAGAAAATCTTAAGCTTAAAAGATTTTTATATGCGTTTTTTGTGTTTAGTATGGCGGTACAAACAATCATGCTAATTGCTACATATTTCGGGGAAAAAGAGATAAACTGGTCATCTAATGATGAGAAAACAAAGGGTCTTATCATCAGTATTTTGGTTATACAATTAGTGGCAGTTTTAGGGGCAATAATTACATCTAGAGCATCGGCTAAATTTGGTAATATCCCGACATTAATAGTGATTAATTTTGTTTGGATGTCGTTATGTGTATATGCTTATTTTATGATTTTACCTATACAATTTTACATAGCTGCTGTATTGGTAGGCTTGGTTATGGGAGGTGTACAATCGTTGGCAAGATCAACGTATTCAAAATTTTTACCCAAAACAACAGATACTACTTCATTTTTCAGTTTTTATGATGTCGCCGAAAAGATTGGTATTGTTATAGGAATGTTGATTTTTGCTATTGTATCAGAATATAAATCCATGCGATATGGAATATTATTCTTGTTTATTTTCTTCTTGATAGGGATTATATTGCTCTTTAGAGTCCCAAGGAATCAACCTGGAAGTTAGGTTAAAAATCCTTATATTTATTCAAAAGATTACAAATGAAAAAAATTGCGCTACTTTCATTTTTATCTATACTCACTCTTTTCTTGTCTTGTGATAATGAACCTTATGAGGGCGGAATATATGTTCCCGATGCTAATGAAAACAATGACATACCTGATGATTTTCAAAATTCGTTCAGTGCCAAACTAAATGGTGTCGATTTTATCGACGAGCAAATTTACACCACAATTTCTGAAGGGCAGGGCAATAGCGATTTTATTGCCATCACAGGCACAAGAGACACATACCTTTCCATTATCATTTACATACCTTCTGATATTTCAGTAGGAAACTATTATTATGACTTAGATACTATTTTGGATGAACCTAATCTAAACGTTACATATAGCAATCTCGATAACTTACTGGAAAGTGGTACAGGAGAAGGCTCTATCACTATTGTAGAACATACGGTTTCTAACCATCACATCAAAGGCACTTTTGAATGTGTTGTCAATTCTCAAAATGGTTCCGTAAATCGTATTACCGAAGGACATTTTAATGTTGTTTATTAAATTTTCAACAAAAAGATGTTCTGATCATAGAATGTTCCTCCACCATTAAAGCTTCTACAGGGCTGAATACACAAAGCTCAAATTTTGATGGCATATTTAATTTTTTAAACCGTAGTTCCACAATTTTTCACATGAGTTCCACAATATTTTATAAGAATTCCACATTTTTTATAAATAGTTCCACATTATTTAGTAAAAATTCCACAATTTTAAATGCTACTTCCACAATATGAAATATTAATTCCACAATAGTTGAATATAATTTCACAATTATAAATTATAGTTCCACAAATTTGATAGATAATTCCACAATTTTTATCATACTCTATTGCAACTCTGGCTTTTACTGTCTATATTGGCTCCTTCATAATCATCTCTAAACCAAAACCTATGCTTACATTCAACTTAAAACCCATATTCGAGGCCCGCGGCATCACACAACCATTCAAATTTCTTCAAAAAGCAGGCCTCTCTAACCACAAAGCACATCGCCTGCTCAATGGCTACAATCGCAACATCAGCTTGGATGTCGTAGAAATACTTTGCGAAGTGCTCATCTGCGAACCTAATGACCTCATTGCATATAGCCCCGACCAAGGCAAAGAACTCAAAGAAACCCATCCGCTCAACAACCTTAGACCTCTACCGGAAGACGAAAGCAGTATCGGTTTTGCCATCAAAAACCTCTCATTCAAAGAACTCAAGGACATCACCAGAAAAATGAAACAACAAGAAAATAAGCAACCAGAAGATTCAAACAACCTCACCTCATAATGACCCACCCATACCAAACAAAAAAAGCCATTCTTCTCGAATGGCTTTTTGTTTGCTCGTTAAAACTGAATATCAATTGCTGATACTTCCCGACCCAGCTACTTTAGTATCCTCAACCTTAGGATTACCTTTATAAGTTATATCACCCGAACCAGAAACCCTAGCTTTCAGATTTTCTTTGCAAAATACATCTGCATTTCCAGATCCAGCTACCGACACATCCGTAGTGTTTGATTGTAAATCAAAGCCATGAAAATTACCCGACCCGGCAACATTTGCATTCAAATTATTCGTGTTTCCTTTGAGCGTCAAATCTCCTGAACCAGCCAAGCTAGCTTTTGTAGAAGAGCATTCAATATTTAAGACTACATCGCCAGATCCAGCCAGGGACACCTCTAGCTTATTGGAAGTGATTTTGTCATCATTCCATAAATCACCAGATCCGGCCAACGAAATAGTATTGAGGTCTTTAAACGGAATGGTAATTTTTATGGTTTTATTTTTGCTGGAATTCAACCAAACCCTGTCCTTTGTTTTTACAATGAGATTGCCATCTTTAACTTCGGTAATAATATATTCCAATAGATTTTCTTCGCCTACTATGGTAATGGTTCCTTCTGTGCCTGCAACCAATACATAATCAAAGGAGCCAGAACATCTAATGCCGTCATAATCTGAAGTGGTCCTGGTAATGGTCGTCATGTTTCCATTGCCTTTGATTTTCTTTTGCGCTTGGCTTGCAACTACTATGAGTAGCGCAGCAATAAATAAGATTGATTTTTTCATGATTTGATGGTTTTATGATTAATTTTTTTTGAAAGTTACACTTCCGTAATCGGAATTGATTTTAATAAGGTTTGAAGTTGAAGAACTTCCATAGTGGCCCAAATAATACTTATTGGAAGATTCTTCTTTTCTCTTGGTGAATTCAAATCCATCAGAATCCCTTAAAGACGCATATTCCAAAGACAGGTCAAAATTGAAATTATATGCAGCGTCATACCCGATGGTAATTCCCGTATAATCTGATTGAATGTAAACATTACCTGCATTGGCTGTCATTTTACCTATCTTGATGGAACCATAATCTGCTCTTATTTCCACATTTTTATAAACATCGCCTAAAACCAAGGTTAAATAATCCCCATTTCCTCTGAGATTATTGACGTTTTCCATGGTAAATGAGCCATAGTCGCAGCTGTACGTCACATCTTCAGCTATCTTTATAAGGGATTTTGTATAATCAGCATTGATGCTCAATTCTTTTGTTTTATTGACTACATAATCACTATAATCTGCATTGATTTTTCCACTTTTGATGTATTCAAAATAACTATTATTGGTGTAGTCAAAAGACAGGGTGTTTCCGTCCGCCATCAATTCTTTGGTAGTAATCTTTCCATAGTCACAATTAATGTTGGCACGACCTTCCAACTTATCAAGATTGATGCTGCCATAATCATTGTTCAAGTCTACGTTATTGGTTATGGGTAGTTTGATAACATAGTTTACTTCCATGTTCACATTGTTTTTATTGCCCCAATTGTTCCACCACGATTTTGAATTGTTTTTATTAAAAATGGTTTTGGCAGAAACATAATCCGAAGTTGCGTTGAACTCCACTGTAATTTCATCCAGTTTTTCCTTTGCTTTTTCTTCATTATTGCTATTGGTCTTAATAGTGACTTCTATCGTGGTTTTGTTTCCTGAATAAGTTACAATGTTGACATTTCCATAGCTATTGTCCACTTTTAAAGTAGCGTTGCTATTGACAGTAAATTCTTTTTTAATGGTTTTTTCTTTGGTGTGAGCACCATTAAAATCTGGATTAGTAGTCGCAAAAATTTGACTTGGCATTGCCAGAAAAGCAACTAATGCCATATAGAGTAATTGTGGTTTCATAATACTTGTTTTTATAAGCTTCTGATGCGTGTCAGAAACGGTTTGATTCATATTAAAGTGTTATTTGTGTCATTTGTTTTACTTCATCGATACGTTCCATCACGTTCTGCAACACATCGATTCTGTTTTGGAAATTGCTGATCATGGCATAGATAACGCGTTTATCGTCACCACTTTCGGTAAGATCTTTTTTAAGGGATTCGTAATCATTTTCTAGGGTTTTTAATTGTTTCATTGCATCATCAATCAAAACTTTGGTTTCTGGAGTACGTTCCTTATTAAGTTTATTGAGTTCGGTTTCGATGGTCGAGGTAAAGAAATCCTGCGTTTTTGATAGTTCTGGAGATACACTTGCCAAATCCTTCGTTTCGGGTTGTTGGTTCAAAATGGTCATCAAACTAAAACAAAGTACAAGTGTAGCGGCCACGGCCATTAACGGTTTCCAGAGTTTGAATGATTTGGATTTTGTTTCCACAGCTTTGGAATCCACCGTATTCAATTTTGATAAAAAGCGTTCCTGGTGTCCAAGATGTGGCATTTCCACATCAAATTCATCCTTCAGATTTTCAAAAAGCTCATTTAGATTATCTTTTTTCATAGTCATTTTATTTATGCTAATGAAAGCAACTTTTGTCTCAAACTATCTTTTGCTCGTGATATCATCGTTCTGCAATTGGCGTGACTGATGTTCATTATCTCACTGATTTCCTCATAATCATATCCTTCAATGAGATGCAAACTCAAGCTCACTTGGTAATTGTCCTTTAAGGTTTTCATGGTGGCGATGATTTGAGATGCCTTTGTGGTCATCAATTCATCATCTTCGGCAATGCCTTGTTCATCCACAACTTTATAAATCACATCATCCAACGGCACATCTTGATACTTTGCGTTTTGATTGTAATAATGAATGCTATTGTTCACGACGATTCGCTTTAACCATGCGCCAAACATCGATGCTTCTTTCAGCGTGTCCAATTTTGTAAACGCTGATAAAAACGATTCCTGCATAATGTCTTCTGCTTTGTACGAATCTTTCACAATTCGATACGCTGTATTGTACATGGCTTTGTAATATCTGTTATAGACTTCCATTTGCGCACGTTGGTCTTTAGATTTGCAAAGCTGCAAGAGCTGCTCGATATGTTGGTTGGTTAGTGTCAAAAAAACAATTGCTTTAGTATAATGATGAAGTTACTTAAAGTTTGTTACAGTTTTGAGAAAAAAGTTTTTCAACCCATTTCGACTAATGGCATAACTATTGGAATTAAGTACGTGTGTTTGATGAATTTTTTAAAAGAAATAACTGAAAATCAGTATCAAACATCTATCTGATAACTAAATATGTATAAATCATTCTATCAAATTATGACAGAATGACCTAAAACTAAATATGAAGAAATCTAAATTTTTAAGTCTTGACAGTTTGTCATTCCAGGATTTTGATGAAAATTCAGAATTAATCCCATTGATGACGCCTGAAGACGAAGCAGAAATCAATAACGAATCCTTACCCGAAACCCTTCCTATTTTGCCATTGCGAAATACAGTGTTGTTCCCAGGTGTGGTCATTCCTATCACAGCAGGAAGAGATAAATCTATCAAACTGATTAATGATGCCAATAAAGGCAGCAAGGTCATTGGTGTTGTTTCTCAAAAAGATGAAACCATCGAAGACCCAGCAGGCAAAGACATCTACAAAACAGGGACTGTTGCGAGAATCCTTCGGGTGTTGAAAATGCCTGATGGCAACACCACCATTATCATACAGGGGAAAAAGCGTTTTGATATCAATCAAGTGATTACCGAAAAACCGTATATCACGGCCACGGTTCGTGATGTGGCGGAAGCCAAGTCGGTTGAAGAGAGCGAAGAGTTTAAAGCGATTATCGAATCCATAAAGGACTTGGCACTTCAGATTATAAAGGACAGTCCCAATATTCCAACAGAAGCCACATTCGCTATCAAGAATATTGAAAGTAATTCCTTCCTTATCAATTTTGTGTCTTCAAATATGAATCTGTCGGTTGAGGAAAAACAAAAATTGCTGGAAATAAACGATTTGAAAGAACGTGCCTTGGCAACTTTGAAATATATGAATATGGAGTTCCAAAAGTTGGAGCTCAAAAATGATATTCAGAGCAAGGTTCAGAGCGATATGAACCAACAGCAGCGCGAATACTTCTTGCATCAGCAGATGAAAACCATTCAGGAAGAGTTGGGCGGTGTTTCTTATGATGAAGAAATTGAAGAAATGCGCGAACGTTCTGAAAAGAAAAAATGGGATGCAAAAGTTGCCGAGCATTTCAATAAGGAATTGATGAAAATGCAACGGATGAATCCACAGGTTGCAGAATATTCCATCCAAAGGAATTATCTCGATTTGTTTTTGGAATTACCTTGGAATGAATTCAGCAAAGATAAATTTGATTTAAAACGCGCCAAACGAATTCTCGACAGAGACCATTACGGATTGGATGACGTCAAGCGACGTATCATCGAATATTTGGCAGTCTTGAAATTACGCAATGATATGAAATCGCCCATACTTTGCTTGTATGGACCTCCTGGAGTGGGTAAAACGTCATTGGGAAAATCAATTGCGGAAGCATTGGGTCGTGAATATGTAAGAATGTCGCTGGGTGGTTTGCGTGATGAAGCGGAAATACGTGGTCATCGTAAAACGTATATCGGAGCGATGCCAGGACGTATTCTCCAAAGCTTAAAAAAAGCGGGAACTTCCAATCCTGTATTTGTATTGGATGAAATCGATAAATTGAGCAATAGCAATCAAGGTGACCCATCTTCTGCCATGTTGGAAGTTTTGGACCCAGAACAGAATAGTGAATTCTATGACAATTTTCTCGAAATGGGATTCGATTTGTCTAAAGTGATGTTCATTGCCACAGCCAACAGTTTGAGCAGTATTCAGCCGGCTTTGTTGGACAGAATGGAAATCATTGATGTGACTGGATATACGATTGAAGAAAAAGTGGAGATTGGAAAACGTCATTTGCTTCCAAAACAGTTGAAAGAACACGGAATGACCGATGAGAATCTCAAAATAGCCAAGCCACAAATGGAAAAAATAGTGGAAGGTTACACAAGAGAGTCTGGCGTTAGGAGCTTGGAGAAACAATTGGCAAAAATGGTACGTTTTGCGGCAAAAAATATTGCCATGGAAGAACCTTATAATATTAAGGTCACCAATGAAGATATTGTTGAAGTTCTTGGTTCACCAAAAATGGAACGCGACAAATATGAGAACAATAATGTTGCTGGCGTCGTAACAGGATTGGCTTGGACTAGGGTAGGAGGTGATATTCTGTTTATTGAATCCATTCTTTCCAAGGGAAAAGGTAATCTCACTATTACTGGAAATTTGGGAACCGTCATGAAAGAATCGGCAACCATTGCCATGGAATACATAAAGGCTAATGCTGAAGAATTTGGAATCAATCCAGAAGTGTTTGAGAAATATAACGTTCATATACACGTGCCAGAAGGCGCAACCCCAAAAGACGGCCCAAGTGCAGGTGTCACGATGTTGACGTCATTAGTATCCTTATTCACTCAAAGAAAAGTGAAAAAGAATATAGCCATGACTGGTGAAATTACCCTGCGTGGAAAAGTTTTGCCGGTTGGAGGAATTAAAGAAAAAATATTGGCGGCCAAACGTGCTCGCATCACTGATATTTTATTATGTGAAGATAATAGACGTGATATCGAAGAAATCAAACCTGAATATTTAAAGGGATTGAATTTCCATTATGTCACAGATATGAGCGACGTCTTAAAACAGGCTCTGACCAATCAAAAAGTTAAGAATCCCAAAACTTTATAGTCAAAAACGGCAACACATCGTTGCCGTTTTTTTTTGATTCAAAAATAAATTATACTTGCAACCGTTTAAGTAAGATATAGTACTTTTGCAAGCCTATGCTAAAGAGGATTACCACGTTTTTTTGTGTTGCGGTTTCGTTGCCTGTGTTTGCCCAACTTGGTGGCGAGTCAACCTACCAATTCCTCAATTTAGTATCATCACCTCGACAAGCCGCTTTGGGTGGAAAAGTCATTACCAATTTTGATTATGATGTTGTGGGTGGATTGTACAATCCAGCAGCCATCAATGTGGAAATGGACAACCAGCTAGCGTTGAATTATTCCAGTTATTTAGGAGGCATCAGCTACGGAACAGCAGCTTATGCGTACACTTGGGATAGACATGTCAATACATTGCATGTGGGAATGACCTATATCAATTATGGCAGTTTTGATGGCTATGATGTCAATGGTGTCTCGACAGGAACATTTACAGGCAATGAAGCAGCTTTATCTTTTGGGTATGGCTATAAAATTCCATATTATGATTTTTATCTTGGTGCCAATGTGAAATTCATTACCTCCCAACTTGAACAATACAATTCATTGGGAGGAGCAGTGGATTTGGCAGCCATGTATATCAATGAGCGATTGGATTTTCATGCCGCATTAGTGGTCAGAAACCTTGGGACACAGTTCACCACTTATGCTGGTTTACAGGAAAAATTGCCAATGGAAGTTGATTTTGGAATGTCACAAACGCTTGAGAATGTTCCAATCCGTTGGCATTTGACGTTTGAAAATCTTCAAAAATGGCCTATTGGTGTTTCCAACCCAGCGAGAGCCACCACCGACTTGGATGGCAATCAAACACAAGAGAAAGTTGGGTTTGTCAACGAAACTTTGAGGCACACTATTTTGGGTGCAGAATTGTTTCCAGACAGAGGCTTTAGTTTGCGATTGGGTTATAATTTTAGGAGAGCAGAAGAATTGCGGATTGTTGACCAACGAAATTTTTCCGGACTATCTTTTGGAATTGGCATCAAGCTTAATAAGATGCGGTTCAGTTATTCTCATGCACGCTATAATAGTGCGGCAAATACCAGTTTCTTTGGTCTTCAAATAGATTTGAGATAATGCAAAAAATTACCATAGCTATCGATGGATTTTCATCCACTGGAAAAAGCACTGTTGCAAAACAACTGGCAAAAGCTTTGGGTTATGTGTATGTGGATTCAGGTGCCATGTATCGTGCTGTTACATTATTTGCCATGCAGAAGGGTTTTATCAATGATACTGATTTTGATAAGGAACAATTGATTTCTCATTTAGAAGATATCCATATTACCTTCAAATTCAATGAAGATTTAGGTTTTGCAGAAGTCTATTTGAATGAAAAGAATGTTGAAAAGGACATACGAACTCTCGAAGTTTCGAACTTTGTGAGTCCAGTCGCGGAAGTTTCTGAAGTGCGGAAAATGTTGGTAAAACAGCAACAGAAATTGGGTAAGAACAAAGGTGTTGTGATGGATGGAAGGGATATTGGAACTGTGGTATTCCCTGATGCAGAACTAAAAATCTTCATGAATGCATCTGCAGAAACCAGAGCAAAACGACGTTACCATGAACTTCTCGACCGAGATTTGGATGTTAATTATGAAGATGTGCTTCACAATGTAATGTCTCGTGATGAAATTGATTCCAATAGAAAAGATTCACCTCTATTAAAAGCCGCTGACGCCATCGAATTTGATAATTCGGATTTAACGGAAGAGGAGCAATTCCATACGCTCTATGGATTGGCAAAAAAAGCCATTCGCGAACACTCATAAAAAAAAATGAGTATTCTATTACTAGAACACCCATTTTTCTTGACTAACTCAAATTTAATTACAGTCTTTCCGCTGTACCATCTCCATCCTCAAACAAACGACCTTTTCCATTTTCAATGAATGAATCGGTTGGATTTCCCATATTGTCGAGCATGAGAATGGCATCCTGTGCATTTAGAATACCATCTTCACTAATGGTTCCAGACACGGCAAGCAATGCAATAGCTGTTTCACCACCTGAAGTAACGGTAAATTTTACATACGCAGAAAAGTCATTGCCTGTTCCTGAGTAGAATGTATCAGTGGCATTTCCAAAGGAAGAACCACTACTATCCATTCCAGTAAACGAAAATGTACGATTTTCTGGATTCAGATTTGAAAATGTAAACGTATTGGTTGCGAATTGTGTGCCAATTGCTGCATCGTTTTCTACGTTTGTTGCTGTCAAGACATGAGTTGAATAGAAGAATGTGCCAGAGATATCTGGTTGTTCATCACCGTCATTAAAGTTATATCCTAATTGCTGAAGCGATGCAATAAGATTTGGAGTGACAAAATTTTCTACCAGTTGATCAATATCTTCTTGTTGGTCATCAGAATCATCTTTGTTACAAGAAAAAATGGTTGTTAAAATAAAGGCGAGCGCAATAAATTTTAAATGTTTCATAATAGTAGTTTTAAATATTTATAACCTCATCGAAACATTTTTGAAATGTCATCAAAAAAAAATAAAAAAGCGACTTTAAGGTCGCTTTTATCAAGAAGTCAATTAAGAGTTTCAATCATTGGGAATAATCAATTCCTGATTGGGATATATCAAATCAGGATTCTTTAAAATATCTGTATTTGCTGCAAATATCTTTTGGTATTTTGAAGCGTCCTTATAGTAATGTTTTGCAATTTTACCAAGGGTTTCACCACTTTTTACAGTATGTCTTGCATACACCGAAGTATCTGCAACTTTTATATCGGCTTTTATGTCTGTAGGATTATCTCCACCTATAGCCTTGATTTGATCCCAAAGAAGATTTTTTTCATATTGTGTTTTTGCTGTTCCTTTAATGCTTAAAACACCGTTTTCTTCCTTTACATCTCCATTCTGGATATTTAGTTGTTGTCCTAAATCCAATACACTTTGATATTTAGATTTTACCATGATAATGAGTTTTTTTTAAGTTAAAAATTTATTCATCTTAAAGATACCATTTTTTAGGCTGAAATTATTTACAGAGAACTATTTTTTAATATTTTTTTAAACTTGGAAAAGCGACGAATGGACATCATTATTTATTTGGTAATCAAACAAATTTATTGTATTTTTGCGCTCCTTTTAGCAAGACCTTGGAAAGATAAAAGGAATAGACAAAACAAATAATAACACTTCTGTGTGTTTCTTGCTTAAAATTTCCAAAATGCACAGAATACAAATGAATATTCAGCATATGTCTGAAAAAGAAACAAAACAAGCCGACGTAGAAGCTACTGAAGCAAAAGAAACAGCAGTTGAAACTGCAACTGAAGAAACTACAACGGCTGAAGCTCCGAAAGCAAAAGTATCGGAAGCACAAGCAAACCCTGAAAAGTTCCTGAAAGATTTTAACTGGCACAATTACGAAGAAGGAATTGAGCAAGTTGATGACAAAAAACTACAGGAATTTGAAGAATTGGTATCTAAAAATTTCGTCGATACTCTTGATGATGAAGTCGTAGAAGGCGAAGTCATCCACATTTCAGATCGTGATGCCATTATAGACATCAATGCGAAATCTGAAGGTGTTATTTCTCTTAACGAATTCCGTTACAACCCAAACCTTAAAGTTGGAGACAAAGTTGAGGTGTTGATTGACGTTCGTGAAGATGCTACAGGCCAATTGGTATTGTCTCACAGAAAAGCTAGAGTCATCAAGGCTTGGGATCGTGTGAACAATGCTCATGACACGGGCGAAATCGTAAACGGTTTTGTAAAATGTAGAACAAAAGGAGGTATGATTGTTGACGTATTCGGTATCGAAGCGTTCTTGCCAGGTTCTCAAATCGATGTAAAACCTATCAGAGATTACGATCAATATGTGAACAAAACCATGGAATTTAAAGTTGTGAAAATCAACCACGAATTCAAAAACATCGTGGTTTCTCATAAAGCGCTGATTGAAGCAGATATCGAAGAACAGAAAAAAGAAATCATCGGACAACTTGAAAAAGGTCAAGTATTGGAAGGAGTTGTTAAAAACATCACTTCATACGGTGTGTTTATCGACCTTGGTGGTGTTGACGGTTTGGTTCACATTACAGACCTTTCTTGGTCTCGTATCAACCACCCTAACGAAATCGTTGAACTGGATCAAAAACTCAACGTTGTTATCCTTGATTTTGATGAAGATAAATCACGAATCCAATTAGGATTAAAACAATTGAGCAAACATCCATGGGAAGCTTTGGCTGACGACGTAAAAGTTGGAGACAAAGTGAAAGGAAAAGTTGTTGTAATCGCTGATTACGGCGCTTTCGTAGAAGTTGCGGAAGGTGTTGAAGGATTGGTTCACGTCAGTGAAATGTCTTGGTCAACCCATTTGCGTTCAGCACAGGATTTTGTGAAAGTTGGAGATGAAATCGAAGCAGTGATTCTAACGCTTGATAGAGAGGATAGAAAAATGTCTCTTGGTATTAAACAATTGACTCCAGATCCATGGACAGATATTACCTCTAAATATCCGGTTGGTTCTAAACATACAGGTATCGTACGTAACTTCACAAATTTTGGAGTTTTCGTAGAATTGGAAGAAGGTATCGATGGATTGATTTACATCTCTGATTTATCTTGGACCAAGAAAATAAAACATCCAAGTGAATTCTGTAATGTAGGAGATAAATTGGATGTTGTGGTATTGGAATTGGATGTTGAAGGACGTAAATTGAGTTTGGGCCACAAACAAACCACAGAAAATCCTTGGGATAAGTACGAATCCGAATTCGCTTTGGGTACTACACACACAGGGGAAATTTCTGAAATGGTTGACAAAGGCGCAACAGTTGAATTTAACGAAGATATCGTTGCATTCATTCCACAACGTCACTTGGAAAAAGAAGATGGTAAAAAACTGAAAAAAGGCGACACTGCCGAATTCAAGATTATTGAGTTCAATAAAGAGTTCAAACGTGTTGTTGCTTCTCATACTGCTGTCTTTAGAGAAGAAGAGATTGCTAATGTAAAAGCTGCTGTTGCAAAAGCTGAGGCTACCGCAGCAGAGGCCAAACCAACACTTGGTGACGCCAATGATCAGTTGCAAGCTCTTAAGGATAAAATGGATGGAAAAAAATCTAAATAATTTTTCCATAGATTTATAAATCAAAAGCCTTTCAGAAATGGAAGGCTTTTGTTTTTTGATTTTTTTGCATTGTGAACATCGTTTTTTATCCTAACTTTGTAAACCAAATACGTTTGGAAACTATATGGGCCAAAAAGTTTTACTTAACACAAAAGAGGTAAACATCATTCTACATCGATTGGCCTGTCAACTGATTGAAAATCACAATGACTTTAGAAATACTGCTCTCATAGGAATTCAGCCGAGAGGCAAATTTCTTGCAAACCGCTTGGCGGAAATGCTCACAAAGGACTATAAGATCAAGGATATTCAGTTGGGTCATTTGGATATCACATTTTTTCGAGATGATTTTAGACGAGGTGAAAAGACCTTGGAAGCCAATACCACTGAAATCAATTTTTTGGTTGAAGATAAAAATATCGTATTTATCGATGATGTTTTGCATACGGGTAGAAGTATTCGGGCGGCATTGACAGCAATTCAATCATTTGGAAGACCTAATGAAATAGAACTGTTGACATTAATTGATAGAAGATTCAGCAGACATTTACCTATCCAACCAGATTACAGAGGACGTCAGGTAGATGCCATTAACAAAGAAAAGGTAATCGTGCATTGGAAAGAAAATGACGGAGAAGACGCAGTGTACCTTATAAATAATTAAACCATGGGCGAATTAAGTGTCAACCACTTATTGGGAATTAAATATCTGAACTCACAGGATATTCAGCTTATTTTTGAAACTGCCGATCATTTTAAGGAAGTCATCAACAGGCCCATAAAAAAAGTTCCTTCGCTGCGCGATATTACTATAGCCAATCTTTTTTTTGAGAATTCCACGAGAACAAAGCTGTCTTTTGAATTGGCTGAAAAACGATTATCTGCCGATATCCTTAACTTTTCTGCATCACAATCATCTGTCAAAAAGGGAGAAACCTTAATCGATACTGTTAATAACATTCTCTCAATGAAAGTTGACATGGTCGTCATGCGACATCCCAATCCAGGTGCTAGCGTATTTTTGTCTCAGCATGTGAAGGCTAGCATCATCAATGCGGGCGACGGAGCACACGAACATCCTACACAAGCTTTGCTTGATAGTTATTCCATTAGAGAACGTTTGGGTAGTGTCAAAGGAAAAAAGGTGGTCATAGTTGGAGATATCCTGCATAGTCGTGTGGCATTGTCCAATATTTTTGCACTCCAACTTCAAGGAGCTCAAGTGATGGTATGTGGTCCAAAAACCTTATTGCCAAAATATATTGATAAACTGGGTGTAAAAGTAGAGACTGATCTGTTCAAAGCTCTTAAGTGGTGTGATGTTGCCAATATGCTCCGCGTCCAGAATGAGCGTATGGACATCAGTTATTTCCCTTCCACAAGAGAATATACCCAACAGTACGGGGTCAATAAATCATTGTTGAATTCTTTGGATAAAGAGATTATCATTATGCATCCCGGACCTATCAATCGTGGTGTAGAAATTACGAGTGATGTAGCAGATTCCAAACAAGCCATAATTTTGGATCAGGTTCAAAATGGTGTGGCCGTTAGGATGGCTGTTATTTATTTATTAGCTTCTAAAATTAAACACTGAAATCATGATTTTTGATAAAGACGATAACATAACAATCATCATCCAAGAAAAAAGTACCATTGTAGAGTTGGTAAAAAAACTTCAGACAATGTATCCAAAATTCAAAAATGATAATGTCATTGTCAACCTTTCTGTGATGAACCAAGTAAGTTTAGACAATATAATAGAGTTTTTGGACCTTTCCAATAAGCATCGTCATGCCAAACATTCGTTTGTAATTGTGACTGATAAAGCAAACTTGGATGAAATGCCTGATGAATTAGTGGTGGTTCCAACTTTAAAGGAAGCTTATGATATTATAGAAATGGAAGAAATGGAACGGGACCTTGGTTTCTAAAAAAGCATAAATGAAACTCACTATCCTTGGCTGTTACAGTGCTACTCCTAGAACAGACACCAACCCAACCTCTCAGGTGCTGGAAATTAACAATCATATTTTTTTAATTGATTGTGGTGAGGGCACACAAGTGGAATTGCGACGCAATAAAATCAAGTTTGCTCGTATCAAGCATATTTTTATTTCTCACTTGCATGGCGATCATGTTTTTGGATTGGCAGGCTTGATATCAACATTTCGATTGTTGACGCGAGAAGCGGAGTTACATATCTATTGTCCTAAAGGTCTCAAGGAAATCATTACTCTCCAAATGAAATTGGCCGATTCTTGGACAAATTACCAATTGATTTTCCATGAATTGACTTCCAAAACTTCAGAATTGATTTTTGAAGATGACAAAGTGGAGGTTTATACCATACCGTTGGATCATCGTATCTATACCAATGGATTTCTATTCAAAGAGAAGGAAGGCGAACGGCATTTGAACATGACTGCTGTTGTTGAAGCTAACATTGACATGGCTTACTATCGAAAATTGAAACAAGGTTTTGATGTTGAAAATAGAAAGGGTGTTTTAATTGATAATAAAAAAGTGACAACATCACCCACCGCCCCAAGAAGTTATGCTTTTTGCAGTGATACAGCTTATAATGAATCCATTATTCCCATTATCAAAGGAGCTGATGTGCTATATCATGAATCAACATTTTTAGAAAAACATGCAAAATTGGCGCCAGCAACTAAACATTCCACTGCCAAACAGGCAGCAATGATAGCTAAAAAAGCAGGAGTGAGGACTTTGATTTTGGGACATTATTCTACGCGCTATGACAGCCTGTTGGATTTTAAAACTGAAGCCCAAACAATATTTAAATCAGTGAAGTTGGCAGGTGATGGCAAAAGGTTTAATTTTGATTAGTTTGGCAAACAGAAAAAATCATCTACAAGTATGGAATCAGATTTGAGCAATTATCGAAAATCCTACGAAAAACAGGAATTGTTGGAAAATAATATAGGTGACAATCCAATGGAATTGTTCCAAAAATGGTTTCATGAAGTAGATACTAACTTTAATGAAGGCGAGACCAATGCCATGACCATTTCCACAATAGGTTTGGATGGTTATCCAAAAGGGAGAGTGGTATTGCTCAAAAAATTTACAGACCAAGGATTTATTTTCTATACAAATTATGAAAGTGAAAAAGGGAAAGCAATTGCTATGAACCCAAATGTATGTTTATCCTTTTTTTGGCATCAAGCAGAGCGTCAGGTCATAATCAAGGGTAAGGCAGAAAAGATAGCTGAAAACTTGAGTGATGGTTATTTTGAATCACGGCCACGAGGAAGCCAATTGGGAGCGATGGTTTCACACCAAAGTGAAGTTGTGGAAAGTAGGGAAGTCCTAGAGAGGAAGTTAAACCATCTTGAGTCTATCTATGAAGGCAAGGAAATCCCAAGGCCTGAATATTGGGGTGGATTTATTGTAAAACCTATTGAGATAGAATTTTGGCAGGGACGGGCAAATAGGTTACATGATAGAATTCGTTTCATGTTGGATGCTGATTATAATTGGCAAATGAACCGATTATCCCCATAAACTTAATGAACAATTAATCGATAAAATGCATTTTTAAAATGATGAAATGCATAAATTAAGTAGTTAAAAATGCATTTCATCGATGATTTACATAAATATTCGACAAAAAGAATGTTTTTCATCGATTTTAACATTTCTTTAACATATTAATTGTTTACATGGGGGTATTTTAGACTTACCAAATCTAAATTAACCCTCTTATGAAAAGCATTAAACTCTTGCCTCTTATGGCATTGATGGCAGTTTTGTCCTATTCTTGTTCAACAGAAGAAATGCCAAATGAAACAATCGATTCTGAAATTTTGGCAAATGCACCAGCTGCTAAAACCATCGAAATAGAAATTTTGGAACTCATCAACCAACATCGAATAGAAATGGGTTTAAACCCATTGAATAGCTTGAATATCATTAAATCCGTTGCTTTTACCCATACAGATTACATGGTTGAAATCAATCAAGTAAACCACGATAATTTTTATCAACGCAAAAATAGCTTGGTTCAAAATGCAGGAGCTATTTCAGTATCAGAAAATGTTGCTTACGGCTATAGTACTGCACAGGATGTGGTCAATGCATGGATTAATAGTGAAAGTCATCGTGCGAATATTGAAGGTAATTATACCGATTTTGATATTTCTGCAGAACAGAATAGTGAAGGAAGATGGTATTACACCAATATGTTCATTAAAAAATAATTTGAATTAGTTGATATAGTGTTAGTGTTAGAAAAACCACAACGGGAGTTGTGGTTTTTTTATGAATGATGATTTAGGCTTATCGAATTTTTAATGGTTCAAAGCCTGTTTTTAAAAATTGAGCCAATTGCTTCTAGTGGGCTAACAAATGATACCGTTGGTCCTTAACGACTTGAGGATTATTGTCATAGCTGTTCTGTATAATTCTAAATGTTCTAATTTGGTTGGCTGATGATTCGATGTCATTGAATTTATTTTCTGTCCGAATTGGATATTCTCATTTTGATAATATTCATAATCTTGAACAGTAATGCTCAAGTCAGTAAAAAAAGTCATTAAATCTTCGATTAGCTTTGAGGGTAATTTTTTTCTATTTCCCTATCATTTGAGCGAACATTCAATTTCTGATTTTTTAATTTGAGCCTTTTCCACAAAGGAGTTGGTGCTATCTTTAATTCAAATATTTGATTTAGTGTTATTGCAGCATTCACAATCATTCGATGCCCAATTTATAGGTAGAGCCATAACGGGATTTATTTAACCTGTTTTCGTAATAGATATCGAATCTGTCAAAAACTTTCATATACATGATAAATATCTTGATGGCCAAAGAAATAATGATTCGAATTTTTCTGAAGCAATAGATGGTTTACTTAAGTGAATTGCTCCCAGTTGTCATCAATGGTTTTCCAATTCATTTTTTTGTTTTTTTATACACTGTTTTGAATATCAAATTTAACCTAAAATAATTATAAGCTAAAAAAAAGCAGACTTCATTAGAAGTCTGCTTTTCCAATCATGTATTTAAGCGGGAATTTAGTCTTTCAAAATATAGAAGTAAGAACGTCTATTTAATTGGTGTTCTTCTTCGGTACATTTCACCCCATTGCTGCATTTGTTCAGCAATTGTGTCTCTCCATAACCAATGGCACTTTCAATTCTGTCGGTTGCGATACCTCTAGAAATCAAATAGTCCCTTGTGGATTTAGCTCGTCTGTCTGACAATTTTAAGTTATAACTGTCACTGCCTCGACTGTCGGTATGCGATTCGATTTTTATAATCATTTTTGGATGTTCTCTCATGACATCCACAATGTTTTCCAATTCGTATTCGGCATCGGTCCTGATATTCCATTTGTCAAAATCAAAGAAAATTGGATTGATGACTATTTGGTCATTGTCAATAAGTGGCTGTAAATAAAGATCAGCATTGTTTACTTTTTCATTGGTTTTATCCGTAGTAACATCTACCTTATCGTCTTTATAATCTTCTCTGCTGCCCAAAACCGTATAGGTTTTGTTGCAATCCGCATCAAATTTAAACGCACCATCTTCGGCAGTGGTAACTGAGGCAACAATTTTTCCAGATTTGTTGATGAGCTTTACTTCCACACCACCCAAGATTTCATTTGTTTTCTTATCCCTGGCGATGCCTTCAATGACTTGTTTGCATTTTTCAGCTTTAAATCCATAAATATCATCATTTCCTTGACCGCCTTCTCTGTCAGAAGAGAAGTAACCGGTTTTTTTGTCTCCGTTTATGAAGTAAGCAAAATCATCGAACCCACTATTGTAAGGAGCCCCCATATTTACAGGCTCTGCATTTTCGTCCTTGAGGATATTTGATTTGTAGATGTCCAATAAACCTAGTCCCAAATAACCGTCTGAAGAAAAATACATAATGCTATCCTTACTGACATAAGGGAACATTTCACGTCCTTCGGTATTGATTTTTTCACCTAAATTTTTTGGTGCGCTGTAACTGTCACCGTTAATATCGACTTCATAAATATCAGTTTGTCCAAGTCCACCTTCTCTGTCTGATACAAAATATAATTTTTTGTTGTCTGCACTCAAAGCTGGGTGGCCTGTAGAATAGAAATCATCGTTGAATGGCAATTCCACAATATTTTCCCATTGCTCCCCAACTAAAGTGGCCTTATAAAGTTTTAAATGTGATGTTCCTTTTTTGTCATAGCCCAATTTATTTTTCCTGTCAACATTGTCTCTGGTAAAATAAATGGTTTTTCCATCATTGGTAATGGCTACACTGGCTTCATGATAATCCGTATTGATTTTCTCAGCTTTGATAAAATCTGTAGATCCAAATTCTCTTTTACCATCCGTCGTTTTTACATTCACTTGGTACAAATCCAAGAAAGGTTCGTCATTCCAACCGTATTTCTTTTTTTCATCGGTATTTCTTGCAGAGGCAAAGTACAATTCATTTTCGTGAACGAAAGAACCAAAATCAGAATAACTGGAATTGATAGGAAGGTTTTCAACCTCAACAATCACATCATCGTCTGTTTCTTCAAGTTCTTTGATGATATCCACGTTTTCTGAACTGTATTCCTTTCCTCGGCTGTCATTGCTTTGGATGTCCCTAAATTTTGCCAGCCATTTATTGGCTTCCTCATAATTGTCCAAACTACGTTGGGTTTGGATGTATTTATAGATATACTCAGGATTGACATCATCATATTTCTTCAAAGCTTTTCCATACCATATGGCAGCATCCTTTGTTTTGTTATTGTTATAATAACAATCACCCAAACGTGTGAGCACATGTTCACTACTGTCTCCTTTTTTTACAGCTTCTTCATAAAGTTCTGTCGCTTTGATATAAGAATAATTCTCAAAAAATTTATCTGCTAATTTGCGTTGTGCAAATGTATAAGTACTGCTTAATGCAAATATGAAAAGTATTAGTTTTGTCTTCATAGTCATGTCTTTTTTAGAAGTATCTAGGCGATTTTATACGTTTGCTTTTAAATATTTCGAACATCAATAGCACTTCATGGGTGCCACTGGTATAAGGTCTTAAGTCTGAAATAGGATATCCATAAGAATAGCCAATTCTAAGTTGTTTTGAAACCTGAAAGTCCGCAAGTCCAGAAATTTCTCCGGCACGTTCATCAAAGCGATATCCAGCACCTAGCCACAGTTTTTCATAAAATAAGAAATTTGCAGTCAAGTCGAAAGACAAAGGCGCACCATTAGTTGCTTTCAATAAAGCAGCTGGTTTGAATTTTGTATTTTCACTCAAATCAAAAACATAGCCACCAGTAAAATAGTAGCTTATTCTTTCCAAAGCTTCAAACCCATCATCACGATTGTTGTCCGTTTTCAAGATTCTAGGAGCTGAAAGTCCAAGATACCATCGCTCGGAAGTCCAATACAATCCAGCCCCAATATTTGGGCTCCAACGGTCTTCAATTCCAAAAATTACAGGGTCGGCCGATTGACTTGCCCTATATTCGGGATCTAGACTATAACTTGTAAAACCACCCTTGATACCAAAATAAAGCTTGGTAGTTTCATTTGTATGGATATTATAAGAAAAGTCTCCATACAAATATGAAAAGTTCTCATATCCTAGCTCATCATTGATGAAAGATATCCCTAAACCTACCTTTTCATTACGAAGAGGCGAGTGGAGTGAGAGTGTTTGGGTTGTTGGTGCCCCTTCGAGACCCACCCATTGACTTCTATGTAAACCAACAATACTTAAGGTTTCTCTACTTCCAGCATATGCAGGATTGATTGAAATCGTATTGTACATATACTGTGTGAATTGTGGCAATTGCTGTGCTATTCCCACCGAACTGCTGAACAGTATAAAAGCGATTATGTTAAACTTAATGAACTTCATAGGTTAAAATTTATTTGGTTGCAACGTAGATTGGGCCTGCAAAAGGTTTTAATCCACTATTTTTTAGGTTTATGATATAGTAGTAAGTTCCTGTTGGTACTTTATCAGAACTTCCGATGGAAGCTTTAGAGGCATATCCATTCCAGTCATTTTGATAGTTAAAATTCTCATATATTTTAGCTCCCCAACGGTTAAATATTTGTAATTCTATAGTGAATCCACAAGTTTCTATACCTGTCACTGTAAAGAATTCATTATAGCTATCACCATTAGGTGTCACAGTTGTGGAAATAACTACATCATCTTCACCACATGGAAGTACAATACAATCTATGACAGTTATTGTAACTTCATATTCAGTTGGACATTGCCCAGCAACAGATTCAGTATATGTGAATATATAGTCGCCCAAATCAACATTTGATTGATCAAAGATACTTCCATTTAATGTTGCATTACCTGAAGTAACGACCCAGTTTCCTGAAGTATCAACATCAGCTGGTAATTCATCAAATAAATCTAGAGGCGCTATATTATTACATAAATCACTAGATAATTGAACAAGTGTGCTTTGGACTGTGACATTTACTGTTTGTACATAATCATTTGTATTGCCACATTCGTCCATAACAATCCATTCCCAAACTATTTGATAGTTGCTATCAATATCTCCTGAAATAACCTCTGGTACAATAGTGACTGTTATATCATTTGAACAGGCTTCTTCAAAGGTCAAATCTGGTCTATCAGGAATCATATCACAAGTGACATTGATTATTGGGTCAAAATTTCCTACCACTACTGGAGCAATGGTATCTATAATGGTAAATATGGCTCTAGTTGTACTGCTGTTGCCACAATCATCTGTTGCAGTGAAAGTAACAGTTGCGGTTCCAGTATTGGCACAATCATTTGAAAGTGTGGTAAAGTCATTAGACCAGGTCACGTTCGAGCAAGTTTCGGATGCAACTGCACCGCCTTGTGTAGCCAACCAATTATTTAATTCGTCTACATTCCCAGTACCATCACATTCAACTGTTAAGTCACTAGCTGGAGTATCTATCGATGGAGGCAAAGTATCCTCGATGGTGAAAGTGGCGGTGGTGGATGCAGCGTTGCCGCAATCGTCGGTGGCTGTAAAGGTCACTGTGGCCGAACCTGTGGCGCCGCAATCATCTGAAAGAGAGCTGTAGTCATTCGTCCAGGTCACGTTCGAGCAAGAGTCAGAGGCGGAGGCACCACCTTGTGCTGCCAGCCAGTTGTTCAGGTCGTCCGTGTTCCCGTTGCCATCACATTCAACAGTCAAACTTGTTGCAGTTGTATCAATAACAGGAGCAGTTGTATCTTCAATAGTGAACGTAGCGGTTGCAGTTGCTGTGTTTCCACAATCGTCGGTGGCTGTAAAGGTCACTGTGGCCGAACCTGTGGCGCCGCAATCATCTGAAAGAGAGCTGTAGTCATTTGTCCAGGTCACGTTCGAGCAAGCATCAGAGGCAGAGGCACCACCTTGGGTTGCCAGCCAGTTGTTCAGGTCGTCGGTGTTCCCGTTGCCATCACATTCAACAGTCAAACTTGTTGCAGTTGTATCAATAACAGGAGCAGTTGTATCTTCAATAGTGAACGTAGCGGTTGCAGTTGCTGTGTTTCCACAGTCGTCGGTTGCCGTAAAGGTCACGGTCGCAGAGCCTGTGGCACCGCACTCGTCAGAGAGTGCACTGTAGTCATTTGTCCAAGTCACGTTCGAGCAAGCATCAGAGGCGGAGGCACCACCTTGGGTTGCCAGCCAGTTGTTCAGGTCGTCGGTGTTCCCGTTTCCGTCGCACTCCACAGTCAAGTTTGTGGCCTCTGTATCGATGACGGGAGCTGTCGTGTCCTCTATTGTAAAGGTAGCGGTGGTGGATGCAGAGTTGCCGCAACCGTCGGTGGCGGTAAAGGTGACTGTGGCAGAGCCAGTGGCACCACAACCTTGGGAAAGGGCGGTGAAGTCGTTAGACCAGCCAACAGCAGAACAATCATCGGTGGCAGTGGCACCACCTTGGGTCGCCAGCCAGTTGTTCAGGTCATCGAGGTTCCCGTTTCCGTCGCACTGTACGGTAAGGTCAGATCCACCTGTCACGACAGGTGGGACGGTGTCCTGGATTGTGTAGGTTGCCGTAGTGGAGACCGAATTGCCGCAGTCGTCGGTGGCGGTGAAGGTCACAGAGACGGGAGCGGAACAATCGGAGGCGGCACCGGCATAATCGTTGGTCCAGGCCACGTTCGAGCACGCATCGGATGCCGAAGCGTTACCGTTACTGTCCAACCAGGCTTGGATGTCGCCATTGTTGCCACTGCCATCACATTCCACAACAATGTTGGTTGCAGGTGTGATTAAAATTGGGTTTGTTGTGTCTTGAACTGTCACGGTTTGGGTATGTACAGTAGTCAAACCACATAAATCCGTTGCTGTCCATGTTCTGACTAAGTTATAATTGAAAGGGCATGAACCATCTGTACGAGTTTCGTTAAAAGTCACATTTGCAGCTCCACAATTATCTGTAGCCGTTAATGTAACTGAATTTGGAACTGCATCGCATTCAACAGTTATATCTGAAGGTAATGATTCAACAAATGAAGGTGGCGTTGTATCACCAACAGTAATTGTTTGTGTATGGGTCGCGGTCAATCCACATTCATCAGTCGCAGTCCATGTTCTAATTATGGTATAATTTGATGGGCAAGAACCATTCGTAGTTGTTTCAACAAAAGTTACCGTTGCAATTCCGCAATTATCTGTAGCAGTTAGAGTAGCTGCGTTTGGAACACTATCACATTCAACAGAAGTATTAACTGGGAGTGCTTCATTGAAAACAGGTGGCGTTGTATCAGTGACAGTGATAATCTGATTAGCAGAAACGGAATTTCCGCATTCATCAGTCGCAGTCCATGTTCTGGTATTTACATATGTGTTTCCACAACCATCAACAATATTATCCACAAAAGAAATTGTGGCCGCACCACAAGTATCAGTACCTGTTGCTGTTCCGGAATCATTATCGTTACGAGTTAAGTTAGAACATTCCATGGTAAAATCGGCTGGAACAGTCAAAGTGGGTGGAGTGGTATCAACCACTGTAATTATTTGATTACCTGAAGCGGAATTTCCACAAGCATCAGTAGCAGTCCAAGTTCTTGTAATGGTACTTGTATTTCCGCAGCCAGGAACAGATGTTTCACTTTGAGTTATCGTTACAGATCCACATGTGTCATTTCCAGTTGCCAAACCGGTGGATGCAGAGCTTGTATCATTTCCGCACTCTACGGTAACATCTGCAGGAAGTGTTAACGATGGAGGTGTTGTATCTACGATAGTTATGATTTGATTGGCAGAAGTCACATTGCCACAATCATCCGTTGCAGTCCATGTTCTTGTGATTGTATTTGTATTTCCACAATTTGACACCACAGCATCACTTTGTGTAATAGTTACATTGCCGCAAGAATCACTTCCTGTTGCTAAACCTGTGGATGCAGAGCTTGTGTCATTTCCACATTCTACAGTAACATCTGCAGGAATCGTTAACGATGGAGGTGTAGTATCCACAACAGTTATAGTTTGAAAATCGGAAAGGACATTGCCACAATCATCAGTAGCAAACCAATCTCTTTTTATGATAACAGTATTTCCACAACCAGGTACTATGTCGTCAACATATGTTATTGTGACAGAACCACAATTATCTGAACCTGTGGCAGTACCAGTGGAAGCAGGACTAGTATCCTCTCCACATTCTACTGTTACATCTGCAGGAACTGTTAAGCTTGGTGCAGATGTATTTACAAGAGATATAACCTGTACAAATTGACTAATAGTTCTTCCGCAGGCATCAGTGAAAACCCATGTGTTGGTGTATTTCCCTGAATTACCACAATTGGCATTCGGTACAAAATCTCCTGATGTTTTGATAAGATTGAAATTACATTTATCAGTTACTGGAGCTAAATTTTGAGCTGCCGCAAGTCCATTGGTATCATCACATTGTAAAGTGGTATCCAAGCCATGTGCTGGGGTTGCCCAAACTGCAGCAGCTGGTTGGTTAATATTTACCGTCAAGGGAAGCTGATTTCCAAGATTACATTCTTTGAGCCCAGAAGAGCTCAAAGTACTTTGAAGTGCAGGATTTTGCACACCATTATAAGTTGCTACAAACTGTAAATCAAAGGTGAGATTACAGTTGTCTTCCAAGAAATAGCATTGATCCTTAATCATCAATTGGAAATTAATATTTAAAGAAGGATCACCTACATCAGCCAAACCATTCGCAAAATTAAAAGTAAGATTGCCAGTAGTTGGATTATGAGTATAGGTTACACCTGCTGGCAAACCCGTAGCTGAAACAAATTCCACTTGAGGCGGAAGGGTAGTAGATATAGCTAAATTAACGGCATTATCGTTTCCATTGTTATGAACATTGAAATTTACTGGGAGACCAGCTCCTGGGTTAACAGGATTTCCGCCACTGATTTGTAATTGTATTGGATCTAAATCTGGGGAATAAACATCAACTGCTAGGCCAAGTAAATATAACCCATAAGTCTCTTGATTGGACGTCAATCTCAATACTGCAGAAGTTTGATTATTAGTAATAATGGAATTACCTGGATTACTTAAATTAAAAACAGCAGCATCAAAACCCAGTGTGTTGGTACTTGCAGGGTTTCTATTGGTAAAATCTGAAGCGCCTATGGTTATCCTACTATTAAAAAAGTTGCTAGCAGATCTTTGAGGAGCTGTAATGTCCACAAAATTTCCGGCAACATTTTTAATTTGCAAACGGTCTCCACTCAGACCTCTATCTCCTTCCAAAGAACCAATTACTACATCGGCATTTACATTTCCTAATGGTATGGTTTGGAAACCATTGAAATTGATATCAAAATTGTTTACAGAACTTGTAACGTGGGCATAGCCATCAAATAATGTGATGTTTTTACGTGGTAAATTTGGGCTTTCATATACAAACACAATTTGCCAACCACCAGAGGTTCCAGTATTACCACCACCATGTGATGTTAAACTGCCAATCTTTGCCTCAACATTTGCTACTTGATACTTTCCATAAGGGTTTGGCAATGCAGTGACAGCAGTAGTAATGTCTTTGACACAAATGTATGGGTCATTACTAAAGTGTGCAGCTTCATTCCTGCCTCTATAGATAATCTCACTTCCTGTCGCAGTCAATGTCGTATAGGAAGTCTGGCCTGGATACATAATCTTTACATTATTGTAATTCCAGTTAGGCTGGTTCTCAGAATTTAAGTCGGAATTTGGCTCTTTATCTGCAGCAGCCCAATATAATAATACTTTCTTAATCGTTAAACACTCTAAAGAAGGTTGTGGATTCACAAAGTTAGCACTACTTGAATTAAAAGTAAGTGTTGTCATTATCTATGTCTACATAGACATTGTCCGTAAAATCATGGTTGTCTGACTCACCAGTGTATGCAGTAGTTGCAGTTCTAGACAACATATTATTAGCAATGATTGTGACATTTCCTTTAACCGTCTGATTGTATCTTGGGGTAAATGTTTGTTTTACCTGCGCTGTAGATACAGCACTGAAAAGTAGCACTATTGCTATTAGGATTTTATTAATCTGGGTGAATTGAGTAAGGTTTTTCATACGCCCTTATATTTAGTTTGTGAGGTAATTAGATGGACTAATTATTATTGTTAGGATTTGGTATTAATGATTCGATGGCCACAGCATTACTTAAAGACCTACCATCATTTGAAGTTGCTATAATTTCAGTACAGTTCCACGTATTTAACCTAGCACCATTTGGTCTGGTTAGTTGAACATAAAATTCCACCGTCTTACCTGGTTGCACAACGATTTGTTGCACTCTGCTTTGTTTGTTCTTATCCAATAATGTTTGATTAAATTCCACTTGATCTGCTTTTTTCACATTAGAACACTCCACGTTTTTTAAAGAAATGTTCACACTCGAGGCAACAGACGTTGGATTGGATAATTCCAAAAGATATAAATGCTCTGTCTCATAGTTTGGGGTGTCACTACCTTTTTTAATTGATAGCTTTAATTGGTTCTGGCCGTGACAGATAAGGATACCAAAACACATTAGTATTAGTGTGGATATTGTTTTCATATTACTTTTTAGATTAAAAAACTATACTTTTTCGCTAAGCGATATTTTAAAAAATTGGTTAATTATTAAATCTGTATATTCACATGTCGATTTGTCGATTCAAAAATCATGACCTGGCTTATAACAAAATTCAATAATAGAGAGGGAAGAACATTGGAAACCAATGTAGTGTAAATGGATTTATTAATATATTTTTGATTTGGGGTCATGTACATTAATTTTATTCAACAAATCAACTCATTAGTAAATAGATGAGCAAAAATAAATGTTGAAGCGACGAAAATAATCGTTAAAACGGAAATATGCAACACTTTATCGAATTTTTTTGCGTTTAATCGAAATATAAATGAAAACACTAATACTCATTAGACATGCTAAATCTTCCTGGGACCACGATGTCATTGATAAAAACAGGCCTTTGAGCAATCGTGGAGTTCAGGATGCGAATTTACTGTCAAATGAATTGTTAAAGCTTAACCTTATCCCTGATGCCATATTTTCCAGTCCCGCAATTAGAGCTTTGACAACCTGCAAAATCTTTATGGATACCCTAAATTATGCTCCAAATTTGTTAAGGGTGACTGAAAACCTCTATGATTTTGGAGGTCAAAGAGTTGTTGAATTTATATATAATATGGATGATATGTATGATAACATAATGATTTTTGGACATAACCATGCTTTTACGGCCATTGCAAATAAATTTGGGGATTTATATATTGATAATGTTCCAACCTGTGGATTAGTAATGCTGCAGTTTAATACAGTTGCTTGGAAAAACATCGATAAAGGACATACCAAAATGACTCTTTTCCCAAAACATTTAAAATCATAAGGACATTCCTTTTTAACAATTCACTTTTCCCTTGACTCAAATTAGTTGATACTGAAAGTTATCAGGCTAAATTGCGGTTCAAGAAAATGATACGTTGAAACGACTTTTATTTTGAATTTTAAATAGAATATATTTGTAGAATAAATTATTCGAATGAATGACGAAAGATAAATACAGCTACATCAATAGAGAATTGAGTTGGCTACAATTTAATGCACGAGTGTTGCAGGAAGCTGAAGATGAACATGTGCCATTGATTGAGCGCCTGCGTTTTTTGGGTATATTTTCTAATAATCTAGATGAATTTTTTAAAGTGCGTTATGCAACAGTAAAACGCATTGATGAGGCTGGTAAAACAGGCAGAAGCGAATTGGGTGGTTATGCGGCAAGTGAACTACTGGAGCTAATTACTCAAATTGTCATAAAGCAGCAGAGCGACAGTCTTGAGATTTTAAGCAAGATACATCGCAAACTTGAAGAAGAAAATATTTTTTTCATCACGGAA
This sequence comes from Gelidibacter sp., assembly GCA_041391925.1. GTDB lineage: Bacteria > Bacteroidota > Bacteroidia > Flavobacteriales > Flavobacteriaceae > JBPOFM01. The sequence goes on along the minus strand of JAWKNA010000006.1, from coordinate 141,841 downwards.
AATGAAATTGATGAATCGCAGCACACCTTTATAAAAAATTATTTTATCCAGAATGTAAGCCCAGCATTGGTAACCATTGTCTTGAGCGATCAGGTAGACCTACCAACATTAAAGGATAGTGCAGCATATCTTGCATGCAAGATGAAGTTGACAGATTCCAAATGTCAATATGCCTTGATAGAAATATCTCGAACAATGGATCGATTTGTGGTCCTTCCAAAAAAAGGTAATCATAACTACATTATGATGCTGGACGATTTATTACGTTATTGTTTGCATGACATCTTCAGCATTTTTGAATATCAGGACATTTCTGCTCATATGATCAAAATCACTCGCGATGGAGAACTCGATTTTGACAGCGATTTGAGCAAAAGTTTCATCGAAAAAATTTCTGACAGTGTTAAACATCGTCAAGTGGGAGAGCCCATTCGTTTTGTCTATGATAAAACAATCGATGAAGAAACATTGCATTATTTTATGACCAAAATGGGAATTGAAGCTAATGACAGTGTTATTCCCGGAGGTCGCTATCATAACCGAAGGGATTATATGGATTTCCCCAGTCTTGGAAGAAATGATTTATTGTATGAAAAAATCCAACCATTGCCTGTTAAGGGATTAAGCCTTGAACGCAGTATTTTTTCTACAATTGCACATAAGGATTTCCTGCTCTATACACCTTTCCATACATTTTCATATATCGTCAAGTTTTTGCGTGAAGCAGCTTTAGATCCACAAGTAAAGACTATCCGAATAACTATTTACCGTTTGGCACAGATTTCCCATGTGGCGAGCTCGTTGATCAATGCCGCCAAAAACGGAAAAAAAGTGACCGTTGCCATTGAACTCCAAGCGAGATTTGATGAGCAAGCAAACATTGATTATGCGGAACAAATGGTCTCAGATGGTATAAACCTTCTCTTTGGCGTAAGGGGGTTGAAGGTGCATAGTAAAATGTGTATCATTGAGCGTGAAGAAGAAATGGAATTGGTGCGTTACGGATTTATAAGTACTGGAAATTTCAATGAATCAACAGCTAAACTATATACTGATTTCACCTTGTTTACAGCCGATCAGCGTATCCTAAAAGAAATCAATAAAGTATTCAACTTTTTTGAGACCAATTATAAGATATTTAGGTATAAGCATATCATAACCTCACCACATTATACCAAGTCGAGGCTTTTCAAGCTTATTGATAATGAAATCGAAAATGTTAAAAAAGGAAAACCTGCCTATATTAAAATAAAGCTCAACAGTATTTCGAGCTATATGATGATTGACAAGCTATATGAGGCAAGCAAAGCTGGCGTAAAGATACAAATGATTATAAGAGGTATTTGCTGTTTGGTTCCTGGAATTCCTGGAATGAGTGAAAACATCGAAATTACCAGTATTATTGACAAATTTTTAGAGCATACACGATTGCTGGTGTTCTGCAACGATAACAATCCAAAAGTTTTTATTTCATCAGCTGATTGGATGACGCGAAATATTGAAAACAGAGTAGAAGTTACTTGTCCTATATATGATGAAGATATTAAAAAGGAATTGATGGATATTTTTGATATTTGTTGGAACGACAATGTAAAAGCCAGAATCCTGGATGGAACCCAAAGCAATAGGTATAAACGAAACGATTTGCCAAAAGTGCATTCACAGTTTGATACCTACGATTATTTTTTAAAAAAATTGCAGAATTAAAATGTTGACAATCAAAAAATACGCAGCTATTGATATTGGTTCAAATGCTGTGCGTTTGCTTATTTCAAATATCATTGAGCAAAAAGGGAAACCTGCATTGTTCAAGAAAAGCTCTTTAGTGCGTGTACCGATTCGTTTAGGGGCTGATGTGTTTGTAAATCAACAAATTTCGGAAGAAAACAAGGTCCGTTTGATTGACACCATGAACGCTTTTAGATTGCTTATGCAAGCTCACAAAGTCACTGTTTACAAAGCGTGTGCAACTTCCGCGATGCGTGAGGCAGACAACGGTAGAGGTGTGGCAAAGCATATTTCCAAACATTGTAAAATACATATAGATATTATCGATGGTGAAGAAGAAGCAGCCATCATAGCTGCTACAGATTTGAACCAGTACATTGACGAGAACAAGACCTATCTTTATGTGGATGTTGGTGGTGGCAGTACCGAGTTTACAGTTATCCATGAAGGAAAAACTGTTGCTTCACGATCGTTTAAGATTGGAACCGTCCGTTTGTTGAACGACATTGTACAAAAAGATGCTTGGCAAGAGCTGGAACAATGGATTAAAACCAATACCAAAGACTACGAGAAAGTGGATTTGATAGGCTCGGGAGGAAACATCAACAAAATTTTCAAGATTTCAGGGAAAGCAGTAGGTAAGCCATTGACTTACTTCTATTTAACCTCTTTCTACAATATGTTGCAATCTTATTCTTATGAAGAACGTATAACCCAATTGGATTTGAACCAAGACAGGGCTGACGTTATTATACCAGCAACTAGAATTTACCTTTCCTCTATGAAATGGAGTGGTGCCAAAGATATCTATGTTCCAAAAATTGGATTGTCTGATGGAATCATCAAAAGTGTTTATTTTGAAACAGTTTCTAGCATAAAAATGCCATAAATTGGCATTTTGTCTTATTTTTCTTGTTACATAACTAATATTTAGTGAGAGTGAACATATTTGAAATTATATTCACACTCTCAAATCATCTCAATATGAAAACACTATTTGCCCTTTTATTGTTTATAAGCCTATCAACTCTAACTTTCTCCCAAGAAACAAAATATGGTGTAAGAGGCGGACTTAACATTACCAATCTCGATTTTGAACCAGACGCGGATTTCAAGAATATGCACCGAAATGGATTTGCTTTTGGAGGATTTGTAGATTACGGCTTTTCAGAATCGTTATCACTTCAAGTGGAGTTGCAATATTCTGCTGAAGGTGCAAAGGCTGACGATTTAAAAGCAGATTATATTCAAATGCCAATTATGCTGCGTTACCATTTTGGAGATAAATTTACGATCGGCGTTGGTCCAATGGCCAGCCTTAAAACATGGAAAAATCAAGATGCATTCTCTACGTTTTCCTTTTCGGGAATTGGAGGCGTTGAATACATGATTACCGATGAGTTGTTTGTGGATGCTCGTTTTTCTTACGGCATTACCAATATGCTCGACCATGATTTTGATGGTATCGAAGCCAAAAATAACAACATCCAAATTGGATTAGGCATAAAGATTTAATCAAAAAAAACAGTAATTTTAAGGCTCCAGTCATTAGATTGGAGCCTTTTTTTGTCTTAATCTTCATATATAATGACCGTAATTGAAAACTATATCAGCACATTTCCAGAATCGACTCAAGAAAAATTAAGACAATTATACCATATCATCAAAAAAGAAGCGTTCGAACTTGAAGAAAGCATAAGTTATGGAATGCCTGCTTTTAAGTTGAATAAAAAACCTTTAGTATATTTTGCAGGTTATAAAAATCATATTGGTTTTTATGCTACACCAACTGGCCATGAGAGTTTTAAAAAAGAATTATCCAGATATAAGCAAGGCAAAGGGTCTGTCCAATTTCCTTTGGATGAGCCACTTCCAGTTGATTTAATTAAAAAGATTGTTGCTTTTAGGGTAGAAGAAAACAAGAAGAATAAATAGATTTTTTCTTGTCTATTGTTTAATGAATTTTAATGTTTGGCTAAAATTGCTTTCATTTGAAACCAATAAAAAATACATTCCTGAATTCAAATTTTCAACATTAATGATATGGTTTTCCAATATTTGATTACGTTTAATTAATTTCCCATCTATAGAATAAATCGTATAGTTTAATTGGTTTCCCAATTTTTCGTCCACATTCAACGATAGTTCATTTTTTACCGGGTTTTCTTTCAAACCGATGCTTAAATTCGTAAGCTCATTTTCAGAAACAGAAAGTGTTTGTCTTCCATATACCAAATAGTCACCACTTTGGTCAGTTAGTATCAAAGTTTCATCATCGCCCGAGCCTAAAATGTCATAATTCAAAAGTATATCCATGTCGGAATCATTGTCCGCTAAAAACGAACGATATAAACTTTCAAAGATATCAGCTTCCATATTATTACAAAAAGCTAAAGTGGATCCATATCCTATTATTCTTATATTATCAATTCCTTCTAAATAATATTCGCCAAAATAACTGTTACAAACTGCGTCACCTTGATAATCAATACCATTAAATGAGCCAGGAGTTTGTGTAATGTTTAAAACAAAGTCTGGATTAAATGTATTTAATTCTTCAACTCCATTTTTTACGATTTTGTGCAAATACCAACTTCCGGGCAATCTGCTTTCTGGTAATGGGCTTCTACCATAAACTGCTTTATCATTTTCGGAATTGGTGAGCGTAAGTGTTTCTTCATCGCCAGAACCCGAAATTGTATATGTAAACATATCGGTTGCTGTTCCACTCGCATCAGATAAAACACTCCATAAATAAGGAGAAAGAAATAATTGTGACTCTGAAAGATAATCACAGTAGCCAGCTAAAGCAGCTAGATTTGTAATACTTAAAGTAGTCTCATCCACAATTGAATAACTACCAGTATAGCCATTGTAACAGACTTGACCATCAAACGTTCCATCATCGTTAAAATTGATGGTTTTTATTGTATAATAATTGCTTGAGGAATTTGGAATTGTGCTGTATTGCTGAACACCGTCAACTTCTATATAATGCAAAAACCATTCACCCAAAAGGTCATTTTGACCGAGGGAATTTAGGCTAAAAAATAATGTAATTGCTAAGTAGAAATATTTCATGAATTGGGATTTAATATATTAGGACTTTCAATATAGTAATATTAACCGTGAATTGATACCTTTTTACTCAAATTTTTCATGATGTCTGCTTCAAAGTCAAGTAGTTGCTGCCATTTGGCATCTACTTCTTTTCGGTCGCCATATTGCCTAGCAAAACCTAAAAACATAGTGTAATGGTTGGCTTCGCTGACCATCAATTTGCGGTAAAACTCTGCCAGTTCCTTATCTTGTAATTCTTCTGAAAGTAATCGGAAACGTTCACAACTTCGGGCTTCAATCAAGGCTGCATAAAGTAACCTATGTACCAGCTGTGTAGTTCTGCTGCCACCTTTTGGGAAAAAGGTTACCAATTGTATGACATACTCATCTTTTCTATCCCGTCCCAATGTCCAGCCGTTTTCAAGAATTTTGTCGTGCACCATTTTAAAATGACTGATTTCCTCTTTTACTAGTGCAATCATTTCCTGTACCAATTCTGTATATTCAGGAAAACTGACAATCAATGATATGGCTGTACTTGCTGCCTTTTGCTCACAATAGGCATGATCGGTCAGGATGTCTTCGATGTTTTTTTCAACGATATTGACCCAACGTGGATCTGTGGGAAGTTTGAGTCCGAGCATATTAGGTGCTTTGTTCAACAAAATCTATACGTTGTTGGCCATTTTCATCAATGGACATACGATATAATTTATAGGTATTATTTTTTGGATTGATGAAAGAGATATCCAATTTTATGTCTTGGGATGTAGATAATTCTTGATTGACCCACACGTGTTGCAAAGTCGCATTGTCCCAAAATTTATCCGATGAAATATCTTTGAATTGTTCAGCTGTCATATGGGCGTTAAATAAAATCTTGAAGGGAGTGGAAATAACGATTTCCGATTCAAAAACGCGGTGCTGTTTTAAATTTTTAGATGTTTCATGTGTGTTGACGGACATATCGATGCCCTTATTCTGAAGAGAAAAATTTTTAATATGGACCTTTACCTTATTTGAAATGATTGTATCCGTTACAACTTCAACGTATTCATTTGGGTAATAGTTAATGATTTCATCAGCAGATTGCCTTTCTTTAAATTCTTCTATAGATTCTTTCAACGAAACACGTTTACTTTTTCTTCCGTCACAGCTGACAAATACAACACTAATGATGGCGATTATAAAAAATAGATTTTTCATATGTTCAATTCTATACAGTCTATATTCTCTGATTTTTTTTTCATTCAAATATCCAATCCAAATGTCTTTTTCAAAAGTTCGATATTTGGGTTCTTTTCTTTCAATTTTTGATATTTCTCAATTGGAGTAAAGGCATATTGCTTTTCAATCTCTTCATTCACCGAAATATCCAAAGATAAATCATAATTTTTCAAAGTTTTTCGCAGGTATTCCATTAAAGGAAATTGTGCGCGTTCCAGCTCAATCTTAATGGTTTCGTTGGGAAATTCCAATTGAATTGTTGTGTCATTTAACTTTGGAGTATCCATTTCTAAAATCGATACCATGATTTTTTCACCCTTTCGGTCCATGGCTTTGGTGTAATCTTTCCAGGCTTTGATTAACTCCTCTTGATTCACATCTTCTTTTGGAAGATCGTTAGGATCTATGATTACTTCCATTTGCTTGATATGATGTTCCTTTTTTGCCTTAATACTTTTTAAGGACAGACCAGAAGTTCTGTGGGAATCAATTTTTAAATCGATAACAGGAATTGGTTCTTGAACCAGGTTTTCGACCTTAGAAGTTTCTTCTTTTTTTGGTTTCTCAAGTTGTTGATTGGTCTCTAAAGCAGGTTCATCTTTAGTTGGAACTTGAACGGCAATAGGTTTGATACCTTTAGCTTTAAAATAAGATGCGGGAATTATGAAGTGAGTGTTATTTTTTTTTTCTCCATCAAAAGTGATAGAGGCAAGTTGCATTAAAGTTAATTCAACCAATAAACGTTGATTTTTGCTGCTTTTGTACTTAAGGTCACAATCATTGGCAAGTTCGATGCCTTTCAACAGAAAATTGTAAGGTGCTTTTTTAGCTTGTTCGAGATATTTGGTCTTGGTTTCGTCTCCAACCTCAAGAAGATCGATGGTTTGCTCATTTTGGCAGACCATCAAATCCCTGAAATGAGATGCCAATCCTGCAATGTAATGATGCCCATCAAAACCTTTTGAAAGCGTTTCATTAAACTGCACCAGCAATTCAGGAATTTTATTTTCAAGAATTAAATCTGTACTGGTAAAATAAGTTTCATAATCTAGAACGTTCAGGTTTTCAGTAACGGCCTGGCGCGTTAAGTTCTTACCAGAAAAACTAACCACCCTATCAAAGATGGACAAGGCATCACGCATGGCGCCATCTGCCTTTTGGGCGATAATATGGAGTGCATCATCTTCAGCATCCACACCTTGTTCTTCAGCGATGTACTTTAGATAATTTTTAGCATCCTTAACCGTGATTCTTTTAAAATCAAAAATTTGGCAACGTGATAAAATCGTTGGAATGATTTTATGTTTTTCGGTGGTCGCTAATATGAAAATGCAGTGTTTTGGTGGTTCTTCCAAAGTCTTCAAAAAGGCATTGAAAGCCGCTTGAGATAGCATATGCACCTCGTCAATGATATACACTTTGTATTTTCCAACTTGTGGCGGAATACGAACTTGGTCGGTCAAGTTTCTGATATCATCCACTGAATTATTAGAAGCTGCATCGAGCTCAAATATATTAAATGCAAAATCTTCATCTTCTTTCTCGGAGCCATCGCTATTGATCATTTTGGCAAGGATACGCGCACAAGTAGTTTTTCCAACACCACGAGGACCCGTAAACAATAAGGCTTGCGCCAAATGGTTGTGCTCAATGGCATTCAGTAAGGTATTGGTAATAGCTTGCTGGCCCACAACATCCTTAAAGGTCTGTGGTCTGTATTTGCGTGCCGAAACTACAAAATGCTCCATTTTTAATGAATTTAAACTAAATTGACTGAATATGTCTCTTCATTTTGTGAAAATAATTTATTCAATTTATAATCAACAATTATAATCAACTAAAATGTTTGTTAATGAGGCCTATATTTTAATAATTTTTTTAGTTTCAAAATTTCCATATATGTCTTCTATTGTCATAAAGTATATTCCCAATTTTAATTTTGAAATATCGATAATAGAATTATTGAAATCTAATTTAACCGTATGACCAATATTATCAAAAATTTTAATTTTAGAAATTGGAAACTTAGAGGTAATATTTAAAATTCCAGTTGTAGGATTAGGATGTAAAATAAAATTTGCATTACTAAAATCATTAATTCCAAGACTGGATGAGAGTTTAACTACCCAATAATCTTCAAAACCGTGATTTCCCAAAACATCTCCATCTGAAGATGCAGAACGAATAGCAACCACATAACCATTATCATTTGTTTGCTGAATAGATGATGCAACATCCTCTTGTGTTCCACCCAATGGTTTTTGCCATTCTATTGAACCAGTTTCTGATAATTTAACAATCAAGGCATCGATATTATCTGTTAAAACGGAGCCATCTATCATATAATTTTTTCCAGCTACTATAAATCCATAATCATCAGTTTGTTGAATAGAGAATGCACTAGCTCCAATACCGCCAATAGACTTCTGCCATTCAATAATACCAATTTGAGATAATTTAACAACCCAGATACTTCCATTAGAACTATTTGTAATGTCTCCATCAGTTGATAAGGAATACCCAGCAATTATATAACCTCCATCAGTAGTTTGTTTTATATCTGATGCAAAGTCAGAATCAGAACCCCCTAAAGATTTTTGCCATTCTATATTACCCATATTTGTAATTTTAACCACCCAATAATCACTTTCACCATGTTGATTAGTAACATCCCCATTATGAGAGTAAGAATATCCAGTTATAATATATCCACCATCGTTCGTTAAACCTATAGATGTTGCAATATCATCATTACTTCCGCCTAAAGATTTTTGCCATTCAATGACACCTGAATCAGTTAATTTTACCATCCAAAAATCATAACCTCCGTGATTAACTGTTACATCTCCATTTGAAGATTGAGAACGTCCACAAACAATATAACCTCCATCAACAGTTTGTTTTACAGAATTTGCAATATCATTACCGCTACCACCGATTGATTTTTGCCAATTAATTACACCAGTACTAGAAAACTTGACAACCCAAAAATCATGATTACCATGATTGCCAGTTACATCACCATCATTGGATTGTGAACTTCCAGCTACGATATATCCTTCATCAATTGTTTGTTCAATTGAATTGGACGTGTCTAAACCAGTTCCTCCAATCGCATTCTGCCAATCAATTTCACCCGAGCTCGTAATCTTAACCACCCAAGAATCTCTTTGGCCATGGTTGCTTATAACATCTCCATCAGAAGAACTACTACTTCCGCATAGAATATAGCCACCATCAGTTGTTTGTTTTATTGATTCTACTAAATCAAAATCTGTCCCTCCTAATGATTTTTGCCATTCTATGCTTGGTTGAGCCAGCACTTTTATTGATGCGAAAAGTACAATAAGTGCCAGTAGGTTTTTTTTATCCATATGAAAAATTATTAAATCCAAAATAGTGTAGTTCTATATCCAACATTCAACAAAGTTAAAAATTAGGTTTTAAAATATAAATTGTCTTGTCTTATTTTAAGAGTAATTATTAACAATTTATGTACTTTTGCATCAAGTATTTCGCCTTATCGCCACGTCTTTGGCGTGGAGGAAAGTCCGAACACCATAGTGCAGCATAGTGGTTAATGGCCACCAGCCGTGAGGCTAGGAATAGTGCAACAGAAAGAATGTACAGGTCATGCTGTAGTGAAATCAGGTAAACTCTATGTGGTGCAATGTCATGTATACCAGCGTTTAAGGGCGGCACGTCCGATTGTTGGAGGGTAGGCAGCTAAAGTGTATTGGCAACAATACATTCAGATAAATGATAAGGGTCAGGACTTGTCTTGATACAGAATTCGGCTTATAGATTTACTTACCTAAACAGGCTCTTTGGAACTTTCAAGGAGCTTTGTTTTTATTCTTCTTCGTCTGAAGGATGTTCGAAGAAACTGAACACACTTCCACCATAATTTTTGGAGTATTGATATTTTTCAAGTGAAGACAAATCGGTCAGTTTGGAATGTTCCACAATCAAAATACCGTCATTTACTAATAATCCATTCTGAAAAATTAATTCTGGAATTTTTGAAAATTGTTCAAATGTAAAGGCATACGGTGGATCTGCAAAGATGACAGTTGCTTGTTGATTTGTCGATTCCAAAAATTTAAACACATTACTTTTAATGGCTTGTATTGGCATCTCAAATTCTTCAGATGTTTGGTTGATAAACTTAATACACCCAAAATCTTCATCCACTGCTGTAATGGTTTCTGTTCCTCTGGATGCAAATTCAAAACTGATGCTTCCCGTACCTGCAAACAAGTCCAAAACCGAGATTTCATCAAAATAAAATTGATTGTTGAGAATATTGAACAATGCTTCCTTTGCCATGTCTGTCGTGGGACGAACAGGCAATTTTTTTGGAGGATTGATGCGTCTGCCTTTAAATTGACCTGATATGATTCGCATTAAAAACTGTTTAGAATGATGGCGTTATGGTGGCCTTGATCTGAATTGGTCTCAGCTTTAAAATCAAATTCATAGTCAGGGCTGTAAAACTCTACAAAACGAACATATTTGTAAATGATGGAATATAGCTCATCATCTTTTTCGATATGTCCCATCAATTTCAATTGGATGTGTTCTGGATTAAGTTGCAATTGTTCCATTGTAAACAAAAGAAAATAGATAACATCTTCTCTAGAAGTATAATCAAAATAATTATAAATAATTAGTTTCTTATCTTTAATTGCCACCAATTCAAAATGCTGTGCATTAACATTTATATATATTTCAGCCTCATTGTTTTTGATTTTTTGAAGAAGACTTTCAATAAGAATGGTCGAGGCGTGCTTATATTCAAATGCTCCAAAGGTGTCAAAGATAAAATTGTTGATGTTCATATAGGGTACATACACATTGACACTTTCGTTTGTGGCAATCTCGTCATGTGAAATAAAATCTGAGTTGAGTATTTTGGAATTGAACTTCAAATAGTCAGCGGATTGTTCTTCATCAAACAACTCTTTTGGAACCAAATTGGAAAGCTCGTTTTGGTATATAATCAAGACTGATGAAAATGGCTGATTCAATTCAGGATGACCAAGCAAAGCTTTTTTTAGATACTCCAATGTTTCAAAGGGATTGGACTTTTTCTCAAACGATTGATACTTCAGGAATTCTATCGTATGTGAAGCTCTATTAAGAATACAAAAAGAAAGTCCACTCAAACTGATTTGAATGGACAGGTTTTTGATATGATTTTTATTCAATTTATTCTTCTTTTGAATAGTTTTTTGGCCAGTTTCCAGTTGTTTTGATTTCATCCATTGAACCTACAGTTAAAGTCGGTCCATTCACACCATCTACAGAAACAACTTGTTTCTCTTTTTCCACCAGGTTTTTATCTTGGTCATTAAGTATGACAGATTTGTCAACACTGGCTTCAAACACAGGTATATCATCGAGCATACCAGCCTTTAGATTAAATTTGGCACCAGGTTCTCCTCCGGGAACGTTCATCATTTGTTTGTAGCGTGTATCTGCCCCAAAAAGAGAATCTTTCACAGACCTTTTGCCTAAAGTGTCAATCACTACAATATCCTTGAACATGTCAACACCAAATTGTCTTGTCATTTCATTATCTTTAATAGTAGAATCTCTACGTTGGGTAATAGTGAATTCGCCATTATCTACAAACTTTACCAATTCATCAAAACTATCAGTAAACTTACCATTCACCTGTTTGTATGCCATCTCAGCATCCCGTATGTCAATCAATCTATCAATCACTACAGAATAACGTTTTTCTTTGAGTTGATTGAACTGTATCTCACCATATACGGACATAAATGTAAAATATCCCAAAACGAAAATAATAATCCACAACACAAGATTGACGACAACCTTTAGGCTTTTTGGTACATATTTGTCAATCAACTTCACAATACCAATGGTAAGAAGAATAACAACGACTACTGCAATAATTACTGTTAACATAGTTAGCTTGTTTATTAATTTTTTAGTTTTAGGTGTTACGCAAATCTACAATTTTTTTTTATTCGTAAAAACCAAACCCTGCAAAAATGAAATAAAATTAGTGTCATTCCCTCTTTGCATACTGTTTGGATTTAGTAAATTTAATCTATTTATCCTTTTTACCACTACAAATTATATCTTATCTTTCCATTTTCCGAAAAGTATCAAAACCAATCCATGAACGCTTCTGAATTTTATCGATTATTAAAGAAAAAATTCCCTTTTGAATCTACCCGAAAACAGGAAATTGTTTTAGATCAGCTGTCCGAATTTGTTTTTGACAATTCACCAAATGGCCTTTACCTTCTAAAAGGTTTTGCGGGAACTGGTAAAACGAGCATCATTGGTACATTGGTCTCCAATTTATGGGAAGTTAAAAAAAGCGCCATATTGATGGCACCAACGGGTAGAGCGGCAAAAGTGATTTCCAATTATTCAGGAAAAGAAGCCTTTACCATTCATAAAAAGATTTATTTTCCAAGGAAAGACAAAGGCGGTGGTGTTAAATTTGTCATGCAGCCGAATAAACATCGCAACACCATTTTTATTGTGGATGAGGCTTCCATGATTCCAGATACTCCAGCGGATTCTAAATTATTCGAAAATGGTTCGTTACTTGATGATTTGGTGCAATATGTATATTCAGGCCATCATTGCAAATTACTTTTAATAGGAGACAAAGCACAACTACCACCGGTAAAGTCGGATTTGAGCCCAGCTCTGGATTCCAAACAGCTCAATCTTCATTACAATAAAAATGTGAAAATGATGGAACTTGATGAAGTTGTACGTCAAGAACAGGATTCCGGGATTTTAATAACGCCACCCAATCTCGAAAGAATGGTATGAATTTATGGAAGCCTTCAAATTCAGTGTAAAAGGATTTATTGTTCGATTGATTGATGGACACGAAATCATGGATGCCATTAATGATGCTGTAGTGAAGATGGCCACAAAGAAACTACCATTATTGGTTTTAAAGCAATAAACGCCAACTTTTATAAATAAACAAATAAGGAACTAATTTCCTTTAATGAAGATGAATTGACCGTTGGGTGATTTTCTTATGGTTGTGAAGAAATAACTATTTTTGGGTGAAACTAACTTCTGAGGCTGGATTCATAGCCAATGGCGATATTATCCAAGTCTTGGAAATCCATAGCATTCAGGAATTAATATATGGATTTCGCTCAGGAAGTCAAGGTTCAAATGGTGGATTATCCAAGAATGAAACCGAGACGGTTTTATTGTTAGATACCATCGATGCCGAAGCTCCTTCATTGAGTTACGAAGATTCCGATATCAAGAAGTCCTAGAAGGATTATGAAGATGAGCCCCTCCAATTATCGCAAATTTTTAAAAATAAAGAACAATGTATTTCAATGCTTTGCAAGTCAAGTTTTCTTATGCCATCACTTGTCACAAAATCACAAGGTGGTCAGTGGAAAACAGTTTTGTCGAACAGCCCTATTTGCCAAACGGAATTATAAGGAATATCTGCGATGGCTGTACACTGCTATTACCAGAGCAAAAAATAAATTATATTTGATAGATTTAAAAACGATTTTTTTGAAAGAACAATGAACAATTTTGTACTCAACTCACTAAATGACCGAAACCATTATCAGTATTTGCCTTGGGATAGGGATTGGCCGCTTCGGCTGGCTTTAGGGTGTTTCTGCCACTTTTGTATTGAGTTTGGCATCCTATTTTAATGTTTGGGAACTTAATGAGTCTTGGCTATGGTTGGTAGTCTACAGCAGTAACATTTGTGTAGCAACGTTGGTGGAAAGAACAGCTATTATATCCCTTTAGTGACAACTATTGGATACTGCACCTTTGGCCACGATTGCAGGAACCGCTGTCATGGTCCCGACAGTGGCTGATCTAAGCCCTGTGACTACACTTGGGTATTGGCAATTATTGCTGGTGGAGGCACGGCGTCAGCCATCAAAAGTGCTTCAAAAGCATGCTGTCCCACATCAACCGTTTCATCATGAATGGTAACTTCCAAGTTGGTTTCACCATTGAGACGGGAACTTCCATCGTTATGTTCATAGTTTCAATTTTTTGCCCATCGTAGCATTGGTCTTGGTGATCATTGTGTTTTACATCATTTTTTTAAACTTTATAAAAGATTAGACCCCAAAACCTTGATTTCCTTTAAAAAGTTTTATTTTTGGTTTGAATTGTTTCGGGTATATATGAAAATCAATCAACATCTCTGCGGCGCTTAATAGTGAAACTCAAGCTTCTGCTAAATTGATGCAAAATCTGGCAGGCAAAACAGTCATTCTACGTAATACGGTTGAAGCTACCAGAAGCATCAACTATTTGATGAAGTGTATGTGGTGACCGACAGCAGTATTATTTATGATGAGATTGTCAAAATGGTGGAAAAGCCATCATGAGCAAGAAAGAGCATCAATCTGGAAGTGACAGAATCGCTGAAGCAGTGGAAGATTTGGATGTCGATATTGTTGTGAATGTGCAAGGTGATGAACCTTTTACGGAACGAGAAAGTCTTGAAAAAGTTTTGGAGGTGTTTATGCGTTGAATCACAAAGAAATCGATTTGGCATCTTTGATGGTCGAAATTAATGATTGGATGAAACTGCAACTCAAATACGGTTAAGGTCATTGCATCGTGCTAATTTTGCATTGTATTTTTCAAGAAACCCGATCTGTTTCCGCGTGATAGCGAGAAAGATACGCAAGCACAAAGGCATCTATGCTTTCAGAAAAATGCCTTTGTTGGATTTTACCGTTTACCGATGCAATTTCTCGAAGCTATCCGAAAGATAGAATGCACACGGTATTTGGAATACGAAAAAATAAAAATGGTCGAAACCACAGTTGAAGGTGTTGAGATAGATACACCCGAAGACTTGGAACGAGCCAACGCTTATGGAAGTAGAATACAAAGATATAAAAGTCACTGTTTGATGACGATAATTTTTGGGCTTAACAATGTGTACTTTAGTGACGCCGAAACGTGAGTTGCCAAACTCTTGTCGCCTTAAGGAGATCGCCAACAAAATTGACCAAGAACTGTTCCGGAAAGGGAGATTGAAAAACCTTCCTTGTATGGATATGGCATCAAGGGCTTTGTATTGTCAATGGTCGAATGGCCTTGAACTATTCAAATAGAAATGTTTCAAACAAAACAATTGAAAGTATTTTAAAACTAGGTAAAGATATGCTCAACAAACCAGTGGAATTATTGGAAGGTGTTAAAGAAGTTCTGCAGATACATTGTCCAAGGATTTTGATTGATATTGTCACAAAGGGTGATTTGTCGGATCAAGATGGAAATTGGTAAAAATCAGGTCTGTTGGATTATTTTCATCACATTGAAATATTGAGGATAAAAACAAGAAGCAATTATTCAAAATTGTTAAATCATTTGGACATTAATCCATCCGAATTTTTGATGATAGGCAATTCATTAAAATCTGATATTTTACCTTTAATCAATATACAGGCAAAGGCCATTCATGTACCGTTCCATACCACATGGGTTCAAGGAGCAGGTAAATGATAAGAAACTAAGGACAAAAGCTATAAAACCGTTGACAGTCTTTTGGAGATTATACCTCTTTTAAGTAGAAAAAAACTAGCAATAACGGTCAAGAATGAATAATGTATGAGTTATAAAAACTATCCAATGGTGTCCAGAGTTGTTTTTGGACGAGGTTGTTTTAATCAATTAGGGGATATTATCGAATCCAAACGATTGAATGTCACAGCACCCTTTGTTTTTTTGGTAGATGATGTATTTAAAGGGAACCCTTGGTAACTTCCAGAATTCCATTGGCTCTGCGATGACGAGGTAATATTTGTATCAGCTTAACGAAGAACCAAAACCTCACAAGTGGATGAATTGGTAGAGCAAATCATCTTGACGCATAACGATGAGACCTTCTGGAATTATAGGGATTGGCGGCGAACCATTTTGGATTTAGCAAAAGTTGTGTCCATCATGCTCACCAATGAAGGTGAAGCAAAGGATTATCAAGGTTGGGATTTAAACCCAGCCATCTACCAAGCGGGCGTGCCGACAACCCAGGAACAGAGCCAGCGTATCCAGAACAACCGTTTGACAGGTCCAGACAAAAAACTCGGTATTAATTCTGATTACACACCTTTTGACCAAGTGATTCTAGATCCGGAGTTAACTGTTGGTGTTCCAAAACAGCAATGGTTTTATACAGGAATGGATTGTTATATCCACTGTATCGAATCATTGAATGGGACGTTTCTCAACGCATTCAGTCAAAGTTATGGCGAAAAGGCTTTTGAACTTTGTAAGGAAATTTTTGTAGAAGGTAATCTATCTGATGAAGAAGCACAGGATAAATTGATGATGGCTTCTTGGCATGGAGGCATGAGCATTGCCTATTCACAGGTTGGGGTTGCGCATGCCATGAGCTATGGTTTGTCCTATTTGTTGGGCACCAAACACGGCATTGGCAATTGCATTGTTTTTAACCATCTTGAAGAATTTTATCCCGAGGGTGTCAAACTCTTCAAGGAAATGAAAAAACTACACAACATCCATCTGCCTGAAGGTATTTGTGCTGATTTGGATGACGAGCAATTTGATATCATGATTGATGTTGCCCTTGGTTTGGAGCCACTTTGGCAAAACGCAGTGGGTAATCATTGGAAGCAAACCATCACAAGAGAAAAGCTGAAATCACTTTATAAAAAAATGTGATATGCGGTGGCTGGCCAAATGGATTTACTTTAAGTTGCTTGGCTGGAAGGTTGTTGGAAATACTACCTTATCAAAAGACACAGTAAAAAAAGCGGTCTTGATAGCAGCGCCGCATACAAGCAACTATGATTTCTTTATAGCTTTATTGTTACGACAAGTCGTCGGTATCAAATCAAATTTTGTTGGTAAGAAAGAACTCTTTGTTTGGCCATTAGGGTATTATTTTAGAAGTATTGGTGGCGCACCTTTGGATCGGACTCCTGGGCAGAACAAAGTTCAGGCCATCGCCGCATTATTCGAAAAAAAAGAAGAATTTAGATTGGCAATTTCCCCCGAAGGAACCCGTAAAAAGGTGAATGAATGGAAAACAGGATTTTACTACATCGCCAAGGCTGCAAATGTTCCTATCATCATGTTTACTTTGGATTTTGGAAAGAAACAAAACGCTATTTCTGAACCATTTTATCTGACCGATAATTTTGAAGCTGATTTAAGATTTATAAAGGATTTTTTTAGAGGCGTCAAAGGTAAAATACCAGAAAATACATAGCTTTTGGCACAAAATTTGAATTATTAACAGTGTAGTTGTTGATGAAACATACAGTAAACAATTTTTGTCCCTAAAGAGAAACATCAACATACTAGTTTAAAATTGCTACTCCATTTATGTTTTGGAGTAGCTTTTTTTAATTTTTGAAAACACGACATTATTTAGTCCTGAATAAGAGAATCTTCTTTTTGACTTTTAAATCTGTTGACTTCACAAAATTTTGTTAATTGCCTTATTTTACTAATCTATCGAGCTATTTGATACGTAGATAAAGCTATAACATTAAAACATAAAATTTTATGAAGACTCAAAATTCTATCAAACTTTTTGGTTTAATCACAGCAATATCATTGTTTGCTTTCTCATGCGATAGCAGTGATGATAGTGATGACCAAAACCCACCTACCAGCTCCACCAAATTATTCACTAGTAATAATGTGGATGGGAATATCACATATTATGATGTGACAGATATGGACAATATCACCACTACAACATTATTGACCACCTCACTGGCAGCAGATGGTGTTTTTTATGATGCAAATGAAGATGTCCTCCTGCAAGCATCACGAACAGGTTTTAATTTAGAGGCCTTTACTGGAATCTCGGTTTTACCAACTAATTCATCAATTACCGCAACGCTAATTGGTACTGTAGATATGCAGAGCCCTAGAGAAACTGCAGTGAAAGGCAATATTGTGGTAGTAGCTGATAATGCAGATGTTGATGGTGATATGAATACGTTGGATGGACGATTTTTTGTCTATGAAAGTGATGGAACTGCATTCAATTTAAGAAACACAATTACTACCGATTTTAAAGTATGGGGAATCACCTTTATTGGCAATGATTTGTATGCCGTGGTAGATGCGGATAATGAATTAGCTGTATTCACAAATTTTCTCAATAATACTTCCGATGCGACATTATCAGCATCAAAAAGAGTAGTGATTGAAGGAATTACCAGAACTCACGGCTTAACATTTGATTCTACAAGCGATACGATGGTCATGACGGATATTGGAGATGCTGGAAACACTCAAGACGATGGTGCCTTTCATGTGATTTCAAATTTTACAACTAAGTTCAATGCGGTTGCTGATGGTGGAACATTAGCTGTGAGCGATCAAGTGAGAGTAGCAGGTGCTAGTACTTTATTGGGTAACCCTGTAGATGTGGCCTATGATAGCTCAACTTCAACAGTGTTTATAGCTGAAGCTGGAAATGGAGGCGGAAGAATCCTAGCATTCAATAATATTGGTTCGGGAGGTGATTTAACTCCAGTAATTAATAATTCGTTAAGTGGTGCCTCTTCAGTTTACCTTTCAAAAGAATAAATTAAAAATCATTTTTATTAAAAGCTTTCTTTTAAAGGGAAGCTTTTTTTTATGAATAAAACCTAAAAGTAAATATTATCGTAAGTAAGATGAAAGATGAAGTTTTATAGTGGATTAATTACCGCTTATTTAGTAATTCCAAAGTTTCAAGGAATACTATCTATTCATTATCAAAACATCATTTTAAATTGCTATGAGAAAGAGGAAGGCTATCAAAATTATTTGGTGGCCTTTCGTTTTATTTACAACTTGCTATCCAGCCAAGTTCTGAATTCATAAAAGTTTTGAGGAGCCACACCATGGCCCACTGGGAATTCCGAGTATGTATATTCGATTTTCAATTTCTCTAATAATTTAGGTGCGTTTCGAGCCCATTCTACAGGAATCACTTGATCCATATTGCCGTGGGAACAATAGAAACTAAGATGGGAATAGTCTTTTAATCTTAAGTTTTCAGTAAGGATATCTTCACTTATATATCCGCTTAAAGCAATGACATTTTTCACTTTTTCAGGAAAGGTGAGTGCAACGGCATAGCTCAAAATGCTACCTTGACTAAAACCCAACAATGTCACATTGTTTTTGTTCACAGGATAGGTTTTGCAAGCTTCATCAATAAAGTTGGCAATCAAATCTCTCGATTCTTTTGCTTGCTCAGTATCATTCCATTTGTTCATTTCTGCATCAAAATTAATGGCATACCATGCATTGCCATAAGGCTGCATCGGGTAAGGTGCCCTCACGGAAACAATGAACAATTCCTTTGGCAATTCTGATGCGAATGAAAACAAATCATTCTCATCGCTACCATAACCATGGAGCATGATGAGCAACGGAGCATTTTCCTTTAAACTAGACGGACGGGTTAAATGATAGAGTGATAAATCCATATTATGTTCCTAATGAGGCGAAAAGTCTTTGGAAAAAATCTCCCAAAAATGGTATGGGCTGTGCTTTTCCTGCAATGGCACTAAAAATGCCATAAAAAATCAGTACGGCTATTCCAATCCAAAGGGCAAAAGTAATATTCCAACTATCAAAACCACTGACCACAAATCCTAAAACCATTTGGGTGAGCCAAAGGCCGAGTGCCTGACGAGTATGGAAGGCTGTAAACGGGTTTTTTTTCTCTTGGTTCATAAAAAAAGCAATCAACGTTCCGATGAGCGTCAAATAACTAACGATTGCCAATGTTTTGCCTTCTTCTATGGTTTGTTCATTCATTGGTTGAGTATCATTTGGTTGTTTGCAATGATGCCGTAGGCTTTTCCTTTTAGTGAATGGCCTTCAAAAATGGCATTCTTTGAGCTTGATTTGATATGTTCTATTGAAAATGTATAGTCACCATTTGGATTGAAAAGGCTCAGGTCTGCTCGATTTCCAACCTTGATTACAGTTCCTTCCAACCCAAAACGATCTTTGCCTTTGGTCAATAAATCGATTGTTTTTTTGATAGTGAAGACATTATTTAATGCTCCAAAAGCACTTTCCAGACCAATCGTTCCATTTTTTGCGTGGTCAAATTCTACTTTTTTATGTTCGATGTCGATAGGGTTGTGGTCACTGGATATCATATCAATCGTTCCATCTTTTAAACCTTCAATCAGGGCGTCACAGTCGGATTGGGTCCTTAATGGAGGAGACACTTTATAATTGGTATTGAAGGTGTTCAATTCAAAATCGGTCAACATTAAATTATGAATCGCCACACTACAGCTCACATCCAATTTTTGCTTCTTGGCATTGCGAATCAATTCCACTGATTTTGCTGTTGAAATGGTCGGGATGTGAAGTTTTCCGCCTGTATATTCCAATAGAAACAAATCCCTGACAATCTGAAGTTCTTCCGCCAAATTTGGATTTCCTTTTAAACCCAGTGATGTGCTGGTGACATTTTCGTTCATCACGCCAAGCCCGGAAATTTTCGATTCCTGTGGAAATGAATAGACCAAACCGCCAAAATTACTTGCGTATTGTAGGGCAATTTTCATCAAATTGGGATTGCCAATAGGTTTTTGATAATCATAAAATGCAATGGCTCCAGCCTTTTTCATATCGAAAAGTTCGGCCAAATCTTCCCCTTTACTTTCTTTGGTCAATGCGCCAATTGGATATAAGCTTACAGCATTTCCGTTTGCTTTTGCTTTTAAAAAAGAAATATCGGCATAACTGTCCACCACTGGATTTGTGTTGCTATTCACTGCAACTGCTGTAAAACCAGACAATGCTGCAGTTTTAAGGCCATTTTCAATGGTTTCACGCTCTTCGTAACCGGGTTCTCCAAAACTCACGCTACTGTCAAACCAGCCTTGCGATACATGGAGATTGTTTAACGCAACTTCTTTATAATTCTTTGGATTTTTTAGGTTTTTTCCGATTTGGGAAATAGCTCCTTTTTCAATTAAAATATCTTGGGTTTGATTGTGAAAATCGCTTTTTGGGTCAACAATGGTCGCAGATTTCAGGAGTACGTTCATTTAAAGAATTTTAAGATGAGCATTTCAATGATTAAAAAAGCTAGTGCAAAAATAACAAACCATTTCCATAGCTCGTTCACATTAGTGGCACTTTTTATCTCATCAATAGCAGAAGCGATGGAGGAATTCATATCAATATCACCTAAAGAGGAGAGGTTAAGATAGTTTAAATCGCTTTCATTTCGGTTGTAATTGTAACTCAAATGCTGTAGCGTCGTTTCTTTATTGTTTACTGAAA
This sequence comes from Gelidibacter sp., assembly GCA_041391925.1. GTDB lineage: Bacteria > Bacteroidota > Bacteroidia > Flavobacteriales > Flavobacteriaceae > JBPOFM01. The sequence goes on along the minus strand of JAWKNA010000006.1, from coordinate 120,529 downwards.
GAATTCCGGCAATATCGGGATATTCGTTGGTTTTCAATTCAACTTTATTGGCATACGTCTGTTGCAGTGGTACGATGGATGTATCGTCGAGAACCAATGTCAGTATATTGTCTTGCTGCAGCGTCGTGCTGATGTCAATGGTATTTTCCTGACCGATGGTGTAATAGAGTTTTGGTACTTTCAAACTTTGTTTTCCAATATTGTAAAGCACAGGAACAATCAAAGGAGAATTCTTGAAATTGGAATTTTCTTCATTTAAGGCTGAAGAAAACGCATAGGCATTGTTGGCTTCCGATAAGAAAGCAGTGCCATCTTCAAAAGCCAAAATCGATGAACCACCAGAACTTGCCAAAGGATAATAGGAGTTCACTTTGGGATACTGAAAATTGCTCACTTTTTTGTCAAAGACATTTACCAACAATGGGTGCGAAAAGTTAATGGTTGTGATTTTCTTTTCGGAAGGGTTTAAGGAATTGAAACTGGGTAAAAAATAATTTGTAAAAATTTGATTATAAGAGTCTAATGCTATGTCATCTGAAGGAATTATCACAATGTTTCCACCATTGTCTGTAAATGATTTTAAGGCCGTTGTCAAAGAAATGGGAATGTCTTTCAGTTCATTTAAATCAATCAAATTTTGAGATTCAAGACTGTTGTAATTAAGTTCGTTGAATTTGACTGAAGTGTATTCAAATTCATCATTGGTGTAAATCTTGCTCAGAAACAAATCATCCGCTTGATTGATGGACAGAACTTTAATTTTTTCTCGTTTATTGATGTTGAAGAATAGGATGTTATCATATTGAAGATTGGCATCCTCAATCACAATCTGTCCATCAAAAGCAGCATCCAAAGGAATGGTAAAGGTGGTTTCTGCCTTGTCATCCATTGAAACTGCAGTTTTGGCAATGAGATTGTCATTATTGTATAGTGAAACCGGAAGTGTTTCTATGGCTTCTCCTTGATTTTTCAACCCAACGGTCAATTCGAGAGTTTTGGCATCCATATTGGATATGTAAACCGTATCAATGGAGACGTTGTTGAGGTTTTCTGGTTTTAATTGCACCCATTTTAAGTTGACGAGACTGTCTTTTTCTATCGATAGTGCTTCTTTTTTCTGTTGGAAATCAGAAATCATCACCAAATTCTTCACTGAACTTTTGTCTTTGGAAAATGCCTTTTTGCCTTTTAAGATTGCTGCTTTATACGACAATTGATTTGGAGAATATTTCAATTGTATCAAATCATTTTTAATGGCTTTTGTAGTGGTATTTGTGAAGGTATTATCGTTTGTGAACAATGTGATTTGCTCCTTTTCATTCACATTTTCAATAATATCCTGAACAGCTTTATTCAACAGCGTGCCATTGTTGCTTTTGGCTTGCATGCTGAATGAATTGTCTAGATAGATAACCGTTTCGCTCTTGGTATTGAAGCTACTGGAATCTGCCATGTAAGGTTGTGCAAAAGCGATGATGACACATGCCAATAACAATAACCGCGTTAAAAGAGTCAACCATTTTTTTAGTTGGGAACTTTTTCTGGTCTGCAGTGTGATGTTTTTAAGGAACAGTACATTGGTGAATTCAATCTTTTGGAAACGCCGCAGCTGAAATAAGTGAACGATAATAGGAATGACCAGGAGACATAGTGCATATAGTAGTTCTGGATGTTTGAATTGCATTCCTTGGCTTGGATTGTTGAGCAACCAAATATAGAAAATGCTGAAGGATTACAATGGGTGGATTTAGGGAAATTTAACTTTTATGTCTTTGTGTTGTTTGTTTAGGTTTACTTTTTATGGGTTATCTATTCTTTCTGGAACTTGTTGAAAATGAGTGATAGGAGAGTGGCGGACAAACCATTGTTTATAGCTATTCTATCGGTTCGTTTTTATTTCATTTCAATTTGTTCGTTTATAAATTCCAAGACATCATTAAAATACCGCTCCAAATTTGCATATTCAACTTCTCCAGGCTGCCAAGAGGAAAATTTCCAATATTTCCATTGTTCTGTATTACATTTTGGCGGAATAAGAAGAAAATATTGTTCTTCAGAAATTCCGGCAATTGTGATACTCCGTTCTAATTGGTTTCCGATTTCAGCAATTCCTTCTTGATTCCAAACTTCCACTATAAAATTATCTATTTTTTTAAGATAATCTATTTTGTCAATCGGCTCAAAAGTTGGTTCTATATCGTTTGGTGCTGAAAATCCATTTGTAATGGATAAAAACAGTTTAAAATCTGTTGGGAATTCAATTCCGAGTCTTTTTTCTGTCAATTTTATTTCATTTTCAGACGCTGGTTTAGTTCCTAACCACCTATTTTGAGCCTGCTCTTGTGTAAACTCGAAATCTGCCAATTCAATCGCTTTTTCTGATATTTTCTTTAGTAGATTCTTCATTTTCAAAATAACTATAACTGTATTGACTATGCTTTACTTCGTCAGCTCGCTACGCTTTTATCATTTCGTGAGAGTCCACGAGAATTTTCAGCATACATTCTGCAGCAATGAATTATGACCGTTATCTTGGGTTCGTTTTTTAATAGTCGTTAAGTGAATTAATTCCTTGTTTTTTAAGTTTTTCCAATGTGTCTTTCATTTGTTTTAGTTGCTCAGCCTTATGCCCTTGCCAAATGGTAACCTCTCCAACCACTATGAATGGTTCTGTAGAACGATAGGATTTTGTCGGATTGCCGGGAAATTTTTTATCCGTTACGTCAGGGTCGTCTTCCATCGGTCCTGTGGGCTCTACCAAATAAATTCTTTCGGGTGCTTCGCCAAAGGCAAGTTCGGCACCCCAAATGGCAGCATCCAATGTTGCCGACAGGAAAATATATTTTGCATTTTTTCTTTGTCCATAATTTGAGTTGAATCCAGTTTTAATGAGGTCTCCGATTTTTAGGTCGGCTTTTGTACCGTGAAAATAGGTATGGGCAAAAGGTTTGGCACCTTGCCCGCTTAGTTGATTGTCAGTTGTGTTTTGTTCCATTCTGTTATATCTGGGATTTTGCTTTGCTAGTTTGTACTTTTTGTTCTTGTCAGAAGTAGGGGAGAACAAAGCCATAGCTTATATGAGGTGTTGGGCACAGTTATTTGCATATTTCATTAAAATGAAAATCTAAGAATAATTTGTCAGGTTCATTAATTTTCGGTTTTTTGAATTTTAAATCAGCCAAAAGTTTTTTTATTTGTTCATCAGACTTTTTGCCAAGAATAATATTGTATTCAGAGTCTAACGAGAAATATCCTTTGTCGAACATTTTGTCGTGTAAAACACAAAGGCAAATAGCATTTCTAAGATTTAGCCTTTCTTCTTTATCTACATTCCAAGGTTTAATATGGCTACATATGAGTAAATCTGTTTTGTTTATTTCGCAAATTGCACAAGTATAACTATAATTGTCCAAAACGATTTGTCTGAGTTTATTCTGATAAGCTCGTACTTTGATTTCGCTTGTTGCTTCAGTCAGATTATTGTTTTTATTGACTTCTTGATTTCTAACAAAATATTCTTCCGCTTCCTCTTGCACATAATTCAGTTCGTCAATAATATCCAACGCTTTTATGAAACCTAAATCATTATTGTTTCTTAGTTCTGAAACGGAATGTTTTTTTAAAATGCCTTTTTTGTCTCCATGAATATTGAAATGATGTAACAATTGCATTACTACAAATCCACCACCGCGAGCAGGTGCTGGCAAATCAAGAATTTCTCTTTGAATTTGCCTATGACTTTTTCCGTCAATTAAATAGTTTTTTATTACTTCGGCAATTAAGTAATTATCAAATTTTTCGGTTATTGCCATAGGTTGATTTTAATTATGCACAACTCCTTACATCCATCATAAATATACTTATATCCAGCTACATTATCTGGAAAGGATTCGTTTTTATTATGTTTTTTGGTTTTTTGATGTGTGTTTTGTGTGCTTTTGTGTTGGCTTTTAACAGAAGAAAAAATAATCCTGCATAGAGGTCATGCCCTGTGTGCTGAAATACTGCTTGATCCGTGTTTGTGAACGCTCATTGGCAACGGTGACAATGCTTTGTGGATTTTTGAGTTGGTTGAGGTAATTGAAACTGTACAACTCGATGTTATAGATGTGTTTTCCTATTTTTCGTGGATTGTTGCAAATCCAGATGAAGGGGATGTTTCTTTTTTTGAGCATCTTGGCTATTCGTTTGCCTTTAAAGCCTGCACCCCAAAGGGTCAAGGTTCTTTGTTTGTCATAATCCAATTGCAGAAAATAGTGAAGTTTGATGTCCAAAAAATAGTTTTGTGCATAATGCTCGTGGGTGCGTGAGGTTCGTGTGGGGTAATCTCTCCATTGATGTAGTATTTGATTGCAGGGAATGCATTTGATGTTGTGTTTGTAAAACCGAAAGGTCAAATCATAATCTTCTGGATAGCGATTGGGGTTGAAAGCGTCGCACTCTATCAAATCCTCTCTATCAACCATCCAGCAAGGCGAAGGAATGACACATTCTTTATAGATTTCTGAATAGTTGGTTCCTGCTCTTGTCAATTCGTTTAACCATTTCTCATAACGTTCGTAGCCATCACTGATACCTTCATTGCTGAAATAGTTTACCAATCCTAGAGCCAAATGTTTCTTACCATATAACAAAAGATTGTTGAGCATCACTTCTAATTTATCGGTAGCCATTATATCATCGCTATCCATACGAGTGATGTAGTCTCCCTGACTGTGTTTGAAGGCGCATTGCAGGGCCTCTATGATGCCTTCGCCATTGGTTTTAAGAAGCCGAATCCTTTTGTCCTTTTGAGCATAGGCATTCACAATGTCATAGCTATCGTCTGTAGAATGGTCGTCCACAATGAGTAATTCCCAATGGATGTAGGTTTGGTTGAGAATGGAATCCAAACATTCGGGGAGAAATTTTGCGGTGTTCCTAAAAGGTGTCAGGATGCTAATTAACGGCTGCTTCATGCCCAAAAATACGAATTCATCTTTTAACAAAATGTTCACGTTAATCCCTGTAACAGATTGTAGCTTTGCGTGACTTATGCTGAAATTAAATTTAAAAATTTCCACGTCTGTGGAAACTAAAACAAGTCTTATATGAAGAATATTCTTGGTATTGCTTTGGTTGGCTCCATATTGTTTGGCTGTGGTTCAACTTCAAAAGTAAGTAATGATTTAGCCACTCAGAACCCCATTGCAACTTCTATTGACATCACAAAAGTGAACGATGACAAACTTCCTGTGGTCATTAACCCTGGGCGTTTTACGGAGGAAACTGTTACTTTTCATTTGCCAAAGGTAGTTCAGGGAACGTATGCCCTGGGCAGTTATGGTCGTTTTATTGAAGGTTTTAAAGCCCTTGATTATAGTGGCAAGGAATTGACCTTCACGCACCCAGATGATAATTCTTGGGTGATTGCCAATGCCAAAGAATTGGATAAACTTACTTACTATGTGAATGATACCTTTGACCAAGAGGTGGAAGGTGGCATAGGAAAGGACATGCCTTTTTCTCCTGCCGGAACCAACATTGAACCCAACGATTATTTGCTGAACCTCCATGGTTTTATTGGTTTTTTTGACAATCTAAAAAATGCCCAATATGCCTTGGATGTTACTGCACCTGCCACTTTTAAACATAGTTCTGCCCTGGAAGTTACCGGTACCAAGTCGTCACCAGATGGGACTGCGATTACAAACAGTTATTTTGCACCACGGTATTTTGACATCACTGACAATCCGATGATGTACGGACAATTTGATGTTGAAGAGTTCATGGTTGGGAACATCAAAATCGTTTTGAGTGTCTATTCTCCAAACAAAGTACATACGGCTAAGGAATTGCAGCCTTCCATGTATAAAATGATGGAGGCACAAAAAGCCTATTTGGGAGCTATCAATTCCACGCCACGTTATGATATATTCCTATACCTTTCTGATGGAAGCCCTACTGCACCCAAAGGTTTTGGCGCCTTGGAACATCATAAAGCCACCGTTGTGGTACTGCAAGAACAGATGCCTTTGGACGCTCTTGAAAAATCTATGATTGATGTGGTGTCGCATGAGTTTTTCCATATTGTTACGCCGCTTTCTGTTCATTCAGAAGATGTTCATTATTTTGATTATGCCAATCCCACCTTTTCCAAGCATCTTTGGATGTACGAAGGTGTCACTGAATATTTTGCACAACACTTCCAAGTGTATGAAGGCTTGGTAACTCCTGAGGCGTTTTACGCTGAGATGATGAGCAAAATCAGAACCTCAGAGTATTATGACGATACGATGAGCTTTACCTTGATGAGTGAACACATCATGGACAAACCTTATTCTGACAATTATTTGAATGTTTATGCGAAAGGTGCACTGATTGGGATGTGTATTGATATCCTCATGCGTGAAGAGAGCAATGGTCAGCGAAGTATGCTCTCGTTAATGAAAGAATTGTCCAACACCTATGGTGTCAACAAACCGTTTAAGGATGATGAACTGATTGCCGAAATTACGAAAATGACCTATCCTTCTGTTGGGGCATTCCTTAAAACCCATGTGGTCGGAACTACGCCTATTGATTATAATGAATTCTTCCATAAAGTAGGTTTAAAATTGGGCGAGGCCAAAATAGAAACGTCTTACATTCAAAATGGCAACGGATTTATCTTTGATGGTGACCGAGAAAAAATGACCTTGTCTTTTTCTGAAGGAGTTACAGGCAATAGTTTTTGGGCTTCCCAAGGTATTCATCCGGGAGATGTCATCAAGGAAGTTAGTGGTACTCCATTGACGCTTCAAAATGCCCAAGTATTGATAGGAGGGATGTACCAATGGCAACCAGGCCAAACCTACGAACTGAAGATAGAACGTGATGGCAAGGAGATGGTGTTTAAGGGAACACTTGAGCAAGCGTATACTACCAGTGTCAGTTTGATAGAAGATGAAAATGCCACAGCTAAACAGATTGCGACCCGCAAGGCGTGGTTGAAGGGATAACTAATCCCATTTAATTTACTGAAAAACGATTGATGAACTGGTTTTGTCAATCGTTTTTTTAGTTATGCATGTGCTGTATGCCACCCAGGCTTGTCTATTTGCAACTATTATATTCTCGTTTCAGAAGGCTTCAAATACGCCCAATCCGAATAAGGCAAAGTCGTATTTGACCGGGTCATTTTTGTCGAGTTTGCGTAGGGCGGTATCCAATTCGTTTAGAGCTTTTGCATCGTTTTGTTTTCGATGTAACAAGCCCAACTTGCGAGCCACGTTGCCAGAATGGACGTCCAAGGGGCAGGAGAGTTGGGCAGGAGCGAGGCTCTCCCAAATGCCGAAGTCCACACCGTTGTGGTCGTTACGGACCATCCAGCGGAGGAACATGTTGATGCGCTTAGCCGCAGAGTTTTTCATGGGGTCGCTGATGTGTTTTTTGGTGCGCGGGAGGTGTTCTATCTCGAAGAAGTGGTTTTTAAAGTGGTGGATGGCGTATTGGGTGGAGCCAGGGTGTGAGTTTTTGGAAAAGACGGTTTCCAGCCCTCCATGGTTTTGATAGAGGTGTTGAAGACTTTTAACAAACTGGATGAGGTCTTCGCCGTTAAAGGTACGATGGACAAAGGGCCATAGAGGTGCCAGGTCGCTGTCTTGGTGCTGTGTCACGAAGTCGTGTGGTGCGTTGTCGAGAAGCTGCATCATACGCTTGGCGTTGCTGATGATGCTTTTGCGGTTGCCCCAGGCGATGGTGGCTGTGAGGAATGCGGCTATTTCAATATCTTCTTTTTTGGAGAACAGGTGTGGTACTTGAATGGGGTCAGTGGGGATGAAGTGGGGTTGGTTGTACTGCTGTACCTTGGTGTCGAGGAGGTCTTTGAGCTGGTGTTGGGATATGGATTTCATAGGGATTGCAAGGTACTGAATTTTGCAGTTCCGTATTTGTTTTTAGGAGCTTCATTACAGCTGTTTTTTATATTTAAAAAATCCACTTATTTAGTCTGCTTAAATTTCTTTAAGGTATTGTCAATGATGTCGTCGATGTTTATGAACTTGTTTGCCAACTGGACGATACAGGTTTCGAGGTTTTCATCTTTAACCTGTACCCATCCTTCCATCAAGGTCAATGGGCCCAAGTCCATCTTCACATTATCCCAATCGTTTGTATACTTTACCAACTCCTTTCTAAAGCTATCAGCAAATGCCCGACTAGTTATGGTATAGCCTTTCATTTCCCTAAGTTTTAAGGCGTGAATGTTGTAATATACTTTGTTCTGTTTTAGAGTTTGGTGATTCACCCAAATGGCGAAGAAAATCCTTGTTTTTGCATTTATGGGGTCGGTATTGGGATTGGCCCATTTGGTCTTGTATAATTTTAGCACCACTGAATTGAGCGTTATGCCCACATACAGTTCAAGTTGTTTTTCTTTCAGCCTTGATTTGTCCAATTGGTCTGCTGATTTTTTGAATGTTTCTAGATAATAGCCTTCGTCCATTGTTTGAGATTTTTATATTGCATCGTAGTTATGTATTTATTGAGCTTGAGATTGCTTGCCACCGCACCATCACTACTACCTAAGTGTTTTTAGTTTTATTTACTTTTAAATGGTTGGCAACCTATTATAAAGGTAATCAAAATATGTATTTCTTGCTGTGATGCCTGCCCTTTGATTTTGTTTTTGGGAACTGACTGTTTAACTCAATCCATGGTATTTTAAACTCAAAAGGTTTTCATCTTTTTACTGTCGTTATAAATGATTAACTTAGAAGACTTCCTTTTTTCCGATAGGAGATAAGGCTATAAGAACACAAAAACTTGATAGACATGAACGACTTTATAAAGTTTACATTAAAAGCGAGCGTTGCGCTGTTTGTACTGGGAATCGGTACAAAGCTTGGCAAGGACGCCATCAACGACTTGAAAGCATTTAAAAATCATAGAAAACAACTAAGCCATGGAAGAGACCTCTGATGATATCATAGACACCACACTGGACATTGTGGGCACTTCAATGAACAACTTTGACAGTGCGTTGGGTAAAGTACCTATTTATAAAGCTGGGCATACAACAGGAGGACTGATCAGTAGATTCATCGATAGACTTGTGGACGCCATCCCTCTAGACACGCATAGGGAGGGTTAAACAATCTTGCCGTCGACCATGACCAATTTTCGGTCGGCCATATTGGCCAGTTCTTCGTTGTGAGTCACGATGACAAAGGTTTGACCAAATTCATCCCGCAATTTGAAAAAGAGGTTATGAAGGTTTTCGGCACTCTCACTATCGAGATTCCCTGAAGGTTCGTCCGCAAATATCAAATCGGGATTGTTGACCAAAGCTCTTGCGACGGCCACCCGTTGCTGTTCGCCACCAGAAAGCTCGTTTGGTTTGTGGTGGTAGCGATCTTTAAGGCCCAGGAAATCCAATAGTTCCTTGGCGCGTTTTTCGGCATCGGTTTTGGATGTCTTTTTGATGAAGGCTGGAATACAGACATTCTCCAATGCGGTAAATTCGGGCAATAGCTGGTGGAACTGAAAGATAAAACCAATGTGCTCATTTCGGAACTTTGCCAAGGCTTTATCATTCAGTGAGTTTAGGTTTACATCATTGATGATGAGTTCACTGGCGTCTTTAGAAGCCGCTCTATCGAGTGTGCCAAGAATCTGTAACAAGGTTGTTTTGCCCGCGCCTGAAGCGCCAACGATGGAGACGATTTCACTTTTAGCAATGTGCAAATCCACGCCTTTTAGCACGTGGAGCTCATTGTAGTATTTGTGAATGTTGGCCGCTTTGATCATGACCTCAAACATACTACTTTATCACGTGCTTCGCAAACCTCATGAGGTTTTCTTACGGAATATATTTTTTGAATTGTTATAGTCAATGTAATAGACCAGACGGAGTGAGAAGGTATGTTGTATGGGTTGTTCAAAGACTCGCTGTACACTGTTAAAATATTTTTCCTTGGAAAAATGATCTTCATTGTTTAGGTTGTTTCTATACAATGCGGATAATTGACTTCCTGGAGCAAACTGCCAGGAATAGGAAAAGTCAAAATTCCAGATATTAAGATTTAGGTTTGGGTCGTCAACCTGTTTTGTGGGATCATCAGGATTTATCACCATATACCCTTCATCTTGCGTCAAGCGACCATTGGGCAGCAGGGTATATAACTCATTTTCATAGGTGACAGTGGACCAATAATATCTACATGTCAAATTCAATGAATGGTAAGGGTTAAAATTATAGCTTCCAGAAAGGCCATTGACAATCTCAAAACGACGGCGCTGACCAAAAATGATGTCGTCATCCACTTTTGCCACAAAGCCACGGTCTTTTCGATAGTCATCCCAATAGAAGGAATAGGTAAGTAAAAATTTATCATTGAACCTAACCCTAGGATCTACACCGAACCAATAGTTATAAAAATCCCTTCCTTTCTCAAACACTGTGGCATAACCGACATTTGCATCCAGAGCAAACGTTTTGTTGTAATTTGATGAAATCCAAGCGTTGGTATTCAACCAATTCTCATAAATGAAATAGCGACCTGCGGTGCGTGGTTCAAAATAATCATATTGCTTGCCTATTTGATAGTTGACATTCCAACCGAAACCGTGAAGTTTTTTTGTGGTTCCATTGATGTTGAAACCCGTGTTTTTTCCCGTGTACGTACCAGGGTCAAACAAACGATTGTAATTGAACCATGTGCCTATGTAAAAATTGTTGAGTGTTTTGGTAGGTTCAAAAATACGGTACGATACATCTGCTGAGAAATTGTTGTAATTATTCCTGAATAGAATACCCAAATCATTGATGTTATATTTTTTGTCCGCTAACGAATGACTAATGCTGTACCGATATTTTCCGCTCACTTTGCCCAAAAACAATTCTGAACTGAAGCCATTCACCGTGTCATCGGGAAGATTCAAAGAACTCATTTTTGCGCCACCGCTTACATTGTATTCGTTGGACTTTGTAGTCACATCAAACAAGGCAGCAGTGACATTTGCATCCCTAAAATGACCGTCTCTGGTCACATTGGTATTTACCAAACTCACAGAAGAGGTTTGGTTGAACTGTTGGTCCAAGACCAAAATGTTATAGTTAGCCAAAGGTTCGACCACTGTATTGCGAGAATCACCAGAGACGGTATCCTTGATGGTAGCATAGGTTTTTTCGGTTATGGCATTAAAGAAGCCAACCCCCAAACCTTTCTTTGTTCTACCTGATACTTTTATGGCATTCAAGGTCTTTACTTTGTCAGGATATTTGGTAACAATTTCATTTTCGTTCAGTTCCACAGATCCCGTGGGTGAGCTCCCCACACGCCTTGAATAAAAAAGATTTCCTTTGTTGAATAAATCAACACCTTCCTTAAAGAATTGACGCTGCTCTGAAAATTGTTGTTCAAACGGCCCCAAATTGAGCACCACATTATCAAAACCCGCTTGGCTGAAATCGGGAATCAAAGTGGCATCCAAAGTAAAATTTTCACTGATGCCATATTTAACATCAAGTCCTAAACTGTAGTTGTCCGTTGTTTCTCCATCATAAGAACTCACCAGGGCAGAAGCAAATGGGTACAAACTCAATCGGGTGGGCGGTTGGATGTTTTCCAGCCCGACCATTTCGCCATGGTATAAGCCAATGTTTCCTTTTGTGATGTCTACAGGATTCCATGTATATTGTTCACGTGTTCTTCTGAACTGACGATGAAATTGTAGTCCCCAAGTTGGTTTTTCCTTATTGGCAAAACGCAACACCGAATAGGGTATTTTCATTTCTACAATCCAACCGTCATCAACGATTTGTACTGCACTGTCCCAAACGGCATTCCATCCAAAATCTTCTCCATTGCTGGGGCTGGCAATGGCATCAGCCTGCGTTCCGGTTGGAAACACCACTAACTCGGTGTCATTCTGCGCATCGTTATTCGGATTGAAAACCACTAAAAAGAAATCGCTCTGGCCAAAGTTATCCCTGCTGGTCATTTGTTTCATGATCAATTCAGGATTGTCATACAAATATGCTGCAATATAGATAGCATTGTCATCATAGGTCATTTTTACCACGGTTTCCTCTCCTGGTTTTTCTGCTAGACCCATGGTGGGTCGAAACTCGGTAAAGTTTTTGGCTTCCATGGCATGCATCCATACCTCATCGTCCAAAACGCCATCTATTTTGGGGGGATTGTCAGTTCGTAAAATTTGAAGGGACTTTTTTTCTTCTTGCGCTAGAATTGATGAGACACTAAACACAGAAACAAAAAAAATGGTGAAGCGGATTTTCATGTTTGGTTTGATTGATGGTTAATTTGTTATTCATAAAGACAACAAATTAATCGGTTTGTTACAGTTAGTCTCGCAAAGCTAATGACGACGGGTTTTCAATAGTCATAACCAAACGTTAAAAACCAACCGTAACTGTTAATGTTTGGGTAACTTACTTAACTCCAACACTGAAAATTATTATGTATTTTTAACACAGCAAACAAAAACACTATGCCATACGAATTTTTTGAAACGTATAATTCTGAGATTACCGAAGGGATTAAATCGAAATATCAAAGTATTATTCAGGATTTAGGAGAAGACATCACTCGTGATGGACTGTTGAAAACACCAGAACGTGCCTCCAAAGCCATGCAGTTTCTGACACAAGGGTATCATCAGGATGCTGCTGACATATTAAAGAGTGCTATGTTTAAAGAATCCTATAACGAAATGGTGCTTGTAAAAGATATAGAAGTGTATTCGCTTTGCGAACATCATATACTTCCATTTTTTGGAAAAGCGCATATTGCCTACATTCCAAACGGACATATTGTCGGGTTGAGCAAATTGCCGAGAATTGTGGATGTCTTTGCTCGCCGATTGCAGGTTCAAGAGCGGTTGACAGAGCAGATTTTGGATTGCATCAATGATACCTTGAAGCCCCAAGGAGTAGCAGTGGTTATTGAGGCCTCTCACATGTGCATGATGATGCGTGGTGTTCAGAAACAAAATTCCGTGACCACAACATCGGGTTTTAGAGGTCAATTTGAAAAGATTGAAACGCGAAATGAATTCTTGAAATTAATCAGTAGTAAGTTTTCTTAAAAATTTGGTATGTTTCTTGTTTATTGATGATTATTAAATGTTTAGAATGAATACGAAATACAAAAAATTAGTATTGGGAATTGTTTTTGACGCCTTGGGATGTGTCAGTTTTCTGATTCCTGGCGTTGGAGAGTTTTCTGATATTATCTGGGCACCCATTTCTGCTTGGCTGATGACCAAGATGTACAAAGGTAAAGCGGGAAAAATTGGGGCAGTGTTCACGTTTATTGAAGAAGCACTACCAGGATTTGACATTATCCCATCCTTTACCTTGATGTGGTTTTATACCTATGTAATCAATTCGGAAAAGCAGGTTGTTGAAATAAAATAAACCGTAATATATCTGTCTGGGTGAACGCAGTCGAAAGATTTTAAGTTCTCGACTGCGCTACAACAGACTAAATTAGTTCTTACAAATAATAGGTCAGGCCTACATTGAAATTTCTTCCCATATTATAGATGCCTTCAGGTTTTAATCTTGAAAGGTGATTGATGTACTCTTTGTCAGTCAGATTAGTTCCGGAAACGGAAATCGCCAGATCATTTTTGAACAGTTTCACTTTCCCGCCAAAACCAGCGCTTAACAAATCATAGCCATCCGTTGTGGTTTCAAATTGGTTGATATTGTTTTGTTTAAACGTGGATTTTAAGCTTGCGAATAAATATCCTTTTTCAAACCATTTCCCATTAAGTTCCACCCGGATGGTATTGTTCAGAGAATTGGCTGGAATCAGTGGTAGATAGGAGTCATCTTTTTGTTGGCCTGTTACGGTTTCAAAACTACTTTCGACGTGTAACCAATCCAAAGGATGTGGATGTAGATGAAATCCAATTTCACCGCCATATAAGCGTGCATCATTTTGAAGATAGTCATATACAGGCGTGTCATCAACGATATCACCATTTGGGGAAATATAGATATAGTTTTGGATGAGATTATAAAACCCATTGGCAAACAGTTCAAAATGTTCATTGGTGTATTCCAAGGTCAAATCCGTTTGAAAGTTTTGCTCGTTGGTCAAGTCAGCATTTCCAATTTCGTAGCGATTGGTACCTTCGTGAACGCCATCAGAAGTCAATTCGGCAAGGTTAGGAGCTCTAAAACCGGTAGCAAGATTTAAACGCGCTGTCACTTGTTTTGCCAAATTGGTTTTTACTCCAGCGGCTCCGTTAAAACTGTTGAAATTTCGTTGGATACCCTTCTCTACATCGATGGTCCTATTATCAAATCGGGCTCCCAATTGTACATCAGCCTTTTCAAAATGGATGTGAGATGTTGCCAAAATACCAATGTCGTTGGTCATGGCATTAGGAATCAATTGTTCTTCCCCATAATTTGAGTTGGTCTGGTTCATGCCCTGAACACCCACAATGGTTTCAAATTTTCCAAGTTTTGGAAGATTGTATTTAATATCGTAGTTGAAGGTTTTCAGCTTTAGATGCAAGGCGGCCTCTAAATTATCCAAATCTACTTCTTCGCCTTCTTCCGCTTCAAATTCCTTTCTATCATTATATAGCAATCCAAGATTGACATCCAAACTAGAATTATTGAAAAAAACAGTCGATTTGGAGCTTAACACATGATTGGTAATTTCCTGAAACGGCAATAAAGGTGCTCTATCCGTGGATTGCTCTCCCAATTCTTCCGGAATCCCTAGTTTGGAATTGTTGATGTTGTATCGCAATTCAGTTTTGAATTTATTGTTTTGGTAGCCAAAGCCTGTCTTGAAATCCTGTTCCCTAAAACGCGTGTTGGTCACTCTGTAATCTTTCGTTTTATAGTCTGAATGTTCTGCCAGACTTCCTCTGAATAAAAATTTGAATTTCTCTCCAGAGGTTTTAAAACCTGCATTGGTACTGTAACCTTGTGTATTGGAATAGTAATTGCCGCCAACATCGCCATTTGAGGTATTGGCTTCGGCAAATTTTTCAGGATTTAAGTAGAGCACACCTCCAAGGGCATCACTGCCATAGAGCAGGGACGCAGGGCCTTTGATGACTTCCACACTTTCTATACCAGCATCATTGAGTCCAAGGCCATGCTCATCACCAAATTGTTGGTTTTCGAGGCGTACACCTTGCGTATAGACCAAAACCCTATTTGAGCTCAAGCCCCTAATGACAGGCTTTCCGATACTTAATCCTGTTGTAACAGTTTCTACTCCCGCAATATTGGAAATTCCTTCAGATAATGTGACCGAACCTTTGGATTTTAAATCACTCACACTTTCGCGTTCTACTTTCATTACATTTTCGCTTTGAAGTTTGTGGAATGGCGTTGAGACGATGACTTCTTCCATTTCAATGGTGGAAGGGTTTATAGCCATTGTAAGTGATTCGCTTAAGGGAAGTGTAATGTTTTGGGACAAAGTTTCATATCCAATAATGGAGACAACTATTTTATAAGTTCCATTAGGAAGATTATTGATAGTGAAATTTCCTTTTTCATCGGTTGTGGTTCCTTTTTCAAGTTGTGGAAGGTACACATTGGCAAAGACGATGGGTTCGTTCGTACTCTTGTCCGAAATAGTCCCATTTAGGGTGTTCTGTGCATATATGGATGGTATTGCCAATAATAGCAATACATTTAAAATTAGTTTCATGTAAATGTGTTTTTAAATTAATTCAATAAAAATGTCTTCTGAAAAAAATTCAGAAAAGAGTTAGATCAAATCAATTTGCGGAGGTCCACGAAGCGTGAAGTGGAGTTGTTGAAATTCACTTAAAAATGAGTACGTTCCTGCATAACTCTGATGGTTATCCAAAGCAGGAATGATTTCAAACTCAAAATTTGGAATTGTAAAGGGTGTACTTAATTTGAATTTGTAAAAGCTACAATCCAAATCGGCATTATGAAGGTGCGTTTGTGGCTCGCCATTACAGATTTCATGATGGTGGTGGGTAAATATATGTGAAAACTTAACGCCAGTCGGTACCAATAAGCTCATTACCAAAACACAGGTAATGATTTTAAAAGTTATCTGTTCGCTAAATTTATGCATCAATCCACAAGACGTTTAAATCCTATTCTTCGTAGCACCTTTTTTTCAAATTCCCAAAAGAACTTGAACTGACCAAAGAGCCATCCGTAGCACACCAAAAGGATTTGGTAAAAAACAAGTCCAATGATAGCGTATAATAACCAATAAACAAAAAGGTTTAAGTTTTCTTTAGTAATTCCGAGCCATTGCATAATAGGTTTGCTTACAAAGGCGGCTGATGAACCGGTGATTGCAAAAACAATGAAAATACGTATCATTTCCCATCGGTAAGTAACTAACCACTTTTTTTCCACTTTCTTCATCCACCATAGGAAAAATTTCAAAAGCAAATAATACAAAATAAGGGTGCTCAAAAGGATAATTGCCATATGAAAACCCCTGAAGATGGCTGCTGCCAGTTTATAGGCCAAATACAGATTCACCAATATACCTAGCAAGGGAAAGAGCCATTGCCAATGCTGCTGTATTTGCCAGTGATTCTTGAAATTTTCCATAGTATATTTTGCGCCGCAAATATACTTTAAATCCTTGGAACGTAACCAGCCAATTTTTGATTATAAGTCAACTGAAAGTAGATAAAGTAATTGTACAATTTATAATTGACCTCGTAGCCATAATCTATACCACTATCATAATCGATTTGCATTTCATAAAGATTTGGGTTGTACCTGTGAGGCTGCAAGACGCGGTTGTTCCATTCTACCACATATTGCTGATTTCTTCCCTCTAAAAATTCCTGAGAATAATAACCTTCAGGTTTAGCCGTGCTTGCCAACCATGTGTTGAATCCAGGTTCAATGATGATAATTTCATATTCAAGGTTGTCATTTGCAATCCGAACCGTATCCTGTTCAGCCATATTAGCAGAATCATTCGATGTTTGTATGGCTTTGTTGGAAGTATTGCAGCTTATTAACAAGCCACAAACCAACAAGAAATAAATAAACGTTTTCATAACACTTTGTTTACCAATAAAGTTACAAAAATTATGCCTTAAGTATTTGGCTTTAAAGGTTTTTAACAAAAAAAGCCAAACCCTAAAGTTTGGCTAGACTATATTGCTGATGGATTCTCTATTTCCTTCCAAAAAGGCCTCCAAGCAGACCACCAAGACCGCCTTTTTTCTTGTTGCCACCATCAAGTACCATTCCTGCGACGTCGTCCATAATGCTTCCGTCGCCATCGGCATCCAGTATCGACTCCAAAAAGCTTCGTTCATGTTGCCGTGAATTGCCTTTCAAAAGACCTCCAAGCAAACCATCCAAGCCACTTTGGCTATTGACATTTTTTTGTTTGGCTTGACTTCCCAAGACACCCATAAGAATTGGAGCAGCCACTTTAAGAATCTGTGCGATGGTGGCAGCATCCATTCCGGATTTTTGGCTTAAAGCATTTTTTACATTGTCTTGCTTATTTCCTAATACATGGCCTAATATCTTACTGCCATCTTCCATGACATTGGAGTCCACACCTCCATTGAAAAGACCTCCAAGGTTATCAAGAATACTGCCATCATGCTTGCTGTTTAAAGCTCCCAAAAGTCCTTCGGCACCTTGAGGTGTTGAGGCATTTCTTCTCATGGCTTGCATCAATACTGGCAAAGCCATGGTCAATACATCTTGTGTTTTGCTCTCAGGCTGATTCGTTTGACCTGCAACGCCACTGATAATTGACTTGCCCATTGGGCTGTTCAATACATCTAAAATTCCAGACATTTTATTAGTGTTTTAAGTTGAAGATGTAAATTAGAAAAAAAAGCCTATAATTCAATTGATTATAGGCTTTTTAATATTGAAATGTTAATAACTTACACTTTTTCCGTCTTCAAAATACTGATGATTTGAGACGCGAGTTCTGTTCCAATTCTATCTTGTGCCTCATTAGTGGCAGCACCAATATGTGGAGTTAAGGATATTTTTGGGTTCATCAATATCTGAATCGCTGGAGTAGGCTCATTATCAAATGTGTCCAACCCTGCAAAAGCTACTTTTCCACTTTCAATAGCTTTTGTCAGGGCAACTTCATCAATGACACCGCCGCGTGCTGCGTTGATGATGCCAACACCGTCTTTCATTTGCTCAAATTGTTTTTCACCTATAACATGTTCCTTTTGGGCAGGCACGTGCAATGTGATGAAATCAGAATGCTGTAACAAATCTTTCATCGGTTCAGTCTCAATCTCTACATTGATAAACTGACCATTGTAAAAATCTACTTTGATGGTTGCTTTATCGGCAAACTTATCGCTCGCTATTACTTTCATACCAACACCTAGTGCAATCTTTGCCACTTCACGACCAATTCGTCCAAAACCGATGATTCCTAGTGTTTTGCCACGTAGTTCTCGCCCTTTTGCATAATTCTTTTTCAGTGTATTGAATTGTGTATCGCCATCCAAAGGCATATTTCTATTGGCGTCATACAAAAAACGAACACCACCAAACAGATGCGCAAATACCAGTTCAGCAACAGACTCTGAGGAAGACGCTGGGGTGTTGATTACGTGAAGACCTTTACTTCGAGCATAGTCTACATCGATATTATCCATTCCGACACCACCACGTCCAATGATTTTAATGCTTGGACACGCATCAATAATATCTTTTCTAACTTTTGTGGCGCTTCTCACCAAAATCACATCGATTTGATGTTCATTGATATAATTGATTAATTGTTCTTGCGCTACAGTAGTTGTGATGACTTCAAATCCTGCTTCTTCAAGAGCTGTTTTTCCACTTTTTGAAATTCCATCATTTGCTAATACTTTCATAAAATTCGTTTTTATTCCCACGAAGGTGGGAATCTCATTATATTAATTAATTTCACTGCCAACTGTTACTGAAAACTGCTGACTAGTTTATCCTTTCATCTCCAATTCGCTCATGACTTCCACCAAAGCCTTCACACTGTCTAAAGGCAAGGCATTGTACATGGAAGCTCGATAACCACCCACACTTCTATGACCATCCAAGCCACTAATACCAGCATCTTTTAGCATGGTATCAAAAGTCTCTTTAAGATTATCATTGACCAAATTGAAGGTAGCATTCATGGTTGAGCGGTCTTCTTTTACTGTAAAACCTTGAAACAATGGATTTAAATCTATTTCTGAATAAATCAATCGTGCTTTTTGGTCGTTGATTTTTTCAATGGCTTGAATGCCACCCATACGTTTGAGCCATTCCATGGTCAACATCGATACATACACAGCAAATACTGGTGGCGTATTGAACATGCTGCCTTTGCTGATATGAACCTTATAATCCAAAATGGAAGGAATTTTTCTAGATACTTTCCCAAGAATATCTTCTTTTACAACTACCAAGGTAGTTCCTGCAGGGCCCATATTTTTTTGTGCTCCAGCATAAATCAAATCAAATTTGGAAAAATCAATCTGACGTGAAAAAATATCACTGCTCATATCGCAGACCATTGGAATTGGTGAATCTGGAAAGGATTTCATTTGTGTTCCAAAAATGGTATTGTTGGACGTGCAATGGAAATAATCATAGTCCTCGGGAATTTCGTAACCTTTAGGGATATAGTTGTAATTAGCTTCTTTGGAAGAGGCCACTTCGTAAACATCATCAAAAATTTTAGCTTCCTTTATAGCATTGTCAGCCCAAGTTCCTGTATTTAAGTAACCAGCTCTTTTTTCTAATAGGTTTAAAGCTACCATCACGAATTGCATACTGGCACCACCTTGAAGAAACAACGCTTTATAGCCTTTACCTTCCAAGCCGAGCAATTCCAACGCCAACGAGCGTGCATGCTCCATAACATCCACAAATCCTTTGCTGCGATGCGAAATTTCCAATAGGGACAAACCTGAATTATTGAAATCAAGGACCGCTTCTGCAGATTTCTTTAAAACTTCTTGTGGCAGGATACTTGGGCCAGCACTAAAATTATGTATTTTCATGATAAAAGAGAGTTGTTTTTGAACCGTTGCAAAGGTGCTAAATTCTGAAGAAATTAATGTTATGAATATGATAATTTATCAACTATATTTTTAACAAAAACGTTATAGTATCAATAGTATCGGCATAATCCCAAAGTTCTGGTCGCTGGGTTTGTCCAAAACTGATTTCTGAATCCAAAATACCTTCAGAAACGACACATTGAATTTTATCTTCATCCGATTTTAATTTGTCCTTCAGGCTTGCCAATGACTCATAATACTCATAAAACACAGTGGCAATGGGCGAACCGTAGCTCTCATCTTCTTTAATCATCAAAAAACCATTCTCCAGCATATCAAATTCACTCATCAAATACACAGCCTTGTTGTAATCGTAGTTATTGGCGTATTTGGTTTGATGGATAATAGGGTTCCAGTCGTACATCGCTTTAAAAAAGCTTTCAAAATTGTAGTCTTTCGGCACAAACAACTTGGAAACATTTCTACAGCCCAAACCGTAATATCTGAAGATGTCTTCTGATAACGCTGTCAATTGCTCTTCACTTTCATTTCCTGTTAGTACAGCTACAGAATTTCGATTTTTTCTAATGATGGATGGTTTACCTTTGAAGTAATATTCAAAATAGCGCGAAGTGTTATCGCTTCCTGTGGCAATGACCGCATCAAAGTCATTCAGCTTTTCTTCGGTAAATGACATCTTGCCTTTGAAATCAGGTTCTACCAGCTCCAAATATTTGCATAAAAAAGGGAGAAGGTGTTTATCGTTTGATGATTGCTTCACCAATACGTGATGTCCCGAAATCAATACACACAAAAAGTCGTGAAAACCAACCAACGGAATATTCCCAGCCATTACAATCGCGACTTTTTTCGATAACACATCGTTAAAGTCATACTTTGATAACCATTCCGTAAGATTGCTTTCTGTCAATAAATTAGCCCATCCTTCTAAAGCAAACGACACATTTTCTTTTGTGAACCAACCATTGTGTTCATAGGCCAATTGCATCTGATGTTGAAAGCCATCAAAAAACAAATCATTATGTGCAACAGACGCATTTTTTTCAATGCGTTCTCGGCTAAATTGCCTCAAGAAATTTCCCAGTTGACTGAAAGCGTTAATTCTTTGTTGTAAATACATTCGCTATTTGGTTATGAATGGTTTTGGCTTTACTTTTGTGCAAAGTTAGAAAAAGAATATGCTATGGCAATTATTATAACAGACGAATGTATCAATTGCGGTGCTTGCGAGCCAGAATGCCCAAACACTGCAATATATGAAGGTGCAGATGACTGGCGATATAAAGATGGAACAAGTTTAAGGGGTCGCATTGTACTGCCTGATGGTAAGGAAGTAGATGCTGATGAGGCACAAGAGCCTGTGAGTGATGAAATCTATTATATAGTGCCTGACAAATGTACAGAGTGCAAAGGTTTTCACGAAGAACCTCAATGTGCTGCTGTATGTCCTGTAGATTGTTGTGTACCAGATGATGACCACGTGGAAACGGAAGAAGAGTTATTGGGCAAACAACGCTTTATGCATCCGGAGGAATAGTGTTCAGTTTTAAGTTGCAGTAGACAGTAAAAAATTAGAAATGAATCTCGAGAAACCTCGGGATTTTTTTATGCCTTTTAATTGAGATAATTGTCTAAATTTGCACTCGCAAAATCCTAGCTAAAGAAATCTTGGGTCTTGTGTCTAACATCTAGTATCTTAAAGAAATGAAAGCCGGAATAGTAGGATTACCAAACGTAGGAAAATCAACCTTGTTCAACTGTTTGTCGAACGCAAAAGCGCAGAGTGCAAACTTTCCATTTTGTACCATTGAGCCAAACATTGGCATCGTGAATGTACCAGACCCTCGTTTGGTGCGTTTGGAAGAGTTGGTGCAACCGCAACGCGTAGTGCCTGCCACTGTGGAGATTGTAGACATTGCAGGTTTGGTAAAAGGAGCGAGCAAAGGTGAAGGTTTGGGGAATCAATTCTTGGCAAATATCCGTGAGACAGATGCTATTTTACACGTATTGCGTTGTTTTGATAATGATAACATTGTGCACGTTGATGGTAGTGTGAATCCTATTCGTGATAAGGAAACCATCGATATGGAATTGCAACTGAAAGACTTGGAAACGGTGGATAAAAAACTGGAAAAAGTAAAACGTGCTGCAAAAACTGGTAACAAAGAGGCTCAAAAAGAAGAAGCTGTGCTTTTAGCCATCAAAGCTGGACTAGAGTCTGGCAAATCAGTGCGTGCCTTGGAATTTTCTAAAGAAGATGACGAAGAGTTTGTAAAGCCAGCCCAATTTATCACAGACAAACCAGTGATGTACGTATGTAATGTTGATGAAGGTTCAGCGGCAACTGGCAATGCGTATGTTGAGAAAGTTCGTGACGCTGTAAAGGATGAAAATGCTGAAATTTTGGTTTTGGCAGTAGGAACTGAAGCAGATATCAACGAATTGGAAGATTACGAAGAGCGTCAGATGTTCCTTCAAGATATTGGACTAGACGAACCAGGCTCTTCAAAATTGATTCGTGCAGCGTATAAATTACTTAATCAGCAAACGTATTTTACAGCTGGTGTTAAGGAAGTACGTGCTTGGACGGTTGATGTTGGCGCCACGGCGCCTCAAGCAGCTGGTGTTATTCACACAGACTTTGAAAAAGGGTTTATCCGAGCAGAGGTGATTGGTTATGATGACTATTCATCCTATGGAAGCGAAGTAAAAGTCAAAGAAGCCGGAAAAATGCGAGTAGAAGGGAAGAACTACATCGTGAAAGATGGCGATGTGATGCATTTCTTGTTTAACGTTTAATATAATCCTGTCTGGTCGAGCGCAGTCGAGACCTAATTGATATGCCACTCATCACGCTCCAAACACTCATCAAAGCAGATATCCATACTTGCTTTGATGTATCGCGGGATATCGATTTTCATCAAGAATCCTTAAAACATTCCAACGAAAGAGCCATTGCAGGCAGAACTTGTGGATTGATAGAACTTGGCGAGTCTGTCACCTGGGAAGCAAAGCATTTTGGAATCACACAGCGTCTAACTTCAAAAATCACAGAATTCAATAGACCTTACTATTTTGTGGACGAAATGGTCTCTGGTGCGTTTGAATCGTTCAAACACGAACACATTTTTGAAAAGACTCAAGACGGCACCTTGATGATTGATAAATTTCATTTTAAATCACCTTATGGATTGTTGGGCGAATTTGTGAATATTCTTTTTCTAAAAAGGTATGTAGCTTCATTGTTGACAATTAGAAATAAAGCCTTAAAGCAAGCCGCCGAATCAAAAATCATATTAAAATAGCCTCCTTATTATATCGGTTGCGATATTCAAGCGGAGAGAGGCTTGTGATTTTTCGAAAGACTTCCCTAAACGCCTTACTGTCACTGTAACCGACATCGTACATCACTTCATTGACTGTTTTGCGGGTGTTTTCAAATGATTTTTTGGCAACTTCAATCTTCACACGCTGCAAATAATCAAGCGGCGTAAACCCTGTCGATTTCTTAAAGCGTCTGTCGAAATTGCGACGACCGATATTCAACTGTTGCGACAGTGATTCCATGGAAATTTTATCAATATAATGTTCCTCAATATAGGTTTGGGCCTCCAAGATATCCGTATCGTCATGTTTTTTCTGTCCATTGAAGATGGAAAATTCCGATTGCATCGTGCGGTCCATGTCTATTTGGAATACTTTTGAACAGAAAATGGCGGTGTCCCGATCATAATATTTCTCCACCAAATAAATCATCAGATTTAGAAACGAATACGCGCCACCGTTGGTATAGATACCATTTTCATCGGTAATCAATTGGTCGGCTTCCAACTGTACCTTAGGAAACATCAATCTAAAATTATCGGCAGCGGCCCAATGGGTAGAGCAACTCTTTCCATCCAGAACACCTGTGGACGCCAATAAAAATGCACCCGTACAAATGCTCGCAATCTCGGTGCCCAAGCGATAGTGGTTGCCAATCCAGTCGATCATGGCTTCGTTCCCTTTGATGGCATCCGTATAGTTATGATTTAAAGATGGTATGATGATTAGATCCGTTTTGTCAATATCTTCTAGATGTTTCTGCGGATTCACTGTAAATAATCCGTCATAGAACGGAACGGAATCCTTCATTCCTACCAACTCAATTTTAAACACTTTGTCTAGGCCTCTGTCATTGTAAAAATCATTGGCGCGATTGAAAATTTTAAAAGGCCCAACGATGCTGCTCAAATTGTTTTGACCATTCGGGACTATTATCGATAGATGTTTCATGCGATTCATTTTTTTGTAAAGATACTTTTTATAATTGTCCAAATCAACCCGTGATAATGTCTTATTTAACCATTTGGAATGCTTATTTAGACACTAACTTTGTCATATACAAAACGAAATAATACTAATTTAAAATCTGAACTCATGGTAACAACCTCAGCAAACAACCATCCGCATCTCACGGACCACAAGAGTTACTATTATCGCTTTAGGGTGAATAAAAAGCCATCGGAGCTATTCAACTTCCTGCTAGACATCAATAATTGGTGGGTAGGTATTTTTGATGAAACCATTACAGGCGACAGTACGAAACTCAATGAAGAGTTTACGTTCGCGGCCGGTGGTGGTATGCACTATTCCAAATATAAATTGGTGTCATTGGTGCCCAACCAAAAAATGGTTTGGGAAGTCATTGACAGCAAATTGTCATTTTTGGAAGCACCCGATGAATGGACAGGCACCACAATGGGATTTGAACTCGAAGCACAGGATGGGGCTACCCAGGTAACCTTTGCACACTTCGGATTGGTACCCCAATTTGAATGTTATGACCGATGCACCTCCGCGTGGACACTCTACATGGATAAATTAGTTCAATTAGTAACACACTAAACACACATCTAATGAAACATTTCACAACAGCCTTGGCGTTACTCTTAATGATAGTTACCGTGCAGGCACAACAACACCCAGAAAACAGAAGTAAAACCGATAAAAACAAACACATGAAAACAGCAAGTTACAGTACAACGATTAGCGTTGCGCAAAGCCCAGAAGAGGTTTATAATGCCATCAACAATGTAAGAGGGTGGTGGTCTGAAGAAATAGAAGGACCCACCGATGCGTTGAACAAAGAATGGTTTTATCATTACAAAGACATCCATCTGTGCAAAATTAAAGTGGTGGAGATGGTGCCCCATAAAAGAGTGGTATGGGAAGTCATGGAAAACAGTTTTAACTTTATTGAGGACGATAGCGAATGGGTAGGAAACCATTTGATATTTGAGATTTCAAAAGAAGCCGACGGTACCAAGCTTAGCTTTACGCAAGATGGTCTGACCCCAATGGATGCCTGTTATAACGTGTGCCGCGATGGTTGGGATAATTATATTACCAACAGTCTCCGCAAATTGATAACTACAGGTAAAGGTGAACCCAACCCAAAGGAGGGGGAGGGTTTTAATGCCGAACTAGCCTCGCGATGGAAGATTGATTGAGACAGTAAGTATGTATGTAAAGCCCGAAAGTTATCGGGCTTTTTTTGTTTTTACTAATTTTAAACACTTAAAGCCATAAGTTGAAGCTATGTCTGACAGGATGTTGTTACATAAGCATGCCATATTTTTTTTGTGAACCCAATGCGAGATTGTAAAGCCAGAAAGTCTATATGTGTGGGAAACACGCCAGTTGGTGTGGACAGCACGGGAGTTTGTGTGGACAACAAGGGAGTTTGTATGGACAACAAGGGAGTTTGTGTGGACAACACGGGAGTTTGTGTGGACAACACGGGAGTTTGTGTGGACAACATGGGAGTTTGTGTGGACAACACGAGAGTTTGTGTGGACAACACGAGAGTTTGTGTGGACAACACGGCAGTTTGTGTGGACAACACGGCAGTTTGTGTGGACAACACGAGAGTTTGTGTGGACAACACGAGAGTTTGTGTGGACACCATTTCCGAATATCATATACTAAGAATAGTCTAAATCTGCAAATGCTAATTCTGGGTAGTGGAAAGGTTCTGAGGCTGCTTCTACAATCCCAAGACCATCCTAGACCAATCCCGAGGAGTGCGCAAAGGCAAGGTAAAAGTAGGAGCAAAGACCAAATCCATCAGCCGTAGGTCCTTCAATCAAATGATTGAGCACTTGGCCGATTTCTTGGTCTTGTTAGAAAACTGCCTAGTGTACGATTCTAATGTGCCAGAGCTAAAAACAGCGGCATTAAAAGTGTATCACACCGCCTTGAGAGATGGCAATGCTGCCGCCAGCAAGTCGTTGGCAGAGTGGGGCACCTCCTTGGTAGAACGCAATGAGTTCTTCAATGCCCAGTACACCGGGTATATAGACACCTATCAGGCAGTCAAGCGTTCCGTCAAGGCCATCTATGGTGCAGATAGTCCGCAGTACCACCAGGTAGCGCACTTTAAGTTTAGACGCATCAAAGACTAAAAGCGTCTTAACCTTCATTCAAAAACCACAGATTTTATTTAAGTCTGTGGTTTTTTTAATGATTAAAAGTCAATAATGTTAAGGAAGAAACAGGATGTTATATAGTTCAAAAACTATAAAGTGAAATTTTATGAAAATAGGAAGCAACCTTTTTAGAGTTTATAGACTAATAAGAAAACGTCCTAATCATTTTAAAAAAAAAACAGTATGAAAAATTCAAAAGTTTATGTGCTATGCCTTGTGTGTGTGGCACTAATCGTGTCATGTTCGAAAACCGAAGAAACCGAACCAATAATTTCAAATAGCAAAGACGTCACTGATTGTGGAATCACCATAGAACCAAACCTGGGCGTTTCTATATGTCTCGATGGTACAGATGTGGCATCGCCCAATGAAACAATCAAATTTGCAGCCTCCTTTTATCTTCGAAACTCAACGCCATATAATTCGGGGTTTATTTGGACCATAGATTCTGGTAATATGGAAATTGTAGATATTGAACATTCAATGGACGGACTCATCAGAAAATCTGTAGCCACAATAAAGTTCCATGAAGATTTTGATGGTAATGGCCATATTTTGGTTGATGCTATAAGTGCGGATGGAGGAGGAGGTTCTACTGAACATTTTGTAGAACTTGAGACTAACCAATGAGGTTGCAAATCTCACATCCCCACCAAAGTGGGGAACTCTCTTATATACTTTCATGCTGAACGTGTTTCAGCATCTCATAACAGTGAGTTTTAACGCCTCTACTTTTTCTCCCCTCCGAGCCTGTGCTAAGCGCAGTCGAAGTAGAGGGGCTGGGGGAGGCACTTCACCGAATAATCACCCCATTCATCGTTTTTCCAAAACCACCACTTACAACCACTCAAAATATTCAGTATGTTTGGGTTACTTTCCTTGTTTTAAAGCATTTATGTTGTATGAATAATAATGAAGAACAAATGTTTATTAGAGCAGAGATTAATGCTTTATCTTTGATAGATAAACATTTAGGGATATTAAGAAAGTCATCTAATTTACCTCTTGGGGTTGATTTTGAAATTGCATTAGTGAATGCTGAAAATGAGGCGGTTCAAAGGGTTAATAAAGATGCCAAATATTGTGCAACAAATAATTTTCCCAATAGTTCAAATGAAACTGCGCAATGGTTTATGCAAAACTTAAGAATCAATTACAAAACTTACTTACTAAAAAAAGCAAAAATATATAAGCTTAAAGAGAAAGTCGAACTCACCAAAGAAGAACAAATACATTTAGAATTTTATGCTGGATTAGCTGATTTTCATCTTAAAAATGAAATAAAGAGTCAATAGTAAATAAATATGAGTTTTAAAGATATAATCAAAATTCTAAAAGTATTACCAAAACGTTTTATCTTAATTGTAATAATCGCATTTGGGACAATAATTGCAATTTTTAATGAAATTGGATTAGAGTCATTTCTAGCTTTTATTGGGTTGGGTATTTTAGGGTATTTGATTGCTAAACTTACATGGAAGGATTATTAAAAAACTTATTAGAAAAAAAAATAACTTTGAGTTATATTAAATTTTGAGTGTTTAAAAAGCTATTGTAAGTGAATCTAATATTGAAAAGACAACAACTGTTATGAGAATTACAAATCAGCAAAAAAGTGAGCTAGCAGGAATATTTAAAGAAAATAAACTTAATTTAATTGATTTTGAAATTTCTGGAAAATATGAAGATTTTAATATTGAATATAAGTTTGATTACTTTTCGTTTTGTATTGTAAAAAAAGACCCCCAAAAATATCAAACAATTATTAAATCCATCAAAAATATAAGTTCTAACGTTGTTAATACTAATTGGGATGGAGTAATTAATAATTTTAGAGTATGGACTAAACATTTGAGCGTCGAGCTTAATACACCTAATGGTTGGGAGACATATGAGAATTATGATTACTTAAACAGTAATATCGATGACTTTAAAAAGTCTTTTTCGGATGAGGAAAAGGAATTTATTAGGAAGGGTATTACCTATACGAAAGAAAAAATTAAAGATTTAGATATTGCCCCAGATTCTTTAAAGATTATTGAAAAAAAATTGGATGAGTTAGATATTAAGCTTGATGAATTAAAAAAGTTTGATTGGAAATCACTTTTTATTGGTACTATTGCTAGTTTAATAATGTCATTAGGGGTTCCGCCAGAATCTGCTGGATTGCTATGGGAGATAATAAAAAGTGCGTTTAGTGGATTTAAATTGAATTTTTAGATTTAATATTTGACCCAGCTACGCAAAGTCCCCAGCTAACACCTGCCTGCAATGAGTTTGGTTAACGTTAAAAAAAATACAACCACACCCAAACCCTCCACCTTCATACCCAAAAAGTTCTCTGCCATACCCAAAAGGTTCCTTGTCATACCCAAAAGGTTCTCTGTCATATTCAAAAAGTTCTCTGTCATACCCCAAAGGTTCTCTGTCATACCCAAATGGTTCTTTGCTATGGACAAATGGTTCTCTGATATGGACAAAAACGCTTTGAAACCCCAGTAAAACCTCAAAAACACCCTAAAAACAGGGTCAAAAAACCACCATCAAAAATCAATAATTATTAATTAGTAATTTTTAATTATTAATTGAAGTATAAGAGTTAATCATTCATCGTAAATCGTCCATCTTTAATCAAAAAAATCACTACCTTTAGTACAAATAATTTAACCCAACACACCCTATGAAAGGATTCATCATCGGCATCATCGTAGCCATCATCGCATTCGTCATCTTTTATTACGTTTTTAAATTTGTACTCGTCACCTCACTCATCATCGCTGCTGCCGTTATTCTCATCCCCATCATCTATTTTGCGGTCAAGTCAAAAAGCTAAAAGCTAAAGGCTATAGGCTGTAGGCAATAAGCGATAAGCCATAAGCCAAAAAAGCATATTGCCTATGGCTTACAGCCTAATGCGCGTAGCATAAAGCTAACAACCAATTGTTAATTACTTTCACATACATCGGTTTTATCTTTTAAGCCTATATGTTATATTAGCGTCCTATCTAAAAATTGCACACCCTTTATGTCTCAACACGCCGAATATACCGAAGAAAACATACGCTCGCTCGATTGGAAAGAGCACATCCGTATGCGTCCCGGTATGTACATCGGGAAACTCGGCGATGGCTCCTCGGCAGATGATGGTATCTACATCTTATTGAAGGAAGTCCTCGACAACTCTATCGATGAGTATGTGATGGGTGCTGGCAAAACCATTGAGGTCAGCATACAGGGCAATAAAGTCATCGTGCGCGACTTTGGTCGTGGCATTCCCCTCGGGAAAGTCGTCGATGTCGTCTCGAAGATGAACACAGGTGGTAAGTACGATTCTAAAGCTTTTAAGAAATCCGTCGGGCTGAATGGGGTAGGAACCAAGGCCGTGAATGCACTCTCCAGCTACTTCCGTGTGGAAAGTAATAGAGATGGGAAGTCCGCTTCCGCAGAATTCGCTATCGGGAATCTCACCAATGAAGAATTGCTCGACGATACCACACGCCGCAAGGGTACGAAGGTGTCGTTTGTACCAGATGATACCATTTTCAAGAATTATAAGTTCCGAAATGAGTATGTAGAGCGGATGCTCAAAAACTACGTGTACCTCAATCCAGGACTCACCATTATGTTCAATGGCGAAAAGTTCTATTCAGAAAATGGTTTGAAGGACCTTTTGCAAGAGAACATCACCGAAGCAGATATGGCGTATCCCATCATTCACTTACGAGGTGAGGATATCGAGGTGGCCATTACACATAGCAAAACACAGTATAGCGAAGAGTACCACTCCTTCGTCAACGGACAGAATACCACCCAAGGCGGAACCCACTTAGCAGCGTTTAGAGAAGCCTTGGTAAAAACCATCCGAGAGTTCTACGGAAAAAATTATGATGCGGCTGATGTGAGAAAATCAATCGTCTCTGCCGTATCCATTAAGGTGATGGAACCCGTGTTTGAGAGCCAGACCAAAACCAAGTTGGGCTCTACCGATATGGGAGGCGATTTGCCAACCGTGCGTACCTACATCAACGATTTCCTAAAGACCCATCTCGACAACTATCTGCATAAAAATCCAGAAACTGCCGAACGTATCCAACGCAAGATCATTCAGGCTGAACACGAACGTAAGGAGTTGTCAGGTATTCGTAAACTCGCCAAAGACAGAGCCAAGAAAGCCAGTCTGCACAACAAAAAACTTCGGGATTGCCGAGTACATTTCGGCGACACCAAAAGCGACCGTAATCTGGAGTCCACGCTCTTCATCACAGAGGGCGATTCTGCATCCGGTAGCATCACAAAATCCAGGGATGTGAATACGCAAGCCGTGTTCAGTTTAAGAGGAAAGCCTCTCAATTCCTATGGTATGAGCAAAAAGATTGTGTATGAAAATGAAGAATTCAATCTCTTGCAAGCTGCGCTGAACATTGAAGAAACCATTGAAGATTTACGATATAATAATATTGTCATCGCTACAGATGCCGATGTGGATGGGATGCACATTCGTTTGCTATTGATTACTTTTTTCTTGCAATTCTTTCCAGAGTTGATAAAGGAAGGTCATCTCTATATCTTACAGACACCATTGTTTAGGGTCAGAAACAAAAAAGAAACGATTTATTGTTATTCTGATGAAGAACGTCGCAATGCCATCGAAAAATTAAAACCAAAACCAGAAATCACCCGATTTAAAGGTTTGGGCGAGATTTCACCAGATGAGTTCAAGAATTTCATTGGCGAAGACATGCGTCTCGACCCTGTGATGCTTGATAAAGACATGTCCATAGAGAATCTTCTTGAATTCTATATGGGAAAAAATACACCAGACCGTCAGGATTTCATCATCAACAACCTAAAAGTAGAACTTGATATTGTAGAAGAAGTCCATGAGAACGAATAATTCAAAAGTAAAAAACCTGATCATCTCAGTGTATTTTATACTGGTTGTGCTTGCCATATTTTGCGCATTTGTGTTTAGCTCCTTCCGTCATTTAACACCCAACCCTATACTGACCTTTGGTTTAGTATTACTGGTGTTTGCCGGGATATTTTTCTTGGTGCATCGGGTTGCAAAGTATTTTGAATATGATAGCGATGGTCCAAAAATCATCATCATCAATAGAGGCTTATTACTTTCTGATTATTTGAACTATAGGGAAATTAAATTGGAATTTGAAAAAGAGAGGCTACAAGGATATAAGTTCAATAATTATTTAATCAATAATACATTAGACATCTATGTGAAGGACCGCAACGGTGGGAAAAAGAAGGAAACCTTCAACATTACTTTGGTTCCACGAAAAAAGCGAAGATATATCCGACAATCCTTGAGCAAAATAGTCAAATCAAACACAAAACAATAAAAACTTTTACCGAGCTTGGACAACGAAGAATTAGATAACGAAAACGAATATCCAAACGAACCCTTAAGCAATGAGACCATTACAAGGGTTTCCGGAATGTTTGAGGATTGGTTTCTCGACTATGCCTCTTATGTCATTTTAGAGCGTGCCGTTCCAGCCATTGAAGATGGCTTTAAGCCTGTGCAACGCCGCATCATGCAATCCATGAAAGATTTGGATGATGGACGTTATAATAAAGTGGCTAATATCGTTGGACACACGATGCAATATCATCCTCACGGTGATGCGAGCATTGCCGATGCTATGGTACAGATTGGTCAAAAGGATTTATTGATTGATACCCAGGGTAATTGGGGAAATATTCTTACGGGCGACAGCGCAGCGGCATCTCGATATATTGAGGCACGTCTTTCAAAGTTCGCATTGGATGTTGTCTATAATCCTAAAATCACGGAGTGGCAAGCGTCTTATGATGGTCGTCGCAAAGAACCCGTGAACCTTCCAGTGATGTTTCCTTTATTGTTGGCTCAAGGAGGAGAAGGAATTGCGGTTGGTCTGTCCACAAAAATATTGCCGCACAACTTTATAGAATTGATTGATGCTTCCATTAAACATCTCAAAGGGAAAAAGTTCACAATTTATCCAGATTTCCCCACAGCGGGAATTGCGGACTGCAGTGATTATAAAGATGGTATGCGAGGTGGAAAAGTTCGTATCCGGGCAAAAATTTCTACTCTGGATAAAAGCACACTCAATATTACTGAGATTCCTTATGGGACCACCACCTCCTCGTTGATTGATTCCATTTTGAAAGCGAATGACAAAGGCAAAATCAAAATCAAGAAAATAGAGGACAATACCGCAGCAGAAGTGGAAATCTTGGTGCATTTGCCATCGGGCATTTCACCAGATAAAACGATTGATGCCTTGTATGCTTTCACCAGTTGTGAGAATTCCATCTCACCATTGGGTTGTGTGATTGAAGACAACAAACCTTTGTTCATTGGTGTCACCGAAATGCTCCAACGCTCCACCGATCATACGGTTGAGTTATTAAAATCCAATCTGGAAATAAAATTGGATGAGTTTGAGGAACAATGGCACTTTGCATCTTTGGAACGCATCTTCATCGAGAACAGGATCTATCGCGACATCGAGGAAGAAGAAACCTGGGAAGGTGTTATTTCGGCAATAGATAAAGGATTGGAACCGCACATCTCGCATCTCAAACGCACGATTACTACCGAAGATATTGAACGTCTCACGGAAATCCGTATCAAACGCATTTCCAAATTCGACATTGATAAGGCACAGCAACGCATCGAAGCATTGGAGGAACAAATTGCCCAAGTCAAATATGATTTAGAACACTTGACGGAATATGCCATTGCCTATTTCACACGACTCAAAAACGATTATGGCAAAGGACGTGAGCGCTTGACCGAAATACGAATGTTTGATGATGTGGATGCCACCAAAGTGGTGATGCGCAATACCAAACTATATGTCAATAGAGAAGAAGGCTTTATAGGAACTTCATTAAAAAGGGATGAATACGTCTGCGATTGCAGTGATATTGATGATATCATCGTTTTTACCAATGATGGAAAAATGATGGTTTCAAAAGTGGATGACAAAAAGTTTGTTGGCAAAGGCATTATACACGTTGCAGTATTTAAAAAGAAAGATAAACGCACCATTTATAATATGATTTATCGGGATGGTGCCAAAGGAGCCTCTTACGTAAAGCGATTTGCAGTCACAGGCACAACCCGAGACAAAGAGTACGATATGACCAATGAAACCAAAGGTTCTCAAGTGCTGTATTTCTCTGCCAATCCAAACGGTGAAGCAGAAGTGGTCACCATCTATTTAAGACAAGTAGGAAGTATCAAGAAACTGAAATGGGACATTGACTTTTCTGATATACTCATTAAAGGAAGGAATTCAAAAGGGAATCAGGTCACCAAATATGCCGTCAAGAAAATTGAACTCAAAGAACATGGGGTTTCTACCTTAAAACCACGCAAGATTTGGTTCGATGACACTGTACAACGTCTCAATGTGGATGAAAGGGGTGAGTTGTTGGGCGAATTTCGTGGAGAAGACCGTCTGCTAATCATCACACAATCTGGTCTTATCAAAACCATTCTTCCAGAACTTACGGCTCGCTTTGATGACGATATGATTGTCTTGGAAAAATGGATTCCCAAAAAACCCATATCTGCGTTGTATTATGATGGCGAAAAAGAGCGCTATTTTGTAAAACGATTCCTTATTGAAAATGAAAATAAAGAGGAAATCTTCATTTCTGAGCATTCTAATTCTCAATTGGAAATAGTTTCTACCGATTGGCGACCCATCGCTGAAGTGGTATTCAATAAGCCAAGAGGCAAAGAACAACGCGACAATGAAGAACTAAATTTTGAGGAATTCATTTCCATAAAAGGCATCAAAGCACTTGGCAATCAATTCACCACCGATAAAATTAAACAGGTCAGTTTGTTGGACCCCTTGCCTTATGAAGAGCCAGAAGAGGTACATGCAGAAGACATCGAAGTGATTGAAGAGGAAGAAGTTGAAAATGTTACAGCGAAATCAAATCATAAGCCTAATGATAACCCACCTATGGAAATCACCAATCTTAGTCATAAGGATGAAGATTCTGATGATGTTACGTTTTTGGATGAAAAGGGGCAGACAAAACTTTTTTAATGTAAGTTAAAGATTATAGTTTATAAAGATTTTTTTTCAGTAAATCAATTGGCCATTTTATTTACTCTTCTTTTTCCCAATTCTAAAATTCAAAAACTCTACAAATAGTGAGAATGCAATTGCAAAGTAGAGATAGCCTTTCGGGATTGCACCAACTTTATTCCCAAGAAATTCGGTATCAGAAAGATGAGCGGCCTCTGTAATCAGCATAAAACCTATCAAAATTAAAAATGCCAATCCGAGTAATTGCAAACTTGGATGTGTATCAATAAACTTCCGAATAGGGTTGGCGAACCCTATCATGATTCCTATGGAAATGACCACAGCAATGATCATCAATACTAAATTATAATTATGATTGGGATGTAGGCCATTAGTCATGCCGACAGCAGTAAGGATGGAGTCAATAGAGAAAATAAAATCAATCAACAAGATTTGTAGAATGGCTTGTGAGAGGGACTTTATTTTTCTGTTCTTCACTTCGTTTTCATCGTGGTCAGGTTCTTCAACTTTTTCCCGAATTTCACCCGTACTTTTAAATATCAAAAATAATCCACCGCCTAATAAAATTATCCCTTGCCAACTTACAGATGTGGTCAACCAACTGCTTTCAAATGTAAAAAATGGTTTTTGCAATCCCACTAAGAAGGAGACAAAAAACAGTAGCACTATCCGTTGTACCATGGCCAAAAGCAACCCAATATTGGTGGCCTTGTTGCGCTGGTTTTCAGGCAATTTATTGGCAGCAATGGATATGAACACAATATTGTCGATGCCCAAAATAATCTCGAGAAATGTTAATGTCAAGATTGCAAAAATAGCATCACTGGTAAGCAGGAAGTCAATCATATCACTCGATTTTATGTGCAGTGCCTTTTTCCACCCGCATCTTTCTGTTGGTGGGTGGCACAGCCAAACTATATTCAAAAGTATAAGAATCTTTGCTTGTACTTAGAATTTTTATATGAATTGCTTTTTCCTCTGCTTTACTTTGCGGATTAATTTTGGTTTGGATGAACTCACAATCATTGATCCAGCGGATGGAAGCGGAATCAATTTTATTTTCGTAATAATCGATATTATAATGTTCTGTCCTTACAAACCTTCCTGTTTTTTCCACACCATCCGTAACGTAATTGAATGAAAAAGTTCCAGTCTTAAAGTCTGAACAGTTACGTTCTTTTTCATAACAACCGGTAAATACTAGAAAAACTAATAGTAAAAAGAAAATTTTCATAATAATGGAATGGAACACAAAATTAGCAAAAGAACTGTGAATTCTTGCAGGACAAAATTAATTTTTGAAATCGCTGAGAATTGCGTATTTACAAATTTTCTATACACAATTACGATTGCTCAAAATTTTTGAATGTCCCATCTTTATAAAAAATGACAATCCGCTCGATGGATTTGTCCCCCGATAGTTCAATTTTTGATGGTGAAGCGTTGGGATTAAAATCAGCGGAATCTTTTTTGGTAGTTTTAGTTTCTTCCGAAAGTGGAGCAGAAGGAAAATGGCCTTTTCCGTTTAACAACCAATACAATTCCACTTCGGGGAAAACAGACAATACTTTCAAAACAAAATCCAAACTCGGTTTATTTCGTCCCGATAAAATATGAGAAATACTTGAACGCTGCACACCAATTTTTTCGGAGAATGACGACGCCGTTTCCCCATAAAAATCTATGATTTTTTCAAGCCGTTTAGCAAAATCTTCACTGTTTATCATTGTAAACAATAATTTAGAATAGTTGATGTTACAAATGTAAATATTAATAACAAAAAGACTGCGTTATTTAACATTAAATACTTTTTATTATTTATGTATAACTTTATATAATATTATTTAAATTACTGAAATATAGTAATTTAAAATCATTTTTATTTATTATTAATAATTTTATTCTCAATTAGCGAATGTTACAGCAAATTTTGTTGATAGATGTAAACAAAATTTAACAATCGAGGCGTTTACAATTGTAAATTCCTAATTGTTTACATTTGTATATCATTAAAAACCTATGAATTTAAACTCACTCAAACATCTCTTCCAAAACCATAAAGAATCAACACTTTTTGGGCGTTACATTTTTAGTGGACACATTTATCCTTTAGTAAAAAAGCATCAAAACAATTTTATAATTGAAAGCATTGGGATATCTGTTTTGGGAGAAGAAATTCATGTAATTAAAATTGGAAACGGTCCAAAAAAGATTTTGATGTGGTCTCAAATGCATGGCAATGAAAGTACAACCACAAAAGCTGTTTTGGATTTATGCAACGTTTTTGCAAATTCCAACCTAAATGAAGTCAAATCCATATTGCAAAACTGCACCATTGCAATCATCCCAATCTTAAATCCTGATGGCGCAAAATTATATACTCGATTAAATGCCAATAAAATAGACCTCAATCGTGACGCACAAAATCTCTCACAGCCCGAAAGCAGGGCGTTGAGGGCTTTTTTTGATATTTACAAACCCGATTACTGCTTTAATCTTCATGGGCAAAGAACTATTTTTAGCGCAGGTGACTCAAACCATCCTGCAACCGTTTCCTTTTTGGCACCAGCACAGGATGCACTATGTACTGTAACGGAAACCCGTAAGAAAGCAATGGAAATCATCTCAAAAATGAATGAAAACCTGCAAAAACAAATTCAAAACCAAATTGGTATTTATGATGATGCCTTTAATCTTAATTGTGTAGGAGATACATTTCAAAGCCTTAATGTGCCAACCATATTGTTTGAGGCTGGTCATTATTCCAAGGATTATGATAGGGAAGTAGTAAGGGAATTTATTTTTCAATCCTTATTGGTTGCCATTGGGCATATCTCATCCCATTCTGTTTTTGGAAAATTATATGAAGCTTATTTTGAAATCCCACAAAACAAAAAGCTATTTTATGACCTTATTATAAGAAATGCTAAAATTAATGAATATATATGTGATGTTGGTATCCTATATCAAGAGAAATTGTTAGGAGAAAAGATTGAATTTGTACCAATTGTTGATAAAATTTCTGATTTAAGTAATTTTTTTGGACATAGGGAAGTGGAGGCCAATACCTATGTGGTTTTGACGGCAAACAAGGAGACTATTTATGTAGGATACGAAAACGATTTCGCTTTGATAAATAATGAACAATTCTCATTGAAAGACTAAAATACATGAATTTTAATGCTTTATTTTCAACTATTTTCCATTAATTTTGTAAAAAATCTAAAGAAATTAGTAAAATGGCAAAGTATAAAATTGATGAAATAGACCACCAAATTCTGGATATGTTGATTGAAAACACTAGAATTCCTTTTACCGACATAGCTAAAAAATTGTTTATTTCTGCGGGAACTGTTCACGTTCGTGTTAAAAAGATGGAAGAAGCTGGCATTATTCAAGGATCATCGTTGACACTTGATTATAAAAAGTTAGGATATTCTTTTATCGCGTATGTGGGCATCTTTTTGAACAATACTTCGCAAACACAATTTGTATTGGAGCGTATCAATGACATTCCGTTTGTAACTGTAGCGCACATCACTACCGGAAAGTTTAATATCTTCTGTAAGATACGGGCAAAAAACACTACACACGCCAAAGAAATCATTTTTAGACTGGATGACATAGAAGGCGTTTACAGAACCGAAACCATGATTTCACTTGAAGAAAGCATCAATGACAAAAAACGTTTGATGCATACGATCTTTAACGAAATGTGATTAATAGTATTTTTATATCTAAACCCTTTGTCGATACGTCAGCAAAGGGTTTTTTTATTACTTTTAATGTTCAAGAATCACAATTTTTATTTACTCATGACCGCTAAAGACCTTCAATCCAACGAGTACAATCCGTATTATCAAACGTATATAAACAAAACCGAAAATCTCAACTTAAAGGATGGCTTGAGACACAATTTTGAAACAGTTTCATCATTTTTAAAAATCTTACCTGCGGACAAGCTCGAGTATCGGTATGCGGAAGGCAAGTGGACTATCAAGGAGGTGCTTCTACATTTGGTAGATGCCGAACGCATTTTTGCGTATCGTGCGTTGCGCATTGCAAGAGAAGACCAAACACCTTTGCCTGGATTTGACCAAGACATCTATGTAGTTCCGAGCAAGGCAAATGACCGCTCCTTTGAAAGCCTTATAAATGAATATAAGACTGTGCGAGATGCCACTATAGCTTTGTTTGACACGTTTGATCAAAAGATGCTGACAGCTATTGGGACGGCTAGTAACAGCCCGATTTCAGTGCGTGCTTTAGGGTTTATCATCATGGGCCATGAAAACCATCATTGTGAGGTGATTAAAGAACGGTATCTTTAGAATTGGGGTGAGATTATTTGGCATAATACTCAAAAGCTTCTGTAATCAAATCATTATCCACCAAGCAATCTGATTTTGGTTTGCCAATGCTTTCCAATAGTACGAAGTTGATATTGCCATGTTCATTCTTCTTATCATACTTCAGCAAGTCAATAATGGCATAATGGTCTTTAGGGTTGATGTCCACAAATTTGAATAAGTTCCTCATTACGGTTTTTACTCTTTCGCAATCTTCTTTGGATAAGCCAAGCAGTTTTGTGGAGATGTAGCATTCCAACACCATACCAATAGCAATGGCTTCGCCATGCAGGAGTTCGGTTTTGGTTTTGTCTTTTAAAAAATGTGATTCAATGGCGTGACCCAAGGTATGGCCAAAGTTGAGATACTTGCGCTCCCTTTTCTCGAATGGGTCTTTGGAGACAATATCCTTTTTAATAATTACGGAATCATAAATCAAGAGGTCTAAATCGTTCAAAGTAAGGGTGGAAATATCTGCCAAACGGTTCCAATAAGTTCGGTCGGCAATGAGACCATGCTTTAACATCTCTGCCAATCCCGATTTTAGATGATTTTGTGGCAAGGTGTCAAGAAAAGAGGTATCTATGAGTACCATCTCGCCAGATTGAATGACCCCAATCTGATTTTTGAGTGTGCCTAAATCCACTCCAGA
This sequence comes from Gelidibacter sp., assembly GCA_041391925.1. Lineage (GTDB taxonomy): Bacteria > Bacteroidota > Bacteroidia > Flavobacteriales > Flavobacteriaceae > JBPOFM01. The sequence goes on along the minus strand of JAWKNA010000006.1, from coordinate 80,967 downwards.
TTTACCACCCACAGAAGCATCTACCATGGCCAACAAGGAAGTGGGTGCATTGATGTACTTAATGCCACGCTTAAAAGTACATGCTACAAAGCCCCCCAAATCAGTGACTACACCGCCACCCAAATTAATCATAAGACTTTTCCGGTCTGCACCAAGCTCCGAGAGTGCTTCCCAAACGCCTACACAAGTCTCAATGGTTTTGTGTTGTTCGCCAGCCTCCATCTCAATAATTTCTACAATCAAATCAGTTTCCAATTGTGCCATAAAATGATTCAGGCAATGTTCATGAGTATGTTCATCGACCAGTACGAACAATTTTGAGAAACGTTTGTTTTGCAAATAGGCGTTCAGCTCTCTATAAGCAGTTTTGTTAAAGTGAACGGCATAGGTATTGGCAGTGATGGAATTCATGTGGTCCTGTGTGGTATTTGAAAATCAAAATAAAAGGTTTTTAATCAAATATTCACTCACGAATGTATATTTTTGCAAATATTTATCTACAATGGCAGAAAATCGAATTTTTGACAATACGGAGATTGCTTTTCAACTTAAAAGTGATTCTGAACTTGAGAGAGCTTATTTTTTGTTTAAAATGATATCTCACCAACCGCTGGTGCGGATTGGAACAGCGGCTACTAATTTTGCACTGAAAGCGCATTTGCCAGTGGAAGGCTTGATTCGCTCCACTGTATTCGATCATTTTTGTGGTGGTGTCAATGAGGATGACTGTGTGCCTGTAATAGACAAAATGTACACCAAAGGTGTTTGCTCTGTGTTGGATTTTTCGGTGGAAGGCAAAGAAGAAGAAGCCGCTTTTGATGCTGCTATGGAGAAGACCTTGAAAATCATTCGTTTTGCTGATGAAAAGGAAGCAATGCCCATTGCTGTTTTTAAACCGACAGGTTTTGGACGTTTTCATCTCTACCAAAAGATGGGCGAAGGAAAAGCTCTTACTGAAGCTGAAAGCAAAGAATGGAATCGTATTGGGGCACGTTTTGATGCAGTATGTAAACTTGCCAAGGAAAAAGATGTGGAAGTATTGATTGATGGAGAAGAAAGCTGGATGCAGGATGCTGCGGATGAGCTATGTGAAGAAATGATGCGCAGGTATAATAAAGACGTTCCAATTGTTTATAATACCCTTCAACTGTATCGTTGGGACCGACTCGATTATTTGAAAGGATTGTACGCACGAGCTAAGAAAGGTGGATACACGATTGGTGTAAAAATAGTTAGAGGTGCTTATATGGAAAAAGAGCGTGACAGAGCAGGAGAGAAGGGTTACGATTCGCCTATCTGTGCCACCAAAGAAGCTACGGATATTAATTTCAATTCAACTTTGGAATTTATCCTGAACCGGTTGGACATTATATCCGTTTTTATAGGAACACATAACGAGCAGAGCTGCTACCAGGCAATGGAACTGATGGAACAGTTGAATGTTGCCAAAAATGACAACAGGGTTTGGTTCGGTCAATTGTATGGTATGAGCGACCATATCAGTTTTAACTTGGCAGCAAATGGCTATAACGTTGCTAAATATGTTCCTTTTGGACCCGTCAAGGATGTGATGCCATATCTTATAAGACGAGCAGAAGAGAATACTTCCGTGGCAGGACAAACCAGCAGAGAATTGAATCTTTTAAAACAGGAAAAGGAAAGGCGTAAGATTTGACCGTGAAACGTTAAGATTTTTTAAACCAACCTTTCTTTTTCTTTGGGGCCGTTCCGTAACCGTACCCATACCCTTTTTTATGTTCTGTACCATTAAGAAGAATCGCCATGTTTGGTAATCGTTTTTCAATATACATTGTTTGAGCAATGTGTAATTGACGTTTATCTATATTATTGGCGCTTACAACATACAAGAATATATCTGCATACTTACTAATGAGCAACGTATCTGTGACCAATCCAACAGCTGCGGTATCTACAATGATATAATCATAATCTTTTTTTACGTGATCAAACAAATATTTTACACGGTCGCTCATCAGCAACTCGGCAGGGTTAGGAGGAATGGTGCCAGATGGGATAATATCCAAAAATGGATTGCCTTCAAGCTTAGTGGTGACATCATTTATGCTTAAGGATTTGTCTGAAATAAAATCGGTCAAACCTTTTTTGCTGTTAATGTTTAAATAATCATTGACCCTTGGGACTCGAATATCTGTTTCAATCAACAACACGCGTTTTTCAGAAAAAGAGAAAGAGGTTGCTAAGTTGATGGAGGTATGCGATTTTCCTTCTTGGCTTGTTGTGGAGGTCACAAACACAGTTTTGCAATGTTTGTCCACATCCTGAAGCATGAAATCTACATTGGTCCTGATAATTCTGAATGCTTCGGCTTTTGGAGAATAGTCAACCTTTTTGACCAATCGTGTTTTGTTGCTTGATTTTGGAATATCTCCAATGTAGGGAGCACTTAAATATTTGGTCAAATCGTCTTTTGAATGGATTTTGGTGTCAATCAAATCGGAAGCATATATCAACGAAATGGGAACAAATAGTCCAAGCAAAATGGCTGCCAAATAAATAATCTTGGTTTTTGGAGAAACAGGGTCATCCAATGTATAAGCTGGATCAATGACTTTTGCATTAGAGGATGACATTCCCAATGAAATAGCTGTCTCTTCACGCTTTTGCAGCAAATAGAGATACAACGATTCTTTTATGTCTTGCTGACGTTTAATATCTCTAAATTGACGTTCTTTTCCAGGTGCAGAATAAATCTGGCCACTAATTCTTGCATCTTCTTGATTGAGTGTGTTTAGGGTAATATTGTTTGCCGTTCTGATGTTGCTCAAACTCTGATTTAAATTTTCTTTTAACGCATTGATTTGATTATCCAAATTGACAATGGTAGGGTTTTTTTCACTCGAATTTTTAATGAGTCGATTACGTTGCAACACGAGATCGTTATGGCTTTTTGTAAGTTGGGATACGGAGTTGTCAGCAATTCCTACATCTGCGGGTAATAAATCGGATGGTTTATTATGCTCTGCCAAATGGTCTTTCATATAATCCACTAATTGTAGCTGATTAGCAGTTTCAATGATTTTTGTTTCATTTTGCCTCTCGCTTTCCAAATAGATATTTGATTGTGATGCCAATGCAGTAAGACGATTGTTTTTCTGTAAAGTTTCGGCGGTGAAATCGACTTGTTCCAGTTCGTTGGAAACAACATCCAGTCGGTTAGTTATAAAATCTGACGTAACCTTGATGACTTCTTCTTTGTCCTTGATAACATCTTGATTGTATTTTTCAATAAGTTTATCAAGAATCATTCGTGCTTTTTCCTTGATTTCCTCTTTAAGTGACAATTTTATGACATTGGATTCCTTGGACATCTCCACTTTGATTTTGCCCAAATAGTTCTCCACGACGCTGCTCAAAGGAGAAAGTTTAATTTCTACATAAGATCCTGGAGTAGACCCATAAACGCCCGGATTTGGAGTGAGGACAAACTCGCCAAATCCCGACTTGGCCTTATCCCCAAAATTATGCAAAGATGTTTCACCTTTCTCAAATTCCAAGATTTTGTTATTATTTATTTTGGAAAGTTCATATTGATTGTCAGAAAGTATTTTAATAAAAATGGATTGATGATAGAGCCCAATAACAGAATCGCTTGCAAAAAAGCTGATATTAACTGGCGGATCGGTATAAACTTCCTGTGCTTTTACCTTGCCAGTAACAAAATATTGGATATTCAGGTTTAAATCTTTTACTACTTGTGCAATGATTGAACGGGATTTTAATATTTCCACTTCATCAATGACCTTTGAGTAATCATTGGCAAAAATCCCATAATTCTGTATTGCAGAGATCTCTGAGAGTTTCTTGGAATTTTCATCCTGTTTAAGTTTTATTGAAGCATTGGCTTGATATTCAAAAGTGCTATACCTGATGTAAGTGAAAGCTATTGCCAAAGCAATCAATACACATAGAAGAATCCATTTCCATTTTGAGAGATAAAGCTCTACAACATGGATAGCCGTGTCTTTTTTATTTGGAGTTGTTTGAATCATAATTTTTTGATGTCCTAAATATATGTTATCTAATCAGAATGGCAGCAATGGTTGCCAATGTAGAAATTGCAGATATCACAAGAGCTGTATTTGGGTTGTATGTTGAAGATCTAATTTTTGCTGTATTTGGCTCTACATAGATAACATCATTTTGTACCAAATAGTATAAAGGGGAATTGACAATACTGATAGATGTCAAATCCAATTTTGCAAATCTTTTTTTGCCGTCCACTTCACGTATCAAGAATATATTATCTCGCCTACCATTATTTGTCAAATCACCTGCAAGTCCCAATGCCTCGCTCAGAGATACTCGCTCATCCTCTATAGTGTAAACTCCAGGTCTGCTGACTTCGCCAAGAATGGAGATACTAAAATTTGCCAGTCGAATGTTAACTATTGGGTCTTTTACATACTCAGCAAGTTTTTCCTTAAAAAATGCAATCAATTGTGTTCTGGTCATTCCAGCAACTTTAAGGGTTCCAAGTACTGGAAATTCAATGTTTCCATTTACGTCTATCAAATAGGCTTGAACCCTCAAAGTTCCTTGGGCATTCAAAATGGATCTATCATCTTCAAAGGTCACAGGAGGTAATCTAAAAGGCTGAACGGTTTCTGCGTCAGCACCATTGATATCGATGATAAGTAAATCGTTAGGTTGATAAACCAATTCGGTCTTCATATTGTTAATCTCTGTGGCCGATAAGGGACCATCTTGAAAATAAACCATTTCCTTTCTTGAAGCACAAGAACATAATGCCATGAAGGAAATAATTGGGATGATGAATATGAGACTTTGAGATTTGAATTTAGGGTTCATGTTATTGTTTTTGTTGGTTCTGTTTTTTATTTTTTTAAATCCAAGACTTCAAAAGTTGAGTTGTTGGATAGATATTCAGGAATAATATCCTTAATGATGGATACAATTTCCAGATTTTGCATTTTAGTGTTTATTGAGCAGAGGTTTTCTATTTTATCCTGAATTTCGATAACATTTAGTTTTTTGGACTTTGCAATCATGATTTTTTCATGATAGGTTGGGCGTGTGTTTTCACCATCTGCCAAAAGCTCTTCATATATTTTTTCTCCAGGACGCAATCCTGTGATTTTGATATCTATATCTTCCGGAAAACGCAGTCCAGAAAGAATAATCATATTGACGGCCAAATCATATATCTTAACAGATTTGCCCATGTCGAACACGAAAATCTCACCTCCGTTGCCCATAGTGGCAGCTTCCAAAACCAATTGACAAGCTTCAGATATGGTCATGAAATATCTTGTGATATCTTTATGGGTTACCGTGAGTGGGCCACCTAAATCTATTTGTCTTTTAAATAAAGGAATTACAGATCCATTAGAACCCAGAACATTCCCAAATCTAGTGGTAATAAATTTAGTATTACCTTTTATTTGAAGACAATTGACATACAATTCGGCAATTCTCTTTGTGGCACCCATTACATTGGTAGGATTCACGGCTTTATCAGTTGAAATAAGGACAAATTTATTCACGCCGTGTTTCACGGAAAGGTCTGCAACATTCTTGGTGCCCATGATGTTGACACTAACAGCCTCATAAGGATTGTTTTCCATTAGAGGAACGTGTTTATATGCAGCAGCATGAAATACAATTTTTGGTTTATATAGGTCAAATAATTGCTCCATTCTATTGAAATCCCGAACATCAGCGACAATTGCGAGAAAATTGCCCAATCCATTCTGAATAAATTCTTGTTCAATATTATAAAGCGCAGACTCTGCCGAATCGATAAGAATCAATTTTTTATAAGCGAATTGGGTTACTTTTCGGGCAATTTCGCTACCTATAGAACCTGCAGCTCCTGTGATGACTATGATTTGATTTTCATACTGATCAATAAGTTCAGGATTGGCAATGGAAATAGGTTCTCTGCCCAATAGGTCTTCAATGTTGACATCCTTGATTTGAACGACACTCAAATCGCCATCAATCCATTGCTGAACTGGCGGAACAATTTTTACCTTTAATCCTAAACTAAATAGTTTTCCTGTAATTTCTAGAAGATGAGAAGCATCGATTGTTTGTATTGAAATGATAACTTCCTGCACATTGTTTTTTTCAATAAAACCTGCTGTGATTTTATCAAAACCATACACGTTCAATAAATTGATTTTTTTACCTATTTTTTGTTCGTTTTCATCAATAAAGCCAACTATTTCCAATTGACTTTTAGGATCATTGTTGATGGCGTCATAGGTTATCATTCCCGAACTGCCAGCACCAAAAATCAATACGTTCTTTAAGGATTTAAAATCTTGAGTTAAGCTATTGAATAAAGATTTAATGAAAAACTTAAAGCCAATCAGAAACAAGATATTCAATAATAAATGGATGTATATTATAGATCCAGGTATGTCATAAAAGTCTTCAAAATCATATTGCCTGCTCACAAAGGTTCCAATCATCAATATGGTAGCTAAAATATTAACCCCGATAATGATATTGACAACATCTTTAAAACCTGTGAACCTTACTACTCCTTTATGTGAACCAACCAAAAGAAAACTAATGATTGCTGAAAAAAAGACATATGGAAGTTGGGTAATAAGTTCGTTTATATCAAAATCGATTTGGAAATTGAAACGTATGATATAGGCGAAGAAAAACGTGAATATTACAATACCTAAGTCGAGCAACAAAATGAGCCATTTTGAAGCATAGCGATGAGAAACTTTATGTAATAGTTCATTAATCATATACTAAAATAACGATTAATTGTATATAAAACCTTATCGAGTTCATAATCAGATAGGTTAGATCCACTAGGCAAACATAACCCTTTTTTAAATAAGTCACCGGAAATACCATTCAAATATCTTGGTGCATCTTTAAAAATGGGCTGTAGGTGCATCGGTTTCCAAAGTGGCCTAGACTCAATATTTTCTTTTTCCAGGGCTATTCTAATCTCTTCCCGCATGGTTTCGGACTCCGTTAAAATGCATGTTAGCCATCTGTTGGAGAAATGTCCATTTGGTTCATTTAAAAATTTTATTTGTCCAATCTTCTTTAGATTGAGTTTATAAAATTCATGGTTTTTTCGTCTTGCCTCAACACGATCATTCAATACTTGCATTTGCCCTCTGCCGATTCCGGCCAAAACATTGGACATTCTGTAATTATAACCGATATGGGAATGAAGATATTCAACGGCGTTATCCCTTGCTTGTGTTGCTAAAAATACAGCTTGTTTCTTTACATTTTGGTCTTTCGTGACCAACGCCCCTCCACCAGAAGTGGTAATGATTTTATTTCCATTGAACGATAATACTGAAATATCACCAAAAGTGCCACATTTTACCCCATTATAACTGCTACCCAATGCTTCTGCGCTATCTTCCAGTACTGGAATTTCATAAGATGCTGCAATGCGATGTATTTCATCTACTTTATAAGGCATTCCATACAGATGAACTGCAATTATGGCTTTAGGTTTTTTCCCTTTCTTTATACGGTCTTTGATTGCTATTTCAAGTTGCTCGGGACATATATTCCAAGTATCTGTTTCACTATCGACAAAGATAGGTGTGGCGCCTAGATAAACTATTGGGTTTGCTGAAGCAGAAAATGTTTTGCTTTGGCACAATACTTCATCATCTTTGCCAACGCCCAAAAGGATTAGGCCGAGATGAATGGCGGCTGTACCTGAGCTCAATGCAGCAACGAAAGATTCATTCCCAAGATAATCACGAATGTCATTCTCAAAACCTGTAACATTCGGACCTAAAGGTGCAATCCAATTGGTCTCAAAGGCTTGGTTGATGTAGTCTTGTTCTTTGCCACTCATATGTGGCGAGGATAACCATATTTTAGTATCCATAAGCAATACACTGCATAAGTTTAGTACTATTCAATTTTCTTGTCTAGTGAGGGAGTCTGGGGACAGAAAATTTAACCATTAATTGTATCAATTTCTCAATTGGATGAGAGCAATGACATTATTAAACCGTGAAATTTTGAATAAATATCAGTCATTAAAATAAGACCAACATAATAAATACGACAAAAAACAATTTTTTACGTTGATAGCTATTTGTTACCGAAGCAGGACTAGGAAAGGTTATATGTTTTCGTGTCGCGAAATTATTTGGTTTGTTAGGCTTGTCATGGTTTCACTTTGAAAGCCCTTGGTCTTGTTCAAAATGCTATATTCCTTAAAGATAGCCTCAAGGTTTTTAAAGTTTTCATCCATATGCGTACCAAAATTATGTGGATGCCACCAAAGATGGAATAGTTCATTTTTTTGGGCTGCATGCCGCATTCCGGATGTTATTCTATGAACTTTTAGCGGTTCTAGAAAACTCATGGTTTTATTGTACGCTCTTAAAAGTCTACTTGATGGAATGTTTAATGGTTTGTTTTTTACATATAGCTCGTCCATATTATACGTGTTCATTCCAGTAACATTTGAATAAGCGTCCATCATTCGCAAAATCTTGAAGATATACCAACCATGGTAAAATTTTTGGGTAAATATATTATAGATATAAGCTTTTTCCTTTCCTCTAAACGATTTGAAACCTAATTTATAGAACGTTTCTGCATAAGGCAAATCTTGCTCGTATCTTAAATCCATCATGTTTCTCGGAAAAATGATGCTCTCCAGTTTTATATCCATCTGTTTTGCAATGGCAATGGCAGATTTTAGGTCGTCTTCAAATTGCTCTACAGTTTGACCCAACTCATGGCAGTAATAATGACAAAATGTATGTGTGCCTATTTCATGATTGCCATTATCTCGTATTTTCTTGATTAGGGAATGAGCGTAATGATATGGGTCGTCTTTTTCGTCATTTCCAATAGAATCGATAAGAGGATATGGTGAATATCTCTGATGGACAAAGGTCGGTTTTTGTTCAGGAAGATGATTCAAAAGATCTTGTTTGTCTTTGGCAAACAAAAAGCCAACTGTTGCAAATGTCAGTTTGACATCATACTTATCTGCCATTTCAAGCAATCGGTGAATGACAACAGGCACGTTGGACAGGTTTTCTTTATAGCTTTCTACTGTTCGTTGATCAAAAACGCCCCAATGCAATTCAAAATCCAATGAAACAACAAAATGGCCACTCATAACTTTTAAAATAAGGCGTAAATGTAAATAAAATAATAAGAATTATAACTTCTACTTTTTATTACTGTTATAACGCATAAATTATTTTACATTTGTGTCACCAAACCAATTGTACTCTAAAATATTATGAATAATCCGTTTACTTCGGAACTATTTGTCACTATTTGGTCTAAGCACTTTAATAATGCGAAAAAAGCGTTAAATTTTGATTTTATTCATCATGTTTCTTTCTATAAAATAAAACTCCTTCCTTTATATGTCAATATCGGAAAGAACCTGACCAAAGGCATCTATTATTCCCTTAATTATGAAGCAAAGGATTTTAAGAAGAAGGTTTTTTTGATTTATGATGTACCTCAATTTTTTGGCTTAGACCCTTTTGAAGAAAAACGGTCCACTTTACGATGCGATGAAATCTTTCAATACCAAGGGTTTTTATTGAATTTTACAGAATTTCCTACGGCTCAAGATTATGTTAACAGTAGAGTTAGCAGCAAAAATAGGAGAGGGCTTCGTTCGCGTCAAGAGCGGTTGGAGCATTGTTTTGATATCAACTATAGATTTTATACTGATGATATTACAAAAGACGAATTTGATGTGGTATTCCATCAATTTCATGAGTTATTGTCAGATCGGTTTTCCGGAAAGAAAGTCAATTATCATCACTTGAGACCAGATAAGTGGGCATTTCATAGTGAGTTTTCTTATGCAATGATGAAGGAAAACAAGGCTTCGCTTTTTGTGATATATAATGGGAGCATGCCTATTGCGGTAACGCTGAATATCCATTCAGAAGAGATTGTATTTGTGGCAATCACAGTTTTTGACCCAGATTTTTATAAGTTCAATATTGGTAAGACCACCATTGTCAAAATCATCGAATGGTGTTATGAGCACAATTTCAAAATCGCAGATTTTTCAAAAGGAGAATTTGATTTTAAATATGAATGGTGCAATGTAGTTTACGATTTCAATTATCATTTGCTATATGATTCCAAATCGCTCCGAGCAAGATTTGTGGCTTGGATGGTCAAATCATTTTTGGAAACCAAACGTTATTTGAGGGAGAAAAACGTAAATGTACTGTACCGAAAGTTTTTGTATAAAATTAAAAAGAAAGAAGATGACCATGCTGTAGAAAAGTTTAAAATTGAAGACTTGGATGGGTTTGATTCCGATTCCACTTACGAAATCATTGACCTACAAAACCAAACATACAATCATCTCAAAGTGTTTGTATATTCCTTTTTGTTCTTGAACAGTGAGCCATTAAAAAATGTTGTCATTTACAAGAAAAGAAATTCTGATAAAGAATTTATAATAAAGGGCAAAGTGAAGTCACAACGCGTCACTTTCAATTAAAAATTCGGTATTTGCAACATTCTGTCGCATTTTGAAAATGCCAATCCGCTGTTATAAGTTTTGAATTTTGAAATATCGGTAGAGCCCAAAAGCCATTCGATATACATTGCTGGAGTATTAACTCCTGCTTCATGTGAAAATGGATAACCGCCTCCAAATCTGGGATTTAATTCTAAAACATATAGTTGATTTTCTTTTACAAATACATCACAGTCAAGATTTCCCACATGTTTTAGATTTTTGGAAATCGTTTCCCCCAATTTTTCAAATCGGTTGTCAATAACTGAAATTGCTTTATCAGTTTCACCCGAGCGCATACTCAATTTTTCTCTTACAAAGGTGCCAACATACTTACCTTCAAAATCATTCAAAATGTCCATGCCATATTCTTTGCCATCAATTTTTTCCTGTATGAGAATGGCATTTTCAAAATCATGCTGGCTTGCAGTGTTGAGTATTGATTTTTTAAGTTTGAGCTGTTGGAGCTTGAAAGCCAATTCGAGTTCATCCATACTTTCGGGAAAATCTATCCCGATGGATGCACTTCCCCAGCGTGGTTTTACTACCAAAGGAAAACTTAAGGTGTCATTTTCGATTGCATTTTTTGCCTCTTTCAACAATGTGAAGGTTTTCGGTGTCTGAAGCCCAATGTTTTTTATAAAATTAAAGGTCTTGATTTTGTCGAAAGCAATGTCTATGACATGTTCATTTGAGATGATGACTTTAGTACCAACTGATTCCAATTCATCTTTATGTTTTGAGAGGATAGGTAATTCCAAATCGTTCAAAGAAATGACCGCAGTAATTTGATGTGTTTCAATCAAGACTTTAAGGTTCGAAATGTAATTTTTGTCATAAAAGCTAGGCACCTGTAGTGCAATATCAGCATCAACCATTGCTGGCGCTGACAGGCTCATATCAGCGGCAAAAATTGTCCCACGACCGTTCAAAGCCTCCTTGAAGTAGTTGATAAGGTAATTGCGCCGTCCTGCACATGTGAACAAAATATTAATTGCCATAATCACTGTTGTTGGTTGGTGTTCCCATAAAATCAGGGACGATATCATTTTCCACACTGTAGATGCCGTCCTTTTTGAAAACTTTATAGATAGTCAAAAGTATGATTTTTAAATCCAATAAAAATGAAAGGTTGTGAACATACCAAACGTCATATTCAAATTTTTGTTCCCAACTAATGGCATTTCTTCCATTTACTTGCGCCCAGCCTGTGATTCCGGGTTTTATATTGTGACGTTGTTTTTGAAATTCATTATAGCGCGGTAAATACCGAATCAATAACGGTCGAGGTCCAATCAAACTCATATCTCCTTTGATGACGTTGAGCAGTTGTGGGATTTCATCCAAAGAATATTTCCGCACAAAAATACCTGCTTTTGTCAAGCGTTCCGAAGGTGGAAGCAATGCCCCATTTGCATCTGTCTTATCGTTCATCGTCTTAAACTTGATGATTTTAAAGATGCGTCCATTTTTTCCTGGTCGTTCTTGATAGAAAAAGGGCTTGCCATTGTTTTTGAACATTAAAACCGCGAGCACCACAAAAAATATTGGAAGCAAAAGCAGGAAAGCTATTGAGGCTACCATAACGTCCAGAAAGGGTTTGAAAAAATGGCTATATACTTTCACTCCAAACGTTTATAAAAATTCAAAAGTTCATTCCAAACATATTGCTGCTGGTAGCGTTCCACGATTCTTGAACGAGATTGCTTTGACATTTCCAATCGTTTTTCGGGATGGTCGATGAATGTTTGCATTGCATCCTCCAATGCTTTTTCATCCTTGACCGGTACAATCATACCATTGACACCATCCTCTATAATTTCATTACAGCCATTGATGTCTGACACGATACATGGGAGATTCATACAGCTTGCCTGCAGTACCACATTTGGAAACCCTTCACGATAGCTTGGGAAAGTCAAAACATGTGAAATCGCAACGTATGGGCGAATATCCTTGATGGGTCCAACAGCTAATATGTTTTTATTGGCATGTATCAAATCTTCGGTTAGTGGCAAAAGAGGGTCAAGGTGATCTTCCTTAGGTCCGACCAATACTAATTTGCAATTACTATTTGTTTTTGATAGTTCATTAAAAGCTTTGACCAATTCATTGATGCCTTTATCCTTAACCAAACGCCCCACAAATATAAAAACCAAATCATCTTTGGCTATGTTAAGCTGGTTTTTTAATTTGCTTTTGTCAATATCACTTACTAATGAAGAATCATAATGTGTGGTATCGATACCATTGGAGCTACCTTTGCCTATAACCTGTAATTTTGATTTACTAGTATAATTGTTTTGAAGGATTATGGATTCCAGGCCAAATGAATTGGGCAAAACATGGCTTGCACAAGAATATGTGAATTTTTCAACAGTGTCCAAAAGGCTTCGTTTGGCACCTTTAACTTCTAAAAGTGGTAAGCCAGCGACGGTATGTAAACGATGTGGAACTCCAGCCAACCTCGCAGCTAACATTCCGACCGTTCCTGCTTTAGGTGTGTGTGTATGAACAATAAATGGTCGTTCTTTTTTGAAAAACCGGTAGAGCTGGTAGGTGGCTTTAATGTCTTTTAAGGGCGTAATGGTTCGTGTCATTTCAATGGCACGCGTTCTTATCCCTTCATTTTGTTGGACTTCTTCCAAGGCCTCACCATCACTTGAAATTCCAATCACTTCAAAGTGGTGGTTCATAAATTTGTGTTGGCCCCTTAAAAGAGTTCTTAAGGAGGTTGGCACAGTAGTTATGCGAATTAGTTTTTTCAATTGGTTGATTTAGTTGGTTTCTATGAAATTTTTAAATAGGATAAATTTCATTTAATAAATCAACTTGATTTTTTCGCACCGTATTTATGCCTTTTTCCATTATCGTCGTAATAATGGCAAACACAATTTTTCCCGTAAAGTCCAACATTATGGAGTTTCCTTTTTACGAATTCATTGGCTTTTTGTTTAAAATCATCCGATGCTGAGAAACCGAAATTGTTTGAGCTGATTGAAATTTCCAATCCATACACACAATGCCACCATTGTTTTGGTATGAATATCATCTCTTTTGGACCCAAAACGTAATACATGATTTGGGCATTTTTCTTAAATAACGGAAACTTCTCCTCATCAAAATTCTTCATATCAATTGAACTCAATCGAGAACCTGGTTCGTATTTGTCACTAGGATACATGAATTTTGATTGGTTTGGATTTGCCAATAACACAAGTTTGCTTCCTTTAATTTGTGCTAGAATATTATCTGCCAGTCGATCAGTGTGCCAACCAGTTAAAGTGCCTTTTGGGCCAATCCAAAACGATAAAGAGTCTCTGACTTTAAATTTGGAAATCAATGAAAAATCTACATGGTCACGCAATTGAGGAAACATACTCAAAATGGAAAGATTCATCAAATAGCCACCTTGCGAAGCATCATTTGATTTTTCTATACGCTCTATGGATTCCAAAAAACTACCATATTCCCATTTGGTGTCTTCCTGAAAATTATTGCCCTTTGAAATAAAGGTGTTTTTGTCCTTTCCAATCTGTTTGAAAAAATCAAGAGACCAAGTTTTGCTTGCTTCCCAATCATCCATCATTTTGGTCATCACTACAGGTTTGTTTTTGGACATATAATTTTTATAGAAATCGTCATGATTGATGGTTTCTATGGTATCCACTTTTTTAAGCGGTTTATCTAAGTAAGATTGAATTTTTGTAATAAGCTCTTGTGACATATTATAGGTTTTTAGTCATTATGCTAATGTAAGTTAATTTCATTTTTTAGTATACACAGCTCAATGTGTAGATTTGTGGCGTAAATATCTGAAAATAGTATTATTCGATAAAATAAAAACTTTGTAATGCTCGTTTTTTCTTATGAATTGTAGATGACCATAACTTTATGCCAATTGAAATTCAATGTCCTATTTTTTGGATTATAATCCTTTATAAGTATGTGTGTACCATTTCTGAAAACAGAAAAAAGACCACACCTTAAATGTATTATCTTCTTTACCGGAAAGATGGTTCTGAACAAGCTCTGACATTGCTGAGATATTGAATACGCCTTGTTTTTTTAAAAATGAACCATCAATATAGCTCAAAAGCTCTTTTTTAAGTCCATCACGAAGCCAATCACCAACGGGAACACCAAAACCATGTTTTGATTTTTCGAGAAAACCCTGTGGAAAAGCGTATTTAAAGGATTCCTTCAAAATATGCTTTTTGCTCCATTTGTTGAGTAAAAAATCTTCTGGTAAACTCATTGTGAATTCAAACAATTCACGATTTAAGAATGGCGCCCTGCATTCCAATGAATTGAGCATACTGGTTCTATCGACCTTGACAAGCATATCGCCTTCCAAACTGATGTGTCTATCGATGGTCCTAAAATCGTTCAGAGATTTAGGATTTGGGATTGCGGTCTTATTTTTAAAATAATCGAACGGATTTGGTTTTTGAAATTCTGGATTTAATAACCGATTGATATCTCCAATCTGGAAACCCAAAGAAATGATATCCCAATAATACTCATGGGTATAATCAATTGCTTTTAAAAGCTTATTTATCTTGTATTTATAACCCCTATTATCATCTTTACGTTTAAGTAACGAATCGGATGCATTGGCAATGGGATCATGTAAAAATTTAGGAACAATAGAGGTGTATTTATTGTTCAATTTTCCTATATAATATTTGTTATAGCCTCCAAAAACCTCATCACCACCATCACCCGTGAGGGCAACTTTTACATGCTCCTTTGTTTTGTTTGAAACCAAATAGGTTGGAAGTGAAGACGAATCTGCAAAAGGTTCATCAAAGTTTAATAGGATATTGTCAATAGAATTTGTCAAATCGTTTTCGCTGATAATAAATTCATGGTGGTTGCTATTGATGAGTTGTGCCATAACCCTTGACTTATCAGTTTCATCATAGGATTTTTTCTCAAATCCAATTGAAAACGTTTCGATTTTAGAGTCCGTCATATCTGCCAAACAATAGGATACAATCGAAGAATCTACACCACCTGAAAGGAAAGTACCTAACGGGACATCAGATATAGAGCGGCTTTCAACACTTTTGTAGACACGTTCTTTTACTTCCTCTTTTGCTTTTTCAAACGAAATGTCGGCTTTTTTTGTGTTTTTGGTGTCGTGGATGCTCTGGATTTTGAAATCAAAAGTTTCCAAATCATATTCCAAAAAGCTATTGGCCTCCAACTTATGGATGCTATCATAAATTGTAAATGGTGCTGGAATATAGGTAAGTCTTAAATATAGATTTAATCCATCTTTGCTTATTTGCGGTATTGATGGAAGATAATTGATAATGGATTTTAGTTCTGAAGCCCAAAAAAAGCGGTCAGATGTGTGAGTATAATAGAGCGGTTTTTCACCGAAAAAATCGCGTGCTATATATATCTTATTAGCATTGGAGTCGTGAATGCTGAATCCAAACATGCCATCAAACATACTAAAGCTTTTGGTGCCATAAGTTTCATACAACTTCAGAATGACTTCGGTATCCGAATGCGTTTTGAAATTTATGCCTTCACCCTTTAGTTGTTCCCGAAGAATTTTAAAATTATAAATTTCACCATTGAAGACGATGGCAATAGTTCCATCATTAGAGAACATAGGCTGATTTCCTGTACTCAAATCGATAATGGACAAACGTCTCATTCCCATTGCGACGGTATGCTTATCAGAATTCTTTATATAAATGCCATCATCATCTGGGCCACGATGAATGATCAAGTCGTTCATTAACGATAGTTGTCCCTTGGCCAGGCTATCCTCAACCCTTGTTTTATAAATGATTCCATTGATTCCGCACATAACTAATCGCTTAATTCATCAATAATTCCTTGACTTGGATATATACAGTATCCAAATTATAATTTTTAGTTCGTTCAAAAGCTAATCTTGAATACAATTGTCTTTGTTCTGGATTGTGTTTCAAAAATTCCATTGCCTTGTTCAATCCAATCGCATCACCCACATTAACCAAAATACCGAATTTGGCTTTATAAAATCCTTCAACAGGAATTTCTACTGGCTCATTATCATTGAGCATTTCCAAGGGACCAGACAAGCAATTGGTTGATATACTGGGCAGGCCCAAAGATAATGCTTCAAGTAAAGCGTTTGGAAATCCTTCATTATTTGAAGACAAGATAAAACAATCATTCGCAAGTAAATGATTTTTTACATCGCTTACTTTTCCTTTTAAATCCATAAATGCTGCGAGTCCTAAATTTTCAGCTTCTGATTGCAAGGTTTCCTGTAATTCTCCATTACCTAGAATGGTCAAAAAGTATTCACCTTTCTCCGAAAGCGCCATGGCATCCAAAATCAGTTTTTGGTTTTTGGCATCATAAATACGTCCAGTATTGATGATTTTTAATGGATTTGTATCATGAATATTATCCTGATCAATTCTAAAACCAGGATTGGTTTCAATAGGATTATAGATGACGTGCATAGGCATCTTTACTCCAAAATTCTGTTTTAAATCATCGTTTATGTAGACGGAATTAGAAAATAGAACGTCATTTTTATGATATAATAGCGGAAAACTGATTTTTGCCAATAGCATTTGCACACGATTGTTTTTGTACATTTCTGAAGCAAAACACCGTTCGCTGATCACTGTTTTGACTTTTTTGTTGGACATTGCCAAAAAACTGTTGATAATGTTTGGTACAGGCAATAATGAAAGAGAAATATCTATCCTTTCTGTCTTAATAAGTTTTTTGTATTTATGATAAAGATTAAAAGCATTCTTAATCTTAACAAAGTAAGACTTGCGACTTTTTAATTCAGGATTCAAAACCACTAATTTAACATCTTTAGGAATTTCAAAATGGATGTAGTCCACAAAAAGTACCAAAGTCACTTCAAAATCATGGATCAATTTTGGCAACAGCAAGCTAATGAAGCGTTGGGCTCCACCCATTCCTAAATCAATGGTCAATATGGAAAGTTTTGGTTTGTCGGACATTTGTAATACGTTACCTTAAGACATTCAAAAATACATTTTCATACTTTTTGATAATGTGCTTTTTATCAAATTTTTTATGAGTAGAATTACTCACTACAGATGTTTCAAATATGGTGTCACTTTGGATGATATTCAAATAATTCACAAAATCGGTGTCGTCGGTTGCCATAAACCCATTGATACCATTCTCAAGAATTTCATTGGTGCCGCCAGGCGCTTTGTAGGCTAGGGCAGGAGTGCCCACAGCGCAGCTTTCCAATAATGCATTTGGAAAGCCTTCGGCAAACGATCCCTGTAAAAACAAATCACTTTCTCTTAGATATTCCGGAACTTTATCTGTGTAAGGAATAAATTTGACTTTTGATTCCATGTTCAAACGTTTAACGGTTTGCTGAATAGACTCTAAAGCTTCCCCTGTGCCTATAATTGTATAGTGAAAAGGGAATTTCAGTTGAGACAACGCGTGTAAAATACGTTCGTGTCCTTTTTCGGCATGCAATCGTCCTACGGTGATATAATGTGGAATTTCACGAGGTTTCATTTGTTTTTTCACTTTAAAGCCGTCAGAAATCGGATTGTTTATCACGCAAAGTTTTGATGGGCTGATAAAGTATTCAGTTACCATTTCATCAGCCATATCCTTTGATTGACAAATGATTTTTGAAGTTTTGCGATACGATATATTCAAGAGTTTTTTATAAAGCCAAAACTTATTTTCGCCATGATAAATGGCAGTAATTTTTTTCATATTGGCTTCTCTTGTGACTAATTTAATTTTTGGAAAAATCAAAAGTATCAATGCCACAGGAATATTTACATGATTCATACAGCTTACAATAAGGTGTGGCTTATTTTTTCTTATGTAGCTAAAAAGTTGTGGAATCCCAGACAACATCCGACTTTTATTGAAGTAAACGGTATTAACTCCTTCCGTACTATATGCTCTGTCTTTTTCAAAACCAATTATGACTAATGTCACATCAAACACATTTTTGTCAATGTGTTGTGCCACAAAGGACAACACCCTTTCTGCTCCTCCAGCTACCAATGAAGGCAATACAAACATGATTTTGAATTTGGGCATGCTATTCAATTGAAAAGTTTTTTCCGTTGATATTCAGCCATTGTTTGAGGACCAACAATTTCCAGATCAAGGGATATCGATTCCAGGTTCCATCCATGTGTTGATGGATCATGAATTGAGTTTTCTCTACATCTATAAACGGAATAGATTTTAACCCTTCATCATTAAGTTCGCTCATGACAAATTCTTTCAAATCTTCACGGAACCAGCGTTGAAATGGCATTGTAAACCCGGCTTTTGGTCGGTCAAAAATTTCTTTTGGGACTGATTTATAAAGAATATCCTTCAAAATTCGTTTTTGATTACCTTTATGGAATTTAAATTCTGTAGGCAGCGAATTGGCAAAATCTATTACATGATGATCCAACAAAGGGGCACGGGCTTCAAGTGAAAAAGCCATGGTTGCCCTGTCAACTTTGGTGTTAATATCCCAATTAAGATAGGTCTTTGTATCAAAATCGGAAATTCGTTCAAAAAGATTTTTGTGCTGATGTTGTAAATATTTTAATTCTTCTACATCCTTGTAATTGACATTGGTTCGGAACCATGAATTATCAAAACCAATTTTTGATGCCAGATAGACTTCGTTTTCATCCTTAAATGAGAGTGCTTGTGCAATAATCTTGATTCGATAATGTGGGGCAAGGCCCAGTAATTTTCCACCAATTTTGCGGATACCATGAGGCAACACATACAGTCGACCACCTTTCTTTGCCCAATTATAACGATGGTAACCTATAAAACCTTCATCACCGCCATCACCAGAAAGTGCAACTGTGACTTGTTGTCTTGTGTATTTTGCCAATAACATGGATGGAATTGCGGACGAATCGGAAAAGGGTTCGTCATAATAATGGCTAAAATTCTCAATGAGGTCTTTGCCTTCTTCATAATTGCATTCGATGACATGATGATCGGTTTTTAAATGATTGGCAACTTTATGGGCATACACACTTTCATCAAATCCTTTTTCATTGAATTTTACGGAAAAAGTCTTGACTTTGGTCGAGGATGTTTCAGATGCGATAGCGGTAACCAATGAAGAATCTACACCTCCAGAAAGAAAGACACCTACGGGAACATCTGCAAAGAGTCTACTGGAGACCGCTTCCGATAAAATGGTTTTTAGCTCCGTTTGAGCTTCTGCATAACTTCCATTAAACGGTTTTTTCCCTTCATAATCGATGTCCCAGTATTGTTTGGTTCTAAAATTTCCTGTTACCAGATCAAAGGTAAAACTGTGGCCAGCATGCAATTTTTTGATTTCATTGAAAATTGATTGTGGATCTGGAATGGTTCCCCATGCAAAATAATAGGCAATGGCTTTTGATGAAATTGTCAAGTCTGTATGAAACATCTGTATGGAAGACAATTGACTTGCAAATTCAAAATCCCTCCCATTGTGAAAATAATAGAATGGTTTTTTCCCCAAGCGATCTCTTGCTCCAAAAAATTGCTGTTTTTTTTCATCATAAATCACAAACGAAAACATGCCTGTGAAATGGTGTACGCAATCGTGACCATATTCCAAATAAGCAGCGCAGATCACTTCAGTATCACTTGTGGTATGGAAGTGATACCCTTTTTTACTCAAGGTTTCTTTAACGGATTTAAAATTATAGATTTCTCCATTAAAGACAATATGGATGTGGTCATAATACGTGAAAGGTTGGTCAGATCGCGGATCTAAGTCAATGATGGAAAGCCTGTTGTGTCCCAAGATGACTGGCTGCTCTTGTGAGTAAAATTTCCAGCCCATCTTATCTGGTCCCCTGAAAGCAGTTCGCTTAAGTTTTTCCTTTATTTGCTGTTCACTATATGGTAGTGTTGTGCCGTAAATTCCACACATATTTATTTGTTCAAATTTTTATTGTTCAGATGTGAGCTTTTAAAACGCATGATACACTTATCGAATTGGTAATCCTTTCCCATTATTATCCAACCATTGTTTTAACACCAATAATTTCCAAATTTGTGGATAATGATTCCAAGAACCGTTCATATGTTGATTGATCATGGATTTTACTTTTGTAATATCGATGCAAGGTATTGATTTCAAGGCATCCATATTCAATTCACTTAAGACATACTCTTTTAAATCCTCTTTAAACCAACGTGCAAAAGGCATCGTAAAACCAGCCTTTGGCCTGTTGAAAATCGATTCTGGTACAGATTCAAATAAAATATCTTTTAAAATTCTTTTTTGGTTGCCTTCGTGAAATTTAAACTCTGTTGGCAAAGAGCGTGCAAAATCAACTACTCGATGATCCATAAGTGGCGCACGAGCTTCCAATGAATATGCCATGGTAGCTCTATCCACCTTCGTATTGATATCCCAGTTGAGATAGGTTTTAATGTCAAAATCGGAAATACGCTCAAATAAATTTTTCTCTTTATGTTCCAAATATTTGAGATTCTCTATAGCATTGGTGTCAATATCGGTTGTAATCCAACTTAAATCAGCTTCAGACAAGGAAGTTAAATACAATTCATTAATGTTTTTGAAGCCCAACATCTTGGCCAATATCTTATGTCTGTATTTTGGAGAGAGTTTTAGTATATTGGAACCTAGTATTCTTAAAGAATAGGGTAGAACGTTATAAGTTTTTTCTCCTTTCTTTATCCAATTGTAGCGCTGATAGCCAATGAAACTCTCATCGCCTCCATCGCCAGAAAGTGCAACAGTAACTTGCTTTCTTGTATATTTTGCCAACAACATGGATGGAATTGCTGAAGCATCCGCAAAAGGCTCATCAAAATAGTGGCAGAAATTTTTGATGAGGTCAATGCCTTCAGTATAATTACATTCAATAACATGATGATCCGTTTGTAAATGATTGGCAACTTGTTGTGCATACATACTTTCATCAAATCCTTCCTCCTTGAACTTTACCGAAAAAGTTTTTATTTTAGAACTTGTGGTTTTGGTTGCAATTGTGGATATCAATGATGAATCGATGCCTCCAGAAAGAAATACGCCCACAGGCACATCTGCAAAAAGTCTTGTGCTAACTGCATCTAAAAGAATTTTGTTGAGTTCCGTTTTTGCATCATTATACGTCCCTTTGAATGAATGTTTTCCCTTATAGTCAATATTCCAATAGCTTTTGCTTGTGAAGTTTCCTGTTGACAAGTCGAAAGTAAACGAATAACCTGCCTCCAGTTTTTTTACTTCGTTAAATATACTCTGTGGATCTGGAATTACTCCCCAAGCCAGATAATAAGCTATGGCTTCTCTTGATATGGTTAGATTGGACTGAAAGAGTTGAATGGACGAAATTTGACTTGAAAACTCAAAATGTCTTCCATTATGATAATAATAAAATGGTTTTTTGCCCAATCGGTCTCTTGCACCAAAAAATCGCTGCTTTTTTTCATCATAAATCACAAAGGCAAACATTCCATTGAAATGTTGAACACAATCTTGGCCATATTCCAAGTAAGCAGCGCACATTACTTCGGTATCACTTGTGGTATGGAATTTATAACCTTTCTTCAGAAGGGTTTCTTTAATCGATTTGAAATTATAGATTTCGCCATTAAATACTATATGGACATGATTTTCATAGTTGAACGGTTGATTGGAACGTGGGTCTAAATCAATGATGGAAAGACGATTATGTCCAAAAATAACAGGTTGTAGTTCATTTTGATAAAACTGAAATCCCATCTTGTCAGGTCCTCTAAAGGCGGTTCGCTGTAGTTTTTCCTTTATCTGTAGTTCAGTATATCTTATGGTGGTTCCGTAAATTCCGCACATACAAAAATTTTTTTGGCATATCTTCCTTTGGAAGTTTTTTTGATTGATTTTGATATTGGATTTTTAGATAAAGATAAACATTCAAAGTACTTTTATCCATCGTTCCTTTCAGCACATAATAGTACGAAGAAAAATTCTATCCTTAATGAATCTTGGTTGTGATGTGTTTTTTTAAGGTTGAATCTGACAATTAGGCTTTCAACAAATTTTCAATTATGGATTTCCATTTGGTGGCGACTTTAGCTAACTCATAATGAGAAGCAGTATCGAACCCCTTTTTCCCGATGGATTTGCACAATGCGTCATTGTTCATTAATGTGTTTAAATGGATTTCTAAATTTTTTTGGTCCCCTATATCAATTAAATAACCATTCTCATTGTGATGAATCATTTCTGCGGGGCCAGAAGGACAATCAGTAGAGATGCAAGCCAACTCAAAATACATAGCTTCGATAAGTGCGTTTGGAAATCCTTCATACTTTGAAGTAAAGGCAAATATTTTTGATGTGTTGTAATAAGAAGCTACATCATCTGTTTTACCTACGAAAATGACCTTGTCAGAAATCTGTAAATCTGCCGCCAAGCCCTGAAATTCTGAAAGTAAGGGACCATCTCCTAAAAAAACAAGTTTCCAATCTTTATGATTAATATTTGCAAAGGCTCTAATCAGCAAATCTTGATTTTTGCTTCTGATTAACCTTCCAACATTCAATACAATATTTTCCTTTTTTAAAGACCCAACTTTTGAATCGGTGAGTTCATTTGAAAGTGGATTTGGAAGAATGATTATTTTTTCAGTTCTGGTCATAGTTTCATAAAACTCTTTGATCAATGGTGACTGGACAACCACCACATCTGCCTTTGGATATGCGAATGATTTTAATTTTCTCCAGGCAAAGTTGGTGTTGTCAGTAATAGGATTGGTTCTTTCAGAAATGATGCAAGGAATACCCAACGATTTTGCAGCCAACGAACCAAAAACGTTGGAGGCTGTCATAAAGCATATCAAAAGATTGATTTTCTCACCTTCTAATTTTCGTTTGATTTGTTGGTACAGGCTGAAATTGTTTTTAATAAACAAAAAAGGATTGGACTTAACCACCTCATTTTCTCTGCAATAAATAATTTTAACCTTTTTATGCAAAGGATAAAATGGTTCTGCTTTTAAAATGGATATGATGGTTACTTCATAGTAATCCGTAAAATAATTTGCCAACGCCGTTACCACTCGTTCTGCACCTCCCAAAGCTGATATGTCATATATTAGGAAAGCAATTTTCTGCTTCATATATACTATATTACTTTAATGATTATAAACGCTTCCTTGTTAATGATGCCCTTATTTTCTTCTCTTTATAACTGCATCTATGACCGTTAACTTACCATTGAAATTCAATGTGTGTACGGATTCTATATCTTTTTCCCAATTGGGATAGATGGATTGTATGGGACGTTCATCATATTCGGTTTCATTCAAAGTTATAATTTCCATAATCTGCATGCCATAACCATAATGTTTGGAACAATTTTGGGCAGGTCTAAACACCCTTCCTTCGTAATTAAAGATATTGCCGGCAGGTCTTGCAAAATGATGGTCAATGGCGATTGGGTTTTGGGGATGAGGAGTCCATGTACCATTTAAAAGAGAATCTGAGGAAAACAGCATCAATTCATTGGCGATTTTAGTTCCCAAATATTCTTTAGCATTAGTAAACAGCCAAAATTTGTCGTCTTTTTTGTAAATGGTGGCATCCACAGCCATTATGTTGTCAATCAATACTTCTTGTAATTCCCACACATGAGGGAATTCAATACATTTGTACAGCTCGATGGTGTTATTTTGTTCAGTTTCCGGCAGCATGTATAATACTCCGTCCTCTTCAATCAAGAAAGGGTACGAAAGGTGATAAGGTCTTTCAAGAACTATTTTTGGATGTGTATAATTTCCGTCTTGGTCCATTTCTATCACTGCTATTTTGCCTTTATTTTCTGAATATATCAATTCTTCCAAAAAAATGTAATAGATACCATTCTTTTCAATTACAAAAGGATCAGCCCAAAAACGATCTTTTGGAGGTAACATCCTTTTAAAGTCATGGAAAGATTTTGATGGCTTTTCGGTTTTTTCCAATTTGAATAAAATAATCCATTGCGAAACATGAAATTTTCTTGAAATCATTCCTCCAATGGCACGCTTCCAATTGTGATAAATACCTTTAATTAACTGTATATTGGTTGGAGACTTAAATTCCTTATTTGAATAAAATAAGGGTTGGGTCGCTTGTTTTTTAATTTTGTCAAAAAAAGCCTTATCTCCCAATCGATACAACTCTTCCAATTTTCTGGGAAGCATAGTTGCAGAGTTATAGTATAAAACATTTTTGTTACGGCTCATACTTACATGATCGGTAGAATAAAAGGCTTCATGGATTTTTATGCTATCTTCGTTGTTTTCAGACAACTGTAGCAACACAGCACGTGTTTCATCCCAATTTTCCAATATTTCCCACACTCCAGAAACCGCACCTCTATGTGTTTCAAAATTTCCATGATGATAGCCCCAAATTCCGTATTTGGAACTTTCGAATACAGATCCATATAAATCATTAAAGCCAAGCTTTACCAAAATATCAAGAGAGTGGGAAGTAATTGTAGTGATGTCCTGTTCTTGAAGAACGTCTTTAGAATCCAACAATTCCGGTCTCACATTAAGTGTCGGGCATTCAACAATATCTTTTATTTTCTTTGGCTCAAAGGCATCAGGAGAAGGCTTGAAACGTGCTTTGTCCCATTTTTGATATAGAGATAACAATGAATTGGCACGTTCTGATTTTACAGACAAATTTTGGTCTTCTACTTCTTTTTTTATCAAAAGTACAATCTCTGAATGGCTAGAATTTTGGATGGTTTGCACCATTTCATAAACCCACATCGGAATTGTATATGAATCGATAAGTAAACCTATTCGCAGCTTTTTCTTCTCCATTTTTTTGGGGTTTTCAAGCTCTATGGGAATGAAAGATTGAACTATTTTTTAAATTTGCGTGTTTTTCTTTTGAAGAAATATTCGTGTAAGTAGGTATCGTGATTGTCTGGTTTAATAACCAAGAAACAGAAATACCATACAATGGTACTCAAGGCTATCATTTCGCCTCCGTCTTCAAAAAGGTTAAAAAACAAAATGGACCAACGATTGTCTTCAAATAATTCATCTATCATATCAACTCCAACCCCAAAAAAAAGTAAAAAGCAGAATAGTAAAAAAAGGTCAATGTTTATTTTTCTATAAACTTTATCTCCATAGTAATATCCTATAGCAATAAATACAATAAAAAAGGTTCCGAAAAGCACATCATAAGTGAGTTCCCCAAAATCTTGTGCCCTTAGGCCCAAATGTGGTGCATAATGAAACTTTTCAGACACCCACGTGCCAAACCGTTCATGAAACTGCATGGAGTCATCAAGTAATAGTAATACGTACAGGACACACCAAGATATATAGCCAATCCCTTTTCCTTTGATAACAAAATAAAGTAGAATTAAACTAATGCAGGCAAATTTAATATATTGGAAGATTTCTGGATAACTACCATCATTATTGACCATGAAGTCATTCCCAATAGACCAATTAAACTGAACTCTTATAAATATGAGATAGATAAATAGAATATGGAGAAGAATAAAGAGGATATCAAGCGAAATCAATGAAAACAGAATCTTATTGGTTTTTTTAATATTAAAATTCTGCTTAAAAAAAAGCAAACTCATTTTTTTCCTTTTAGTTGGTTCAGCACAATAGTATAATAATGGTACAAATTTAAAAAATAAAAGGGGTGTAATTTTTAAAAAACCGTTGAAATGATAGCAATAAAGAAAAATTAAATCTTATATCTAAATACATACAAAAGCTATTAAGGTTCAAAGGTTTGTACTTTATTTTCATGGAGCTTAAAGTATAGCCACAACGTAATCAAAGTGATATACTGTAAAGTGTCGAAATTATGGTTAGTCAAATTTACCGAAAAGATGGATACCGCCAACAGGAATAACCAAGGTTCAGTTTTAAAGTATTGAACACTTTTAATCAAAAGGTATAACATGATTCCGGTAAATAATAGAAAGGGCAATATGCCAGCTTCTCCTATAATCCTTAAATAATTGTTATGGGCACCTTCGGCATGGAGATTATCACTGGTAAAGGAAAGATATCCATTGCCCACAAAAGGTGAATCATAAACTTTGTCATAATATAAAGACCATGTTTCGGTTCTTGAATCTGCTTCGACAGATTTGCTGACAACCCCTTGGGTAAACATGGCTTCAAAAATGGAAAACCGTGTATCATTTACTTGAAGTATTGCAGCCAGACTTAAAAACAAAAGGATGACCCCAACTCCCAAACCAAAAATTTTGAAGTTTTTTTTATTCTGAAAAATAGATATGACTACCAAGAGAAACCACAATAGAAAGAATGTACGTGAAAAAGTCAATATGCCACAGAAAGTACAAAAGGCCAATCCCAAATTTTTCCATAATTCCTTTTTTATCGAATAGGAGAGTGCCACTCCTAATAAGCATGCAAAACCAGCTGCATTTGCATTTAGATAAAACCCACTATACCTGCCATAATCATCAGGGAAAAAAGCTGAATGGATAAGAATGCTGGCCGACCCGATGACAAATGCCACATACATTTCTTTTGCAGAAAGACTTCTTGCGAGTTCTCCACCACACACAATGATAATGAGGTATTTTATAAAGTCGATAAAGTACAATTGCTCATCAAAAACATTTACTAGACCAGCTATTGAAAAATATATAATAGCAAATATGACAAACGGCCATGCCAAAGCATGTTTTTTGGACAAAAAATAGAAAATCATCAATAATCCAAATGTGGCGTAACTCAAAAGGCTTCCGGCCAAATCTCCATAACCAAGTTGCACAATGCTTGGGACGTTGCACACAAGAAGAATTAAAAGTAAGTATCTAAATAACTTCATTAAGGAAATTGGAATTTAAAATACAATATTAAACATTTAACTTGTTCAAATGATTGATGTAGAAGTATAAAATGAGACCGTCAATAATAGCAACTAAAGAGGTAGCCAAAGCCAGGCCATAAACTCCCATACTTTTAATAAGTAAATAATTGAATAAGATGTTCAAACTCAAATTGATCAAGGCTGCCAATACCATAAAACTATTTTTATTGATGGATTCTAAAAACCGAACCATTAAAATAGTTGCGATGTAGGCAGGAATCTGCAATAAGTACATTTGTTGTATCCTGGATACAATAACCGTATCAGAGCTTTTGAATGCATTATGCTCAAAAATCAATTTTACCAAAGGTGATGATATCATGACCAGAAACAATGCAACTACACTACTACCGATAATGACAAATTTTAAGATTCTTCTTAATTCATCAAAAGCTTTTTCGCGATTTTCCGATACTTTTTTAGAAAAATAGGGCAATAGAACATTGCCTAAGGCTATGGTAACAATTCCTATAGTAAACATCGGTATTTTTACACCATAATTTAATGCTGCAATAGAGCCTACAATCAATGTGGCCGCAAAATACTGATCCACTATTTCATTGGCACCACTTAAAATATTGGCGGCAATTTTAGCAGGCAATTGCAAAAAAAGTTCTCGTATATTATCTGAAACAAAATCTGGTTTTGCCAAGCTTATGATTTTTCGTTTTAGCGATACAACCAATAAAAACAAAAATCCAGCAATACTGCCTATTAACATTCCAGCGGATAGAACAGCATTACCCAATTCATCTTTAAAGAAAAGTACACAGATAATCATTGCAATAGCTATAAATAGAGGAGCCATTGATGAGTACATAAATTCTTCATCGATATTCAAAAGTCCGGTCATCATTGAAGAAAGACCCCAAAATATGATAGCGGGAATAATAATGTAAAATTGCATTTTCACCAATGCATAATATTCAGGTGTATGGCCTTTAAAAAAAAATTCCAGATAAACATCAGTGCCCAATATGGCGACTAAACAAAAAAAGACAGAAACACCCAAGGTCACTAAGAAACAGGTACTCTGAAAAGAGCCCATCTGTTTGCCTGTTTGTAGTTCAAAAACATAATTTGGGATAAAAACACTTTTAAAACCTCCCAAAAACACATTGCTCATAAAGCTTGGTATAAGCACTGCCACATAAAAGGTATCCAAGAGTTCTGAAAGCCCGAAATTGTCTGCAATGACTATTTCTTTTGCAAACCCTAAACCTTTGACAAATAAAGTAACTACTCCCACAATAATCACATTAGTAATCATCGTGTTAGTGAATCCTTTTTTAATCCCTTGCAATAAACTCTCTTTAGAAATCAATGGCTTATTGGTTTGAGGTTTAAAATATACTTGAAGATCAATTTATTATTTTAAGATTTTAATTGACCGCAATATTATAAAGAAAAATTTGATAATGTGATAATCAATAGATGTAGTGTAATTTTTTAAAGGTGAAAATCCATCTCCATTTTAATAATTAGTTTGTTACACAAGGAAGATTAATTTCATTTAAGTCAAAAGATTCTCTTTGATATTTGCCGCTTTTAAAATTTCTGATGAAGTGGTATAAAACTTCGATTAAAGTAGGGCAATTTTTACGTAAAATACAAGTTTTTGAAATAAATATGTTAAATATATGTTAACGACATCCAAAACTTAAAACCACTCGTATCTACTTATGTTACATGCCATTACACTTGTCAGACTTTACTGATAAATGTAATTTTTTTTATGTTGAAAAGCATATTATTGTAAGTAAATAATTACAAATTATATACATTTAATCGAATAATAAGTAATTTTATCGTATATTTTCATTTTTATTGCATAGATTCGTTCAAAACAAATAAATAAAATTAAACAGTTATAGTAACAAAAATAAATAGCAAAACAATATTGTACCCAAAATTAATAGCATAATTAAAATTGCCCCAAAATTAATAGCAAATGAAATCCCCCAATGCCCTATTGCATGTCTTATGCATTGCCAAGACTTGCTCACTCAGTTTTTTTCAAAAAAATTTAATACTCTTTGTACTCTTATTTTCTAGTTATTCTCTTTATTCTCAGCAACTGGCATTTCCAACAGCCGCAGGTTTTGGTAAACATGCAACCGGAGGTCGAGGTGGAAGTGTCATTAAGGTAACCAACCTTAATGCTAGCGGTTCAGGTAGTTTAAAAGCAGCTTTGGAAGCTAGTGGGACACGAACAGTGGTTTTTGAAGTAGGAGGTACCATCGATTTGGCCGGTACTAACATTTATGCTGACGACGGTAACTTGACCATTGCAGGGCAGACTGCACCAGGTGATGGAATACTTGTCAAAGGTGGCCAAATACGGTTTGCCGGGAGCAATGTTATCTGTAGATATTTACGTGTGAGACCAGGAGCAGGTGAAGGCAGTAGTTATGACGGTATAAATATCACTTCTGAAAATGGTACATTGGTCCAAAATATTATTATAGATCATTGTTCTATTAGTTGGGCTAAAGATGAGAACTTCGCCATACAATCTCAAAGCGGAAGCAATCCGATAGCGAATGTAACATTGCAAAATTCAATTGTTTCGGAATGTACTTATGGTTCATTATCCAATATCAACACATCCAATTTAACTTTTTATAGAAATCTATTTGCTTTTAATAGTGAAAGAAACATTGAAAATCAGGCATATTCTAATACTACCTTGGCTTACGAATCTATAAATAATATATACTATGGTTTCTCAAGAGGGGGGAATACTTATTTAGGAACAAAATTTACCTCTGTTAATAACAAATATAAACTTTCAAGCCAAATATCTTTCCAAAGTGACGCCTGTATATCGGAAGAAAGTGGAGGTACACCTAGTCAAACCCATGCGTACATTTCAGGTAATATTTATCCTAATGGTGTCGCAGGATATTCATCCGCATTTAATCCTTATATAAAGACAACGCCATATATCTCAAGTGGAATTACCCCTATTTCTGCTTCAGCCTTAGAAGCTGACATACTAGGTACAGTTGGATGTGGCATCAATCGTGATGCAGTTGACACTAGAATTATCAATCTATATACTAATGGCAATGGTACATTGGCAACCAGTGGCACTTATCCAACTATCAATGGTGGAACTGCTCCAGCAGATAGTGACAATGACGGGATGCCGAATACATGGGAAATAGCTAATGGTCTAAATCCTAATAATGCCAGTGATAGAAATATTGTTCAGGCAGATGGTTACACAAATCTTGAGTATTATTTGAATGGTATGACTTTAGGGGTAACTGGAATTACTGCTGATGCAGGACAAGATGTTTCAATTTGTCAAGGTTCTGGTACAACTCTAACTGCAACAGGAGGTTCCACCTACCAATGGAGCACTGGAGCAACCACTGCAAGCATAACTGTTAGCCCAAATACTACCACAACTTACACTGTAACAGCTTTTGATGCTACAGGAAACAATTCCGATACTGACGATGTGACGGTGACCGTTAATCCTATTCCGAATGTAAACGCAGGTCTTGATGTAACAATTACAGTTGGAACTAGCGTAACCTTAACAGCCACAGGTGCTAATAGTTATTTGTGGAGTACAGGTTCCACATCTCAAAGTATAAATGTCAGTCCATTATCGATAACTACTTATACTGTAACTGGTACAACAAATGGCTGTGAAGACACAGACTCTGTAACAGTATTTTTGATTGATACGAATGTTAATGCCAACGCTGGCAATGATGTAAGTATTTGTGAAGGAGGCAGCACCACTTTAACCGCTACGGGAGGTTTCAACTATCAATGGAGCACTGGAGCAACTACAGAAAGCATTACAGTCAGTCCAAACACAACTACAACGTATACTGTTACGGCTTTTGGTCTTTTAGGAATAAACTCTGATACAGACGATGTGACGGTAACTGTCAACCCATTGCCTGGCATAGATGCAGGAGCAAACGTTACCATCAACCTTGGCGAGAGCACAACCTTATCTGCGACTGGAGGGGATTCGTACCAATGGAATACTGGAGCGACCACTGCCAGTATCGATGTGAGTCCATCCTCTACAACGACCTACACAGTGACGGGAACCTCGAATGGATGTGACGCGACGGATACGGTCACGGTTACGGTAATCGATACAAGTGTGACCGCCCATGCAGGAGCGGATGTCTCCATATGCGAGGGCAGCAGTGCCACCCTGACGGCCACGGGAGGTTCAACCTATGAATGGAGCACAGGAGAAACGACAGCGAGCATCACGGTAAGCCCAGATGCAACAACTACATACACTGTTACGGCATTTGATGCCACGGGAACCAATTCCGATATGGACGATGTTACAGTAACTGTTAATCCAACACCGATTGCCAACGCAGGTAACGATGTATCCACTTGTAGAGGTACTAGTGTTACGTTGACCGCCAGTGGCGGAGACACTTATCTTTGGGAAACAGGAGCGACCACAGCCAGCATAACCGTGAATCCAGGCAATACCAGGACCTACACAGTGGAAGTGACGCAAAACGGATGTACCGCCACCGACGATGTGACGGTAACTGTCAACCCATTGCCTGGCATAGATGCAGGAGCAAACGTTACCCTCAACCTTGGAGATAGCGTGACCTTGAGCGCGACCGGAGGGAATTCGTACCAATGGAATACTGGAGCGACCACTGCCAGTATCGATGTGAGTCCATCCTCTACAACGACCTACACAGTGACGGGAACCTCGAATGGATGTGACGCGACGGATACGGTCACGGTTACAGTAATCGATACAAGTGTGACCGCCAATGCAGGAGCGGATGTCTCCATATGCGAGGGCAGCAGTGCCACCCTGACGGCCACGGGAGGTTCAACCTATGAATGGAGCACAGGAGAAACGACAGCGAGCATCACGGTAAGCCCAGATGCAACGACTACATATACTGTTACAGCATTTGATGCCACGGGAACCAATTCCGATACTGACGAGGTGATGGTAACTGTTAATCCAACACCGATTGCCAACGCAGGTAACGATGTATCCACCTGTAGAGGTACTAGTGTTACGTTGACTGCCAGTGGCGGAGACACATATCTTTGGGAAACAGGAGCGACCACGGCCAGCATAACCGTGAACCCGGGCAATACCAGGACCTACACAGTGGAAGTGACGCAAAACGGATGTACCGCCACCGACGATGTGACGGTAACTGTCAACCCATTGCCTAGCATAGATGCAGGAGCAAACGTTACCATCAATCTAGGTGAAAGTGTGACCTTGACCGCGACCGGAGGGAATTCGTACCAATGGAGTACGGGTGAAACGACTCAAGCATCACTGTCAGTCCTGTTAGCACAACTGTTACAGCATTTGATGCCACGGGAACCAATTCCGATACTGACGAGGTGATGGTAACTGTTAATCCAACACCGATTGCCAACGCAGGTAACGATGTATCCACCTGTAGAGGTACTAGTGTTACGTTGACTGCCAGTGGCGGAGACACATATCTTTGGGAAACAGGAGCGACCACGGCCAGCATAACCGTGAACCCGGGCAATACCAGGACCTACACAGTGGAAGTGACGCAAAACGGATGTACCGCCACCGACGATGTGACGGTAACTGTCAACCCATTGCCTAGCATAGATGCAGGAGCAAACGTTACCATCAATCTAGGTGAAAGTGTGACCTTGACCGCGACCGGAGGGAATTCGTACCAATGGAGTACGGGTGAAACGACTCCAAGCATCACTGTCAGTCCTGTTAGCACAACCTCGTATACAGTCATTGGGACGAATGACAACGGCTGTAGCAGGTCGGATATAGTGTCCGTAACAGTATTGACTGGCAACGACGTAACAGCTGACGCAGGAGCAGATGTCTCCATATGTGAGGGAAGCAGCACGACCCTTTCGGCTACGGGAGGTTCCACTTATGAATGGAGCACAGGCGAGACTACAGCGAGCATCACAGTGAGTCCAGATGCAACGACTACATATACTGTTACAGCATTTGATGCCACGGGAACCAATTCCGATACGGACGAGGTAACGGTTAGTGTAAATGCTGCTCCAGTACTTTACGTAAGCCCTGATTTTACAATAAATTCAGGTCAAATAGTTATTTTATATGCATTTGGAGCAAATTCTTACAGTTGGAGTACTGGTCAAACAGGACATTTTGTATTACTATTTCCAACAGAAACTACAACTTACACTGTAACTGGAACAAATACTAATGGTTGTCAAACGACAGCTTCAGTCACAATTACAGTAGCTAATGGCAGTTCTTTCCCTGGAAATGCAGGATTTGATAAAACAACATGTTCTGGATATGGTGTAACATTAACTGCAAATGGTGGGGATACCTATTTGTGGAGTACAGGTGAAACAACACAAAGTATTAATGTTAATCCAAATTCTACAACAACTTATTCTGTAGTTGCATATACTTCAGCTGCAGAAATTACAGATGAGGTAACAGTGCATGTCAACCCTAATCCTGTCGTTCATATAACCAATGGGGAAGATGTTACAATTTTGCAAGGAGAATATGTGACGTTATCAGCAACTGGTGCAAACAGATATGAATGGAATAATGGAGCAACACTAGCCAACATTGCCGTTAATCCTGATGAAACAACCACTTTTTCAGTTACCGGCTATATTCAGGATTGTTCTGACACAAAAGATATCACTGTAAACGTTGTTCCACAGGTTGTTGCATTTGCTGGGGATAATCAAAGTATTTGCTTAAATGAATCCGTAACTCTTACTGCTTCTGGAGGAGATGAATTTTTATGGAACACCGGAGAAACGACTCCAAGTATTACAGTGTCGCCTTCAGAAACTACTGAATATTCAGTGACGGTTTACAATGATTTGGATTATGATACCGCAGAAGTATTGGTCACTGTTCAGGATTGTTCTGTTACTGATGAAACCCCAGAAGACGCTGAGCCTTTTGAATTTTTGGTCTATCCTAATCCTACTTCTGGTAGTTTAAATGTCAAGATTTCTGGTAAATTGAAAGTTTCAAACATTACCTTGTATGATCTTTCAGGAAAAGCCATTTACCATGAAGTCATTACCGACACAGAACAATTGGGATTTGAAAAAACGTTAGATCTCTCTAACTATTCTGATGGTTTGTATTTGCTTAAATTGGTAGATAACGGTTATGCGATAACGAAAAAAATAGTGGTACATAGATAGAAAAATAAGCTCGGAAAAATACCGAGCTTATTTTTTTGGCACTATTGATTGAATTGAAACAAGAGAATCACAATTGATGATTTTTAATTCAAACTTTTGATCTTTAAAAGTATTATCAATATGATACGTTTTGCAATCCGATGTTTTGGTATTGCTTTTTGAAAAATCAACTTCGCCATATCGTATTAAATTAGAAACATCCAGTGTGTCCATCTGATATGCGTTCATTGTTGATTGTGCCTTTTCGGAATATTGTTTTGGTTTATTGGCTATGTTTTTTGTAGTTCGAGCATTTGGACCATAATCACAGGATGTTTTTTTTCCTTGAAGAAAAAAAGCAAGGAGTATCAATCCAATAGAAAAGCCACCAAGATAGTACCCTACACGATGTAAAAGTTTCATCTAAAAAAATTATTGTTTGTTTTGGAATCAGAAAATCAACAGATTGGCATCACTATACTTAAGATCAAACCAATCGGCTATGGATTTACTGGTTAAAATTCCGTGGTAAAAGTACAACCCATTTTTTAAACCTCTATCAAAACGCAAAGCATTTTCAATGCCTCCATCTTCGGCAATTTTCAAAAGATAAGGTGTAAAGATGTTGCTAATGGAAACTGAGGCAGATCTTGAGTAACGTGCTGGAATGTTGGGTACGCAATAATGAGTAATCCCATTATAATCGAACGTTGGATGGTCATGAGACGTAATTTCACTAGTTTCAAAGCATCCTCCCATATCTATGCTTACATCTATGATGACAGATCCAGTTTTCATGCAATCGACCATTGTTTCGGTAACTACAATTGGTGCCCTGTTCAATCCTCTGACAGCCCCTATGGCTACATCGCAGCGTTTGAGCGCTTTGATAAGATTCTTAGGTTGAAGTGTGGATGTGTATAAGGTTTGACCTAAATTGGACTGAACCGTTCGAAGTTTACTGATGTTATTGTCAAAAATCTTTACGTTGGCACCCAAGCCGATTGCCGAGCGGGCGGCAAATTCGCCAACCGTTCCTGCACCGATAATGACCACTTCTGTGGGTGGGACACCGCTAATGTTTCCAAACATCAAACCATTGCCTCCATTGATGTTGGACAATAATTCGGAAGCAATCAAGATGGAAGCGGTCCCTGCAATCTCACTCAATGCTCGGACTGCGGGATATGCACCATCTTCGTCCTTGATGAATTCAAAAGCCAAAGCCGTAATTCGTTTGGAGGCCAATGTCTCAAAATATTTTTTGCTTTGGGTTTTTAATTGCAATGCAGAAATAAGTAAAGTTTGTGGATTTATAAGCTTTATCTCGTCCAAGGAAGGCGGCTCCACTTTTAAAATAATAGGGCAGGAGAATACTTTGGCTGTGTCATTGGTGACTTCGGCACCTGCATCGCTGTACTGTTTATCTTTAAAATTTGCACCATCACCAGCACCAGATTCTATCATTACCCGATGCCCATTTGTGACCAATGCCGAAACCGCATCTGGTGTCAAACAGACCCGTTTTTCCTGAAAATGGGTTTCTTTGGGAATGCCAATAAATAAGTCACCTTTTTTCTTGAAGATTTCAAGAGTTTCTTCTTGGGGAAGTAATTGGGCCTTGGTAAATGGCGTTAATTGTTTGCTCATTGAGGTCGGAATTGATAACTCAAATTACAAATAATTCTTGAAATGACATTCCTGAAGTTCAAAATTAAAAATACTGCTTCACCTTACCCCAAAACGTGGTAGGTTTTATCATAAATTCCTCCTCTAATTCCTGAAGTGATTTGTTCGCATCATTCAATTTGTTAAACATTTTTGCTCTAATAAGATAGACCGAAGGTATTATAATAGCCATAACTGGAACGAGATATAACAACTGATGTTGGTCAATAAACTGACCATCTTCAATAAGAATACCTATTAACTGATAAATATACATGGATATCGGAACTAACAGTGCGTGATACCACCATTGTCGACAGGTAAAAAACCAAATGATTAGAAAAATTAAGGGAATTGCTTTTCCAGTGATTAGCCACAGGGCTGTGTAAACATCGTTGAAACCGAAACTATGGTAAGTAAATAGTGAAGTTTTCCAAATTGCCTGTTCTTTTGGGGCATATTCATACAAATAAAAAAGGTACGGTGAAGCACTAAGAAATAGTGCAATCAACGTACCCAGAATGATAGTTTTCTTATCCGTGCGTTGGAACGACGACTTTAGATCTTTCAATTTCTGTACTTGTTTGTCCATTTAGGTCAATTAAATTTGTAGCTTGTGCTGCAAACAACATACCTCCGAACAAAGCGATCGCGATGATGTACTTTTTAGTTTTCATAATTCAAGGGATTTAATTAATTAATTATGCTTCAAAAATACTACTAACATCAACACCTATTAATAGATACAAATGTTAAAGTTCGATGAAATACACCCTTGAATATTACGGTTTTTCCGTAAAATGCGTCGCAATGCCTTTATTGGCGGGCTGTTACTGATTTTTTCAGTGAATGCAGTTTTTTGCCATATTTATGTCAGTTAAGTTTTTATTTTTATTCAATTTGAGGGTTCTTGAATGGTCATTATTTAAAATCAATTCGATAACATCAACCTTTTCAGGCAATAAATTCGGTATTATTTCCGGCCATTCTATGATAATCCAATGGTTAGTGGAAAGATAATCTTCAATTCCAAATTGCAAGGCTTCAGCTTCATCCTTAATACGATACATGTCAAAATGGTATAGCATATCATTTGGCAATTCATATTCATTCACTATCGAAAATGTGGGACTGCTCACATCATCTTTACTTCCCAAAACCTTTGCCAATGCTTTTACAAAGGTGGTTTTACCAACTCCCATAGTCCCATTAAGCAAGATTGTTTTAGAAACTAAAGCATTCAAAACTTGCTGTGCAACAGACTCAATGTCTTCTATTTGATATCGTATTTCCACAGAATTCTTCCTGAAAAATGATTTTCTGGGACAATTATAAGAATAAAATTTGAGAAAAGCTAGAAAAATATGTATTTCAACGGATTTTTTTGCGTTTCAAGGAGTGTTTTTAGTTAACAATGAATAATGAATAATGAATAATGAATAATGAATAATGAATAATGAATAATGAATAATGAATAATGAATAATGAATTTTTTGCACTAAACACTAAACACTAAACACTAAACACTAAACACTAAACACTAAACAGATAAACCATACACCAATTTTATAGATAAAAATTAATTTCTATTTTGGATTTAGAACTACGAACGGAATGATCATTTCCTCCAAAGACACACCTCCATGTTGATAGGTGTTTCTGTAGTAACTTACATAATGGTTAAAGTTATTTGGATACGCCAAAAATAAATCTCCTTTGGCAAAGATAAATGAACTACTCATGGTGATGGATGGCAAATGAATGGCTTGAGGGTCTTTTGCCACCAAAACATCCTTTTCTTCATAGGTAAGACTTCTACCAGTTTTATAACGAAGATTTAGACTGGTTTCTCTATCGCCAATTACTTTGGATGGATTTTTAACATTGATAGTGCCATGATCTGTGGTTAGAATGAGCTTGAATCCCAATTGTTGGGCTTGTTGTATCATTTCGAGCAAGGGTGAATTCTTAAACCAGCTAACCGTCAGCGACCGATAGGCTTTGTCATTGGAAGCCAATTCCTTTACGACTTCCATTTCGGTTTTGGAGTGCGAGAGCATGTCCACAAAATTATAAACTACAACCGTCAAATCATTGTTTCTGAGCGATTTGAAATTTTCGACTAATTTCTTACCAGATTTTAAGTTGGTAATCTTATGGTATTCCGTTCTTAAATTTTGAAGACCAAGACGTTTCAATTGTGTCTGTAAAAATTCTTCTTCATGCAAATTTTTACCACCATCATCAGTATCATTTTTCCAGTATTGAGGATATTTTTTTTCCATATCACTAGGCATCAATCCTGAGAAAATGGCATTTCTAGCATACTGGGTTGCTGTTGGCAAAATACTATAGAAAGGTGTTTCTGAGACTTTTTTGTAATAATTATTAACGAATGGCTCAAAGGCTTTCCATTGGTCATAACGTAAATTGTCAATGACCACAAACAAAGTAGGCTGATTATCACTTAATTCTGGCACCACCTTATCTTTGAACAATGTGTGCGACATGGTTGGTGCATCGGCATTTTTTTCAAACCAATCCTCATAATTTTTTTCGATAAATTTTCCGAATTGAAGGTTTGCCTCATTTTTTTGTGATTCAAGTATCTCTGTCATTCCAATATCTTCAATATCTTCCAGTTGCAATTCCCAATATATCAATTTTTGGTACAAGTCTGCCCATTCCTCATAGCTGTTGACCATCGACAGATCCATGGCAATCTTTCTGAATTCCTGTTGGTAATTTGAGGTTGTTTTCTCGGAGACCAAACGGGAATTATCCAAATTCTTCTTCAAGCTCAGTAAGATTTGGTTGGGATTTACGGGTTTAATCAAGTAATCGGCAATTTTGTTGCCAATAGCTTCTTCCATAATATATTCTTCCTCACTTTTGGTAATCATTACCACAGGAAGGTTGGCACGTTTTTCCTTGATTTCATTCAATGTTTCCAGACCTGTAAGTCCTGGCATATTTTCATCTAGAAATACAATGTCAAAACTGTTTTCTTCAATGGATTCCAATGCTTCCATCCCACTTTTGCAGGTGGTCACCTTGTATTGTTTTTGTTCCAAAAAGAGAATATGGGGCTTCAGTAAATCAATTTCATCGTCAACCCACAGAATATTTATAGTGTTCATGTATATTTGTTTAAAGTTTAATGTAAAAGTTCCTGGTTTGAAAACAAGTAACAAACTCAAGATATTTAACGACCCAATTTACGGATTTATTACCATTCCGAATGCATTGATATTTGAATTGATTGAGCATCGATACTTTCAAAGATTGCGCAGAATTTCACAAATGGGCATGTCCTATCTTGTCTATCCTGGCGCACACCATACACGTTTTCATCATGCGCTAGGATGTATGCATTTGATGCAAAAGGCAGTGAATGTGCTTCGTTTTAAAGGAGTTGCAATTTCTGATGATGAAGAAACCGCACTATATATTGCCATACTTTTGCACGATATTGGTCACGGACCATTCAGCCACGCTATGGAACATAGTATTGTTAATGGGGTTTCACATGAGGCTATTTCGCTCAAATTTATGGAAAAGTTGAATGAAGAATTTAACGGAAGTTTAACGCTTGCCATCGAAATCTTCAAATGTGAGTATCCTCGAAAATTCATGTGCCAATTGATATCAAGTCAATTGGACATGGACAGAGCTGATTATCTCAAACGGGACAGCTTCTATACAGGTGTAGCAGAAGGCAATATCAATAGTGAACGTATCATCACAATGCTGAATGTAAAGAATGATGAACTTGTTATTGAAGAAAAAGGAATATACAGTATTGAAAAATTTCTTGTTGCCAGACGTTTGATGTATT
Source organism: Gelidibacter sp. (assembly GCA_041391925.1). Taxonomy (GTDB): domain Bacteria; phylum Bacteroidota; class Bacteroidia; order Flavobacteriales; family Flavobacteriaceae; genus JBPOFM01. Next base: position 40,879 of record JAWKNA010000006.1, on the reverse strand, counting down.
GGCAAGTATATCTGCACAAAACAAGTTTGGTCGCAGAGCAATTATTGACACGAATGTTGCAAAGGGCAAAGGAGCTTACCAACAAAGGAACTGAGTTGAATGCAAGTACAGCTTTAAGTTATTTCTTGAAACATGAAATAACGATTGATAATTTTGATGATATCACTTTGGAACTGTTTTCAAGATTGGATGATTATGACATTATTTCTGCAATGAAAGAATGGCAGAATGGTACTGATTTTGTTTTGAAAAATCTTTCAGATATGATTATCAATCGTGATTTGTTGAAAATAAAACTGAAAAACAAAAGAATAAAATCCACGTCAAAAGAAAAATACATTCAAAGGCTCATTAAGAAATATTCTATTTCAAAAGAGGAGGCAGATTATTTTGTGTTCATGGGAGAAATCTCAAATCAGGCATATCAACATGATGCACAACAAATCAATATTTTGCACAAAACGGGCAAAGTGGAGGATATCGTCAAGGCATCTGACCAATTGAATTTGAAAGCACTTTCTGAGCCCGTTACCAAATATTATATCTGTTATCCAAAAACCTAGCTCAAAGGCTTGTGACACATCAAACCAAACAACTCCACAACATTCAACAATATATGGTACATTTTTTCTATTTTTGCGTTTAATGAAATTTACAGCAACACAAATAGCAGGCATTTTGGAAGGCGACATTATCGGCAATCCCGATGTTGAAGTTTCTAAATTGTCCAAAATTGAAGAAGGTACGGAAGGTTCGCTCACTTTTTTGGCAAATCCTAAATACAAATCTTATATATATTCCACAAAAGCATCCATTACCATTGTCAATAAATCTTTTGAAGCCGACAATGTTTTATCCACCACTCTAATCAAGGTCGATGATGCCTATAAGTCTTTTTCAAAATTATTGGAATATTACAATCAGATTAAAATGAACAAAAGTGGGATTGAACAACCCTCATTTATTTCAAAATCTGCAACATGTGGCGAGAATATTTATATAGGTGCTTTTACATATATTGGTGACAATGTAAAAATAGCGGATAACGTAAAGATTTTTCCTAACTGTTATATAGGCGATAATGTTTCCATAGACGAAAATTCAATTTTATTTGCGGGTGCAAAAGTGTATTCTGATTGCATTATTGGAGCCAATTGTGTCTTAAATTCTGGAGCCATTATTGGGGCTGATGGATTTGGTTTTGCGCCGAATGAGAATGGAGAATATTCAAAAGTACCACAAACAGGGAATGTGATTATTGAGGACTATGTAGATATTGGAGCTGCAACCACTATCGACAGAGCGACTTTAGGTTCTACAATTATCAGAAAAGGGGTAAAACTCGATAACCAAATCCAAATTGCGCACAATGTTGAGGTTGGGGAAAACACTGTCATTGCCGCACAGACAGGAGTGGCTGGATCTTCTAAAATTGGAAAAAATTGCCAAATTGGTGGTCAGGTTGGTATTGCAGGGCATATCACCATCGGCAACAATGTTAAAATTCAGGCACAATCTGGAATTGGTAGAAATGTAAGCGATAATGAGATTCTGCAAGGGTCTCCATCGTTTAGTTATGCAGATTGGAACAAATCATATGTGTATTTTAAAAACCTTCCAAAGATTGTAAAAACCATTAATGATTTAGAAAAAAAAGTAAATGGCAATAGTTAAAACAGATGTTAAGCAAAAAACCATCCAAAAGGATGTGTCTTTAACTGGAGTTGGCTTGCATACAGGCAAGAATGTAACCCTGACCTTTAAACCAGCGCCACCAAATTTCGGATTTGCCTTTAAACGGGTGGATTTGGAAGGTTGTCCAGTTATTGAAGCGGATGCAAATTATGTCACAAATACCCAACGTGGTACATGTCTGGAAAAAAATGGTGTTACCATCCAAACATCTGAGCATGTGCTTGCAGCTTTGGTTGGAATGAATATCGACAATTGCATTTTGGAATTGGATGCCTCAGAGCCACCCATAATGGATGGTTCTTCCAAATACTTTGTGGAAGCCCTGCACAAAGCTGGTATTGAAGAGCAGTGTGAGGAACGCGAAGAATATGTAGTCACTGATGTGGTATCGTACATGGATGAAGAATCTGGCAGCGAAATTATCGTCATGCCAGCCAAGGAATACCAAGTTACAACAATGGTGGATTTTGGCACCAAAGTATTAGGCACGCAAAACGCTACCTTAAACCATTTATCAGACTTTAAAGAGGATATTTCTAATGCGAGGACATTCAGTTTTTTGCACGAGATTGAAATGTTATTGGAGAACGGGTTGATAAAAGGCGGTGATTTAAATAATGCCATCGTATATGTGGATAAGGAACTGTCTCCAAAAACCATGGAGAAATTAAAGGTCGCCTTTAAAAAAGATTCCATTGCAGTAAAACAAAACGGTATCTTGGATAACTTAACCCTACATTATCCCAATGAAGCCGCAAGACATAAATTATTGGACGTTATTGGCGATTTGGCTTTGATAGGAGTACGTTTGAAAGGAAAAGTCATTGCAAACAAACCTGGGCATTTTATCAATACCCAATTTGCAAAAAAAATGTCCAAACTCATAAAAAATGAACGTCGCAATAATGTGCCAAATATTGATATAAATCAAGAACCTTTGATGGATGTCAATAAAATAATGGATATGTTACCACATAGACAGCCATTTTTATTGATTGACAAAATATTCGAGTTGACAGATTCTGGAGTCATTGGACTTAAGAATGTGACTATGAATGAACCCTTTTTTGCAGGTCATTTTCCTGGTGCGCCAGTTATGCCTGGTGTCTTGATTGTTGAGGCCATGGCACAGACAGGTGGTATTTTAGTATTGAGTACCGTTCCTGACCCAGAGAATTACTTGACATTTTTTATGAAAATCGACAACGTAAAGTTCAAGCAAAAAGTAGTTCCTGGAGACACATTGATATTCAAGTGTGACCTTATAACACCAATACGTCGCGGCATTTGCCACATGCAAGGCTACGCCTATGCCAATGGAAAGCTTTGCGCTGAAGCCGAATTAATGGCTCAAATTTCAAAAGTAAAATAAATTATGAACCAACCTTTAGCTTACGTCCACCCAGGAGCAAAAATTGCCAAAAATGTGGTGATTGAACCATTTACAACCATTTACAATAATGTCACTATTGGAGAAGGCACATGGATAGGAAGTAACGTTACCATCATGGAAGGTGCTCGCATCGGTAAAAACTGTAATATTTTTCCAGGCTCTGTTATCTCAGCAGTTCCACAAGATTTAAAATATAAAGATGAAGACACAACTACCGAAATTGGTGATAATGTAACCATTAGAGAATGTGTCACCATCAACAGAGGCACTTCCGATCGCATGAAAACCGTCATTGGCAGTAATTGTCTCATTATGGCTTATTGTCATATAGCACATGATTGTGTAGTTGGTAACAATTGTATTTTTTCTAACAATAGTACTTTGGCTGGTCACATTTCAGTTGGTGACTATGTGGTTTTGGCAGGAATGACAGCAGTGCACCAATTTTGTTCGATTGGGAATCATGCCTTTGTAACTGGTGGTTCTTTGGTCAGGAAAGATGTTCCGCCCTTTGTTAAGGCAGCTCGTGAGCCGTTATCTTATGTTGGAATCAATTCTGTAGGCTTAAGGAGAAGAGGCTTCAGTTCTGATAAAATCAGGGAAATTCAGGATATTTACAGGATTCTATATCAAAAAAATTACAACAACACGCAAGCTTCAGAAATCATAGAGGCCGAAATGGAAGCTACTCCTGAACGTGATGAAATACTTCAATTCATTAAAAACTCACACAGAGGAATTATGAAAGGTTATTTCAAATCCAATTAAAAAATAAAATAAAACATAAATTCAATTAAATAAAAATGGCAAGTACTTCAGATATCAGAAACGGATTGTGCATTCGGTATAACAATGATATTTATAAAATCATCGAATTTCTCCACGTAAAACCTGGAAAAGGCCCTGCGTTTGTCCGGACAAAAATGAAAAGTGTCACCAATGGAAAAGTATTGGACAATACCTTTTCCGCAGGACATAAAATAGAAGATGTAAGAGTGGAAACACATCAGTTTCAATTTTTGTACAATGATGGTGAATTCTATCATTTCATGAATACGGCGGACTACACCCAAATTCGACTTTTGGAATCTGCATTGGATAGACCAGATTTATTGAAAGAAGGTGAGCTTGTTACAATTCAAATCAATACTGAAGACAATATGCCACTTTCGGTGGACATGCCAGCAACTGTTATTTTAGAAGTAACTGCAACTGAGCCTGGTGTTAAAGGAAATACGGCTACTAACGCCACTAAACCTGCTACTGTTGAAACTGGAGCCGAAGTAAATGTTCCGCTTTTCATCAATGAAGGCGATAAAATCAAAATCGAAACTGAAAAAGGAACTTACAAAGAACGTGTTAAAGAATAATTTCAATTGAAATTTCCACAGCCACATACCTTAAAGCAAATAGCCGAAATCATTAAAGCTACCTATGTTGGAGATGATGAATTTCCTGTTCTGGGAATGAACGAAATTCATGTGGTCGAACCGGGAGATATTGTATTTGTTGACCATCCAAAATATTATGACAAAGCTTTAAATTCTGCAGCAACCATTGTTTTGATCAATAAAGAAGTAGAATGTCCACAGGGAAAGGCATTATTGATTAGTGACGACCCATTTCGGGATTTCAACAAGCTCACAAAATATTTCAAACCGTTTCAATCTTCTAATTCTTCAGTTTCAACTTCTGCGACCATTGGACAGAATACCATCATTCAACCCAATTGTTTTATAGGCAATAATGTAACTATAGGCAGTAATTGTGTAATTCATTCAAATGTAAGCATTTACGACGATACGATTATTGGAAACAACGTTATCATTCATGCGGGAACAATTCTTGGTGCCAGTGCATTTTATTATAAAAAACGTCCAGAAGGTTTTGATCAATTGATTTCGGGTGGTCGTGTTGTGATTAAAGACAATGTTGACATTGGTGCACTTTGTACCATCGATAGAGGTGTTACAGCAGACACAATTATTGGTGAAGGCTCGAAACTGGACAATCAAATCCAAGTTGGTCATGATACTGTTATAGGAAAAAAATGCCTGATTGCTTCACAGACAGGAATTGCAGGTTGTGTGGTTATAGAAGATGAAGTGACCATCTGGGGGCAGGTAGGCATTACTAGTGGGATTACCATCGGAACTAAAGCTGTCATCTCCGCACAATCTGGCGTAAGTAAATCTTTGGAAGGCTACAAAAGTTATTTTGGAACTCCAGCGGATGATTTTAGGAGCAAGTATAAAGAAATAGCCTCGATTAAAATGATTCCTGAATTAATTGAAAAGTTAAAGAGAAAATAATGACAGCTAAAGAAATTGTAAGAGGATTTTACAATCTTGATCTTGGCAAGGATAGCAATGCGATTTCAATGTTCCATAAAGATTGTGAACTACACTGGAACAGCAGCAAAGGATTTATATCATTAAATTACTCTCGTATTAATCAAATGCTGGAAGATGTACGAAAATCCTATCTTTCATTCAGATATAGATTAAGCCATTTATTGGAAGAAGACTCTATAGTAACGGCTCGTTACACCATTTATGTGATTCCCATTGAAAACACAGATGAAGAAGAAGCATTAGCTCACTTTATTTCTATTTGGGAAGTGAAGGATGGTAAGCTCTATAAAGGCTACGAAATAAGTCAAATGGCCGACGAAAGCCCTGCCAGTTTAAGAACATTTTCAGAAATAAAAATTTAAATACATTTTACAGATAGTTGCGAATGGGTTACTTTTGCATCGTCTTAAAAATTAAACCAAAAAACATGAGCGTTTTAGTCAACAAGAATTCGAAAATAATTGTACAAGGATTTACAGGTAGCGAAGGAACATTTCACGCATCTCAAATGATAGAATATGGAACGAATGTTGTTGGTGGTGTTACACCGGGAAAAGGTGGTCAAACACATTTGGACAAACCAGTTTTCAATACCGTCAAAGATGCTGTTGATAAAGCTGGCGCTGATACTTCCATACTATTTGTGCCACCAGCTTTTGCTGCGGATGCCATTATGGAAGCTGCTGACGCTGGAATCAAGGTAATTATATGTATTACAGAGGGAATTCCTGTTGGGGATATGATTAAAGCTGCCAATTATATCAAAGGAAAAGAATGTCGCTTGATTGGACCAAATTGTCCAGGAGTGATTACACCTGGCGAAGCCAAAGTGGGTATCATGCCAGGGTTTGTGTTCAAAAAAGGAAAAGTGGGGATTGTTTCAAAATCTGGAACATTGACATATGAAGCGGCGGATCAAGTAGTGAAACAAGGTCTAGGCATTACAACTGCCATCGGAATAGGTGGTGATCCAATTATTGGAACTACAACGAGACAAGCTGTTGAACTTTTGATTAATGACCCAGAAACTGAAGCAGTTGTCATGATTGGCGAGATTGGCGGACAATTGGAAGCGGATGCTGCCCATTGGTACAAAAACTGCGGAAGCAAAAAACCAATCATTGGGTTTATTGCTGGTGAAACGGCACCCGCAGGTCGTACCATGGGGCATGCTGGCGCAATTGTTGGCGGAAGTGACGATACAGCTCAAGCCAAGAAAAAAATCATGAGAGAATCTGGAATCCATGTAGTGGATTCTCCTGCTGAAATTGGTAAAAAAGTAAAAGAAGTTTTAGGGTAAAAACCCAAATAATACTCAGTAAAACCTCATAAATTCATCATAATTTTATGAGGTTTTTTATTTCGTATAACTTGTAATCGCTATATTTGAACATCAACTAATCATAATATCTACACATGAAATTATTAGAAGGAAAAACAGCCATTATCACAGGGGCAAGTAGAGGAATTGGAAAAGGAATTGCAGAAGTCTTTGGGCAACACGGAGCAAATGTAGCGTTCACTTACAGCTCATCTGTAGAATCAGCAAACGCATTGGAAAAAGAATTGAATGCCATGGGAGTGAAGGCAAAAGGTTATCAAAGTAATGCTGCCGATTTTAATGAAGCACAACAATTGGCTGATGCGGTGGCAGAAGAATTTGGAAGCATTGATATTTTGGTGAACAATGCTGGTATTACTAAAGATAATTTGTTGATGCGAATTACAGAAGAAGATTTTGATAAAGTTATAGAGGTCAATTTAAAATCGGTTTTCAATATGACTAAAGCTGTTCAGCGTACGATGTTGAAACAACGTAAAGGGTCTATTATCAACATGAGTTCTGTGGTTGGTGTCAAAGGAAATGCTGGACAGACCAATTACGCAGCTTCCAAAGCTGGAATAATTGGGTTTTCAAAATCCGTTGCTTTAGAGTTGGGATCCAGAAACATAAGAAGCAACGTTATTGCCCCAGGTTTTATTGAAACAGAGATGACTGCAAAATTGGATGAAGCTACGGTTAAAGGATGGAGAGATGCCATTCCTTTAAAACGCGGTGGAACTCCAGAAGATATTGCCAACGTTTGTGTTTTCTTGGCAAGCGACATGAGTGCATATGTTACAGGCCAAACATTGAATGTTGATGGAGGAATGCTTACATAGTTAGCAATCCCTCTCTAGCAATCTATAAACTTTTAAAATGGGTTCGTGTATTCGAGGCAAAAATTAGAATTTCAAATCATTAAATGAATACAGAAACTGTCTTTTACATCATATTAGCTGGAATTATAGCGCTATCATTAGCGCTTTTTCAGTATATATATAGGTCTAAAAAAAGAACGACAACCTATATGTTGCTCACTTTTTTGAGATTTATGACCATTTTTTCTGTTCTATTATTGCTCATCAATCCAAAATTAGAAAAGACCACTTTTTATAATGAGAAACCAAATTTGGTCATTGCTATTGATAATTCAGAATCCATAGCCTTTCTTAACCAAGATTCCAAGGTTAAGGAGCTATTGCAGAAGTTAAGAAGTGACAAAGCTTTGAATGACTACTTCAATTTGGAGGTATATACCTTTGGAAAGGAAGTAAATGCCAGAGATTCGCTGTCTTTCGAAGAGAAACAATCAAATCCATCGCTTCTCTTTGAACGACTATCCCAAGTATTTGCCAATTCCAATTCGCCAACCTTGCTTATTACTGATGGTAATCAAACGTATGGAAATGATTATGAATATTCAACTCATAAGTTCAAACAGCCCATTTTTCCAGTAATTCTGGGCGATACAACACAATATTTGGATTTAAAAATCCAACAGTTGAATGTCAATAGATATGCTTATTTAAAGAATAAATTTCCTGTTGAAGTTATCGCAATCTATTCTGGAACAGACAACGTTAATTCTGAATTAAGGATTTCTTCAGGGAACGCAACAGTCTATTCAGAAAAAATAAGTTTCAGTAAAGAAAATTCGTCTAAGGTTTTTAACCTGACCTTGCCAGCAAATAGGGTTGGAGTCAGTAGCTATAAAGCTGAAATCATTCCTGTTGAAAGTGAAAAAAACGTGGTAAATAATGTAAAGAATTTTGCTGTTGAAGTAATTGATCAAAAAACAAACGTTGCCATTGTATCAGATATATTGCACCCAGATTTGGGAGCCTTAAAAAAATCTATCGAAAGTAATGAACAACGTCAAGCAAAAATTCTTAAGCCCAACGAATTCATTAATCAATCAAATGATTTTCAATTAGTTGTTTTATATCAACCAAATAATAGCTTTAGGTTGGTTTACGACGAAGTCAATAAATTAAATCTCAATTCTTTTGTTATTTCCGGCGTCAATACCAGTTGGGCAGCGTTGAATGGGTTTCAATCTTTTTACAGTCAGACTATCACGAATCAAACAGAGAATTTTCAACCTGAGGTTAACCTTAATTACTCCACGTTCATTATTGACAATTTGAATTTTAGTGATTTCCCACCATTAACATCCGAATTTGGTCAAGTGAATTTTTCAGTTCCCGTGGAAACACTTTTGTACAAATCAGTCCACGGAACTCAAATCAACGAACCTTTATTGGCGACGTTTGAGGTCAATGATAGGAGAGAGGCTATTTTGCTGGGTGAAGGTATATGGAGATGGCGAGCGCAATCCTATCTTGACAATCAATCTTTTGACGAATTTGATGATTTTATAGGAAAATTAGTTCAATATCTAAGCTCCAATAAAAAGAAAGCGCGTTTGAACGTTTCTTACGAATCATTTTATAATGGAACTGATGATGTGAAAGTGACTGCACAATATTTCAATAAAAATTATGAGTTTGATGCCAATGCGAGCATCAACATCACATTAAAAAATAAAGAGACCCTCGACTCAAGAACCTTCCCCTTCATACTCAAAAACGCAAATTACGAAGTAGATTTGAGTGGATTAGCTGCTGGTGATTATTCATTTACGGTACAGGTTGCAAATGAAAATGTTTCAAGTTCTGGTGAATTCAAAATTCTCGATTACAACGTCGAGCAACAGTTTCTAAATGCGAATGTTACAAAACTTCAGAAGTTGGCAACCAATAGTCGTGGCGTATCCTATTTTATAGATGACACCAGCGGATTGATAGAAAATTTGTTGAATGATGAACGATTCGTAACAGTTCAAAAAAGCAGTAAAAATGTTGTCCCTTTGATTGACTGGAAATTTTTACTAGCCATCATTGCTTTGAGTCTATCGGCAGAATGGTTCATTAGAAAATATAACGGATTGATCTAATTCAATAACTTATTTTTCTTGCTTGAAAGATTTAATGATGAGCAAGCCGCAAATGATGGTAATAATTGATAAAGCACTTGCCAAAGCTATGTTACCATAAATGAAGTTTCCGATAGAAAACAAAGCACAATAAACCCCTACAACACCTGCGAAGAACCCAAGAATTTTCAACCCAAAACCTTTAAATTTAGAATTGTTTCCAAAGATAAGATTGTTGAAAGAGTTGAGTGTTTGTGCATCGGAAGGTTTTGTCACCAAGGTCACTGCAATCCAACCAATTGTAGTGATTAAAACACTGATGACGAGCTGCCAATAACTAGCAATATCAATCATTGGCACATCCATTTTGCCATTCATAAAAAAGAAGGCTGCAATCAGAAAAGAAATGACCATCGCCGCAATTTCACTATATGGATTGATTCTGCTCCAGAACCATCTCAAAATGAATAATAATCCCGTTCCTGCACCGATGGACAGCAATAAATCAAATCCTTCTCTTGCTTCTTCCAAAACAAATGCCAGAAGCGCCGCCAACAACATCATTAAAACTGTTGAAATACGACCAATCAAAACTTGCTCCTTGTCACTGGCTTGAGGTCTAATGAAGCGTGCATAAAAATCATTTACCACATAAGAACTTCCCCAATTCAAATGCGTTGAAATTGTGCTCATAAATGCTGCAATGAGTGAGGTCACGACAATTCCCAACAAGCCCGATGGCAAAAATGTCAACATTGCGGGATACGACAAGTCATTTTTTACAAATGCTGGATTCAAGTTTGGAAATGCTGCTTGTAAACTTTCAATGTTTGGATATATGACCAATGATGCCAGACCGATGACAATCCATGGCCAAGGGCGCAATGCATAATGCGCAAAATTAAAAAACAAAGTTGCCCAAGTGGCATGCTTTTCATCTTTGGCAGCCAACATACGTTGAGCAATGTAGCCTCCACCACCTGGTTCTGCTCCTGGATACCAAACACTCCACCATTGTACAGCCAAAGGAATGATTAACAATGGAATCAGTAATTCTGGATTCGAAAAGTCAGGAAGCATTGCTGTTTTGGCTGCCACTTCAGGTACGGAAAGCAATTTTTCTATACCACCAATTTGTGGCATATTTACGATGTAAATGGTGGCCCAAACACTTCCTACCATAGCAATGATAAATTGTACAAAATCCGTCAATAACACTCCTTTCAACCCGCCAAAAGCAGAATATAGAACAACAACAGGGGATGCGATAAGCAATACTTCCCAAGATGACAGCCCAAACATCACATGGCCAATCTTTATGGCTGCCAAACACACATTTGCCATAATGACAATATTAAAGAACACACCTAGATAAATAGCCCTAAAACCCCTTAAAAAGGCTGCGCTTTTACCACTGTATCTTAGTTCATAGAATTCCAAATCGGTCGTGATGCCACTTTTTCGCCATAAACGTGCATAGAAAAACACCGTCAACATTCCCGTTAACAGAAAACTCCACCAAATCCAATTACCAAATACACCGTCCACACGAATGACACCAGCCACAAAGTTCGGAGTGTCTGCAGCAAAAGTTGTTGCTACCATGCTTACACCAAGCAACCACCAAGGCATGTTTCGACCTGAAAGGAAAAATGCTTTGGAATCTTTTCCTGCTTGTTTTGAAACATAAAGACCAATTCCCGCAAAAACCAATAAAAAGAAAATGATGATAATCCAATCAAGTGTCGTAATAGCCATAGTGAGAATATAAATAAGTTGGTTGTAACAAATCTAACATTTATTGGCAAATAAAAAAGACATTAGAAACATCTAATGTCTTTTAGAAAAATATAAAATTGGTTGGTTAAATGACTAGGCAATCCAATGTTTGGCAATGGCTTTGTTTGATAGCCAAATCAAAAATATAGCCACCACAGGAATCATTATCGTCATTATCCACGCAAAAGAATCATAAAATTCGGACGCATTGGTCATGAATAATTCATGCGAAAACTGTACAATAATGGCCAATAATGAAATGATGAATAAAATTTTTGCGAATTTTTTCCTGAATAGCAATAGTACACATCCTAAAGCTCCAGCAAAAACAGCAATTGCAAAAGCTGCGGTTGCCCATGCAGGTTGAGCATCCATAATTGCGAGTTGTTGCTCACTGAAATTAGTTCTAAATTCGGGGGTATTGTAAACTTGTTGTATATACGCATTCACGCCCATAAGGTTCCATAAAAGCGCAACAACGGAAGCAATCCAAAACCCCACAGAAGGTTTGGTCTTAATTGAAGTTGTCATAAAAAAGTTAGTTTAGTTAACAATAAAAGTTTGGAATATCTGGTTATATTCCGCAACAATTTATGAAATATTTTGATAGATTATCAAATTACTCCAAAATTATAACAACTAAACCGGTGAGGATTAATCTTCAACCACGTGCAAAACGGGTGTTTTGTTGACCCATTTCCCATTTTTTGACTCTCCTAGTATGATAACATCTTTGGTCTGTTCGTAGTCCTTTATTGTACGGAGCATCTGCTCCTTAGTGGTTCTATGTAGTTTGATTCCTGAATTTGCACCTTTATTACGTATCTCTAAATAAAATCCATCTCTAAATTTTATTGGTTTTGTTGGTGGTCTTCCCATAAAATTTCTATTCTATATTAACGCGCATATTAGCTAAAATTTCTTCAATATACAAGTCAAAATGTCATAATTAATCGTTAATGTTAATAAATCAATAATTATTGTCGTTCCAGTTTATATTCACCAGAACTGTTCTTTAACTTCAAAAGTTTTCTTACTTTTAGATATTGGTCATAATATTTCATCATTAATGAAGCAAAAAAAGAAAAACAAGTCCTACAAAACTAAAAACCTTTCTCCTGGGACCATGGAGTATCGAGGCAAAAAAACCTTGACTGTCACACAGGTGGATATTATAAATTACAATGCGGTCGTTCACAAAGTGATAAAATCTCAGAACGTAGAAGAAGCATTTAACTTTAAAGAAAAAGATACAGTAACATGGATTAACATCAATGGGCTCAATAATATAGAAAACATTGAAAAATTAGGTAAACATTATAATTTACATCCATTGACTTTGGAAGATATTGGAAATACCAACCATCGGCCAAAGATTGATGAATTTGAAAATTACCTTTTCATTGTTTTCAAGATGCTTTTTTTTAAGAACGAAGATGAAATCATGTATGAGCATATGAGCATGGTGGTTGGTGAAGGGTTTGTATTGACTTTTCAGGAAGCGGACGGTGACGTTTTTAATGATTTACGTGAGCGAATCAATAATGGTAAGGGAAGAATCCGGGGCTTAAACTCAGATTATTTGATGTATGCTATTTTGGATGCCGTTGTGGACAATTACATTACGGTCATAGAGTCTTTTGGCGATAAAGTGGAAGACCTGGAAGATGCTGTTTTCAATGCTGAACCAAACAATGACATTTCCAATAAAATCCAAGAACATAAACGAGAGATTTTAAAAATAAGACGTTCCATCGTTCCGCTTAGGGAGGTCATCAATAGGCTGGATAAAGCAGAGACCACAATTATAGAAGAGAAAACACATAATTTTTTGCGAGATTTATATGATCATATCGTTCATGTCAATGAAAATATTGAACTCTATAGAGAAATGGTTTGGAGTTTAATGGATATGTACATGACCGTTATCAGCAATAAAATGAATGAAGTCATGAAGGTGCTGACCATCATTGCGACCATTTTTATTCCTCTTACATTTATTGCGGGTATATATGGGATGAATTTCGATAACATTCCTGAACTCCACTATAAAAATGCATATTTCATTCTATTAGGTGTGATGGTCGTCATTTTTGTAATGATGTTGATTTACTTCAGAAGGAAAAAGTGGCTATAACTAAAATTTAATAATAAAGTATATGGAAGAAGAATTGAATAAAGCATTCGATGGACTGGTAGATAAATTGATTGGATGGATGAATGCAATTATTGAAGGACTACCCAATCTGGCAGTTGCACTATTTATATTATTTGCTGCATATTTTTTGGCCAAATACGCACATAAATTTGCATACAAGCTGACTTCTAGGCGTGTCAAGCAACAATCCATCATAAATATCATATCCAAATTGACTTATATTTTGGTAATCACCCTTGGATTATTTTTGGCTTTGGGTGTATTGGATTTAAGCAAAACCCTGACCTCGCTGATTACTGGAGCAGGTGTTTTGGGATTGGTTATCGGCCTAGCACTTCAAGGGACACTTTCCAATACTATTTCCGGAATTATGATTTCGTTTCGAAAAAAAATTCAGATAGGGAACTGGGTAGAAACGAATGATTTTGCTGGCGAAATAATAGACATCAATCTTAAAAACTTGACATTAAAGGAAACCGATAACAATATTGTGTTTATCCCTAACAAGACTATTTTGGAAACTCCGATGAAAAACTTTTCACTCACACCCTACATGAGAGTAACGGTTAGTTGCGGAGTTGGCTATAAGTCTGATTTGGAATTTGTTGAAAAACTAACTAAAGCGACTTTAAACAATACATTCAAAAAAATTGATGACAGCAAACCTGTTGAATTCTTTTTTACCGAGTTTGGAGATAGCTCCATTAATTTCATTTGTAGATTTTGGATAGAAGGCACTAAAAACGTTCATAATCTCACAGCCACAAACCAAGCCATCATTGCTATCAAAAAAGCATTTGATGCAGAAGGCATCAATATCCCGTTCCCAATACGGACTTTGGAATTTAACAATGGATTAAAAATTGACAATATTTCAAGTTCAAATAAAAAATAATCTTCAAGAGTAAATTCAAAATTAAATTCTTATTTTTTTGTTAAATGATGGTAATACTTCAACTTTTTAACTATTTTATTTCGTAAATAGATAACAACATTAACATCAAAAACAAACATAACAATCAACAAGTGTGATTTTAAAATTGTTTAACCCTTAAATACAAAAAATGATGAAAAATTTAATTTTGATAGCTGCTCTCTTAATGATTACCTCTGTTTTTGCTCAGGAAAAAAAGCCCATTGATAAAATGGAGGAAACAACAACGACCAAGACCACAGTTAATAAAAATGGGAAAAAGGTTTCAGAAAGCACTGTAAAAGTAACTACCAGAAAAGAACAAGAAATTAAGACAGTTCAGCGAAAAGGTAATACACCTGATGGTGATAAAGTGGACACTCCTATAAAAGTCACTAAAACCATTCAAATAGATAGCGATTCTGATCCGTTTTATGATGTCACAGATAAACAGGTATTTTATACATACAATGGTGAAAAATTCACATTTGCATCTGATAACAACGGTTTTTCAATGAGCTCTCCATCCGATACTTCTTATGGTGAAGCGAGAAAATCTGCCAGCAATCATTTTTATTTAATGACTATCAAAGGTCATCCTGGCGTTGGCTATTTTAACGGTGATGGTTCCTTTGTTGTTGAATATTACGATAAAGATAAAGATGCAATGGTGATGGAAACTTATCAAATGAGTAATTTTTAAATCATTTCCAAACTGCAAAAAAAGCCCCAATTTTCTTGGGGCTTTTTTGTACCTTTCAATTTAAATCCGACAGTACAATGAGCAGCGAAAACTTTCCTCAAGAAGGCTTAAATTTTCTTAAGAAATTACAAGCAAATAACAATCGCGATTGGTTTAATGACCATAAAAAAGAGTTCAAAAAAATTGAAGACAATACAAAGAGCATATATAAGTCTTTGTTTAAACTATTGAATAGTCATGACGAAGTGGATGATATGAAACTTTTCAGAATTTATAGAGATGTTCGATTTTCAAAGGATAAATCACCTTACAAAACCCATTTTGGAGGTTCCTTTCACAGAAAGAAACCCGCATTGAGAGGTGGTTATTATATGCACATTCAACCGAATAACGAATCATTTATTGCTGCTGGATTTTGGGAGCCTTCAAAGGAAGACTTATTGAGAATTCGAAAAGAATTTGAATTGGACGATAAAGAAATACGCAACATCATTTCAAACAAAAAATTCAAGGATGTATGGGGTTATTTTGTTGGCGATGAGCTAAAATCCGCACCTAAAGGATTTGATAAAGAGCATCCTGCAATTGATTTGATTCGGAAAAAACAATACATTTTCACCAAAAAATATTCGGACAAAGCTGTGGTTTCTGATGATTTTATTGAGGATGTCAATACATCTTTTAAGGCAATTCGCCCTTATTTTGATTACATGAGTGAAGTTTTGACTACCAATTTGAACGGTGAATCTCTTATATGATTTCTGTTATAGTAAACGAGTTTCCGTTAAATTCAACTTTGTCACCTTTGGTTTTGCCCAATAGAAGCATTCCAATAGGTGAGTGGTGAGAAATGGCAAAAAAACTTCCTTCTTCAATGTCAATTTTACCTGCACTTACCGAAATGAAAAAATTAGTGTTGGATGTTTTCACTACACTGCCCATGATAACGTTATCAGATACGGTGTTTGGGCTAATATTCTTAAGGCCTTCCAACATTTTGGTGGCTTCATTTAGATGTTGAGAGTTTTTCTCCAAATCATTGAAAAGTTTTCCGTTTCCAGAATCGTCATCGTCATCTCCAGCTTTGTCATTGCTTTCAATGGATTCTTTGATGGTAGTTATTTCGTTTTTATAATTTGATATGCGCTTGTTTGCATAATCAAGGCAAGCTTGTAGTAAATCCTGTTTTATCTTCATATAGCTTTAGCCATGGTAGGCTCAAATACTTGTATATGGTTAATGAAACGCTCTTTTACAATGTTCATGATACGCTTGTTCAATGCCGAGGAATCTTTAATATAAATGGCAAATTCCTCAATTGTAAACTGTCCGATAATCATTCCTTTAATAGAATTACGGAATTTCATGTCCTTGTGTATGGCGTTTTCTATATAGTCCAATTGTTTGGGCAAAGATAATTCATAAAAAACATTTTTATGCTTGGAAACGTAATTTTTAAAAACTTCAATCAAAAGGTCGTGCTGTAATTTGACAATCGGTCGAATAGTAGTGTTCTGAAAACGTTCCTCACAGCTCATATTGTCAAACAATAAAGCTCCGGATATCTCTGGGCGAATGTTAAGCAAATCAATAGTTCTGTTAGGCATGGCGTTAAGTTTTTTTAAATTTAAAACTATTGAAAGTTTTATAGGAATTGCCATACAATTGTTGTTAACGGGTTTATTAACAAAATAGCTTAAAGCCATCAGATTATTGAGTTTTGCTATGTAAATGAATTTTAAATGTAAGTTGATTAAAGTATCTTTGGTAAAAACATATAGACATGAAATTCGGAAGTGTTGACAATCCAGAAGCAATTGATTTTGCGATACCAAAAGACCATCCAGATACTTTAAAGGTTCTCAAGAAAAGCAAAGGCAAATCCAAGCCTGCTATCTATGTTGGCTGTGCCAAATGGAACAAGGCCGATTTAAAGGGCTTTTATCCTAAAGGCACCAAAGATGAATTGGAGTATTATTCTCGGCAATTCAATTCCATAGAGTTGAACGCCACGTTCTATCGGATTTTTCCCCCTGATACGTTTTCTGGTTGGTATGATAAAACTCCGGATGGATTTAAGTTTTTTCCAAAACTCAATCAGGAAATAAGCCATTGGAAACGGTTGAATGGTGTGGACGATGTGGTCAATAATTACCTTAACAATGCATCCAATCTTAAAGAGAAATTGGGCACCATTTTCCTTCAGATGCACAATAATTTTGCCCCAAAGGATTATAATAAGGTTGTGGACTTTGTGGAAAGTTGGCCAAAAGAAATTGCCTTGGCTATTGAATTTCGTCATACCGATTGGTACAATAATCAAAAAGTGGCTGAAAATCTTTACCAACTTTTAGAGGAAAACAATATTTCAAATGTCATTGTCGATACCGCTGGAAGACGTGATTTGATGCACATGCGACTGACTAATGGAACAGCATTTGTCCGTTATGTTGGGGCCAATCATGAAAGTGATTATTCACGTTTGGATGCATGGGTAGAACGATTAAAAAAGTGGCAGGATGTGGGCATCAATGAAATAGATTTCTTCATCCATCAGAATATTGAAAAAGAATCACCATTACTGTCAGCATATTTCATAAAAAAATTGAATGAAGAGTTGGGGAGTGATTTGACAATTCCCAATGGCGGCAGCAATCCAAAATTATTTTAAACACATTACATATAATGAGATTCCACACAAGAAAATGGGTTAAACCTGAAGATTTGAATCCAAACGGGACTTTGTTTGGAGGACAACTTTTGGCTTGGATAGATGAAGAAGCTGCCTTATACACCATAATACAGCTTGAAAATCCGAAAATTGTCACTAAATACATTTCTGAAATTAATTTTATGAGCTCTGCAAAACAGGGTGATATTATCGAAATAGGTATGGATGTTGTAAAATTTGGAAGCTCTTCCATCACTTTAAAATGTGAAGCAAGAAACAAGATGACTAGGGAGACCATCCTAACCGTAGAAAATATAATCATGGTCAATTTGGATGAAGATGGAAAGCCAAAACCACATGGAAAAAATCAAATAGAATTTGTTAAAGACAGATTGGGAAAATAGCATTTGTGTTAACAATTGCTGTAATTGAGGCATAAGGTTGTGCTTTTTTGTCATTATTTTATATAAATCATGTTAATTTAGATAATAACAACAAACCACAACATTATGAAAAAAATAGCGTCATTATGTATTGTTGCTCTTTTACTAACCTCTTGTTCATTATCAAAACAAGAAAAGACGGCAAGAAAAACGATTGATGGTACTTGGACACTGACCAAAGTTACCTATGACTCGCCTGGGACTTTTAACGCAACCCTTTTTGAAGACACCACAGCTTCCTGTTTTGAAGGCAGTCAATGGTTTTTTCGTTCCAACAATAGCACAGGAACTTATGATATCATCAACGCCAATTGTCCAACAGGAGTTAGGAATATTCGTTGGTCTTCAAATGAAATAGGCAAGAATACTGGCAATTACGATTTCACCATGAAATTTACGGATGAAAAAAAGAACGATATCCAAAAAAATACCGGGTTTAGGATGATGCTCAATTATTTGGATGACAATAGCATGAAACTGACCCAAACCGTAAATTTTGAAGGAAAACCATTTAAGATCAATTTAAACTTTTCAAGATTAACCCAATAAATTTTAAAATCATGAATACATATATCAAAACGATTTTCGCATTATTTTTTAGCGCTACACTTTTTTTTGGATGTGAAGCCACTAAAAATGCCAACAATAAACAAAAAGGAGCTGTCATTGGAGCCACAAGTGGAGCTGTGATAGGCGGCGTTATCGGTAACAATGTTGGAAATAAAAACAATACAGCACTAGGTGCCATTATTGGTGCCGTAGTTGGTGGTGTTGCAGGAGGTTATATTGGTGACCGTATGGACAGACAGGCCGAAAAAATTGAACAAGAAATTCCTGGAGCAGAAGTGACACGTGTGGGAGAAGGCATCAACGTCGTGTTCGATGAAAGCAGCGGTGTTTATTTTGATACCAATAAGTATAATATTAATTCGAAGTCAGCTGCAACTTTGGATAAGTTGGCTGGTATTTTTAAAGAATATCCAGATACCAATATTTTAGTTGAAGGCCATACAGACAATACAGGAGCCGATGATTATAATATGACATTATCCAAACAGCGAGCACAATCAGTCACTTCTTATTTATCCGGAAAAGGAGTCTCTTCTGGAAGATTTACCACAAATTGGTATGGTGAGACACAGCCTAAATATGACAACAGCACTGTGGAAGGAAGAGCAAAAAATAGGAGAGTGGAGTTGGCAATAGTTGCAAGCGAAGAGCTTAAGAAAGAAGCCATGGAGGAAACAAAAAATTAAATAGAAAATTTTAAAAATAAATATCCGTTTGAGAAAATTGAAACTTCAAGATTTTTGAACGGATTTTTTATGCTTCGGAAGTAAGGACTGCAGGTGATAATTCAAACACTTCCAATTCAAAATATGGTACAGCGGCTAATACATGGTCAAATATATCAGACATGATATATTCATAGTTTTCCCAACGCTTATCACTACTAAATGCATATATTTCCAAAGGGATGCCCTGTGATGTTGGAGCCAACTGTCGCACCATTATAAACATATCTTTATTGATACCCGAATGATTTTGCACATAGGTTTGGATATATTTTCTAAACACACCCAGGTTGGTTAAGTTACGACCATTGACCAACACCGATTTATCAATATTATTGGCTACGTTGTAGGAATCAATATCATGTTGACGTGTGGTCAAATACTCCTTGATGGATTGAATTTTTTTCAATTTTTCCACACTTTCATCTGATAGATAATGAATACTTTTAGCTTTAATCAAGATAGATCGTTTGATACGTCTTCCGCCAGAATTTTGCATCCCTCGCCAATTTTTGAAGGAATCTGAAAGTAGGGCATAAGTTGGGATATGCGTTATGGTCATATCAAAATTCTGAACTTGTACGGTTGCAAGATTGATTTCTATCACATCACCATCTGCTCCATATTTATCCATGGTAATCCAATCCCCAATCCGCACCGAATCGTTTATAGATACCTGAATACTCGCTACAAGACCTAAGATGGTATCTTTGAAAATCAATAATAGAATGGCAGAGGCAGCTCCAAGCGTTGTGAAAAATGTCCATAGAGGTACACCAGTCAAGACCACAAAGCACAACCCAAAACCGGTTATCCAAACAAATAGCATCACAACTTGAATGTAGCTGTCGATAGGCTTGTCACGAAGTCTTGGTAGTGTTTTAAAATAGGATTCCAATGCTCTTAAAACACTTCTCAATATCCAAATGCTCAATAAAACACCATAAACTTTTAAGATGACAAGAATGAATCGTTCAAATTCTGGATAATCATAGAAAACAGTCGGAAACAATTCAATGGTCAAAAAAAGTGGCACCAAATGTGCAATGTTGCGAGGAGCTTTATGGCTTACCAGCAAATCATCAAAATTGGTCTTGGAACGCTTGGCAAAATTAGAGAAAGCTTGAACCAATATTTTTCTTGCAATAAAATCAGAAATGAAGATAACTAAACATAAAATGACCAACATCGTTGACATATTCAAAAATGTGACCATGTGTTCAGAAAAACCCAAATCAAAAAAATAATCACAAAAGTAATGTCCGTAATCTTGCATTAAGCAGCAGTTTTAAAATATCTTCTATCTATGAAAAATGTCCCAAAGGGAATGATGGAAGCTAAAAGCACTTGAAAGAGCATTTTGTTAGTCCATTTTAAGTTGGAGCCAATTATGATAGCCAAAATAAGATAAGCGATGAACAACAAGCCATGAGGCATTCCCAATAGTTTTACATAAGCTGGATTTTCAAAAACATATTTGATGGGAACTGCAATTCCCAATAGTAAAATATAGGAAACTCCTTCGAGAAAGGCAATGATTCTGAAAATAGTGACAAGTGAAAACATGAGGTATTTTTTCTGACTGCAAAAATACCTCATGTAGTTGGAAAAGTTTAGTTTTTGATGACTTTTTTTACCGAAATCAAATTGTCATTATTATCTAATAATTTTACAAAATAGAAACCTGTTGGCAATGATTTTGTATCTATCGTAACAGTAGTGGCTTGCTTGTCGATATCTTGATGATAGACTTCCTTCCCGTCAATCGAAAATATATTCACTGCCATTTGGCCATTGTAGCTAGAATTGACGTTTAAAATATCATTGAAAGGTACTGGATACAATCTTGTTGCTGCAATACTTTCATCAGGAGTGTTAGTACTTAAGGTGCCATTGAAATAGTCCAGTGCATGAGCGTAAGCATCATGACCAACTTTATATCCAATGATTCTTCCTCTTATATCGTCGATTGGTGGATGGATGCCTCCCCAAATACGAGATAGACTGCACTGATCTGAAGCATCAGTGTATGTTGCCCATTGCAATTCGATATCCTGAGTTGGACCTTCCTCAAAAACTAAAAATTCATTTTGGTCAGCATCAAATACACCCATTCCACCTGGAAAATAGGGGCTTCCGGTCATTAAGCCCATCATTTCGGCTGCAGCCCTTGAAAAACCCGAATGTCCAGATAAATATCCCGCGAAAGGTGGTGATACAAAAGTGGGTCGTTGGTAGGGCCACCAACGTGTTCCTAAAATCCAACCTACGTGCGCTGTATCTGTTGCTGGATCATTGATGTAATCTGGACCTTTCCAAGCATAAATCTTCATTTTTCCAACATTTTCATCATTTGTCCCTGCAAGTGGGTCTCCACTTTCAATGAGTTCAAATCGCCCAGGAATCAATGGTAAACCATGTGGGTCGTAACTCGGAAGTGAAGCATTGGAACTCTGTCCTTTACTTGCCATATATCTGATAGCCGATACAGGTCTCACAGTATCATAATATCCCTTAACACCCCATAGGTTTATGGCCAAATCGTGCATAGCTCCACCAAGGGCTAAATAACATTTTACATCCCATTCCAAATCACTCAAGATTGGTCCTTGTCCACCAAAACGTTTTTCAAATAATGGATGGTCGCTAACATAGTTTAAAATAGTAAACCAATGTCCCGGAGGAGTTTCTGATTGAGGACCATCCGCCCAAAATTCCGCTAGGATTCTCGCATAATCGCCTCTTTTGACAAGTTGAGGCGTATATGGCAAGTTGGTAACAGGATTCAGAGGTCTTCCTGTCCCAGGATCGCCGCCTTCCATATAATCGTAAAAAGCTTTATATTCTTCAAAAGTTTGTGGCAACGTGTTAAAATCAATATTGCCCAATGAGGCAGGTGAGATGTCAATAACGGTTGGGTCATCTGGATCTAAATGCGAAGACCATGAAGCCACTAAAGTATAATACCATTTATAAGGGTCATCAATTCCATCTTCATTCGAATTTTGTATGTAAGCTGGAGGTCCTGGGTCATTGTACACATAACAGTCAAAATTTTCATTCAGAATTTCTAAATCCTCATTTTTTAGAGAGAACGGTGTAACTTCTCCCCATTCAGCACTCAAAAATGGTGGTGTGCTGGCAGGAAACACATTGCCACTTTGATCCACGAAAGTGTCAAAAGCCAACGGTTGCCAACGATTGGGATCTGCCAAATCATAGGTGTCTGTATAATAACCTGATTGCATGATCATTGGTTCATTGGAAGGTGTATAAAATTCATTGGCGTAACCATTTTGTTCATTGGAATTATCCTGCAAACCAAAAGCTATCATTTGTGCACCCAAATAATTACCCAATGCGGCGTAGCTACCAGTGCTATAATCTGTAGAAGTAAAATTTTTATCATATCCATAAGAGGTTAGTAGGTCCTCAAAATAACTCAACGTTGTCTGACCACCTGGAGATGTTGCAAAACGATGCGTAAGCAATCGGTATAGTGCATAACTCATGATTTCCTTTCTTGCGGCATCTACATCTGTTGGAGTTGCAATTCCACTAAACGGACAATTGAATCCACCAAATGTTTTTCCCAAAAAAACAGTTTCAGCTTGTGGGTCAAAAATTGCCCAGGAATCATACATAACAACTGAACTATGAAACAAGTTTCGAGCATGGACAGTTGGTCTTGAAAGATCATGTCTGATTGCTTCCAATAATTGTTCGTTCCAATCTCGTGCGGCAGAGTGTTGGGCTGATATATTGAAACTTATTGAAAACAGTAGGGAAAAGAGAAGCAAAGTAATTTTTTTCATCTGGGATTGAAATTTAGATTAGTAGAACAAATGTAAAAAAGTAATCAATATATCAAAGAATTCAAATAAACTATTTGGCTAAAATGTTGATTTCTATGCTCAAAGAGGTCTATAGACATATAACCATTCCAGTTGATGGTTATGGCCAATGGACTTGTTTAAGATGAATCCATTTTTTTGATAAAATCGATGCAAATGCTCCTCTTCAATCAAAAGCCAATACTTTTGTTTTGGATTCATTTTTTTAAGTTCATTGAGCCAGAATGAACCTAGGCTTTTGTTACGCCTGATCTCAGCTATCCATATAAAGCCTAAGTAGAGATAACCTTCATCAAACCATTGCTGAGCTTCTTTTTTGTAATATGCCAAATCTGGTGGGCAGATTGAAAAAATGATGCCACCTCCAATGACTTCTTCGTTTTCTGAAATGACATATATGCTAGAGTGATCTTTATAATCTTCCCAATACGGAACGATTTCGTTTTGCCAATCTTCAGGAAGAATGTCAAAAAAAAACTGTTGGTTTGAAACCAATTTTTTAAAGGTGTAATTCATATTTAACTTACCTTTTGTGAATTATAATAGACCCCAAGAAAAAAGCTTATCAGAATCCTCAAACCATCGATCACCGATATCTGTCCTGTAATAACCATTGTTAACTATAATAGCTGCAATACGATTATTCATCATTTTTTGTGCATCTTTCATGGTCAAACCGGTTCCTGTGACCAATAAGGCAATTCCGGTGTTTCCGGTGATGAGCCATTCGTCATTGACTTTTTTAAGGTGCATTGGATGTATGCCATCCTTTAAATCTTTTCTAAAAACAACTACTGCATCTTTAGAGAAGAGCTCAAAAGTTTTCTTGTCATCGTAAGGAAAAGGGGGTACCACAATAAATGCACCCACTTGAAATCCTTTTTTTGTGTTGATTTTAAATGATTTTCCTTGAGCAATCTTATATAAAACTTGCCCAATTGGCTCATTAATGCCAGCACGCTGAATGAATATCTGAGGAAACCCAAAACGAGATGTGAATTCTAATGGGTAGATGCCATTGCCATTTACGATACAATTGATATCTATATGTCCAATGAACTTCTGTTTGGTTAGTGTGGACTCAAATTTTTTCAGAGTAGCATCAAAAATAGGAGAGTCATTGGCCCAAAACATACTAGAGCCCATTTCTCCCGTAGACACTCCAAGCTCTTTTGGGAATAATTTTTTATGTTCAAAAGTGATGTTGAGAGGTCTCAGGAATTCCTTCCCATTAAAAAAAGCGGCAACTGATATTTCCACCCCTTTGACTTTTTTCTGGAGCTGAAAATTACCAAAATCACTTCCCCAAGATTTATCATAGGCTTTTAAAACACGAATGACATCCAAACCTTCGTCATCACTACCCACAAACAATAATTGCTTTAACTCCTGTGTCTCACCTGAAGGCTTAACAACATAGGCATCTGGATTATTCTGCACATAGACAATGGCGTCCTGAAAGCTAGAAAACTCTTTATAGGGCAATGTTTTGATTTTATGTTTCTTAAGTTCATTTTGCCCAAATGTACGATCAAGTTCCAGCAGATCTGTGTATTCGCAGCCACCAAAAACCATTTTTCCGCTATCTCTCAATTCTGTACAATCTTTACCATAACCTGTATAGTCAAAAATGATGACATCGGCCCAATCGGAATGTTTTTTCCAATCCTTGACTTTCTTGACAAATCCATTACCAATTTCTCTACAACTTTTTTCTTCTATGAAAAGCTTTACATCATTGCCTTCGTTTTGAGTTGCATAAGCGATATCTAAAATTTCACCCCATCGGGATATGAACAGGAATTTTTTACTAAAGGAAAGTTCTTTTTTCAAGAGTACTAGAAGGAATTAATGTTGAACGAAGGTAATTAAATTTTCAACTGAAAAACTAAAATATTCAGCAAAAAAAAGACTGCCATTTGAAGCAGTCTTTTCTCGGATTAATTAATTCGTTCAAATAAATTATTGTTCATTATTTGAAGCCATTAATGCAAAGAATTTATCAATGTTTGGAAGAATCACAATACGTGTTCTTCTGTTGATGGCTCTGTTTTCTTTTGTGTCATTGTTTTCAGCCAATGGATGGTAAAAACTTCTTCCTGATGCAATCAATTTTTCAGGGGCCACATTATAGTCATCTTGCAACTTACGCACAACTGAAGTAGCACGCAATACGCTCAAGTCCCAGTTGTCTTCAATTTTTGCAGTATGGATGCTTTTGGAATCTGTGTGACCTTCAACCATAACTTCAACACTTGGCTCAGAATTGATGACATTCGCTATTTTCTGAAGGATGTCATTAGCTTTGTCACTCACTTTGTAACTAGCTGAGTTGAACAACATCTTATCAGAGATTGAAATCATGACAACCGTTTCGTTAATGTCTATCTTGATATCCTCATCATCTTCCAATGCTGTAGTGTCCATTGAATGTTTAAGATTGTAGGATACTGCCAAGTTCATGGAATCTTTTAATGTTTTAACATTTACAAAATAGGCTGGTGGCACTTTTTTCAAAGTTTCGCGCATGTTTTTTTTTGTGTTTTCGGAAATCACAGTTCCATCTGCTTGAACAAGTTTGGCATTGCTCTCTTCGGTAAGGGAGTTGATTTTTCGGTTATATTGGTCAACTCTGGCTTGGATAGCACTGAATTTGGCTTCTAAGTCTTCTTTTTCGACTTTTGTTTTGGTCAGCTCACTTTTCAACTGTCCATTCTCTGTTTCCAATGCCACATATTTCTTTTTAGAAACACATGAAGATAATAGGACTACGGCTAAAAGTGTAATTGAAATTTTTTTCATAATTATAGTTTAAATGGTTTTCTATATGTACGAGTAGTACTATCATAAAGACTTCGTAAATGTTAAATTTTTGATTTATTTAACGTTTTATGTCCAAAAAACACTCCACTTTGTCGATAAAGTTTTATCCTCATTCTTATGCCATTGTATCAAAATTATTACATGAGGTTTCGTAATTAAGATTGAATTAATTTTTATATTTATCACATCTAAACCCACTTTCGTGGTACCTCATATTTTGATACACAAGTTTTACATCTTAATTCGTCCGTTTTGTATTTAGCTATCATTATCGTATTTGCCGTGGGATATCTTGCCATAGCAACTGAGCATCAAATTAATGTCAACAAAACAGCTTCAGCTTTATTAATAGGTGTCTTATGTTGGATGTTACTTATTTTGGGTAGATCAACTTTGTTTCCAGAAATGTCTTCAGAAGTGGCGGTTGATTTTTTGTCAGAAGACCTTTTAACGCATGTCGGCGAAATTTCAGAGATTCTGTTCTTTCTCATGGGCGCCATGACTATAGTGGAACTTATAGATGCCCATGAAGGTTTTTCAATTATTACTGATCGCATTAAGATTACCAAGCGAAGTCATCTACTATGGGCACTTTGTTTCATTACTTTTTTTCTTTCTGCCGCTCTTGATAATTTGACTACTTCCATAGTTATGGCAACTTTATTACGGAAAATTATAAAGAACAAAGAAGATTTATGGCTATTTGCTTCCATGATAATCATTGCTGCTAATGCTGGCGGTGCATGGTCACCAATTGGAGATGTCACGACTATTATGCTATGGATTGGAGGACAGATTACAGCAGCCAATATTATTTTTAAGGTGTTTTTGCCCAGCCTTATATGTTTGGTAGTGCCTCTATCTATATTAAGTTTTAAACTCAAGGGAAGCATGGAACAGGTTCAGGAAGATATTGAGGGAGCAACAGTCTCATTTCATAAACCTGTGACCAAATATGAACGCTCTTTGGTATTTGGTGTTGGTATTGGTGTTTTATTGTTTGTTCCTGTATTTAAAACACTTACGCACTTGCCACCATTTATGGGAATTCTGTTGGGTTTAAGCCTGGTATGGATTCTTACGGAATTATTGCATTTAAGAAAAGATGACGAACATAAGAAATCCCTATCCATTGTTGGCATCTTGCAACGTATTGACACTCCAAGCATTTTGTTCTTTCTCGGGATTTTAATGGCTGTAGCTGCTTTGCAAACTGGTGGGCATTTATTGCAGTTGTCCACGATGTTGGATAATACCTTTGATAGTATTTATATAATTAACACTCTTATTGGTGCTCTATCGTCAGTAATTGACAATGTTCCAATGGTAGCAGGAGCCATGGGTATGTATTCAATGTCGGTATATCCGACTGACCATTCGTTTTGGGAATTACTTGCCTATTGTGCTGGTACAGGTGGTAGTATTCTTATCATTGGTTCGGCGGCTGGTGTTGCCATTATGGGCATCTTCAAGATTGATTTTATTTGGTATATGAAAAAGATTTCATATTTGGCCATTCTTGGTTATTTAGCTGGTGTTCTCACTTATATGTTGTTTAATTAACCAGATACATTCGTATTTGTCGTAATTTTACAACTTCAATTCCAAATAGATCTAACAAGCCATTGCAACGAAATACCACACTTGTCATCCTTGCCTTTTTTTCCATTTATGTGATTTGGGGCTCAACTTATCTTCTCAATAAAATAGCTGTTACCGAACTGCCTCCTTTTATGTTGGCTTCCATACGGTTTATTTCTGCAGGAACGGTCATTTTTCTTATAGCAAAATTGATGGGAATGTCATTGAAAGTTACAAAACAACAACTCAAAAATACCGCTATTGCAGGTTTTCTGTTTCTCACTTTTGGTAATGGAATAATAGTTTGGGCACTCAAATATGTGGATAGCGGTTTTGCCGCACTGGAAATTTCAGCACAGCCATTGGTAGTATTAATCTTAATGCGACTTTTTCAAGGAAAAAAAATCAAAACCATGTCAATCTTAGGGGTCATTCTTGGAATTGTTGGAATATATTTACTGGTAAGTCAAAACCAGATTGTTAATAGAGAAGGTTCCGTAATGGGAATGATTATGATTTTTGCATGTATGGTCAGTTGGGCAACCGGAAGCCTTTTTGTGGGAAAGGCGGATTTGCCATCTAATTTCTTTATCAATACCGGCTTTCAAATGTTAACTGGTGGTGCTATGCTTTTAATTGCGAGTTTGATTTTTGGAGAAACTTGGACATTGCCTTCAACCTGGGGTGCGGACGTCAAATGGTCAA
The DNA here is from genome assembly GCA_041391925.1 of Gelidibacter sp. Lineage (GTDB taxonomy): Bacteria > Bacteroidota > Bacteroidia > Flavobacteriales > Flavobacteriaceae > JBPOFM01. Next base: position 12,253 of record JAWKNA010000006.1, on the reverse strand, counting down.
TGGTCATACTCATTTTGTTTGGAAGTATTGTTGCGTTTACCTCATTCAATTACCTACTTCGTATTGTGTCGCCCGAAAAAGTAGCGACCTCAACCTATGTAAATCCCATTATTGCCTTGATTTTGGGATGGTACTTTTTGAATGAACAGATTACCACGCAATCCATTGTGGCTGCGGTTATCTTGCTCACAGGAGTTTATTTTATCAATACAAAGCGGCAGTTGATAATCTTCAACCGATTTTCAAAATAAGGCCATTCGTTAATCTTTCTCAAATTTGCGTTAACAATTCTTAAAATATTTGACTCATGCTGGTCTATTGGTTATATTAAGAATAAACGATTAAATTCTGAAAACAATGAAATTTATAATGACAATTTTCCTAGTAATTATGTCTTCTAACGCATTTGCACAATATCCCAGTCAACCCACTCCCAGCCACATCCAAAAAGAGGCAGACCGCTTAACTGATAGCTATGGCAAACAATTGGCTCTCACTGGTGTTCAAATTCCTCTTTTTAAAAATGTAGTTGAAGAGTATTTAATGAAGGCTGAAAAAACAAAGGATGCTTTAGATGGAAGGGAAGAATTGGATGCTCTTGTGGAGCTACAGGCTCGCGAAACATTGGAAATGAACGACATTCTAACTCGACCTCAGTATGAGTTGTACAAAAAATTGAAATATAAGTTGCAGCCTTTAAAGGTTTTGAAAGAAAAAAGATAAGGCAACAAAAGTTTCTGCTAGCGACACATTTCCATAATCGAAAAATAATAGCATTTTAATAACTTAAAAGTATCAATAAGAATAGGATATTTGGTAACTTTAGGGGTACAAATATTTAAATCAAATAAATAAATATCTATGAAATTCAACAGAACAGCATCAGCCCATTGGGAAGGTGGAGGCAAAGATGGAAAAGGCTCATTGACCACGCAAAGTGGCATTATGAACAACTCTCCATATGGATTCAAAACACGATTTGAAGATGCAAAAGGAACCAATCCAGAAGAATTGATTGGGGCCGCACATGCAGGTTGTTTTACCATGCAATTGAGTTTCTTCTTGGTAGAAGAAGGATTTACTGCAGAAACTCTTGATACGGAAGCAAAAGTATTTTTTGAAGATGGAAGCATTCCAAAAATAACATTAAATCTTAAAGGAAAAGTTCCAGGAATGGATGAAGCAAAATTTACGGAAGTAGCAAGAAGGGCGAAGGAAAACTGTCCAATTTCCAAACTATTTAAAGCTGAAATCGAATTGAACACAACGTTTATAAAATAACCAATCAAACCAAAAAATAATATGAGCACAACCATAAAAGCCTATGGCACTGACGCTGCTAAATCTGACCTGAAACCATTGGACATCAAAAGAAGGGATGTTGGGGAGAACGATGTAAAAATAGACATTACCTATTGCGGTGTTTGTCATAGTGATATTCATACTGCAAGAAATGAATGGGGCAATTCGGTGTATCCTGTTGTGCCTGGCCATGAAATCATAGGTAGAGTAACGGAAACTGGAAAAAATGTATCAACATTCAAAAAAGGTGATTTGGTTGGTGTTGGTTGCTTGGTGGATTCTTGCCAGACGTGTGATTCATGCAAAGATCATTTGGAGCAATATTGCGAAAATGGTTGGACAGGCACTTATAATAGTGCTGACAAACACCTTAAAGGACAACAAACCTATGGAGGATATTCAACCTCCATTGTGGTAGATAAAAAATTTGTGCTTTCCATTCCCAAAAACATTGATGAAAAAGCAGTTGCACCATTATTATGTGCTGGGATTACCACTTGGTCACCCTTGAAATACTGGAATGTTAAAAAAGGGGATAAGGTTGGAGTAGTTGGACTTGGAGGATTGGGTCATATGGCTGTAAAATTTGCGAATGCGCTTGGTGCGCATGTGGTGATGATTACCACTTCTCCTGAAAAAGCCAAGGACGCCAAAGATTTGGGAGCACATGAGGTTCTGATTTCAAAGAATGAAAATGAGATGAATAAGCACATGAACAGTTTTGATTTTATCCTCAACACTATTCCGGTTGGGCACGATATGAATCCCTATATCGGATTGCTAAAGCGTGATGCCACTATGGTGATAGTGGGCGCTGTAGAGCCTTTAAAACCTTTTCATGGAGGAGGAATTATTATGGGCCGCAAAAAAATTGCTGGGTCATTGATAGGTGGTATCAAGGAAACTCAGGAAATGCTCGATTTTTGTGGAAAACATAATATCGTATCGGATATCGAACTTATCAGTATGAAGGATATCAATAAGGCTTATGAGCGTGTCATCAATTCAGACGTTAAGTATCGCTTTGTGATTGATATGGAGTCTTTGAAATAAAGATTTAAATAGCATTATTGAAATCCCTGCAACCACCAAATAATTGCAGGGATTTTTTATTAATCATTAGTGTTTTTATGTATGACTGACCATTGGATTATCAATAACTTGGAGTTAGAACACTGACAGTCAACGGAAAAATAGGCAAAAAAAATCAGTTTGTCGTAAAATTTTAGAGTTCATGTGATTTATTTTCTTCAAAAGAGGTGATGGTATAATTTTAATTTCAATAAAATAATACAAGTCCCATGAAAAATCTAATGACCTTAATTTTTTCTGTCAGTTTTATTATCGGTTTTCAAACATTGAATGCACAGGAATCCGCTAATGCATCTGAAGAAATCCCTACAAATTATTTAGATAGAAGCCCTCTCTATGATTATTCGGAATCCAACTTGAATAATACTGACAGCATTCCTGATTTTGAATCAAAAATGGATAAGATTAAAATTAGCGGCACTATTTACATGGCGGATGGTGTTACACCAGCAAAGGACGTAATTCTTTATATTTCCCAACCCGATGAAAATGGTGATTATGAGCTTAAAACCGACAACGGAAAACGTTATGTTTACCATAGAGGTTGGGTCAAAACAAATGCGGATGGGCAATATACATTTTACACATTCATCCCTGGAAGTTTTCTGCACAATAGAGAACTGAAACATATCCATCCTATTATAAAAGAGTCTGGTAAACCTGAACAAGAACTCGATGCTTTTCTTTTTGACAACGACCCATTTTTAAGCAAATCATGTCGTAAAAGATTGGCAAAAAAAGGAATCGACAACATTTTGAAAGTTGAAAAACAAGAAACTATGTTTGTTGCTACAAAGGATATAGTATTAGAAGATAATGCTCCTGAGTACAAATAATGACATAATTTAATAAACAGAAAATCCCGCTAAAAGGTGGGATTTTCTGTTTTTCATATAGTGGGTTTATAAAAGAATAAATATCATTTTTTTAAAACAACAAAGCCATACGGCTCAAGTTTCACATCGCCTGATGGAGTCAAATTTAAGGAACCATAAACCGGTTTTGAATTCCATTCACTTAAATTAAAACCTGAAACATTAATTGCAACATTGGTAACATTGGTCATTACGGCAAAGCTTTTACCGTCATAAGAACGTGTAAATGCCAATAATCCAGAATTATCAATAAGAATTGGAGTATAATCTCCTAATCGAAATGCATCGTTTTCTTTTCGAATTGAAATCAGATTTTTATAATGATTCCATAATGAACTTTTATTGCTCTGTTGCGTAGTTAAAGCTAATTCATTGATGGCATCTGTTTGCCAAAATGAAACATCCCACCATTCGCCTGTATTTTTATAAAAAACTGCTGTGCCTTTATCATTATAGTTTGAAGTCCATGGAAATGCTTCGCGTAGAGGTAAATGATTAGCATCAGAGCCCCATTCATGGATTTTTCCAGTCACACCCAATTCCTGTCCATAATAGATGGAAGGCAATCCAGGAAGCAATAAATTCAAAATAGCTCCCAGTCTTTTTTGTCCGTCATTTTCATTCACCAATGTAGCATAGCGCGCGGTATCATGGTTTTCTAAAAAAGTAACAGTATAAGTGTTATTGGTAAAACGTTTCATACTTTCTAGAACCATTTTGTGCACTACCTTCGGGTCAATTTGAATTCCTTTGAGGTCTTCCGTGCTTTGGTACATGTCACTTTCTTTGGCTTCACTTGATAAAGCGAATTTGAGACCAAAGTTAAAGGCAGCATCGGCTCCGCTTTCCTTGACCATTGTGTCACCTGCATCTGCCCAATTGGACTGCTCACCTAGAATAAAAACTTTAGGATTAATAGTTTTTACAGCTTTAAAAATAGGTTTCCAGAATTCATGGTACATATTGGTAAACAATCCCTTATTGTCCAAATCATCCATGATATGATCAATACGAAAACCATCCACACCGTCGTCAAAATTGCCATCCTTGTTTGGATCCACCCAATAACTGTAAAAATCCACCATCCAATTTTTGACTTTTTGGTTATTCAAATCCAATATGACGATATGATGTGAAATATTATTTGGCCAAGTTTTAAAATCAAATAAAGGAGATTTGCTTGGCATGAAAATTTGCTCAGGGTACACATTCAAAGAATCTGTATAGTATATAAAATCGGAATAGTTGGACTTTGGATTTTTATAAGAATCAGAAAACCAAACATTCTCACCTTGTGCATATTGCGTTTCCATATCCATCAAAAACTTTAAGCCTTTGCTGTGTACCGCTTTTACAAAATTAAGATAGTCTTCCTTGGTGCCATATTCGGGGTCAATTTCATAATAATCAGTAGGGAAGTAGTTATGATAAAATCCAGATTCGTAAAGAGGAGTGAAAAGAATGGTCGTAACACCCAATTCTTTCAAATACTCCAATTTTTCTACAAAACCATTCAAATCACCATGTAAATCGCCATTGGAATCGTAAAAGCTCCTCGGCATCACATGGTAGATGATTTCGTTATTCCAATTGATAGTCTTTTGAGTTGAGGAAGTAGTTGTGTGCTGTGCAAAACTCGATTTGCAACTAATGGCTATGACTAATACTATTAAGTGGAAAATTCGTTGCATGGTTTTGATTTTAGATGTGTTTGCAAAAAGGTTTTCATTTGAAGGTTTAATTCCTGTTGATTTGCCAATGGCCTTTGTTCAAAAGGAGTTTGTGGCATATATGGGTAAGGGCCAAATTCAGGAGTGATACTCATTGCTTCATTAGAATGATAATCGATGATGCGTTGCCACCAAGTTACGAAACAATTAAGCTCTGATTGCCATTCAGGAGCAAACGGATGGTTCACCTGGGCAGTTTGAGGAGTGCCTACACGCGCATGGATGTGATGGATATAGGGAATGATTTGTTTGATGATTGATTCTTGATCTTCCAGCATACTCTCGGATACAACACACCAATGGGATAGATCACCAACTAGTTTTATCTCTGGGAACATCTCAAGATATTTTAAAGTTGTTGCACTGTGAAAGGTAAATCGTCCTCTATGGATTTCATGGTAAATGGGAATGTTTGAAGTTCTCGAAAAATCTTCAATAGCATCAATTATGTAGCAATTATCTTCAAAGGAATAATGGTCTTTGCCCGTATGCGAATTGATGAAATCAGGTTTGAAACGGCGTAATTCCCCCATTCGTTTTAAAACATTCCAAAGATAATTTGTTGGCGTCTCGTGTTTAACACCAAAAACTTGTTGCACTACCAAAATGAAATCTGGATGTTGCCTTCTTATGTTCTGCAAAGCCACATATAATTCATCTTCAAAAGCCTTGTCATTTGGAATATGTATTTCAATACCATCAAACCCATTTTCAAGGGCATCAGCAATGAACTTCTCAATCGGAATATGTTCACTGCCCCAAAATGGATATAAATACTTGATGGCCATTAATATAATATTGGATTTAACGGTGTATCAATCTGTTTTCCTATTTCGGCTCCGGGACACCAGGTGTGCCAATCATTCATTTGCCCATCATTGGTTGGCTCTTTGAGTTTCATATCGGCATCCATATAGATAATGGTCATTACCTTGCGGAGTTGGTCTGTGGTATTGGCACCAGCACGATGAAATACCCAACCGGAATGGAAACTGATTTCACCTGCATCGAAGGGTTCTATAACGTGTTTAAAATCGGTGACTTTCAATCGTTTTTGGATAACCACTTCGCTTTCGTCACCAATAGAAAGATCACGCCCCTCCATAATTTCTTGACTTCCAGCACTAAATTCCAAGGGTCCCATTTGCAAAGGGGTAGCCTGTAACGGAATCCAAGCAGTCACTGTCTTATCTGTTTCCAAAGGCCAATAATACTGGTCAGCATGCCAAGGTGTTATGCCACCTCCGGCTTCCTTAAATAAGGCTTGGTCATGATACAAACGCACACCATCCACTTGCATTAAATCTGCTGCAATTTTTGCCAAACGTTTACTAAAAACCAATTCCTTTATGGCGTTGTCTTCCCTCCACAGGTTGAACAATTGCAAAAATGCCTTACCATAGGTAGAGCGCTGGTCCAAAGGAGTGTCCACATCATTCATTTCGTCCACTTTCCGAGAAATGATGTTATTAAAATGGGCAAGGGTAGGAGCGTCGAGTACCTGTTTTAACTTGATATATCGATTTTTGTCAAAGAATTCAATCTGTTCTTGTGCCAGACTGTATGGTGCATTCAATAATTCTGTAGGTGTCATAAACAATGTATTTATCAATACAAATGTATAAACATCATTCCTTCCTGAATTGGTGGATGTTAACCAATACTATGCGTATCTAAACATATGTAATGTTAATTCTTTATATTTGTGTTTAAATACATTGCTTTGAAGCCATCACTAGAAGTCTTGGAGCTTACCAACTCCCAAAAATCCTTTAATTTCTTTAAAGTGGAAGTGGACTACCTTAAGCCCTTCTGGCATTACCATCCCGAGGTGGAATTGACACTCATAGCCAAAGGACAGGGCACTCGTTTTGTGGGCAACAGTATTTTGCCTTTTTTTGATTATGATTTGGTACTGATTGGTGAAAATGTGCCACACCAATGGGTGTCTGTACAGAGGGATGGTGCTTCTAATGAACAAGCGTTCGTCTTTCAATTCCCAAAGAATATTTTTAAATCCTTCGAGGAATTTGTACCTCTGCAATCGTTATTTGAAGCAGCAGAACTAGGCTTGCAGTTTACTAATCCGAGTCTAGAAATTATTGAAATCATCAAAGGATTTGGAGAAAGTAACAAGATGAGACAAATACGTCTATTAATGGAAATACTCACCTTGCTGCATGAGGATACCCATAGAAAAACCCTTTCAACCGTTCACTATAACCCTTACAAATTGAAAACTGGGCAACAGGATAAGGTCAACGCCACCATTTCCTATATTTTGGAAAACTTGGAAAAGCGATTGACAGTGCAGAGTCTTGCAGAACTGACCCATATGGTACCACAATCTTTTTGTAGATGGTTCAAAAAGGAAACAGGCAACTCCTTTGTGACTTTCCTAAATACCTCTCGGATTGAAAACGCCTGCCAACTCTTGTTGACCACAGATTTGTCCATACAACAGATTGCTTTTGATAGTGGTTTTGAAAGTTTAAGCCATTTTAATAGAACCTTTAAGTCTCTTAAAAACACTAATCCTAGAACCTATAAATCCAAACATTCTCATGTCAGAATTTAAGATATACAATTTAAGAAGTGTGCCTTCAAACCCGATTGAGTAATTTCTTCATGGAATATTTTATAACTAGAACTATCCCTCATCCCAAAGATTCACTAGCTAATCCTTAATGACTTCTAACTTATACCCAACGCCATGGACATTGACGAGTGATATACTCTTGTCTAGGGACAGCTTCTTACGGAGTTTGGAAATATAAGTATCCAGACTTCGACCCACAAAAACCCCTTGGTCTTCCCACACGGTCTTGATGAGAAACTCTCGCTTTATGATGGTGTTGGGCTCTGCACAGAACAATTCTAACAACTCACATTCCTTTTGGGTCAAGGATATGATTGTATCTCCATGTACCATCTGCTGTTGGTCTCTATAAAACCTAAAGTTTCCAAGCGTGGTATAAAGGCCATCAACAGGTTGAGAAATTGGGTTTTTACTTTTGGTTTGATACACTAGCCCTATCCCAATAAACCCAACCAAAATCAGTGAGTATAGTGGATAGCTGTTATAAGGAATCATCTCCTTCTTTGGCTTGGTAAAGAGTACTTGTATGGTGTAGCAGTTCAAAGGTAATTCTCGCCCTGCACAAGGGACAATCTGGTCGGTGCTGTATTCGGAATTTTGATAGCTATAGGCCACTTGACGTGTGGCACACTCCTGAACTTCGGTAATATAGTCTGCGGGGAGGTTGGCTGTAGCTATGCTCTTATCAATGTATTCTACCAACATATCTGGCTCGATATAAAGGTCTGTGCCAAAGGACAGTTCGTAGCGCAATTCGCCTACAGCAACCACTGGCTTTACAAGTGAGGTGCTGTCTTGGTTGGCAAGCAGCAATTGATTCCCTGCATCACGCAAGGCCACCTTGACCCGTTCATCAAAATGAGAATCGGGTGCATCAGCTTGATTTCCCAACAATGCCAAGGCCACCAGCGCCAAAAGGGGTAGTGCCACATACATCATTTTAAAGCGCATTCGCATTGTCAAAAGGTTTTTAAACGCCTCAATTTACAACTTTTTACACTTCTTTTACATTTTTTTGACATCCTAATGAACCGTGTCACCATAGATTTGACATATAAAAACAACATATCATGAAAACACGATTATTCCTACTGACAGCCTTCTTGACTTACCAACTCACAAATGCACAATCTATGTTGAGTACTAATGAATTTCTAATGGACCTTTCCAAGAGCAGCCTCAAGTGGCATGGCAGCAGCATGTTTCAGTTTAATGACCATGATGGTACCGTTAACTTCAAAAAAGGGTATCTTAAAGTAGAGAACGGTAAACTTTGGGGTGGTAGCTTTGAAGTGGACATGACCAGCATAGTCGCAGAGGATGACGGCCCTAATTCGGGGCTTGCGAAACATCTTAAAAGTGCTGATTTCTTTGATGTAAAGATGTATCCTACTGCCTGGCTCTCTATCCAAAAGGTGCGAAGTACTAGTGAGGGGAACTATGAAGTAGAAGCCAACCTGAACATCAAAGGAATTACAAAGCCTGTATTGTTTACCGCCACATTGGAAGAAGTCAACAAGCGTTGGCAACTGACCACCAAGTTTATCATTGACCGTTCGCGATGGAACATTATCTACGGACGCAATGGGAGTGGCGTGACCGACCCTTTAAAGAACTACAGTATTTCGGATGCGATTAAATTTGAAGTGACTGTGGTGACTCAATAAGCATCAACAACCAACGAACATCGGGAGGGAAAGGTTATGCTTTCCCTTTTTTTGTTTAGTGCATTCCCGTAACTAGTGCACAAACACATTGTTGAAAACTACTTAAAGCCGATGGACTTCCACGCCTGTTTTTAATTCTTTAATTGCTATTTTTAGACCTTGAAAACATCAATTAAAAAGAGTGAGATATGCCCATAAGCGTCGTGGAACTATTTGCTGGAGTAGGAGGCTTTAGACTAGGTCTTGAAGGCTATCCCAAACGAACCGATTCTTCCTACGAAGTGGTGTGGAGCAACCAATGGGAGCCGAGTACCAAAACGCAACATGCCAACATGGTGTATCAGCATCGGTGGCCGGATGCCCTGCATAGTGGTGACAACATAGAGCGCATCGTAGAAGAGCGTTTTGAGGAGATACCTGACCATGACCTGCTGGTGGGTGGCTTTCCGTGCCAAGATTATTCGGTGGCTACTACCTTAAAGAACTCCAAGGGACTGCAAGGCAAGAAAGGTGTGCTGTGGTGGAGCATAGAAGCCATCCTAAGACGCAAGGCACATAAGCCCAAGTATTTGATGCTGGAGAATGTTGATCGGTTGCTGAAATCGCCGTCCAAGCAACGTGGCCGTGACTTTGCGGTAATGCTTTCCTCCTTAAATACTCTGGGGTATGCCGTGGAATGGCGCGTTATCAATGCCGCGGAATATGGGATGCCACAGCGCAGACGACGCGTGTTCTTTTTGGCTTACCACCACACTACTGAGCTCTATCAACAATTGAAGACTACTGCAGACAAGGAAGATTGGCTGGATGCTGATGGTGTTATTGCCCAAGCTTTTCCAGTAAAGGAGATAACTGAAACCATCCGTAGAGGGAGTATAGATACAGACTTGATACGCATATCCAAGGACTTCAATGCCGAAGGAGGCGACTCGCCGTTTGAGAATTCGGGGGTGATGATAGATGGTGCCTACACCACGGTGAAGACCATACCCGACTATCACGGTAGCATGACCACCTTGGGCGATGTGCTCATGGATAGCCAAAATGTGCCCGAATCTTTTTTTATTCCAAAGGAAGCTATAGAAAAACCCAAAGGGTGGAAGTATTTGAAAGGCTCCAAAAGTGAGGTGCGGGAGACCAAAGAGGGTTTTAAATACCATTATAGCGAGGGTGGGATGGTGTTTCCTGACGCATTGGACACTGCCTCGAGGACCATCATCACTGGAGAAGGAGGGAAGAGCCCTTCGCGATTTAAGCATGTAGTGGCGCAGGATGGGAGACTGCGACGGTTGACGCCTGTAGAACTGGAGCGCCTGAACATGTTCCCAGACAACCATACCCAACTGGATGGCATCACGGATACCAAACGTGCTTTCTTTATGGGGAATGCCTTGGTGGTAGGCATTGTGGAGCGGTTGGGCAGGGCCTTGGCAGCACGACTTTAGCCCGAAAGGTCGTGGAGACCTCTATTTTATTTTGTAACTTGCAGACTACACCTATAAGCCATGTACACTCTACTCACCCTATTACAATTGCCGCCCGGCACACAAAACCCAGATGACAATGGACCAATTGATTTCAGCAGTGCATTTGATGTGATTGTATTTATAGTTCTGCCCATCCTGTTGCTTGTTTTTTACTTTTATTGGAGGCGAAAGCAGCGAAAGCGGGATAGGGACTAAAATCAGTAGTGGATTTAAAAGCCATACGGTACCATTCCACCAAACACCACCTCAATGTGTGGTGGTTTTTTTTATTTTTAATAAGGGTGCACATGAATTTACAGGAGATAAACCAGAACCTTTGACGAAAAAAACAATAACTAACGCGAAGGGAACGGCTACTGGGACGGTGGGAACACCAACTATGTCGCGGGGAACGCTAACTAGGACGCTGGGAACGCTAATTATGTCGCTGGGAACGCCAACTATGTCGTGGGGAACGCCAACTATGTCGTGGGGAACGCTAACTATGTCGTGGGGAACACTAACTATGTCGTGGGGAACGCTAACTATGTCGTGGGGAACGCTAACTATGTCGACGGGAATGGCTTATAGAAGTGGCTTATAAGTGCTATAATATATTGTTTTTAAACATGTTACGGTTGTTTGTGCAACCGACTACATGTCTATATGTCTGACTGTTTAGAGTTTGAATGCTATAAAAATTATTTTGAGAATTAAAAACAATCTGTTATTTTAGATTCTCCAAATCAAAACTTTATAACCTACTGATGAACTATAAACTTATCTTTAAGAAAGCCCTGCATACGCCAGGTGCCTTGAATGCATGGCTAGCGCAACAGCCTGCCTACCGATCTATCAACATCCATCCGTATCTGGTGAAATTGATTCCTGCCATGGAACGCTATGCCAAGCGTACCGGAAGTGACCGTATGTTGAGAGAGCTCCACCAGAATATCCTTTGGATTGAACAACGCCACAACAGCTATCTTGCCAAGCATCCGCCAAAACCAAGACGAACCAACGTGGCAAGAAGAAATATACCATTTGCGCCGAGGATGCAACAAGCACCAGCCCCTAGAATGGCGCAACCTGTAAGGCCTCAACAGGCAGCGCCAGAGGATTACAATAAGCCCATGCGAGACTATATTGTGAAGTGCATGAATGAGGACATCCGAAATTTTGATGCACTGAAAATGGCTGCTTTAAAGCTTATCCAAACGGAACGTGCCCTTGGTGTATTTGACGCTGAGCTTTGGGATGGGTATGCGTGCTATTTTGAGTCACCGGAGCTGAATGCGGCTGGGTGAGAGGCGGAGTTGTTTTTTGGAATTTATAGAAGCCCTGATGATGAGGGCTTTTTTTTGCGTATCTGGAGAGGGGAGGAAGACACCTATAGTTTGTGTTCTGGATGTGTGTATGGAGCAAATAACAAAAAGCGGTAAAAAACAGCAAAATGCACTGTTATCCCGAAATTATAAGGAATAAACGATTATATTTACATCGATATAACCAGTTGTGTGCC
>JAWKNA010000005.1:0-407532 GCA_041391925.1 Gelidibacter sp. | reverse complement strand
ACCGCATCAGCACCTCCAACACCAATTGCAACCATTCCCAATCCACCTGCATTCACTGTGTGAGAATCAGTACCAATCATCATTCCACCTGGAAACGCATAATTTTCCAGAACTACTTGGTGAATGATGCCCGCTCCTGGTTTCCAAAATCCAATTCCATATTTATTGGAGACGGAAGCCAAAAAGTCAAAAACCTCATTGCTTGTTTCGTTAGCTCGTTTTAAATCTGGAACTGCTCCTTGCTTAGCCTGAATCAAGTGGTCACAATGAACAGTAGTGGGCACAGCTACTTTAGGTTTGCCAGCCTGCATGAATTGTAACAAAGCCATTTGGGCAGTCGCATCTTGACACGCTATACGGTCGGGAGCAAAATCTACATAATCTTTGCCTCGTCTAAAAGCTGTTGTAGGATTGCCATCCCAAAGATGGGCGTAAAGGATTTTCTCTGATAATGTTAATGGTTTACCAACTATCTGTCGTGCTTTGTCCACACGTTCTGGCATAGTTTTGTAAACTTTTTTTATCATTTCGATATCGAATGCCATAGAATATATTTTAAGGTTGTTGTTTCTAGTAAAAGTCTTGCAAAATTACGAATTTTCAAAGACATTTAAAAATATGTAACAGACCGCACAATTTCATAAATATAAATCAATAAACAGATTATTTTTCAGAATATAATTAAGCAATTATCAAAATCCAATAGTAAAAAATATCATTTCAATAAATTCTGTTATTTGTAATGATTCTTTATTGTCCTCGAATCTCTTAAATCCATCAATGGTTTTTCATAAAAAGTATAGAGAAGATAGGACAGAATCATTGTTAACAATATATAAACAAGGATGAAGACAGCAATATCCAATCCGGCTAAATCTTCTGTTGGAATAAAATGTTTCATCAATTGCATCACAATTGAATAGTGCAACAGATACATGGCATACGATAGGATGCTTATGTAAGTTATAGGTTTCAAGATACTTTTGGGAGCAGATTTCATGCTACTTAATAAAGGTAGAGTTGCACTAATGGAAATGGATTTAATGACAAAATACCACACATTCCAAAACATCGGATGTGTTCCGATAAAAATACGATACATTGGTATCAAGGTATTCAAAATCAATAGTCCAAAAATGCCGACTATAAATGTTGGATATTTTATTTTTATCCAAAAACTAGGCTTTACAATCGAAAAATAAGCTGCGAGCACGCCATAATAAATAGCATCAATTCTATAGATGACCATTCCTTTGACATTGACATTCCAATGGCGCATATCTCTGATGGGTTCGTTTTGATTGTATATACATTTTGAAACAAAAAAGACCAGAATAATGAACATAGTCACTATGAGGAACATTCTTGATTTTGAGGTTTTTGTTTTGAAAAATAAGGTTGAGTACAATAGTAAAGGTCCAAGTATATAGGCGAATTCCTCTATGGACAAACTCCATGATTCTGCAAAAAACCATGGCATTTCGGTTGCAAAATTATGTAGGAAAAAGAAGTATCGCCATATATGTTCTGGCAGTTGACTCCCTATATAAAACACAATAAGGATATTCATTAACAGAGCCAAATAATAGTTTGGAAGCGTCCGAAACCAGCGTCTTATCCAAAAATAAAACACATGTTTGAAACTGAAATTTTCAGACATATACATTTTGTAAAGTATTCTGCCAATCAAAAAACCGCTCAGGCAGAAAAATATCTCCACGCCCATGACTCCAGAAATACTCATAAGATCTGGAATGATACTCCTGGCATTGGGTGTAATCCATCGGATGTGAGAAAAAACGACCATCATAATAGCAACGGCACGCATCAGGTCGAGACCAAAAATCCGTTTACTATAGTCTATTTGCATAAAAAAGCGTTAATTTGTTAGGCAAGAAAGCAATTATAAATGACCTCCAAAATACTAAAATATTCAATTTTTTTGTTGATTATCTTCATGATTGTTGGTGGAATTTATTATTTGAAACTTCCCAATCGGCACAAAGCAATCATCAAAACCAGTGTATATCATAAATTGGGCCTGGTGGATGATACTTGGAATATAGTGACTACAGATTCTACAATTTCACTTTTTACGCCCACCTTGGTCATCGACAATATCTATAAATCGATGGAAGGACCTAAGGCGATGACCTCCTTTCAAATTGATTATACCAAAGATGATTTGGTCTGGCTCACCTCTTTTGAAACCAAAGCTGTCAGCACCAATGAAGTAGATCAATTGTCCAATGATTATGTGTGCCACACCAATATCGATTTTTATGATGGTGAACATTATGCACGTTGGAATTTAAACGACAGAATCGGTGAACAATATCCACGGTTAACTTCCATGAGCAATGGTATTGAATCTTACAAGTTTCCCGACGGATTCGGGTTTCCAGTATTTACAAATGAAAACTTATTCGTGGCAACACAAACACTCAATCACAACATAAGAGGTGATGCATTTACGGTAAAACATGATGTGACTTTAGGTTTTAAGCAAAATTCTCCCCAAATGAAACCATTGATGAGCCGAACCGTTTTCGTGATGCTTCCTTATGATAATGACAAACCATTCCAAGGTCCAACGGAAAACAATCCGAATATGTGTTTACCAGTTGAGACCAAGAACCACAGCTATATTGATGATGAAGGCCATCATCTGTCTGGGCACTGGGTGATATTTCCTGGAAAAGAAATCTATCGATATGACATAACAAAACAATTGCAATTAAAAGATAGCACAACCATGCATCAGATTGCAGTTCATTTGCATCCTTTTGCAGAAGAATTGGAGTTACGGGACAAAACCATGGATTCCTCATTATTTGTTTCAAAAGCTGATAATTACAAAGATAAAATCGGTTTGAAAAAAGTCTCTTATTTTTCGAGCGAAGAAGGCATTATTTTATATCCTGACCATCATTATGAATTGGTTTTGAAAACGAACAATACCACTAATGTGAATCAGGATATGATGGCGAGTATGTTTGTGTTTTTGTATGATAAGCAAATGGCGGAAAAATTGAAAGTCTACAATTCAAAATAATGAAAGTTTCATTACTGATTATATTTTTTTTTATTCTTGGGTGCCAATCAAATTCAAAAGAATTACCCATTTTGAGTTATAAGATTGATGAATCTGGTAAGAAAATCAATTATACAATTACCTATGAAAACTTTACAAATCAGTTAAGCGAAACGTTTTCAACCGACGCCATTAAAAACAAGGTATGCATTGCTAACTTTTTCTTTACGCGATGCCCAAGCATTTGTCCGCCAATGCGTACAAAATTGATAACAATTGCAGATACATTCAACAGCAATGATGATTTTTTGATCATTTCACACACCATCGACCCAGAAAATGATTCCATTGAGGTTTTGAAAAATTATTCGGATGCCACAGGCATTCCTCCAGAAAAATGGCAGTTTGTTCGTTCTACTTTGGACAACACCAGACAGCAAGCCAATCTTTTTATGACCAACTTCAAACCCAATGAAGAGGGAACGGATTTTTATCATAGCAGCTATGTGGCTTTGGTGGATAAAAAGCAGCAGATTCGAGGGTTTTATAATCTTTTGGTTAACGAAGAAGTTGAACGATTGACCTATGATATTAAATTTTTATTAAATTAGTTTTTTAACAATTAAATTATTTATGAATTTTATGAAGAAAATTATACTTTGGTGTTTACTTATAACTTATGTTAGTTTAGAAGCCCAAGTAAGCATTGGCCGTACAGTATCTCCTACTAATTTATACATCCGAGATATCGATGATAAATATTTTGATTTTTTGGACCAAACAATAACCTATTTCGTTGTACCCGAATCTTTGGATTATGAAGCCACAAAAAAGATAATTTCAGACGTATGGACATACAATAAAATCAACTTTATTGCAGAAACAGATTATGACGAAAATAATTTGATGGAGAAGGGAAATACGATTATCAGGATCCATGATAAGGGATATCAAATGGTTCGTGATAGGAATGGCTATAAAACCACTGTTAACTCTTGGTTTGCATATAAATTTGAGCTCATATCTTACTACAATGTAGAAGTGAAGAAGAAAGGTAAAAAGGATCCTGATATACTTAAATTGGCAGAAGTCTTCTTTACACAAAGTATGCACAATCGATATGAAATGCAACCATCATATAACAAGAAGGCCGCAAAAGAAATATCAGATGAGCCAGATTTTTACAATTTCTTTTTAGGATACATCAAGAATTACTTTCAGATCTTGAACAAGGGTCTGATGGACCGAAAAAAAATTGATCTGACAGATAAAGTTATCGATCAATCAAAAATGGTACTGCTGAAAGAAAAGACGCTCTATGCTCCTCAATGGATATTAAAAAGAGTTGCACCTTTTACCGGTAAACTAAAAAGTATTGACAAAGCAGAGGAATTGTTCGAGGATTATAATTACAAATACAAATTGCTGTCATATGACGATTTGAACAACAAAATACTTTCCGGTGATGATTTCTATTATTTGATGAATACACAGTTCAATGAACACCAAATTCTTTCCATCATTAACAGTGTTACAGGAGAAGTTATCTATTCTTCAGAAAGAAAATCTTATAATATCAATGATAAAGACCTTAAAGAAATAAGTCAGGCTATCTCAATGGATTGAATTTTTAAAACAAACTCTCAATAATTTGTGAGTCAGAAACACCTTCGGCTTCGGCTTTATAATTCTTGATGATTCTGTGTCGAAGGATTCCGTTGGCAACCGCTTGAACATTCTCAATATCGGGTGAAAATTTACCATGGATAGCGGCATGTGTTTTCGCTGCAAGAATCAAATTCTGAGAAGCTCTTGGCCCTGCGCCCCAATCTACAAATTCTTTTACCAGTTCAGATGCAGAAGCATCGTTTGGTCTCGTTTTTCCAACCATGCTCACGGCATATTCAATCACATTATCGGCCACAGGAATTCGACGAATCAAATGTTGAAAATCAATGATTTCCTGTGCTGAAAATAACGGGTTCACAGTTGCTTGAATGTCTGTTGTAGTTGATTTTACAACTTGTACTTCTTCAGCAAAAGAAGGATATTCCAAATAGATGGCAAACATAAAACGGTCCAATTGCGCCTCAGGTAATGGATAGGTTCCCTCCTGCTCGATTGGGTTTTGGGTTGCCAATACAAAATAAGGCAAATTCAAATTATAATGATGCCCAGCAACAGTTACGGCTCGTTCTTGCATGGCTTCCAATAAAGCAGCTTGTGTTTTTGGAGGAGTACGGTTGATTTCGTCGGCAAGAATGATGTTGGCAAAAATTGGACCTTTGATGAACTTGAAATGTCTGTTTTCGTTCAAAATTTCACTGCCTAGAATGTCACTAGGCATTAAATCTGGCGTGAATTGAATGCGCTTAAAATCCAATCCCAAGGCTTGAGCAATTGTATTGACCATCAAAGTTTTTGCCAATCCAGGAACTCCAATCAACAATGCATGACCACTCGAAAAAATAGAAATCAGAATTTGGTTGACCACCTCATCCTGTCCAACGATGACCTTGGCAATTTCGGATTTTAATGCTTTATATTTTTTTACAAACTGTTCTACAGCTGCGACATCAGACATACTATTTTTCTTTTTTTAACCAATTACTTGTAAAGTTACAATCCCGATACTCACCATTGATATTGATGTAAGTATCCTTGATTTTTTCATCCTGCCACTTTCCTATTTCCTTGAATTGTTTGTCCTGAATTGTTAAATTTTTTATCTTCAGATAATCCCTGGCAAAGTCGGCTTCATGTTCATCCACCCTATCCGTAACGGTCAATATTTTGAATTTAATCCTATTGATTCTGTCTTCATCCTGAAGCACCAAACTTACTTCGTTGTCTTTTAAATTCTGTATTTGTGAATATAATTCCGGATCCATTTTGGTCAACTCGAAATTGTAGTCCTGGGTTTTTGGATTGATCAGCTGACCTCCATCTTGTTTTGTTTCCTTTTCATCGCTCAATTCCCTTGCGGCATCCGCAAATTTAATTTCACCTCGTACAATTCGCGCACGTATGGTATCAATTTTGGCCTTTGCTTCTTTAATGGCTTCTTGTGTCACTTCCGGACGAATCAAAATGTGCCTTACATCATATTCTTGCCCTCTGATTTTTTCTAGCCAAATAATATGGTATCCAAAATCGGTTTCGAAAGGTTCAGAAATTTCCCCTTCTTCGAGTGAAAAGGCCACATCCCTAAATTCTTTGACCATTTGTGGGCGGCTCCTGTTCATTGGAGGCAATTTTCCTCCAGTTTTTCTAGAGCCCATATCGTCGGAATAAAATGTTGCTTTGGTCGTGAAACTGGCACCATTCTCAAGAATATCGGCCTTAAACTCTTTTAGTTTGTTGATTGCCTTTTGTCGCTCAACTTCCGTTATTTTAGGAATCACTACAATTTGTGCTACTTTTAGCTCGGTACCAAACACAGGGCGTTCATCTTTGGGAATGCTGTTGAAATACTCCCTCACTTCTTCAGGAGTTACCTCAATATCTTCCACAATCTTTCGTTGCATCTCGTAGGCCAATTGCTGGTTTTTATTAATCTCAAACATTTCTTCCCTCAAAGCTTGCTCGGAATCTTTATTGTAAAATTTAAGCAACTCTTCCATAGAACCATTGGTTTCCTCAAGAAATGCGGCAATCTGTTGATCAATATTGGAACGTATTTCCAGTTCTTTGACTGTGATACTATCCTGAATGGCACTGTGGGCATATAATTTATCTTCTAACAGTTTTCCAAAAAGTTCGCATCTGGAAATTTCGGTGGTGGTGACACCACGCGCCTGCAATTGCAAAAATTCCTTGTCAATATCAGAATCCAAAATGACAAAATCCCCTACAACCGCAACCACACCATCAACCTTGACACGTTGATTACTCGATTTAAGCGTGTCTACAGCTGTAGTGTTTTCTGCGACCTGATCGGCAATGATTTCTTGGGAATTGATGATATTGATGCTCAAAAGAGCCAAAAACGTAAGAGCTAGCTTACTGTTGATTATAAATTTCAAATTGATTGTTTTTAATAGCATCTTTTGTAATATCTTTTTCAAGTTGTTTGATGAGTTCTAATTTGCGCTTGTTAATGAGAATCTGGTTAATGGTAGGTTTTACAAACTCCAATGGTGCATAATCGTTTTGCAATCGCACATCATTAATTTGCATCAAATATAGGTCTATTGAATCTTTGAGCTGTATAAAATTAGATTTTTTTAACAGTTCTTTTTTGTTGTCCGCAGTCACCACTGGAATCTTTTCAACGACCTGTGAAACTTTGATCCATATAGAATCATTTAAAGAATATGATTTGAATTGCACCGAAAGGGAGTCAAGGTATCTGCGATCTTTATCTGAAAACCGGGTAAATCGCTTTGTGATGTCATCTTTATTAACAGCATTTAAAGGAATGGCTACATATCTAAATTTCAGGAGCTCGTCATTGAGTTTGAAAGTTTCTTTATTGCTTTGGTAGAATTCATTTGCATCCGCATAGGAAACAACGGTATCTATTGATTTTTTTACCAACGCTTCCAAATAGGCTTTAGTGTAAAGATCCTTTTTATATTGGTCTACCAGTTTGCTAAATTCATCCTGCATGTTTTGTGGCAAATTGCGTCTTGACCCATCAACGAGCAATAATTGGGTGGCCCAACGTGTAATGAACCCGTTGATAAGTAGAGTACTGTCTTCAGGTGATGTGCCTTTGGCTACCAAATCCTTGATGTCATCCTCATACAAATATGAATCATTGACCCTTGCTATTGGTTCCCTATCATCAGTTTGTTTGAAAAAATTACAGGAAGCACAGCAAACGCAAACAATACATATATATAGAATTTTTTTAAGCAATTATTTCAGGAGTTGGTTTTTTATGTTTTTAAGCACTTTAGAATTGATATCTACTTTGTAGCGATCATGGAGTGATTTTAGCCAATTTTCTTCAATATTGTTTTGATAATCGCTTATGACCCTGCCCTTGGCTTCTTCAAAACTTTTATTGGTGCTTGAAATTACTTTATTGATCATTACCACATGATAGGCATCATTGTATTGATACACTTTTGAAATACCTTCTTTCAATTCAAGATTTTTCGGTAGTGCTTGATGGTCGGTTTCCATAATTCCCTTTGTGAAAATAACTTTTTGTTCTGCTTCCGAATTGAGTTTGGAACTAATCTCATCATCAGACATACCTTTTTCAAACATAGCTTTCACTTTTTCTATATCGCTCTGTTTGGCTGAAGTTGCCAAGACTGCATCAACCCTGTCTTTCCAAACATAATCAGATTTGTGTGCTTCGTAATATTTTTTCAAGCCCAATGTATCTTGTGCTGCGGCATTCCAAACTTCTTTTTCCATCAAATCAAAAAGTAAAAGACCATCTCTATATTCTTTGAGAATCTGTGCAAAATCTTCGTTTTCAAATTCAAGATTTTCCTCATGATATTTTAGAATTTTGCCTTCTTGAAATTCTTTATATTCTTTGTTGACGATATCAGCGAATGGTATCGATTTTCCAATATATGCTTTTTGGGTAGATAGTAAGTGGCCCGCAAACTCATTATAAGTCACCGAGGTGTTTTCAATCTTAAAGAGCTCTTTATCACCATCCAAATTTGTTGGAATTGCCCA
Organism: Gelidibacter sp.; assembly: GCA_041391925.1. GTDB lineage: Bacteria > Bacteroidota > Bacteroidia > Flavobacteriales > Flavobacteriaceae > JBPOFM01. The sequence continues at coordinate 398,852 of JAWKNA010000005.1, read as the reverse complement.
AGCCCTGCTGAAAAAGTCATTGGATAAAATAGAAGAGAAATATGCGATTTTTTTAGGGTCATCAATGACACCATATTTCTTTTTCAATTTTGTTGCCAAGGCTGTGTTGATCAGACTGGAGCGTACATCGTGCTTAACTTTGTTTTCCAACTCTACTTTAACTTCCTCAAATGGCTGTATGCCTTTCTTGGAAATCAATTTCATGATATGCCATCCATACTCAGTTTCAAATGGTTTCGAAATTTGTCCAGGTTCTGACAAACTGAATGCCATATCTTCAAATTCTTGTGAACTCAGTTGTCCTCCCGTAAAAGGTGACAGTAATCCACCATTGCTGGCAGAGCTTTTATCATCTGAGAATTGTCTTGCCAACGATTCAAAATTCTCTCCTTGATTTATTTTTTTATAGATTTCATTTATACGCACTTCAGGATCTAGCAAACTGTCCGTTTGTTTGTTGGAAACCATAATGTGAGCCACTGTAACCTCACCACGAGATGGGCGTTTATCTTCAACCTTGACAATATGATACCCAAAACGGGTTCTGAAAGGCAGCGAAATTTCTCCTACTTTGGTATTGTAAGCGGCGTTTTCAAACTCATATACCATTTTAAATGCTGAAAACCAGCCCAAATCTTCTGCGAAAATTGTGCTTCCGTTATGAACTTCTTTTTTCACTTTTTCAAAACCTTCATTCTTCACACGTTCACGCAACTCCATCAATTGATTGTAAACCTTCAAGGTGTCTTTTTCGGCTTCATCTAAACGAATCAAAATATGTGACGCCTTCACATCTTGGGTCGATCTGTTATATGCTTCTTTGACTAAAGCCTCTGTGACATTAGAGTCAGAAATGTAGTTTTTGGAAAGCTGCTTTTTATAACTTTCAAATTCTCTTTTGTATTTTGGAATTGTATCCAGCCCCAATCGTTTAGCTTCCTTTATCTTTAATTGATAATTGATGAAGAGTTGTAAATAGGTGTCAACATCTTTCTGACTTTCGTCCTTGACCAAATCGAGATTTTTATTGTAAACCCTGATAAATTCCGATGATTTTACGGGTTCGCCGTCCACTGTGAATAAAACGTCATCGGTGTTTTTTTGTGCAAATGAAAATGCCGTGAGCAATAGCATCAACACACTAAATGAAAATTTTTGGTACATAATGATATTTAAGTTTAAAACTTGTCGCAAAAATAATAAAATCATCTATTATAAGACTTGCTTTTTTGAAACGATTCATTAAAAGGTTTAGTGTGTAAAACCCGTTTCATTTCTTATTTGGTTTGATCAACTAATTTTTTGGTCTTTGGACTATCAATCATTTTTATAACCCAAAAGTTAAATATCTTTATGCTCCTTAATCATTTGAGAAATGAAGTATACTTCTGAAGTTATTGTGGATTTGCCATTGGATGGTTTTATGGCCAAATTTGACAATGCAGAAAACATGAAGCATTGGCAAAAGGGGTTGGTTTCTATAGAACATATTTCTGGATTTCCTGGAATGGTTGGTGCCAAAATGAAATTGAATTATCAGTTTGAAAAAAACAGGATGTCAATTATAGAAACTGTCACCCATCACAACCTTCCCTATGAATTTCATGGAACGTACTCTACCGAAGGTGTAAGCAACTTTCAACAAAATTTTTTTAAGGAAATGGAAAATGGGAGCACCAAATGGATTTCTGTAAGTGATTATATGCCGTTGAATTTTAAAATGCGGTCCATGTTGTGGCTGATGCCGAAAGCCTTTAAAAAACAATCCATTCAGTATATGTTGGATTTTAAAAATTTTGCAGAAAAAGGAATATCAGTAGCCAATGCGACAACTTAAACTCATTTGGGATTTTAGAGGCCCTAAAGCTCATAAAATTGCAGAACATCACGAAATACATTTAAAGGAATACATTGCGCTCAAAGCTTTTGTAGTACATAAAACTGGTGTTGAAACCATACATGAATTTCACAGTATCGCATTTATGGTTGTGAACGAAGCAGACATGAAACCCATTAGGGACAGCCTAAAACCACACAGAGGGCAAGTCTATTCTGAATAATACTCAAATACAAAATCAAAATACAACTCCCGCACTAAATGAAGAATTTGATTATATTTAATTCTCAAACAAATTAAATGAAGCAATTATTCAATAAAATTTTCTCCTTTTTTAGTACTATTAAAAGCAATATTGCATTTTATCCAACAATTTTAGCAGTTTTAGGATTTGCTTTTTCGCTATTTATGATTGTTTTGGAAAAGCATGGCATCTCAAAATACCTTCTAGAAGTATTGCCACAGTTGGTGGTTGAGGATGGCGATACTGCCTTAACGGTTTTAAGCGTTTGTATTGGTGGACTTATTTCGATGATGGTTTTCAGCTTTTCTATGGTAATGCTATTATTAAGTCAAGCTTCAAGTAATTTTTCTCCACGTTTGCTGCCTGGATTGATTTCTGACAAGCGACACCAAATTATTTTGGGAATTTATCTGGCCACCATCATGTATAGTATTTTCACAATGTTTTCTATTGAACCAAATGGCGAAAAATACACACTCCCAGGATTTTCGGTTCTTTTGGGCATCGTATTTACAATCATCTGCTTGTGCTCTTTTATCTATTTTATACACAATATGTCCGAAAGCATACAGATTTCAAATATTGTGGATGACATTTTTGAAGAAGCCAAAGAGCGTTTGAAACATGTTTTGGAAAGAGAGAAAGAATTTGAATCCATATCCACTTTTGATGACACTACGGAATGGTTTGGTTATAAATCCAATCAGAGTGGATATTTCCAAAATTTATCCTATAAAAATATCTTGAAATTTAGCCAAGAACATGGTACTAAATTGCACCTTACAATTCCAAAGGGATTGTTTATACTCGAAAATGATACATTTTTAAAGTCAGAAAAAAAATTGGACAATCAACAATTAGAAACTTTTTTCTCAAACATAAATTTTTCCAAAAGCGAACTCGTTAGTGATAATTATAGCCTTGCCTTCAAACAACTAACAGAAATTGCCGTGAAAGCCATGTCACCAGGTATCAACGATCCCGGAACTGCTATTAACGCCATAGATTATCTTACTGAGCTGTTTGCTTTGAGGATGAAAAAAAAGGATGTCGAAATATATGTTGATAAAGAGAATAACTCACAGTTTAAACTGGAGGTTATTCCTTTTAAAATTTTGCTCTACAATGTTATGGCCTCTTTGCGTACCTATTGCAAACATGACCCGATAGTTGTACAAAAATTATTGTGGATGTTAGCTTACCTGAAAAAACAACCTAGTTTTGATGAGGAATATACGAAGGCCATTGCTGACGAAATCAAACGCTTGAAGAAGGATTCAAAATCTATCATTGAAGAATTGAATATCGAATATTGAATTTACAAAATATCATTCTAACCAATCCTTGAAATCCTTTACACGTTCCCTGGCCACAATGATGTCCTGTTCGTTGAAATTGTTAAGTTTAATCTGAAGCCTCGAATTGGTATAACTTATCATGTCCTTGATGGCATTGATATTGACAAAGAACTTACGGCTCACCCTAAAGAATTTTTTTGGTTCCAAATCGGCTTCAATTTGTTCCAAAGTACCATCCAGCAAATAATTCCGACCTTCATTGGTGAAGGCATAAGTACCTTTGTTTTCGCTATAAAAGCACTCTACATCATCTATGTTTACGAGCTTCAAATGTTGCCCGACTTTTACTGAAAAGCGTTTTTTGTACTCACGTTCGATTGGGTTGACCAACAATTTCTTGATATCGTCAAAATCAAGTGAAACAGATTGTTTTTTTGGCATTCGCTCATTAAATTTTGCAACTGCCTTTTTTAAATCTTCTTCATCTATAGGTTTTAAAAGATAATCGATACTATTCAACTTGAAAGCCTGCAGCGCATACTCGTCATACGCTGTGGTGAAAATTACCGAGGATTTAATATCAACAGCTTCAAAAATTTCAAACGATAATCCGTCACTTAATTGAATATCCAAAAAAATCAAATCAGGATGGTCATTGTTTTGAAACCAATCGATAGATTCTTCAACGGAATGTAACATGATTTCCGTTTCCATATCCAAAGTCGCCAACATACGTTGTAATCGTCTAGCGGATGGCTTTTCGTCTTCAATAATGATGATATTCATTTTTATTGGTTGTTAGTTGATGATTATTAGTTGTTAGTTCAAAACGCTTTATTAATTATTGATAATAGTTAATTATCCAAAAACTGTTTACTACGACTGATGACAAACTTCATTCCCATCTGTTACCTTTGTTCTTGTCCATATATTGCTTGATTTTTCGCTCTTCCCAGTTTTTTCCCAAAATGAAGTCTGGCATGAAAACACTCAATCCATGAGCTAATAAACCGATACCCCAAAATCCGAGTGTGGTAAAATTATGCCATTGAAAATAACTTTCACCTGGTTCCAGATTTTGGACATTGATAACCACAATCATCAGGTTGATGACAATGTACACCACTAAGTGAGAATAAAACCCTTTGATGCGCTTTACCTTTTTGGCAGCTCTTTCGTATTTTTCCTGTTCTATGAATTTATGTTCCATTAGTTCCAAGTATTAGTTCGTTCTTCTTGTTCCATGATTTCCCTGATTTTTCGCTCTTCCCAAGTTTTGCCATATCCGAATACTGCAAAAGCGTGAAACACAAGTCCCATTCCCCAGCCGAGCATTGGGAACCAAAACCACTGAAATCCCCAATACGTCCAGTAATTGATAAAGATTAAAAATGGGATCACTACACAATAAGATAATATGTTTCCATAAAATCCCTTGATTTCTTCTACTCGCTTTTTTGCTTTTTGATAAGCATTTTCCTGATTGTCATATTTTTGTATTTCCATGATTGAAATTTGTTTGGTAAGCATCGGTATTGCCACGGCAAAACTCTCTGCTTGTTGATTGATGTTTACTTTTCTGTTGGTTAATAATTCGTAGCGTTGCATAATATTCTCCAAACCGACACCACTACTTTTTTTGACGATTTGTTTCGGTTGCAAATTGTTTTCTACCACGAGCATTCCTTTGTTTTCATAAATTTTGATATGAAGTGGTTTACTGCTCGTCACCATGTTGTGCTTTACTGCGTTTTCCAAAAGCAATTGCAATGACAAAGGCACTACTTTACTTTCTGGGTCACTTGCTCTGTCAGGAATATCGAAAATGATGCTATCCTCAAATCGCATTTTCAACAGCGACATATACGTTCTGGCAAAATCCAATTCTTCATCCACCGTGACCAAATCTTTGTTTTTTTGCTCCAACACATACCGATACACTTTAGATAAGGATGTTGTGAACTTTTGTGCATTTTCCGGATTTTCCTCAATGAGGCTCGTCAATACATTCAAGCTGTTGAACAAAAAATGCGGATCGAGTTGGTTTTTCAGGGCATCAAAACGCGCGTTGGCCGTTCCTGCGATGACTTTCTGTTCCTTGACTTTATTTTGCTGATATCGATTATAGAAATAAACAAAATGAAATATGATAACAATCGTCAACGTAATCCAAAGTCCAAAACTATATTGGCTCCAGCGTTGGCCTTGCAAGAAATCCGTCCATGATATGCCCCTGTAAACGATGTATTGAAATCCATTCAACAGGAACAAACCAATCATGGTAACGATACCAGAACCTAAAATTCCTATGATGATTCGTTTGATGCGCTCTTCCTTGGTCCAATTCAATTTTTCTAGGTAAGCGAAATAATAGTAGTTGGAATATCCAAGAAGGAAACTATACATTTGATAGAAACTGAAGTTAACCAAGAATTCATTGAAATTCTCAAAATCAAAACCGTCATGAAATGTATTTCCCACAACAAAAACTGCACAACCTATAAAAAAAGTAAGGGCAATATTTTTAAAGGATTTAGGCATCATAGTGCTTTTTGAATTATAAATTTACTCTTTGCAAGAAGCTAAAACTTCAACTGCGTGTTCTTTTCCCCAATTTGGATGAAACGGTGTTTTAGGTTTAAAGTTAGCAAAAAGTTCTATGGCTTTTTCCACTTCATTACAATAGGGTTTGGTATCTTGTCCAAAATACTTGGCACTTCCCATATTCCATTCTGCTCTTCCCAACACCACCATTGGATTCTCTGGCGCCAATTTATAAGCTTTGTTATAAAGCTCATTGATTTTGGCAGAATATTTCATGCCATAGGTCATACCATCAAAGGCCACCCAATTGGTTAAAATTTGCGCTTGCATCACCAACAGGTCAGCATTGTCTTTTTCCAATCCCATGGCTATATTGAGATATTCCTGTGCTTTGTCTAGTTGTGCTTTCACCTTTTCTGGGTCCTTTTCAGGCCAAGTTTTTAGACTGTTCATTTGGGCAATGTAATAATTTGGAAGCCATTCTGTTGGCTCAGCGGCTGCAATACGCTCAAACATCTGTTCTGCTTCTGTCCATTTGTTGTCTCCCCAAAGGTCAAATGCCTTTTGCATTCCTTTTTCAAAATTGGTTTGTGCACTTGTAATGGCAGACATCAAAAGTGATGCAATGATGATGAAATGTTTCATAATGTATAAGTTTTAAGATTATGAAGCAAATATCAACACAACAACAAAGGTTTTAAAATAGGAGTTACCGAATTGTATGTTTTTATGGATGAAATGTAATTTTTTATAATCTTAAGATTAGTTACTTTAGCAGTCCCAATAAAAATAACATGAAAAAGACAGCTATTTTACTTTTGAGCTCATTTATTATTCTATCAAATTGCGCTCAACCCAAAGAAAAAAACACAATGCAAAAATATGTAGAAGACCCACACTCTTACGCCGAGCCAAACAATGCAGTCATCACACATTTGGATTTGGATATCAATGTGGATTTTGACACAAAAATTATCAGCGGAACTGCAACTTATGATATTCAAAATAATGAAGCAAATGAAATAGTATTCGATAGCAAATATTTAGACATTGAAAGTGTTGAAGCGGATGACAAAAAAACTTCTTTCAATCTTGGAAAGATGGATTCAATACTAGGTCAGCCTTTAAAAATCAACATTTCTAAAGACACCAAAAAAATAGCCATTATATACAAAACGACAGCTAAAACTGAAGCCTTGCAATGGCTAACTGCACAACAGACTGCAGATAAAACACATCCGTTTTTATTCACACAAGGTCAAGCAATATTGACCAGAACATGGATTCCAATACAGGACAGTCCACAAATCCGTATCACGTATAATGCCACGGTTAAAGTACCCTCTGACTTGATGGCTGTGATGAGCGCCGAAAATCCAAAAGAAAAAACGTCAGATGGTGTCTATCATTTCAAAATGAAACAACCCATTTCCACATATTTGATAGCACTTGCAGTTGGCGATATAGAATATAAAGCCATTAGCAATAGAACTGGCGTTTACGCAGAAAAAACAATGATAGACAAAGTTTATAATGAGTTTTCTGATATGGAAAAAATGGTCACTGCTGCCGAACATCTTTATGGAGCTTATGATTGGGAGCAATATGACGTCATTGTATTACCCCCTAGTTTCCCTTTTGGAGGTATGGAAAACCCACGACTTACCTTTGCAACACCAACAGTGATTGCTGGCGACAAAAGTTTGACATCACTTGTGGCACACGAGTTAGCGCATTCTTGGTCTGGAAATTTGGTCACAAATGCCACCTGGAACGACTTTTGGCTCAATGAAGGTTTTACCGTCTATTTTGAAACCAGAATCATGGAAGCCCTTTATGGAAAAGATCGAGCAAATATGTTGGCATTGATTGGTCGCCAAGATTTGGATGAAGAATTGGAGTCATTGAAAGACACACCGAATGACACTAAATTAAAATTGGATTTAAAAGGCAGAAATCCTGATGATGGGATGAACAGTATCGCTTATGATAAAGGCTATTTGTTTTTAAGAACTTTGGAGGAAACCGTAGGTCGAGAAAAAATGGACGCTTTTTTGAAATCCTATTTTAAAGAGAATGCATTTTCAACAACCAATACCGAAGATTTTGTGGAGTATTTGAACAAAAATCTTCTTGAAAAATACCATATTACGTTCAACACCGATGAATGGATTTATCAGCCTGGAGTTCCAAAAAATCAAGCTATTATTAAATCTGATGCATTTTCAACTGTTGAAAAAACATTGGCTAACTTTATTGACACCAATAAAATTAGTGATGAAATTACAAAAAGTTGGACGCCTCAAGAATGGGTTCATTTTGTTCGTAATTTACCAGAAAATATTACAGATGCACAAATGCAAACGCTTGATGACACCTTCAATTTTACCAACTCAAACAACTCATATATAGCAATGGTTTGGTTCGAAAAAGCAATTCTTCACAACTATCATGGACGCAATGTAGATGCTAAAATCGAAGAATTTTTGACCACAGTGGGAAGACGTTGGTATGTGACCACACTTTTTGAAGCTTTCAAGAAAAGTGACCGAGTTGATGAAGCATTAGAGATTTATAAAAAATCGAGAGCTAATTATCATTCGGTAACTGTTAGTACAATTGATGAATTGTTAAACTATGAAAATTAGATCAGCCCTTTATTTTTCAAAAGAATAATTAATTATTAAATTTAACTTTGTCTAAACTATCTAGCCGATTATAAATGATGTCTTATTCGCAGATTCATACATTTAAATTATTCTTAATTGGTGCTTTCTTTTTTATTATGGCCTGTAACAATATCCAGGACCAACCGAATATATCGTTAGATCAAATCGTAATTCAAGATTTGAAAGGTGAAAAAATAGATATCAAAGATTTTTTAGGACATCCTTTAATTGTTAATTATTGGGCCACATGGTGCAATCCTTGTATCAATGAGTTTTCAGATTTCGAAGATATTAAGAAAGAACAGGGAACAAATGCATCATTCATTATGATTTCTGATCAATCTTTAGAAACCATAAATAATTTTATTGATAAAACCGCATTTTCTTTTACCTATGTTAAAAGTGAGAAGCAATTGTCTGACTATGAAATTGAAGTTTTGCCAATTACGTATTTTTTTAATTCAAATGGAAAACTAAGTGCCAAGCACGTTGGAAGTATAGATAAAGTAAAGCTCAAAAACTATTTAAATCAATTAGATTGAAAAGCTTTTTTACTTTTTTCATTTTTCATAATTTTTAACGTATTCCTTAGCTCGTTCATTTCCCGTATTCATTTCATAAGCTTTTTTGTAATTGATGTATGCTTGAAGACTGTCACCAGACCTTAAAAAAGCATCTGCCAAACTATCGTACACGTTATCGCTTTCGGGATAGAGTGCTACATTCATTTCAAAGACCTTAATAGCGTTATCGTATTCTTTTTTTCGCAGTAAGTCATAACCAAGACGGTTGACCTCATGTTCTTCGATATAAGTTTTTGTAGAATCCTGGTCTTTTAATTTGAGAAAACCAAGTTTTGCCTCGTCATAATTTCCGCTATTTAAATTCATCCAAGGTGTTTTATAGTTGTCCTCAACTTTTGGATATTCATAAGTCACCTTATTTTCATCATTTTCAGAAACGATAGCCAAATACCTTTTGTGGGTTTCAGGATGTGTTACAAAGCGTAATTTTTGGTACATATCCGCTACAAAAAATGTGTTTTCATCCAGAACCACAGGTTTTTTTGCAGCACCTTTCCACTTTATGAATAAATCGTTTCGTCATAATACACATCAATAACTTCGTTGTCGTTGTATAGATAGCGCCCAGAAGTCTGTTTGATATGCTCTGGAGAATAATTGATGTTTTTAGAACAGCTTGACAGAATGATGAAAAGAAAAAAGGAAGTTATGGTAGCTTTCATTTTTTTGATTTGATTGTTTTGACCTAAGAAATATAAGGAAAAAAAAGTCTCATTAAAAATGAGACGATTTCCTGAGTATTTTGTTACGCTTATATACAAATTGGGTTGTCTATTTTGTATCCATCAATTCCACATCAAACACCAATGTAGCGTTTGGAGGAATCACTCCGCCAGCACCAGAAGGTCCATAACCCAAATCACTTGGGATGACCAAACGCGCTTTATCTCCAACTTGCAACAAACAAATGCCTTCATCCCAACCAGGTATCACTTGGCCAACACCCACTTGAAAGTCTAGTGGTTGGTTGCGTTTGTAGGAGGAATCAAAAACAGTCCCATCAGCCAATTGTCCTTTATAGTGAACGGACACCATATGTCCTTTTTCAGCTTTTTTTCCGTTTCCTTTTTGGATGATTTGGTAACGCAAACCACTTTTGGTTTTTTCAAATCCCGCAGCCAATTGGTCTAATTCCTCTTCTTTTGCAGCTCTTTCGGCAGCGATTCGTTTTTCACGAGAGCCTTCAAATGTTCTAAAGGCTTCTACGGCATTGTAATGTTCAGCTTCATCTCCTTTTCTGATAATTTCAACTCGATCCATCGTATCGCCTTGAGCAATGGCATCCACTACCTCCTGACCTTCCACCACATTTCCAAAAACAGTATGTTTATTATCCAACCAAGGAGTTTCAACGTGTGTAATAAAAAATTGGCTACCGTTGGAACCTGGTCCTGAATTAGCCATGGATAATATGCCTGGACCATCGTGTCTTAAATCCGAATGAAATTCATCATCAAATTTATACCCTGGATGACCTGTACCTGTGCCTTGAGGGCATCCTCCCTGAATCATAAAATCAGGGATAACTCTATGGAATTTCAATCCATCGTAATAAGGTTCACCTTGAGGTTTTACCGAGTTCTCTAAATTTCCTTCTGCCAAAGCGACAAAATTCCCAACCGTTCCAGGGGCTTTCTTATATTCTAAATTAACCAAAATGTCGCCCTTAGTAGTTTTAATTTTGGCGTATAAACCGTCTTTCATGTGTTATATTTTATATGAAGTTGCAAAGATAAGAAAGAAAGCTGGAAGCACGAAGTGAGAAGTTCATTTGGGAATTGTAACTTAAAATTTTTAAGTTTACAAAAATCAAAGAAATGAAATTTTCAATCACACGATTAAGGGCAGCTTTTGGCGATATGAGAGCCATGGAAAAATTGCATGTGGACACACATACTGAAAGCATTATCAATGATATAGAAAATGAGCCTTTTGCGATATCGGAAACCAATGTCATGTATGCTGGATTGGGCGAGTTAGCTGGATATCATTTGTTACAAACCGTTATTGTGGGAACCTTTCACATCAAAACTTTTAAAGGAGCCATGTTGAAAATTAAGGGTAATGATTTTGAGTTGAATTTGAATTCTGACATGGTGGAACTGGAATCAGATTTTTCGAATGTTTCCAATAGAAGTATTACCAAAATAGATTTTGAAATAAATGAAGAAGACATTCCGAAAATTGAAAAATCCCAAATTCAATCTTTGGAGCTTTCTGCAAAAAAGGAACGTGTTTCGTTTAGCATTGTACAAGTCGCAAAGGATGAGGAAGAAGAATAGTTTATGAAGCTTCAGAGACCTGCAAACTGCAATTAAAAACTTGAAAACTAATTAGCTACTTCACTGATAAATTTAATGCGATATAATCGTAGCTCTTCATCGTCATAATCGCCATCAAACTCTTTTATGGCGACATCAATTTTATCGGTTTTGGACTCCATGAAATAATCATGGATTTCTTCTTGCTGGTCTTCATCCAAAATCTCGTCAATCCAGTAATTGATATTCAGTTTGGTACCTGAGTAGACAATAGCTTCAAGTTCCTTTATGAACTCTTTCATTTTCATGCCTTTGGCCTTGGCAATATCATCCAACGGTAATTTTCTGTCAACATTCTGAATGATGTATAGTTTTAAGGATGAATTGGAGCCCGTAGATTTCACTACCAAATCGTCAGGTCGCTCGATATCGTTATCTTCAACATAGCGTGCAATCAATTCGACAAAATCTTTTCCATATTTTTTGGCTTTGCCATCACCCACACCATGTACATTGCTCAATTCGTCAATGGTAATCGGATATTTTAATGCCATATCCTCCAACGATGGGTCTTGAAAAATTACGAAAGGAGGAACTCCCAATTTCTTGGCATTGCTTTTTCGTAAATCTTTCAACATTGCCATCAATCGCTCGTCAGCCACGCCACCTTCGGCTTTGGAGGCGGTAATGATACCATCATCACTCCCTTCGTCAAACACATGATCTTCGGTCATCATAAACGATTGAGGGGATTTCATAAAGGCTTTGCCTTCTTCAGACAATCTTAAAACGCCATACGTTTCAATGTCTTTCCTTAAAAGTCCAGCCACCAAAACTTGACGTATCAAGGCCATCCAATAGCGCTTATCTTTATCTTGACCAATCCCAAAAAAATCCTGGGTGTCAGTCTTATGGGACGAAATGAGCGCATTGGATTTTCCAGTAAGCACCTGTACCAAATCTTTGGATTTGTATTTTTCATTGGTTTTATTGACCGTTTCTAGTAAAATCACAACATCGTCCTTGGCTTCATGTTGCTTTTTAGGATGACGAATGTTATCATCCATGTCGCCACCTTCGCCAGTGTCATTATCAAATTCTTCACCAAAATAATGCAAAATGAACTTGCGTCGTGAAACTGAACTTTCTGAAAAAGCGACTACTTCTTGAAGCAAAGCCTGTCCAATTTCTTGTTCGGCAACGGGTTTACCTGACATGAATTTCTCCAGTTTTTCAATGTCTTTGTAAGCGTAAAACGCCAAACAATGTCCTTCGCCTCCATCCCGGCCAGCTCTTCCAGTTTCTTGATAGTAACTTTCGATACTCTTCGGCATATCGTGATGAATCACAAAACGCACATCTGGTTTATCGATTCCCATTCCGAAAGCTATGGTTGCAACGACAACATCGGTATCTTCCATCAAAAACATATCTTGGTGTTTTACTCGTGTTTTGGCATCGAGTCCGGCATGATATGGAACAGCTTTGATACCATTGACCTGAAGTACCTGAGCCAGTTCCTCTACCCTTTTTCTACTTAAACAATAGATGATTCCTGATTTTCCTTGGTTCTGTTTGACAAACCTAATGATGTCTGCATCCACATTTTTTGTTTTAGGACGTACTTCATAATATAAATTAGGTCTGTTGAAAGATGCCTTAAAAGTATTGGCATCTGTAATGTTCAAACTTTTCAAAATATCTTCCTGAACTTTTGGAGTTGCCGTTGCAGTCAATCCAATGATGGGGATATCATTTCCGATTCGCTCAATGATTTGCTTTAGGTTTCTATATTCTGGTCTAAAATCGTGACCCCATTCACTGATACAATGAGCTTCATCCACAGCCATGAATGAAATGGTTTCAGCTCTTAAAAAATCTACATATTCTTCTTTTGTTAGAGATTCTGGAGCTACATATAATAATTTTGTTATACCATTAGAGATATCCTCCTTAACTTGCTTAATTTCTGTTTTGCTTAGTGAAGAGTTGAGTACGTGGGCAACACCATCATTCTGTGAAACAGATCTAATGGCATCTACCTGATTTTTCATAAGGGCAATTAGAGGCGACACGATAATTGCGGTTCCATCCTTTATAAGTGCAGGCAATTGATAGCATAAAGATTTTCCTCCACCAGTTGGCATAATAACGAATGTATTATGGCCAGATACAATACTTTTTATGACCTGTTCCTGAAGTCCTTTAAACTTGGAAAAACCAAAATATTTTTTTAGAGCTTCATGTAAGTCAATTTCTGTTTTACTCATTAATCCCTATTAGTATTTTATATACATTTGCATTAAGTTTAAAGATACTAAATTCTTCAAACGCATCAAACCCAAAAATTATAAATTTTGAACAATACACATTCTATTCTCAATACGGCAAAAAAAACCATTGAGTTAGAAAGCCAAGCCATTGCACATTTAACCTCTTTCCTTGATGAAGACTTTGCCAATGCAGTAGAACTCATATATAACTCCAAAGGAAGGGTAATTATTACAGGCATCGGAAAAAGCGCCATCATTGCAAATAAAATTGTTGCAACATTGAATTCCACAGGTACGCCAGCAGTATTCATGCACGCTGCTGATGCTATCCATGGGGATCTAGGCCTTATGCTGGAAGATGACATAGTCATTTGCATTTCGAAAAGTGGAAACACTCCCGAAATAAAAGTATTGGTGCCCTTGATAAAGAATGCAAAGAACAAAATGATTGCCATAACTGGAAATACAAAATCATATTTGGGACAACAGGCCGACTATATCTTGAATGCTTATGTAGAACAGGAAGCCTGTCCGCACAACTTGGCGCCCACAACCAGCACCACTGCCCAATTGGTCATTGGTGATGCACTTGCTATTTGTCTGTTGGAATTGAGAGGCTTTTCAAGTCGAGATTTTGCGAAATACCATCCAGGCGGTGCATTGGGAAAACGTTTGTATTTACGTGTGAATGATTTGTCATCTATGAACGAAAAACCTCAAGTAAATTTGGACACGAATGTAAAACAGGTGATTGTTGAAATTTCCGAGAAAATGTTAGGTGTGACTGCAGTTGTCGAAAATAAAAAAATTGTGGGTATCATCACTGATGGTGATTTACGGCGAATGCTGACCAAGACCGATTCATTCATAAATCTGACTGCCAAGGATATAATGAGTTCCAATCCAAAACGGATTGAAAGTAATGCAATGGCTATCGACGCCATGGAACTGATGGAAGCCAATGAGATTTCACAATTGTTGGTTGAGCATAAAGGGGAGTATGCTGGTGTAGTACATCTGCACGATTTAATTAAAGAAGGGATTATCTGATGGCAAAAAAGAACGCAAATGAGATGTCATTTTTAGATCATCTCGAAGATTTACGCTGGCATTTGATTCGCAGCACTTTGGCAATTTTAATTGCTGGAGTTGGTGCTTTCATATTCTCAAGATATATTTTTGATACCATTATTTTCGGGCCAAAACAAATGACCTTTCCTACCTATAAATATTTGTGCAAAATGTCCCAGTTTTTTAATCTCGATAGTACCTTTTGTGCAGAGTCCTTTCCATTTACGATTCAAAATCGTACGATGGGTGGTCAATTCTCAGCAGATGTCTGGACTGCCATTTATGCAGGCATGGTCATTGCGTTTCCATACATCATTTACCAACTTTGGAGTTTCATCAGTCCAGGATTGCATCCAAATGAACGTAAACATTCAAGAGGTTTTATCATCATCACATCATTATTATTTTTTCTGGGAGTCCTTTTTGGGTATTTTGTCATCACGCCATTATCCATTAACTTTTTGGGAACTTATAGTGTCAGTTCAGAAATAACAAATCAAATAGATTTGGGCTCCTACATTTCATTGGTGAGGTCTTCGTCATTGGCATCTGGTCTAGTTTTTGAACTACCCATCATCATGTATTTTCTGACCAAAATAGGTGTGGTAACACCACAGATTTTAAAAAAATACCGAAAATATGCCTTGGTCATCATTTTGATTGTTTCCGCGGTCATTACACCTCCAGATGTAGCAAGTCAAGTGATTGTTGCCATTCCAATTCTTATTTTATACCAAGTCAGTATATATATTTCTGCTGTGGTAGTGAGAAACCAAAACCGAAAAGCTAAAAAACATGTCTGATATTGTAAAAGAATTCAATGATTATCGCGCCAAGATGAATGATAAAATCCTGGCTGATAACAACAAAATCATCAAGCGGATTTTTAATTTGGATACCAACGCCTATACTGATGGTGCTCTGGATGTCAAAACCAAAGAATTGTTGGGTTTGGTAGCTTCCACAGTATTGCGCTGTGATGATTGCATCAAATACCATTTAGAAACCAGTTACAATGAAGGTATTACCAAAGCTGAAGTGGGTGAAGCTCTAGGAATTGCAACTTTGGTTGGTGGCACCATCGTGATTCCACATTTGCGGCGTGCATATGAGTTTTGGGAAGCTTTAGAAAACCAAAGTTAAACTTTTAATAAATTAAACTCGTTATCATGCTTGTCAGTCTGATTTTACTATTTTTAACCTTCAGTAGCTAACTTATGAAGTTAAGAGCAGAAAATTTAATGAAGTCCTATGGTGGACGACAGGTGGTAAAAGGAGTTTCTCTTGAAGTGAATCAAGGAGAAATCGTTGGGCTTTTGGGTCCTAATGGAGCTGGAAAAACAACGTCTTTCTACATGATAGTTGGACTGATTAAGCCAAATGGTGGGAATATCTTTTTAGAAGGTCAGGAAATCACTAAATATCCCATGTATAAACGCGCCCAAAACGGCATTGGCTATTTGGCGCAGGAAGCATCAGTTTTTAGAAAATTGAGCATTGAAGACAATATTTTGAGCGTGTTGCAAATGACCAAAATGAGCAAGCAGCAACAGCATGATAAAATGGAATCGCTCATTGAGGAATTTGGATTGGGACATATTCGAAAAAGTCGTGGGGATTTATTGTCTGGAGGTGAACGCCGACGTACCGAAATCGCACGTGCATTGGCAACAGACCCTAATTTCATTCTTCTTGATGAACCTTTTGCCGGTGTAGACCCAGTTGCAGTGGAAGATATCCAGCGTATCGTTGCTCAACTGACCAAAAAAAATATCGGCATCTTGATTACTGACCACAACGTTCAGGAAACCTTAGCGATAACCGATAGAACCTATTTGATGTTCGAAGGAAGCATCCTAAAAGCTGGTATCCCTGAAGATTTGGCAAACGATGAAATGGTGCGTAAAGTCTATTTAGGCCAGAACTTCGAGTTGAGGAAGAAGAAGTTGACGTTTTAAGTCAAATCTTCTGTGTCAAATTCTTTTAAAGCATTCCAAGTTTCATCTAAATCCATATTGGTTCCTGTTCCTCTGATGTAGAATCGTTTATCTTGCATGTATTGAATGGTACTGTTGTTTTGCGTCTTTTTGTATTCCTCAATCACTTTTATACCATTTCTTTTGGCCGTTCTTCTGCTCGATTGTTCATTTTCCTCTTCAAATTCTTGAGAAAACATCATACGCATTCCTGCTGTAGCAGACGCTCCCATTGCTCCGGCACCATCAATCAATTCAATTTTGAATTTTTTTGATTTATCCTCATTGGCATAAGTGGCCTCGATAGAACCAATTTGTATAACGCCCATTTGTCCAGCCTTGTACGAGATGCGTTTCATACCATTCACTTCCTCTGGCAACCAAGCTTTTAAAGCATCATTTGTCAGAGGTTCTGTATTTTGCAAATCAACAATATCCTCTTGCATTTTGTTCATTTCCTTGACTGCATTGCTGGTATTGGTAACATTATTGTTGACTTCCTTGACTTTTTTACTTACTGCATTGTCTTTGCATCCTATACATACAAGGATGATAATGGGTAAAATTACTTTTTTCATGTTTAAAATAATTAGGATTAATAACTGTTCACTAAATTAGTGATTATCAATCTATTATTCTGCCTTTTGAAAAAAATTTTTATTGAAATTAATTGCGAATAAGAACTATTTAAAAAACTATTTCTCAAATTTTGAACGGATCTGTCTCATCAACTTTTTAGAACCTTCCAAAAGCAACAAAGCCACAAACCCAATTATCAGTCCAACAATTGCATCTCGAAAAACCGAAGGCCAAGATTCCAAAAAATGATGCAAAAAAACTATGTTATGTACGAAGATGCCACCAGCAACTAAAATCAAGGCAATGGTACCAATAACAGATAAACTTTTGATAACTTTTGGAAGTGCAATTACAAGAAGATAACCCACTCTATAAGTAAAGCTTTTCTCATTTGAAGTGGTTTTCAACAGTCGCAACCCAAAATCATCCATTCTTACAATTAAGGCTACAATTCCATAAACACCAATAGTTGCAACAAGAGCCACAAAGGATACCACCAAGATTTGAGTTATTAAGGACTCTCCAATGACCGTTCCAAGAGCAATGATGACGATTTCAACCGAAAGGATAAAATCAGTCACAATCGCAGACTTAATCTTTGCTTTTTCGGCTGACAGCATCTCATCTTCGGTTAGCTCTTTGATATCATCAATACGGCTTTGAGGAGGCTGGTGAGGCACAAAAAACTCATAAATCTTTTCCGCTCCTTCATAGGCTAAATAAATACCGCCAATAATCAAGGCGACTGTTATGGCCGAAGGCAAAAAAGCACTCAACAAAAAGGCAATGGGCAAAATAATAAGCTTATTGAGTAGCGAACCTTTGGAAATGGCCCATAAAACCGGAATCTCACGTGAAGACACAAAACCAGAAGCTTTTTCTGCATTCACCGCCAAATCATCACCTAAAATACCTGCAGTTTTTTGGGTGGAAATCTTGGCCATGGCACCCACATCATCCATCAATGCGGCAATATCATCGAGCAGTGCAAAAAAACCTGAAGCCATCAGTTGTTCAATTATAGGTTCGAATTAGAAACCAAAGATGAAGATATTAAGGACAAAATCACATACAAAAGTATAATAATTGGAATGGCAGCAAATTGCAGCAATACCAAGAATACAACTGTCAAAATGAGAAATACATATCTCACTGCATTATCTTTGAATCCAAAATTCTTGAACTTTAAGGCGAATAATTTAATGTTGGAATTCAAAAGGTAGCAGCTTATCAAAGTTACCACAATCAAAAACCATTTATTAAGAATGATTTCGTTCATCAAATCATTATTCTGATACTCCATGATTAATGGCAAAGAGATAATTAAAAGTGTGTTGGCAGGTGTTGGCAAACCTTTAAAATAGTTTTGCTGCTCTTCGTCAATATTGAATTTTGCCAAGCGATACGCAGAAGACAAAGGAATGAGCAAACCAATTAGCGGCAACCAAGAAATTTTAAAACCTGTCCATTCCATATTTGTAGCCCATACATCCGAAGATTCAATAAAATAAGGAGTGTCTACAGCCATGGACAACAATTTGAACATGATAATTCCTGGCACCAGACCACTGGTCACCATATCAGCCAAAGAATCCAATTGAACTCCCAAAGGGCTCTGTACATTAAGCTTCCGAGCCAACAATCCATCAAAAAAATCAAAGAAAATACCAGAAAACACAAAAATGGCAGCAGCAGCAAAATTATTATAGACAGCAAAAATTACTGCAATGGAGCCACAGAACAAATTAAGAAGCGTGACGATGTTCGGAATATGCCTTTTTAAAATCATCAGAATATTTTTTGTAAAAATAGCAAACTATTTGCGTCTATAACAGTAAGCAGACAATAAGTGAGGTATTTTGAAGTTTAATAGATTAAAAATAAAGTGCATCTTTGTAAAAATTTTTTTGCTATTGAAAACTAAACTACTTATCGCACTCCTGCTTTGTCATGCAATAAATTTTGCCCAAACCAAATATTCCAATGAATTTATGAATATTGGTGTGGATGCCGCTGCACTCGGGATGAGCAATGCTGTAGTATCACAAACGGCAGATGTCAATTCCGGATATTGGAATCCTGCAGGGTTAGTGGTGTTGGAAGACAAACAAATTGCCTTGATGCATTCCAGTTACTTTGCCAATATTGCCAATTATGATTACGCTGCTTTTGCCATGCCTTTGGATGACAGAAGTGCGGTAGGAATTTCCTTGATACGTTTTGGTGTCGATGATATTTTGGATACAACACAACTGATTGACGACCAAGGAAATATCAACTACGACAGAATCAGTTTGTTCTCTACTGCTGACTATGGGTTGACCTTTTCATATGCACGAAATCTACCCATTGACGGATTAAGTTATGGAATCAATGCGAAAGTGATTCGTCGAATTATTGGAGATTTCGCATCCTCTTGGGGATTTGGATTGGATTTGGGTGTTCAGTTTGAAAACGATAATGATTGGAAATTTGGCATCATGGCCAGAGATATCACTACCACTTTCAATGCATGGACTTTTGATGACAAAAAACTGGAAACCATCCAAAACGCTGTGGAAGGACAGAACCAGGAAGTGCCTGAATCTACGGAATTGACCATTCCAAAACTACAGATTGGGATGTCTAAAAAATTTATCTTCCATTATGATTACTCGTTAGTGACAGCCCTTGATTTGAATGTGCGTTTTGAACAAAACAATGACATACTTTCCAGTTCGTTTGCCAGTGTCAATCCTGCTCTTGGCTTTGAATTCGGTTATACTGATTTGGTGTTCTTGAGAGCTGGTGTTGGGAATTTTCAGAATGAATTACAAATCGACAATTCTGAAGATCTAACTTTTCAGCCAAATTTTGGAGTGGGCTTTAAATACCGTGGCATTCAGTTGGATTATGCTTTTACTGATATTGGTGACCAAAGTGCTGCTTTGTACAGCAACGTCTTCTCTTTGAAACTAGATTTTAGTATCTTTAGATAGTATAACTTTTCAGTATGAAATTAAAACTATCCTTTCTTTTCTTTTTTCTACTTATTTTTTCAGGTCATGCACAAAATAACCAATTATCTCCAAATGCAGACATATCAGTCTTGACCATTGGCCCTGGAGAATCCTTGAATGATGCATTTGGGCATTCTGCTTTTAGAATAAATGATAGAACTGTTGGGATGGATGTCGTCTATGGCTATGGTGAATACGATTTTGATACGCCCAATTTCTATTTAAAATTTGCCCAAGGAAAGTTGAACTATCAAATGAGCGAGAATAGTTTCTCTGATTTTTATAGATTTTATAGTTATTTCAACAGAACCATAGACGAGCAAGTATTGAATCTTTCTCCAAAGGAAAAACAAAATCTGTATGACTATCTGATAACTAATTACAAACCTGAAAACAGAAAATATCTTTATGATTTCTTTTATGATAATTGTGCCACGCGCATTAGGGATGTTGTTGAGAAAGATATAGAAAGTAACGTTGAATTTGAAAAACCTCAAAATTTCAAACCTAAAACCTTTCGGGAACTTATCCATGAACAAACCGGTCGGAACAATTGGGGAAGTTTTGGGATTGATTTGGCTTTGGGTTCTGTCATTGACAAAAAAGCAAGTCCTTATGAGCACATGTTTCTTCCGAAATACATCCATGAGTTTTTTGGTAACGCAAAATTTGATTCCGATAAAAATTTAGTAAAAAAATCTACTACCATTTATAAAAGATTGGACAAGCCTGTTCACAAAAACTTTATGTTCAGCCCATTGATGGTCTTGGGATTGCTTTCACTTTTAATTGTTTATATCACTTACTCAGACAATAAAAAGAACAAGCGAAGCAAATGGTTGGATATCATTTTGTTCACTACAACTGGACTTATTGGAATTTTGATGCTGTTGCTTTGGTTTGCAACCGACCATACAGCAACGGCTCAAAACTATAATCTACTTTGGGCGTTTCCTTTAAATATTTTAGTGATTGGTCAGTTATTTAAATCGAAGGTGAAGGCTTGGTGCATCAAATTTTTAAAACTCCTACTAATTTTACTTATGTTATTGGTTGTTCATTGGATAATGGGTATTCAAGTGTATGCTATTGGACTGATACCCCTGTTAATTGCATTGTCAATAAGATATGTTTTCTTGATTTCTTTTTTTAAAAAAAAGATATAGTTATTGCCCTCGATAGTAAAGAATTGTGCTCAAAGTCTTGACAATGATGTTGATGTCCAAAAATAAACTCCTATGCTTAATGTAGTACAGGTCATATTGAAGTTTGGTAAGACTATCATCCACAGAAGCACCATATCTTGTGTTGACTTGGGCCCAGCCGGTAAGACCTGGTTTTACGATGTGCCTTGTTTCATAAAATGGGATAATCTGTGAAAGCTCATTCACAAAAAAAGGACGTTCTGGTCTAGGACCAATAATACTCATTTCGCCTTTTAGAACATTGATAAATTGAGGGAATTCATCCAATCTGGCACGACGTAAAAACTTACCAAATTTTGTGACCCTCACATCATCTTTTTGTGCCCATTTTGCACCATGGGTTTCAGCATTAACTACCATGCTTCTTAATTTGATGATTTTAAAAGGTTCACCATTTTTACCAACACGTTCTTGACTGTAAAATAATGGACCCCTATTCCCTAGTAGATTTCCAATGAGTACTATTGGCAGAAGTGCAAGTCCAGTCAAGATTCCTAAAATTGAAAAAGTGAGGTCAAAAGCACGATGGAAGAACAGATATAACGTGTTTTGGTTACTCCTGCTAAAAGGAAAATATTTGTAAAAATCCTTGCCAACATATTGGATTGGGACGCGATAAGTCAGCTCTTCATAAACTTGGGTATATTCCCTTATGGTAAACCCTCTTTCCAAAAGCATAATGAGGTCGTGGTAGATGTCCGCAGTAATCGTTTCTGAATTGTAACTCGCCACCAAAACTTCAGAAATCTTGTGCTCGGTAATGACCTTGACTAGTTCATGTGGTTCAAATTCTTTTAAACCCTTAAATTTTATGGGATCTTCAGGACTCTCTTCACAATTGATAAATCCAACAATTTTATAATTTGGGTCAGAAACATTGAGTGCCTTGACAATATTTTCAACATAGCTTATCTCGCCCACCAACAAAACTTTTTTATAAAATCGTGGTGATGCAATAAATGTTATATAAGCAATTCGCCAAATTAAAATCATGATAATAATGGCGACATAAAAGTAAATAATCTGTAGTCTTTTCTCTGGCAAAAAAGGAGTGAAAAATGGGGTCAAAAAATAAAATAAAACTGTTGTAGAGGCCGCAAGAACAATATTCCTGAAGGTAACATCTATTTTACTAGCTTTTTGCAAATCATAAAGCTCAAAGATGGTACCGAAAACCATCAAATAGATGACCAGAACAGCAAGGGGAACAGTATTTTCACTACGAAGCAATAAATAATTGTAGTCAAAAAATAACTCTAATAAATACAGCCCAAACAAAATAAAGACAGCATCAAATATCCGTAAAAGAATTTTCCGTTCGGATACTTCAAAATGAATGTCTTTTTTGTAATTCATTATTAAAGTGGATTAAAATGTAAATATAACAAGATAAAACCATCTCATGTTAGTTTTGCAATATTTCATTCCATTTCATTTTTATCTGTTGCCAATCAAAAGTTTCTGAAAGTTTTCGTGCATTCAAAATCATTAGTTTTCGTTTTTCTGGTTCATTAAACAAATACAAAATGGCTTTAACCATATCATCGACATTGTTTTTTTCTACCAATAGACCATTTATTCCGTGGTCTACGAGATACGGCATACCTCCAACATTAGTAGAAACGATAGGAAGACCCAGTGCCATAGCTTCCATTACACTTACAGGTGTGTTATCTATATCAGTAGTATTGATAAAGACATTATGATCTTCTGAAAGTTTAGCCCATTCCTTTTTGGTGAGCTTTCCTGTAAGCTTGACTTGAATGCTTAAGCTCTCTGCAAGCTCTTCAACTTGTGCTAAAGATCCATCTGTATCAGGTCCGACCATACAAAGGGTAGCGTCATAACCTAAATCTTTCAGGGATTTCAATACCTTTAGAGCCATCAACGGATTATATATTTTTGAAAAAGATCGAACCCATAAAAGTTTGGGCAATGTAAAGTCGCGATTTAAAAAAAAATGATAGTTCTGAATTTCTATCATGTTTGGGATATATTTTAAATTGATGTATCCATACGCTTCAAATTGCTCCTTAAGATATTTAGAAGGAGCAACATTGCAAAATGCATGTTTAAAGATTGACGCACTCATGACAGGATGTGTGTTGAGTCTATTGGGAAGATTGCCACCATGGAGAATGGGGATATACCGAAGCCCAAACAATCGACATAATTGACTAACTAATAAGGCATAATAAAAATTCTGGGTGCTATAGGTGTCGATTAATACAAAGTTTACTTGATGAGAATATCGAATCACCTTAAAAAGCATATCCATTAGCCGTAAGGATTTATCCTTTTTTGATGATGCAAAATAAACTTTATACCCTTCTTTAGCCAACAGAGGTCCGAATGTGGACATGATGGATACGTTCGATTTATTTAGCGATAAGTCGTTGCCTATGTATAAGATTGAGGGTTTCATAAAGCCATTTCATCTTAAATCAAGAAAATAATAGTTTGTAATTATCCATTGGAAATTTATAAGAATAACTTTTTCCGAAGAAAAGAATAAAAAAATGAATAATAAAAACAGGAACAAATGGACGTAGCTTCTCTAAATAAAAATCATATGTTTTGGTCGAATAGCTGCAAATTAAAAAAGGTGCCGCCTGAACATTGAAATAATAGTCGTTAATAATCTTCTCTTTGAACTTATTTTCTTTATTGAAGAAAAAAGCTTTAGGGAATTTTTTTTTCCTTACTAAATCATATAATTCTATAACCGATAGAGGTCGGTCTTGAAAATCAGAATAAAATAGCAAGCAATTAGAAACATCCACAAATATCCATTTGTTGAGTTCTTTAGAGAAAACTTCATTGAATGAATGACCACCAAAATTTGTATCGAATGGAATTAAGGTCACACCCCACTCTCGAACCATCAAATTATTTATAATGCAAAAATTATTAAAAATTTGAGCCATATCACTACAGACACCACCTTTACCAGCCAACATTATCTCTAATGCTTTTTGAGAAGAAAGGCTTAAACCTGGAC
Source organism: Gelidibacter sp. (assembly GCA_041391925.1). Taxonomy (GTDB): domain Bacteria; phylum Bacteroidota; class Bacteroidia; order Flavobacteriales; family Flavobacteriaceae; genus JBPOFM01. The sequence continues at coordinate 374,311 of JAWKNA010000005.1, read as the reverse complement.
CACCTTTTATATGGTCTACCAACCACATTGAAAGTTTCTTCATTTTATCGATATCTTTCAATTCTTCATTTGGCAAAAAAATAAGCTTGTTTACTTCAAAAAAAATTTTTGGAATATCATCACTTTTATTCGTTAAATTGTAAGATTCTTGATTGATATCAGACTCAGATACATTCTTTGACAATAACCTAAACCTAGTAAAATAAAGATAAGGATGGCGTTTAAATATCCAAAAAACATATTTTCTAAATTTTTTCGGTTTTAAATAACTCAATGTATTTAAAATTTTTTGTCTTTGTTGTGTTATGAATTCAAATATAACATATTTATACAATTACCTTACTTTTTATTGAATTGGCAGATTTAATATTGTTACTCTCCACATTTAGAAGGGATAAAGCATATAAATAAGCAGGCGCTGCTATCCGCATTCCAGAATGATTTATTGTTGCAAACCAAAAACAGATTCCTACATAAAATAAAAAGTTTCTTTTATTTCGTGTCCTATAAGCAAGAGGGGTTACAATAAGAATTGTCAAGGCAATAATTCCCAAAAGGCCATGTTCAGACAGCAATCTACCTATCTCATTATGCGATGGCAAGTCCCCTTGTCCATGTTCTACACGTATGTCTTTGGTTCTGCTCGCTCCAACCCCTAAAAATGGGCTACTTAAAAAACCTCCCATTTCATCTATGAAAAGTTCCGCTCTTCCAGTACTTAGTTCCCCTTGGTCTCGGCCCAGGACATCCTTATTAGTATATCTTAAATCCAGAAGTCCACCCGTTTGACTAGAACTTATCATCCATGCAACTGCAACTCCCGTGGCAAAAAGTATAAAAGATCCTAAAATTTGACTTCTTTGCTGAGACGAAGATTTCCAAAAAATTGTCCATAAAAAAGCAGCAGTCACAATAACCGCTGCAACAACACCACCTCTACTAAAAGTGACAAAAGCTCGATATGTCATGAATGCAAAAAGGGAAAGATTTATTAACTTATGACCAAGGCTGGGAGAATAAAGAAATATTCTCACAACAAGTGCTACCATACCCAAGCCTAAAGATGTAGCAACCTGATTCGGTCCGAAACCACCTGAAGCAGCTTGATTAGAGGCTGTACTTGTCAAAAGGTCTTCTAGGCTTGGTGCATAAAAAAATACATAGGTGGTTAATGAAATAACCGGTAATGAAATATATAGCATGATATCCAATAGGAGTTTCTTATTAACTTTCCTATCATAACAAAATAATGAAGCTATACCAAGACAAACTGGACCAGTTAAGACAAACGCAATATTAGTCCTAAAATGTGCATCAAAAGACAAGGTGATTGCCGCCATTATCACGGCAGGGACTAAAATAATCAGATATATAAAATAAACGTAACCTTTACCGGATAAGCCTTTGTAAAAAATTCCGATTAACATGAATAATATTACCAAATATTTTGACGCCTCATATGAAATACTGGATTTTGTCATTCGAAACAACACTTCGGATCCTACGAAATATGCACATGCCAAAAGAACTTCGCGGGTTTTATCAGCTTCTTGAGCAATGATTATACGTCCTACAAAATATACTAATAGACCTAAAAATATGAATTTCCCAATTGGATTGTAAGCATATATAGAAAATCCCATGAGGATATGGAGAAGAACCAATCCAAGGTAGTTTTCTTGATTATATTTTTGAAAATTAATTCTCAATTCAACAGTTCTGTTTTAATGCGATGATTGTAATGTGGAAAACTAAAGAGTTCAATAATACGTCGTTGACTTGTCAATATTTCTTGATAATCTTTGTGTTTTAAATTTAAAGCCAAATTTAATGCTTGAATGACTTTTTCAATAGTTACATTTTCAATGCAAATTCCAGTTTCAAAATGTTTAATATACTGCCCAATGGAAGATACTGTTGATACCACAGGAATGCACCCAAAATTCATGGCTTCAGCAATAGCTTTAGGAAAACCTTCAGAAGCTGTTGTAGGCATAAGAAATATTTGACATTTTTGATAGATTTCGAACACCTTATTCCTAGACAGAAATCCATGAAACAAAAACTCCACATCAGTCTTAGCAGCCATTATTTTGAAAAGTTGCAAATCTTCTCCATTTCCAACTAAATGAACTTTACTTATTTGGTGTTTTTGATTTTTTGAAAGTCTACCAATAGACTCAATTAAATATGCTACCCCCTTTTGTTTTTCCAAGCGACCAACATAGCATATTTCAATTTTTCCTTCGATTGTCTTTTCCCTTCGAATGTCGTTGCCTAAATCTATATCGCTCATTGTAAGGCATGGATTCTCAAATGTAAGACAATTTGTTGGTTGATTTGGCCACTGACCATTTATTGTAACTTTTCTTTGTTGCCATTTAAGCATGGTTCTTTGCACAAAATATCCCAACGGTGGATTTTTTTGATTCCAGTTGCCTGCATATTTGTACCATCCATTTTTCTTTACAAAAACCGTCAGAAAAGGTATTAGAAATACGCCGATTCCTGTTGGAGTTCGCAATTGAAAATAATCCGCCTTCTTTAAGGTTGCATTAACTGTTTTCATGACCTCTAAAGATCTAAAAATAATTCTGAGCTTATCAAATGTGGATTTTCCACCCAGAGCGGGTAGTGGAACAAATATTATACGTTCTGAAATATAAGGCAGTGAACTTGAAGGCGGGTCACATTCGTAAAACATAGCGACATGGTAAATTGTATCAAAAACTTCGAGAAGATGATTGATTTCATTCACGGTAGGTCCCCAGCCAACAATATTGTCATTGGCATCTTTATAATGTTCTGTATGTGAAATTATTGCAAGCTTCACCTATTAAGTATAACAGCTATATATGATTTAATTATTGATTTCCATTCATGCCTACTTGCCCAACCAATGCAAGCTCGACTAAAAGCCTCCCTATCTTTAAGTATTTCATCAATACTTTTAAGAAATGCTTCTGAATTATTTGAAGGAACTAAAAAACCCGTTTTTTTATCATTTATGGCATCTTCAAGTCCACTTCCGTAAGAACCAATTCCGGGAACCCCCAGAGCATTCGCTTCTATCACGGCGATACCAAAACCTTCGACATCGCCTGTCGCTGTTTCTTCACTCAACATCGCAAAAATATCAGAAGCCAAAAGCATACGTTGCATTTCAATATCGTCCAAACGTCCATGAAAGGTGATATGATTTTCCACACTGAGTTCTTTCGCTTTTTTCAAAAAATCTTCTGCTTCTGTGGGAAGTCCAATACAATGATAATGAATATTTGGATATTTTAAACGTAATAATGGTAGATGTGATATTACATTCAACTGTCCTTTTCTCAAGGTAACATTACCTATCGTAATTAATTTTGGACTCCCTTTAAGATTTTGGAAAGGAGCAACATGTTTAGACCATTTGTTTGAATCATAACCATTGGGAATAACTTTAATGGGTAAATTCAAATGCTGTATCAAAGATTTGGTATAATTTGAAACTGCAATGATAACTTTAAATCGTTTTAATGATAATTCAATACTCCTATTTACAAAAAAGTTTTTAAAATTCACTTCAGTACCATGAACGACTGCGATATATATTTTCTTTTTGAACAAGCTGCAAAAAGCCACATTCCATAACGAAAATTTCCCAGATGCGATAACTATATCTGCTGTATCCACTAGATCTATTAATTTCATCAATCGCTCTAGATACATAACGCCACGTATTTGTTTCTTCCTTATTCTATGCACCTCAAAATCCAAATCAGTATCAAATTTTTTTTCTTCTACCCCGAGAAAAGAACGTTGATCTGCAATAACAGACACCTTAAAGTTATTCTGAGCGAGCTGATTTGCCAGATTATAGGCATGGTTGCCAATACCACCTGGTTGTGGTGGAAATTCTGAAGTAACAATTATTATATGTTTTCTCGGTGTGTTCAAACCAACAATGGAATTTTCTGTCCTTGCTCCAACTTTACAGTGGAGAGTCGCCAAGACCTATAAACTTGGTACAATACAAATGGCAGTATTAATATAGAAATCAATATTCCCAACAGTGTCATTATTTGATTGTTTTTAAAACTATAAGGCATGATGGACAATGGTACTATTTTTAAAAGAGCAAGTTTTGTCCTGTAAACCCCAAAATAAGTTCTATAAAAATACAAGACACTAGGAATGGGTCGTGGTGCCAAAAGATTTGTAGGTCGAAATGCATCCCAACTTCCCATAAAACGTAAACCTCCAGATTCTGCCTTTACATCTACACAAGCGGCTTTAGGGTTTGAAACACTCTTATAGTTTTGTTGATAGACTCTTAATCCAAATTCGCCATCACCCATTCGCTGACCTTCAAATTGTCGATCAAAGAGGCCTACATCATGAAAAATAGATTTATATAACAATGCATTCCCAGTTGCAAATTGTGATGCAAGGGAGAAATAGGAGCGCGATTGGGGAATGGACTGATTTAGTGGATAAAACACACCTGCTGAAATTTTAGCATCAAAAAAATCTAGACATTTTAAATGACTTATAATCCAATCTGCTTCTACACGAACATCATCCTCAGAAAGCGCAATTAATGTGCCTTTCGCAGCTTTAATAGCCGTGTTTCGTGCCAACCATAGAGCTTTTTCTTCTTGGCGAATCAAGTGAATTTCAAGATTGAAGTTTTTATAAAAATCCGGTTTATATGGTTGGGATTGGTCAACGATTATCACTTCAAAATTTGAATATGTTTGTTTTTCAAGATCATTTAGAACATCCTGAAGATAACTATATCGATTCAATGTTGGGATGACCACACTCACTTTGGGCGAACTTTTTATTAAATTGGATGAAAAATTTTCCCATTCTTCGTAATTCAGATGAGCATCTTGTAATTGATTTCGTCGCGTGAACCTTGTGTCATACCAACCTTTAAACTCTGTAACTGGGTTTTTAAAACTAAAGACGCGTATAAGTAACACATAAAACACCCAAAAATTACTGAAATATTTACGTGCAAATCGATACTCATCAACGACTGCTAAAGTTTCAAAGGTTTTATAGGTATTATGATTGCCCATATATCCAGATTGGATCAATCTCCAAGATGCATCGTAATGTTGCGCAATGGTACTGGAATAACTTTTATCCAAACCGCATTTTTTGACAATAGCATCAGGTAAATCTGATATGACAGGAAATACTGATTGCCCATTGTTTTTATATAACTGAAAATAATGGGTTGGCTGCAAATATGTTAAAAATTTGAAGAGCATTAACTTGAACTTAAAGTTTCTGGTAAAGTTACACTTTGTAATTTATTTATTCATACTTACGCATAGTCTTGATTTGAGTTCATTTATTAATAATGGTATAGACATTTTCTAATATCCTATCCTTTTTAAAATTGTCTCGATATAATTTTTCGAAATATTCTCGATTTGGAGCGAAATTATTGAAATAAGGCTCTAATTTCTTCTTTAAATCGTTAACACTTCTCGGATTAAAGATAAGTTCTGAAAGTCCTGGGTAATCCTCATCGATAAAAGTTAGTGAACCAAATTTTGACGACACCAATACAGGAGTACCCAAAGAAATAGCTTCAATAAACACTAAACCGAAGGCTTCGTTTAGGCTTGGCAATACGACCACATCCATATTTTTATAGAAAGAAATCATTTCTTGAGCAGATAAATGGCCTAAAAAGTGAACCTCATTTAACAAATCCAATTTTTCTGCCAATAATTTTAATTTACTCTCTTCTTTTCCTTTTCCAGCAATTGAAATTTCGAATTTAAATTTTTTCTCTTTCTTTAAAATTCCCAATGCCTCGAAAATAATCTGTTGGTTTTTTTGTTTTCCCAAAAGTCCAGGACATCCAATATTCAATATATTGGATTCTTTCTTTTTATAAATTTTTGCGTCGCTCGCTTCCTTTATTCCTGTCCAAAATGGAACACATTTTAATTTAGACTCTGGAACTTTGTACAATTCATGTAATTCCGATTTAGTTATATATGAATTTGCGATTACAACATCGGCCAATTTCAAAAACCATTTTTTTACAAGTATTTTCAAGAAAGTGGCTTCTGATTGTATGCTTAAAGAATGAATCCATACTGCTTTTGTATCGATTCTTAATAATGTGCTGAATAACAAACATGGATTGTCATAGCTAAAATTTGATATGACAATATTGGGTCTTAATTTTTTAATTATTTTAAAAATTTCCCAATAATTTTTCAGATATCCTCCCCTTTTTGCATAAACCATTCCTACACTCTCCTTTACAAATTTTTCATTCACATTTTTTAATGAAAAATTTGTCACATCATGTCCTTTTGTTACTAATTCTTTGGATAGATCAAAGTAAAATTCGGAAAGATAACTTTGGTTGTGGGTGTACAATATTAAAATAGTCACTTTAAAAAAAGGTGTTAGTCATTGGTATATTTTATTTATTATGGTTTAGCTCACCAAATATTTATGAAGGTTTATTAAATCTGTAACACTCTTTTATTCTCAAAGACTCATCTGGTTGGTGGGTAAAGGAGATCCTTGTGGAATATTTTTTAGATAATCTGGATATACTTGTTGCTCTGGCAACAGCAACAGGTGACATTTCCCTCTTTCCTTGATTAATTCAGAATTTTTAAATTCAACTGCATCTTTTAAGTACCAGGCCTTGTATTGATTTGCTTGACACCAATCTATCATCAATTGACCTGCCTTCTTCATCCCCATATTTTCAACATTATGCATTTCTACAAAAAATGCGCATTGAGTTTCTTTAGCTAAAATATTGGCTCCATTCATTACCAAAATTTCCGCTCCTTCTACATCAATCTTTACTAAATTCGGCTTTATTCCATAATATTTATATAAAAAATCCAGTGTGACAGTTTTTACTTGGGTAAAAGAATTGACCAAGGCAGCAGATTCTGCATGAGATGGATGCATACTTCCTGCCGCGCCTGCACCAATGGTGTAAAATTTGACCGAATCATTTTGTTTATCACTTACAAAACCTGAAAAATACTGTGCTTTAAAACCTAGATTGTTGCTAATCAAATTCAATTGGGCTTGATTTAAAGCAATAGGATTTGGATCAACTAAAAGATATGGTCTATCTGGGTTTTGAATTAAAGCTAGCAATGCAGTATAACCCACATTACAACCGATATCGAAAATAACATTATTTTGTTGTGCTAAACAATAAAACCAAGCGTCGTCTTGATCAGTTTTATTTCTTATCGTTCCCGGAACGGTTTTTAAAATAACGCCGCAAAGTTTAGAAATTTCCATCTTAATTTCACGATGTGTGAATCGATATTTGATTGCGGAAAGTATTTTAGATGTTTTCATTGAACAATGTTTTGAAATAAGGTATGAGAGTTAAACGATTTTCCCATAATTCCCGATTTTTTTCGAAAAGCTCATTCAGCTTGTATTGATCCAATTGAGCGTGAAATTCCAATATTTTTTCTGTAATCTGATGCCTTTCATTATATTCGACCCAAACCACATGTTCTTTCCAATTGATTTTATTCTCCAACGGAAGTATACAATCTGTATTAACAAAAACAGGAATGCGACCCATCGCCAATGTTTCGTAAAAACGTACTGAAAAATTTCCTGCACCTCGCATGCATACTGTGTAATCAGAATCTCTAATATTTTCATAAAACTGTTGTGTAGTTATATGAGTATCTTTATCCTTTATTACACCTGCTCGATGTTCCTGTCTTAAGATAAAATTAGTGGTGACCGTTTTAGAATTTTGCAAATGATTCAAAATTTTATATCGGAAATACGTGGTGGACATTACTTTTTGAGGCTCAAAATTTTTCAAACCTAAATAACACATAACATTCTTGGTTGAAACCCGTAAAACATCAACAAACGTCTGAAATCGAAGTGGGTTAGCTTGTCCACAAAAGCCAATAACAGGCTTTTTAATATACTTTCTATAAAAAGTTTTTTTTGAGTTAAAATACTTCTTTAAAGGATCATCAACAAATATAGGATAAGCTAAATTTTTTTTTGATAGTTTGGATTTGTCGCCACTCGCTCTTAAAATATATCCATTATAATTCTTGGGGACCCTACTGTTAAAATCACCAACAACAATTGAATAGAGGGGTTTGCGTGATTTTTGAACTTCAACCACAAAATCAGTTGCTGCTTTGACTTTTTTGGTTTTGTAATAGTAATTCCAGGACATTGGAAGAATTATGATATCTGATTCTTCCTGACTTTCTGATATTTGAAATTCAAATTTGCTTTCAGGATGATTTTGAATAAACTTTACCAGAGGAAAAATATGCCTTCGAAAAGAATTATCGTAATAATTTTGCTCACAGTAAATTTTAATCAAAACCTGTAAAATTCGTTAAACTCCTTTTTTTGTTTATCTATGTTAAAATTCTTTCTTACTCTCTCAATACCTTTTAAGGATATTTTGCTTTTTTCTTCTAGGCTCAAATATAAGATTTCTTTAATTTTTTGAACCATTTTATCTAAGTTAAATGCTTCTATTAAAAAACCTGTTTCTCCATCTATGATATTTTCTGATATTCCACCAACATCAAAGGCTACACATGGCAATCCTACTGCTTGAGCTTCCAATAGTGCATTACAAAATCCTTCATTCAAACTTGTCTGAACATACATATCGCTTTCTTGCAAAATTTTTAATGTCTCTTCATGGGATATCTTACCTATGTTTTTTATTTGTGAAAGTAAGTGCTTATCATTGATATCGTATAAATATCTTTCTTTTTCTGATATATCTCCTGTGCCTATTAGCGTCCATTCAAATTCAATTCCAGCATTCTTTAATTTTAAAGCAACCTCAGTTAGAATTTCTAATCCTTTAATCCAATTGAATCTTGCTATGGTTGCAATTTTAAATTTATTTTTAGAATTATTTTTAACATACGATGGCAAACTTTTTAAATCCATTGCTGGATTAATTATTTGAAATGGAGTATTTTGTTCTAATCCCAAATCATAGGCAATATGTAATAGATATTTCGAAATGGAATGGATCTTATCTACCTTCCGCCATAAGAGTCCATAACAATTTAGATGCTTAAGCGGATATACATTAATGTCATATCCTCTAAAACTAACAGCCATTTTAGCTCCAACCGCTTGTGGAACCAATTCGCGATCTACTGCCATAGTGGCAAATCCGTAATGAATCCAATCACCTTTATATTTCAATAAAGATGCATTTATATATATTTTTTCAACTATACGTTTAATAGGCGTTCCTTCTTCGGTTTCTAATTGGAAATAGGTTCTCACTGCTTTAAAAGTTGGCAAAAGAGATAGCCCTTTGATTACCATGAGGCAAATTTGTACAATATAAAATCTATTAACTTTTGGGTGCATTATGTGCCTACAAAGTTTGTAGGCATGAGAAGTATTTCCTGTAAAGAGTGTCACATCATGCCCCTCTTCTATCAATCCTCTAATTTGCGAATTAAAGAACGTTTCGGAATAGCCCGGAGGAGCAGCTAGCACAATAGCGATTTTCATAACTTAAAATTCTCGTTCATAAATATGAATTTTAAAAATATCTAAATAATGGTTTAGAATTTTGTATTCCTCCGAAGAGAATCCTCTTTTGGATGCAATCCCAGTATTTATTTCACTAAATTTATGGGTCTTGCTTGAAGGTTTTTTAAAAACGGAGTTAATATTTGCCAATGGCTTAAGATTATAGGTTTCGCATATTTTTAAAAATACGTTTATATCATCTTTAATCTCTTCATATTTAAAAATCTCAAATTTCTTATTTTCCCCTAATAATGGAACCGAATTTTCTATACACCATCGAAGACACAATATTTCAAAATCAGATTTTTCTTTTTCAAATCTCAAATCGAAATTATAGTTTTCATGTATGACATCGCATAATTCATTTTGGTGTTTAAACCAATGAAGATCGTACAACCAAGGAAACTGAACACGTCGTTGGGAAGCAATGACATCATAGGGGTTTCTAATGATGAAGATCACAGGAATATCAAAAAATTCAGAAAAATAAGATGCTGCAAGATTGCATCGCACAAATTTAATGATGAATTTCTTTGGTATTACAGGCCAGAGATGGCGTTTCCATTTACGATTGCTTAACTGTGCTATCCAATCGCTATTCACCCTGTTTGAAAACACTTGTTTCAAATAGTTATTTATAGCATTACTACTTTTACAATCAGTTATATATCGATCACAAATCAACTTGCCCTTTGGGGTATTTGTTTCATGTTCTGGTTCAAATAGCAGTCGATATCTATGTTGAAGCGCAATGATTTCAGAAAACCAACTGGTTCCACTTCTTGCAGAACCCAAAATTATTATATGTTTATTATAAGAGAACATTATAATTTTTTATACAAAGCTTCATAAGCCCGAACTTCATGATTCACATCAAATTGTTTTGCCAAATGCACCGCTTCTTGTTTTGCATTTTTTAAATACTCTTTGTTATTATAAAAATCCAATACATAGTTTTTAAATTGCTCTGGTTTGCCTAAATCAAAAACATGCCCCCCCTTACCTTTTTTAAAAATGTATTTTGTACCTCCTCCAGAATCTGAGCATAATACGGGCAACCCACAGGCCAATGCTTCAAGGATTGAAACCGGAAGACCTTCCTTCTTTGATGCCAAGACAAATAAATCAAATGTTGACAACAACTGAGGGAGTTCATCATTATCAACAAAATCCTCAATAAATACACGATTAGTTAGATTTGCTTTACGAATAAAATCATTTAGTCTGTCTCTGTACTCTGCTAGTGATCGACCATACAAATAAAGATGAATTGAATTGGGCAATTCTTTCAATTGTTGAATTAAAAACAATTGATTTTTGTTTTCGCCTAAATTCCCCACACAACAAAGCTTAAAGATTTTCGATTTTTTTTTTTTGTTACCTATAGGTACAAATTTATTAACATCTATACCATGCGGAATAAACGTTGCTTTCTTTCGCAGAAATATATTGTTGAAAAAATTAAGTTCCATATCAGGTTGATCGTAAACTATTCGGCTGGATAAGAAACTTTTTAAAAACCAACGTTTCGACCATGCTGCGTTCTTTTTTGTAAATAAATAATTCTTCACTACTAGTCTAGTGGCAATGGGTTCATAAAAATTGGATTTATAATCCCAAGAATGCACTGTATGAATATTATATCTTCTCAACATTGTGGCGAAATGATAAACATTGGCAATCAGATTTCCTTTGTGCTTTATATGCACTCTATTTGAAATGGGGAAAATGTCTGGTATCAATTCTGGATGCTCTTCTACACCAATAAAAATTTCAAAACTTTCCTTATCCAATTTTTCTATTAAGGATAAGAGGACATATTGACTTCCGGCAGTGTTAAAATTAGGTATTGTATATAGAATACGTATTTTTTGCGGCATTTTAAATCGTAAAAATCAAAAATACGCTTTTAAAAATATTTCAATATACAATTCAAAATAAATTCTCTGATATAACTCTCAATCTGCTCGATATGAGAATTTTAATAATCATCCATTTTCTTTTGAGAGAATAATGACAATGTTAAAAGTGTGCTCACAGAATGGGAATAAAAGACGGGGTCGTCATTCTTGAATTTGGAATAGAAATCGGTAATAAGGGTTTTATCCAAAAGTTTGAAAGTTTGGACATTAAATAGGTGATTCATTAAATGAGTTTCATTTTCAGAACCTAAAAATTGTAATTCCCAATTGCGCTGTATGTGTTTTTTACCAAATATTGAATTAAGTTCACGGTTTAACTTGTTCTTAACACGATATGGTAAATTCGCTGGAAATTGATTTTTTCTGTAGTTATACAAATTATAGGGCATATGATCTTGCCAACTTATTTTTGCCAACTTTGGATTTCGCCTTTTTATATATTCTATTTGGATTTTTCTGTCGGCCAAATGTTCTTCTGGAATTTGGCAAATAAAATGGCACATACGGTCATCATAATACGGCACATGAATGGGATGGGCGAATTCAAAAAAAGATAAGCTAACAGATGTCCAACGTGGAGCCCAATAAAGAGATTTGAAGGCTCGAATTTTTGCTCCTTTATGTTGGATGTCAATCTTATTCAATAAATCTTGAATCCGCTGTTTAAGATAGGTCTCAAAATCACCAACTAAATTCCATGACTGCCATAAACTTTTTGCAAGTGCAAGCCCTCCTTTCTTAATGATTTTTTTATAAACCAAATCAACTTCCGGAATTAACTCATCTTTACTCGCGATACCCCGATCAAATAACACATCACCCCAATGTCCTAAAGAAAATTCACCTTTCATCTTTTTAAGGTCATCTAAAACTGCAATTTGTCTTGGATGTGTAAATTCTGAATAACAACCATTAATATCTGACATATCATTCAGAACCTTCCATAAATAATTTGGGCGAATTAAATATTGGTTAAAACGAAAATTGCAAACCTTTGCGACCTGTTTGGCAATATCGTGTTCTTTAAATCCTTGCTCAAAACTATATGAATAAGAATCCACATCTATATTCATATGGTGGAGAGCAGTCGCCTGAGTTCGACTGTCTAAACCCCCTGAAATTGGCAAAAGTATATTTTGATGATTTGATTGTTCTTTGACAATACCTTCGAATAAATCTATAAACTCTCCCAATGCAGATTCAAAAGAGATTTGTCGTGGTTCATGATACCATTTGAAATATTCTTTTTGGCTTAAAACAAAACGGTTTTCATCCAAGTCATATTGAGTCCCTGGCTTCAAAACAATCTCGTCTTTCCAATAGGTGTCTTGATCCAAAAAAAATCCAGTTGCCGCAAATATGCATATAGCTTCTAAATGCAATTCGCGTTGTGCATTTACTTTAGCAAAGGTTTGCCTTTTCGGAATTATTGGGACTGTTGTTGTGGTCATATAGCAATAACAACGAAGATAGTATAATTTGTGCTTTTATGAAACTTGGAGAATGCAATCTGAAATATTATTAACGCACCAAAAAAATTCAATACGATATGGGTAAATAAGTTCTTTTATTCGAAAGATTTTTGATTAATTCCAAAGTAATCGAAAATTTCTTTTATTTGTCGATCATTATCTGCTTCAAATACATTGGTCGAAAATAAACTTTCTTTTTGCGATTCAGGAATTTCAATGAATTGTCTGAAATAGACATTGGTAAAAAAAACAGGGACATTGTTTGCGATTTGGCCTGCTTTCAACCATATGTCATCATTACGACAATCTGTTTTTTTAATTCCATCTATGTCAAAAAATGATTTTTGAAAAAAACCCGGTTCATATAAAACACCTCCAACTCCTGTAGAAAATATCCTTTTAGATGGCATAATATATTTGGAACTATTGATTTTCCATTGTCTGTAGGGAATAAAGTCCTCATTAATACTTTCCATGTATCTAACGCGATTGGCGACTACACAATCTGGATGCTTTTGATGAGCCATAAATAATGTTTCTAAAAGATCTTTAGGATAAATCACATCATCATCTACCGTAACTAGTAGATTTTTTGGGTATTTCTGAAAAGAAAAAAAATATTTTTTATGCGCCTTGAGATCTTCGCAAAACTCAATTTCAAGTCCCAATTGTTTTAATTCCAATAATTGTTGGGGTAATGTGGTTTCTCTAAGTGGAAATTGTTCTTCCCCTAACCACAACACCACTTTTTTTGGTCTTTTAGTTTGATTTAATATGCTTCGAATAGATAGATGAATTACTCCAATTCGCGCAGGGAACGATGTTAAGCTAACTACAACATTACTTGTAGAATCAATCCCTAATGAATTTAAAGAAATATTCTTATAATAACTTATCAAACCTACTTTAAGAAACTTATACAGTTGCCATTGCAACCATGTGTATAATTTACTTTTATTTTCGTCTATCTTTGTTTTTAAAAAGTAGCTATATAAAAAATGAATCATTAGTAAAAATCTTGTGATTGAGTTATAAAGTACGAGCGAATTTTAAAAAAAATGAATTTATGATTGCTGTGCCAAGCAAAAATAAGTTAATTAAATTGAAATTTCATTTTCAAAAGATTGCCCCTATAACTATTGGTTTTTTTCATGGGGAGATTCCAAATTTAGTTTTTTGAACACAAGTACTGCAGAAGATATTCTTTTCAAAGAATTTTGCTTTCTTTTTAAAACTTTCAGTTTTCTGTTCCTTAATAATTGTTTGACTCGTTTCGGGTCAAACAGTAAATATTTATTAAAATAGTCCTTTAATTCCTCATCAGAGTAACCATAATTGTTTACGACATCTTTCAACAGTAATTTTAGCGGTTCAACTCGACTGCCGGACAAAAAATGGTTGGGGTGATTGCTGAAGTTTTTGAATTTTTTAATAAAGTCTTTAGCATCATAAGCATGATAATGAAGAACGAAACCATCATTAATCAATTTGGGTTTGCTACCATCAATATGTTGGTAGCGATGCACATTTATTGGAATAAGATTAGAATTTACCTTAATTGCAGCTTTTCCCATAGTTTGACCATACCAAAAATGATGTTTTTCATTTATTTTAAGTTTTGGATTATATATCTCACGGTATATACTTTCTCCACGATATTTGAAATTTTTCCTGGTTTTGAAAAGGTCCGCCTCAGAAAAGACATTGCCAAAATTCTCTTTTTGCTGCAAAACTTCCATTGTTTTAAAATTAATCATTTCAATGGTCTCATCAACGTCTGAAAAAAATGATTTAAGATCAGAGGGCACATCGCTTTCGGTGGCAATTAGTTCATCAGCATCGATGGAAATTAACCAATCATAGCCAAAATCTTTACATTTTTGAACTGCATCATAGGTGTTCAAACATTGTCTTGCTGTATGGTGTTCCTCAGCTTGCGACGTAAATTTGTGCAAAAAATCGAGGCCAATGTATTTGTCGGCACTTACAGAATCTTGAATCGCAACAAAATTTAAATCTTGTATGGTTTTCTTGCCATCGTCGGTTGTACCATCGAAATAAACAAATGCTTTGGTTATGCCAACAGCCTGATGGTATAGTAAGTTGTAGCGCAGAAGTCTGCTTTCATTTTTAACTGTTAGAACAAGGGCAATTTTCATTTGTTAAAATTAACATTTTCAAATATAGTATTTCTTATTAAATGTCGCTAAGCTTCTCCTCACCGTGTAATAAATTGAAGAATTCCTATAATCAGTAAGATAAATCGGTACTAAATAATAGAATGAATGTTGGGAAACATATATTATAACAAGGAACTAAACTTAAATAATAATTGAGATTTTCGATACTGAAAATAGTAAAATAATAATCCAAAAAACTTATTACGATTATAAGAAACTTTAGCTAAACTTTTGTATAAATTAACTTTGAGTCTCAAAACAGAATCAGAAGCCTCACATCCGAAATAGTGATTCCATGATTCTGCGATTCTTATTTTTTCTTTTACCATGTTTTCAAAATAGGAATAAGAACTCAACTTTTTATTTCTTAATCCAGTAGCACTATTTTCATGCCTCCTGTAAACGGCAAAGACCACATCAAGTTTGATTCCTTTACCTCTTTTGCCCAACGCTCTCATCCATATTTGAAAATCACAGCCCAATTTAGGGATGAACTCCATTGGACCTTCATTTTTTATAAAATTTCTAAACATTGTAGTACATGTAGAACAATGATTTTTGACAATCATATCTTTATAATCAAAAGTAAAGGCTTTTAGATGGTGTGGCTCAACAAATTTTCCGTCATTTTGAAAATATTGACGTACATGAGCGGTAATGAGATTATAATCAGGATTTTCATTTAAAAATTGCAATTGCATTTGTAATTTTTCATCTTCAATCCAATAATCATCACCTTCACAAACAGCTATATATTCACCGCTACACGCATTTAGTGCAAACTCGAAATTTGCGTACATGCCAAGATTTTGTTTGTGATGAAAATATTTAAGTGTTACGTGTTGAGGTATATTTTCTGTAACTTTTAAAATTATCTCATTCGTACGATCACCAGATGCGTCATCAGAAATGACTAACTCGAATGGAAATGATGTTTTTTGGTAAATTATTCCTTTGAGGGCATCCTCGATGAAATCTTCATGATTATAGGAAATTAAACACACAGAAAGTATTGAATTCATAATGGATATTTAAAAACTAATTCAAGAATAAAAAAGGCATCTGGTTATTTTTTTGAACTGAAAAGCATAATATTTATTCCTCCTTTTTTAATTGCAAACCAATGTACACTTTTTTATTATCCGAAGGATCTCTAAAATAGGCATTATTGTAAGGCTCGTGAGTCAATGCCCTTAATCGATTTATAAATTCTAAAGCTGTCATATTTTCATTTAAATCCAATTCACAAAGCTCATTAAAATCCTTTTTGTAGAAAAGATGGCCTTCATTTTCTGGTTGGATTGTATCATAAGTGTTTTCAAGAATATTCAATAAATGCTCCTCAAGTAACTCAATTTCTTTTTTGATGATTTTATCGTACAACGTTTTGGATGAATCAGTTATGTCTTTTTCAATAAAATCTCTCGCAATGATGGCCCCATGATCGAGTTGATTATTTATTTCATGTATTGTTGCACCTGTCGGCAAATTATTAATGATAGCGAATACTTGAGGATACCACCCCCGATTAATTGGATTATAACCAGGATGAATATTGATGCATTTAACTGTATTAACCAATGAACTGGGAAATAATTGTTTACAGTGAATAGAAAAAACAAGATCATGCTTTTTTGCAATTTCCTTAATGTGCAGTGGGTTTTTTAAATCGTAGGACATGACGGAAATTTTTAAGGATTTTCTGAAGTTTTGCTCATCAGAATATGGACTTACCGCAAAGGTCCATATTGCACCTTCATACTCTAGTTTATGAATCAGGTTTTCAAAAGCTTCACAAAGCATTAAATTATCTGAAATTACAAGAATATTTTTAAACATTCGCTAGTATTATTTCTATTATTTTAACCTGATCTGATTTTGACATTCCGACAAACAATGGAAGACAAAGAATTGTATTTGCAATCCTTTCGGCTATAGGGCAAGTTTTACTATTAACATATGGCAAAGTATTCAAAACAGGATAAAAATAGCGTCTTGGAAATATTTGCTCTGATTCAAGAGCCAATTTTACCTTAAGTAATTGTGTTTCATCCTTAAAAACAACTGGGTAATAACTATAATTCCATTTTGTCAATGGACGCAATTTAAATAGCTGAAGATTTGCATATTGTAAATTTTCATTATATAAGTCCACAACAGCTTTTCTTGCTTGGACAATTTGTGCAAAATATGGTAAAACTGAAAGTCCCATAGCAGCCTGCAATTCACTCATTTTTGCGTTTATTCCGAGTCCTTGAAAACTCTCAATATCCTTGTGTCCAAAGTTGTGATGGTAGAACAATCGATTATATAAATCAATGTCGTTAGTAAACATAGCACCTCCTTCTGCCGTGTGAAATATTTTAGTAGCATGAAAACTACAGATGCTTATATTTCCATAAGAAAATATAGATTGGTCTTTATAAATTACATTAAAAGCGTGTGCAGCATCATATATAACCTTAAGGTTATATTTTTGCGCGATTTTATTTATCGTTTCTACTTCACAAGGGTTACCAAAAACATGAGTTGCCAATATCGCTGAAGTACGTTCTGTTACGGCTGATTCAATTTTGGTTTCGTCTATGGTTAAATATCCTGGATGAATGTCCACAAAAACAGGTTTACAACCTTCCCAAACAATACTAGATGTAGTTGCAACATAGCTAAATGGGGTTGTGATAATCTCTCCCCTTAAATCCAATGTCTTAATCGCAATCTGCAAAGGCAATGTACCATTTGTGGTACATATTACATTTTGGACCTTCAAAAATTCCTTTAATTTAACTTCTAGCTCTTTACCAAAATGCCCCTATTTGTTAACCAACCAGATTCCCAAACACGGTCTAAAAGTTGAATGAATTCTTTTTTAGGTGGCAAAAATGTTTTAGTGACATTTATCATAACTTTTAACTTTGGCAAAATCAATTTTCATTGTCAACAAAACATTCAATTTAATCCTAGATTTCAGTTGACATTGTGGCTACATGTGTAGATTGGAAAGTCACTGAAGTTTCAAATTTAATTTCAGCAATATACAATGGTAATTTTAATAATAAAAAGGGTTTAATATTTCAAAATTTTAAGTTTATATGCTATAAATAAGTTTAAATACTTAATAGTCCATTTCTTTTCTTTTGGCACTCGGTTACTCACACGTCCATAAAATTTCTTTATATATCGTTTGACCAATATTTTTGTTATACTAGGATCCAATTTTTGGGCGTACTTAATAAAGCCGCAATGCTCGTCAAAATATGATTTATAATATGAGGTATCACGATTTTTTAGTTTAGAGACACTGGAATTAATTTGTCTAAAATGGTTTGCTGTTTGAGCGTTAAAAACCATATTGGCATTTCTAAAATATTCAAAATAAAAGACTTTATCTCCAATTTTTTTGAATTTTGAAAAATGTGAATCAGTATTGTCAGTGATCAAAGACGACTTAAAAAGCACACCACTAACATTTAAAATTGGGCAATACAATAAGGCATCATCTTGTTTTGAGTCATCAAAAACAGGATGTATAATTTCATTTTTAAGAGAATCATTGGTTAATGCAATTGTTTTTGCAACTGCAACATCTGCTTTAACGAGATGTTCCAGTTGTGTTTCAATAAAGTTCAAGTCGCAACAATCGTCACTTTCTGCAATCCAGATGAATTTTCCCTTGGCAAGTTTCAAACCCTTTTGCCATTGAAGGAAAGGTGAACCTGAATTTTCATTATTTACAATAATCTTGCTGACTTTAGGATGCTTCTGATATTTTTTAAGTATCTCCAAACTGCCATCAGTAGAATGATCATCCAGAATGATTATTTCAAAATCTTGATAGGTTTGATTGAAAATACTATCCAAACGTTCTTGCAAATATGGTGCATGGTTATAATTGGGTAGAATAATGGAAACGTTTGGATTCATGTTGAGAGCAAACTTATTAAAATTTACCGATAGAAGTAGCATTTATTTATATTTGTACATCATAATATGACAATGATCATACTTAATATTAATCACCCTGAATAACCGATGAAGAAATTGATTCTCGTCACGGGAGCACATCGTTCAGGTTCTACATGGACCGGCAAGGTTATTTCTCAATCCAAGGATGTCCGATATGTACAAGAACCTTTCAATATAGCCATAAAGAAGTATAAATCTCCAATTAAATATTGGTTCCAATTTGTGGATAAAAATCAAGATAAAGAGTTTCAACTTACAATAAAATCCTACTTAAAATCCTTTTTTTCCATATCGATTTTTAAAGGCTATCAAAATTTATCCGAAGTTAAGAGCCTCAAAAGTCTTTATACCTATTTTTTGGAATTACATAGAAAGAAATTAAAACGCACACTCATAAAAGACCCAATTGCTTTAATGTCGGCACCTTGGATCTATGATACTTTCCCTTCAGATGTAGTAGTTACAGTTCGCCATCCAGCGGCATTTGTTGCCAGTATGAAGCTAAAGTCTTGGGAATTCAATTTTAATGAACTGCTTCAACAGAAAGATTTGATGACGCTCCATCTCAAGAAGTTTCAAACTGAGATTGAATTTTATTCCAGAAAGAAACAGTCCATTCTTGAACAAGGAATATTGTTGTGGAATATATTATATAGTGTGATACTACAGTATCAAAAAACTTATGGCAATAAATGGTATTTTATCAAACATGAAGATTTATCTTTAAATCCGATAAACGAATTTTCAAAAATATTCGATTTTCTAAATCTGCCATTTACTGAAGAAATACAAAGTTACATAATAGCAACAACGACATCAAAAGAAGAAGGGGTTCACGTAAGAGATTCAAAATCAAATATCCATACATGGAAAGATCGATTAAGTTCCGATGAAATTGATCAAATAAAAACAAGCACAAAAACTATATGGGTAAATTATTATGATGAATCAGATTGGTAATATATGAAGCATAAGATAAAACATAATATTATTTTTCTTCATCTACCAAAAAATGGAGGTGCTACATTAAATGCTTTTCTCAATAGAATTTATCCTGCAAACAGTGTTTATCAAATACGCTTAAAAGACAGCAATACGCTCACGACCCAAGATTTTATCGACTTACCTCAAAGTGAACGTTCAAAAATTAAAGTTTTGAAGGGTCATATGTATTACGGACTTCATAAATACTTACTAGGAACATCAGAATATATCACATTCTTAAGGCATCCAGAAAAAAGAATTCTATCATTTTATAATTTCGTTCAAGAAAGGCCTAATCATCGTCTATATCAAGAAGTAGTGGGTCAAAAGATGAACTTTTCGGATTTTGTAGAAAAAATGAATACCGAGGACATCCACAATGCACAAATACGGTATATCAGTGGGTTGCCGAATGCAGATGAGACCACGATGTTGAACGTAGCCAAAAAAAATATTGAACAACATTTCGCATTTGTTGGGCTTCAGGAATATTATGATGAATCGCTCGTATTGCTAAAAAAGTATTACAATTGGGGAATTCCATATTATACCTATAAAAACAAAGCGCATAAACCGAAAGTGCAGAACATTATTGACACCACTACAAAAAATATGATTCTGCAAAAAAATGCTGGAGATTTAGAACTATATGCTTTCATAGAGGAAAAATTGCAAAGAGACCTTGCAAATTCAAAACATTTGGCTTTTGAACTCAAAAAATTGAGTTTTGCCAATAAGCTCTCTAATTACCGCTTGGGAAGATACTTATTGAAATCACTGAACATCTAATGAAACCCAGTGTATTTTACGATTAATTTTCCAAGACTATTATGTCGTAAGAATAACTGTTTTTGTCTAGTTTTGTTTACTAACCAAAAATAATCTGAATATAAAAGTTTACTTAAGATTTTAGAATCATTACCAATGGCTCCCTTGTTTTTTTGAGTTGCCTGTCCAGAATGAATTCTGAAAAAAATTAGTTTTTTGTTCAAGATTCCTATTGAGGTATACTTTAGGGTCCGAAACCAGTATTCAATATCTAAATTTTGTTTTAAATCCTCTCTAAAATTTCCAATCTTATTTATCAAACTTCTTCTGAACATAACCGCACTGGGCTCGCCAATAATGTTTAAAGGTTGCTTATAAAACAGAGGGGATTTAAAAAAAGACTTATCTAAAATGGCAACAGGGTTATAATTCAAATTGAGATGTTTTTGAAGATTAGAATAAGTATTCAACCATTTTTGGAAATTTATATCATTCTCCTCACCTTCTATAATAAAATCACGTTTGCATGCAACTAATCCGATTTTTGGATTATTCTCTAGGACAAAAACCATATCCTTTATACAATCAGGTTTTAAAACATCATCCTGAAACAAAAATTTTATATAATCTCCTTGAGCATGTTGTAATGAATTATTCCAGTTTGAACCTATACCACTCGGGAAATGACGGACTATACGAATCGGAAAATTTGTTTTTGCTTGATAGGAATCAATTATTTTTAAAGTTTCATCTTTTGAATCGTCATCAGATACAATAATTTCTATTGGATCATAATCTTGCCCCAAAATGGAATCCATAGCATCAGCAATAAATTGAGCACCATTATAGGTGGGTATGCATATAGAAACTAACGGATTATCCATATAATAATCAATAAATTATTTAATTGAATTCAAATTTAATTCCAACATCACTGCAGAAAGGTTTTTGTAATAATTGATTAACCACGCACTTGATTTTCGATTCGATTCCTTTTCCTTGAACAACTCAATTATTTTGGACTTATCAAGACTGGGTTTGGCATTAAAATAGGAGGCATCAAGATTATATTTTTTACAAAATTCAAGATTTGATTCCAGAAAATAAAAATCTATATACTCAAGAATATTCTCTAATAAGATAGTATCAATTTCAAGATGAGACTTTAATTGATTTGATATTTTCAACAAAGTATCATTTTCCTCATGAGGATTAATAACCGATAGTCCAATTTCTTTTGAAACATTCAGCGCTTCTACCAAAGAAGGGTTAAATTTTGCGTTAATCTTTACCTTACTTTGGTCGATCGCTTTTTGTTTTAGGTTGATTCCAGCTTTATCGCAAAAATCTTGTATTAGATTAACATCTGATCCATATGTTGGAAGCGTGCCCATTCTTAATTTTATCTTCTCATCCAATAAAACTTTAATTTTTTGATAGCCTTCATTCCAGTCCATGAGATTATCTCCAAAAAAATGCCGTGCAATTTTGAAATCTGCTCCTATCCCAGCAATCAATTGCTTTTCCATACTTGTAAAATAATCTGTATGGAGTCCTAGATTGAACAAAATTGTGTTTGATTCGGAAATACTTTCGTCCGATCTAAAAAACCATTGAGAATATGCAGATACGAAAAAATCAGATTGTCGCCTGCTATAACCAATGAGAATATTTTCATTGAATTTTTTTGAGGACTCCTTAAAAATATTTGCTATTGCAAAAGGGCATTGATAAAGATTTTCTCGGCTTAAAATAAGTATGTCACAGTTTTTACCATTCGTTTGCAATATATCATTGATTACAACAATTGAATCCTTATCGAGATTCTTCTTATTAAAACGGTTAACATCTTTAGGTTTTAATAACACATAACCGATTTTTTCTTTTGATGGATTTTTAGTTGATTTAAAAAAATTTTGAATAGAAGATGATCCACATTTACCAGGTCCTATATGTAAAATAAATTTTTTAATCATACGAAGATTCTAATTATGTGGTTTATAAAAATCATTAAAATAGTATCGTGCGAATTTTAAAAATGCTTTTTATAGTTCGATTTCTATTAGAGAATTTTAAGATAGCTATTTTTTTAATTTCTATAGGCAAAAATATTTATGGCCATGTCAAATTTTTGACAAACAACGCGTGAATCTACAAAAGGTCTTGTCCTAGAGAATGATTGTTTTAAGTGATATCTAAATCCTTTATGCTTCAAAATAGACAAAATATCCTCTAAATGTTGTTCTTCATCAATACTGCTATGATACTCAACGAAAATATGCTTCACATTATGAAGCTGATTCTCACAATCTTTCATTACAATATATTCTGCTCCCTCAATATCCAGTTTAAGCATATCAACTGGTCGATTTAAAAAATCCTTCAGCCGTAAAGCTTGCACAATTTGTGGTTCTTGTGCAATGAAATCAGTACTTAACCTTCCGCCCATCCCCTTATCGGACAGAAATTTCAAATCGGCGTTATCCTTCCAAACCGCTTTATCATATAAAATGACATTGTCTAAATTTTGATTATGGATATTTTTATTTAGACATTCCAAAACAGCCAGATCAGGTTCAAAGGCAATAATTTCAGCATTCTTATAATTTTTTGAAAAATATAGAACACTTAACCCCATATTTGCTCCACAATCAATTATTAATGGTTTTTCTGACTTTGTTTTAAATTCATAAATTCGAGATTCGAAAATCTCCTTATAGGTATCATAAAAAGAGCGCCCATGGTGGTAATGAAATGGTTTTTCGTAAAGCACAATAATACCTCCATCCAAATTATTCTTCACCCTAATTAATTCCCGATCCCAGTGGGAAGTGAAAAAGGTATGATTTATCTTATTTGCTATATTTTTTAATAATTTCTTCATGAAGTTTTGTTTGAAAACATGCCAAAGTAAACTTATTTATAATTAAAGATGTAAAATTTAATGTTTCATCTACGCATCAAGTTTCCAGTCAAGTTTAGGAGAAACCAACCCTGGCCATCTCTCTACATGAGTCGATCCACCTGCATTTTCTCCTTCAATATCTACAAATAAAACTTCCAAGGGAGCTATCATAACTCTTTGCCCAGGAATACCTGCATTCAAAACCAAATTATATCGTATTTTATTTAAAAGAAAAGAAGGAATTAGCAATTCGAGGTAATGAATGCCAATATCCAAACCGCCCCTCGTCAATTCATGGGAGCTTGTAACAAAAGCCAGCGTACCTGAAATATTATAAAAATTTATGTTAACACGCATTCCTTTTACATATTCATTCACCTTAAAGTCGATTCTAATTAATATGGATTCGGACTGCATAAAAGTAGATCTCACCCTATTATTTAGATCAGTAGTCGTAACTTTCAAAAGTTGGAGTTCCTTTTTTTTGGAAAAAACATCCGTAAACTCACAGGAACCTCCTCCTGATTCGTTGGATTGATTATTCAAATAAAAATCCACAGCTTTTTTGGTCTCACCTTCAAAAATAATCATGCCATGTTCCAAAACGATAGCTCGAGTGCACAAACTTTTAACGGCTGCCATATTATGGCTTACAAACAACACAGTTCTACCATCGCCCCTACTGATATCCTGCATTTTTCCAATCGCCTTTTTTTGAAATTCTGCATCTCCAACCGCCAACACTTCGTCAATCACTAAAATGTCAGGTTCTAAATGCGCTGCAACGGCAAAAGCCAAACGCACACGCATTCCTGAAGAATAACGTTTCACTGGGGTATCTATATAACGCTCACAGCCTGAAAAATCAACAATTTCTTGCTCTTTACTTTTGATTTCAGATTTTGTCATTCCTAAAATGGCACCATTGAGATAGATGTTTTCGCGTCCTGTTAATTCTGGGTGAAATCCTGTACCAACTTCCAACAATGAAGCAATGCGTCCTTTGGTTTTTATCTCACCCGTTGAAGGGTTAGTGACACGGGATAAAATTTTAAGCAGTGTAGACTTCCCAGCCCCATTTTTTCCGATAATACCTAAAACCTCTCCGCGTTTCACTTCAAAATTAATGTCCTTCAATGCCCAAACATACTCTGAAGTAGACTTTGTACTTCTATCATTTGATTCACCAACTTTCAAAAACGGATCGTCTTTACCACGGACTTTATGCCACCAGCGATTCAAATCGTGGCTAAGCGTACCAGTCCCTATGACACCAAGTCTATATTGTTTGCTAATGCTTTCTGCCTTTAAAATTACTTCCGTCATTTTATACAGTGTCAATAAAGGATTTTTCAGTCTTATTAAATATAATTAAGCCAATCATAAAAATTATAATACTTAATGCCAAAGTGTAAAAAAAACCTGTCCATCCAAATGTGCCCGTATTTAGAAGCATATACCTAAAGCCTTCAATAATTTGACTCAAAGGATTATATTCTACAAGAATTACTACCGATTCAGGAAATTTTTTTCGAGCTTCCAATAAGGGATATGGAACAGCAGATACATACATTAATAACTGAACTGCAAAAGCTACCAAAATAGACAAATCTCTGTATTTAGTAGTCCAAGCAGAGATAATCATTCCTAATCCCAAGCCTAACAACGCCATCATAAATAAATAAATCGGAAAAAGAAGAAGATTTAAATTGACACTCATTTGATAACCAGAAGCATAATAATAAATGTAGAAACCTGCAAATATTCCCAATTGAATTAAAAATTTCAACAAATTTGAAATTGTTATAGACATAGGCATGATGACCCGAGGAAAATATACCTTTCCAAAAATATTTTCATTTTTTTTAAAAGTATCGCTAGTCCCTGTAAGGCATTCCCTGAAATAATTCCAAGCGGTAATTCCAGCAAGATTGAATAAAAATGGTGGTATTCCACCTGTTTGAATACTTCCCAATCTATTGAATATCAAAGTGAAAATTATCGATGTAAGTAAGGGCTGAATAATATACCAAAGAGGACCTAAAATTGTTTGTTTATATACAGTGACTATATCTCGTTTTACAAAGAGCATCAAAAGATCCCGATACCGCCAAATTTCATTAAAATTCAGATCGATTAGCTTATTTTTTGAAGAAATGGTATATAACCATTGTTCATTATTTGGTGTATTCAAATCTCATCTATTTAGACCAGGCTAATATAGCTATTTTAGAAGTAAGACAAAAGGGTTTGTGTTAATGACCCATCGAATAATATGGTTTTATAAGAATTATTGTTTAATAGCTCTTATGTTTAAATAAAATGTTCGTATACACTCCCATTTTTTTCTTGTGAACTAAAGGATATATGGAAACCAATTCAAAACCATTTTTAGATACAAAATCCCAAAGTTCGGTAAAACTGGGCATATCATGGTGACTGTTAATAAAACTAACTTCAAAAAATAGCAAACCTATTTTGCCATTTAAAAAAGAGTTTATGGCCCCTTTAAAGACTTCTAATTCAAAACCTTCTGTATCAATCTTGAGAACGTCTATTTTATCAATCTGATTAACTTTTAAAAATTGATCAATTGTTGTCATTTTTACCAACGTTTTTCTTTTAAGACTTGTCGGATTTATGTTTTTTGCTTGCAAAAAAGAATTTGTATTGGAATGAATGTATTCATTCAAGATTAATTCACCGTTCGAGGCTCCTACACCTAGATTCCATAAATACAAATCTTTAGAACTAGAAATTGTATTACTTAAAATTTCAAAAGTTTCTGGGCTGGGTTCAAACGCATGGATGGTTGCAAAATGGAAAACTTCCTTAAAGTCTTTTATGGTTTGTCCTAAATTTGCTCCT
The DNA here is from genome assembly GCA_041391925.1 of Gelidibacter sp. Lineage (GTDB taxonomy): Bacteria > Bacteroidota > Bacteroidia > Flavobacteriales > Flavobacteriaceae > JBPOFM01. Next base: position 347,691 of record JAWKNA010000005.1, on the reverse strand, counting down.
ACGTCAAACAACATTGGTTTGTCTTTTGTAATGAATTTTGCCATATCGTAAAATGGATAAATTCCCATCTGATCTTTCTTAAATTTAATGATATCAAAACCAAAGCGCCTAACAAATTTTCTGATTGCTCTTTTCATTTACATACTTTTTACTTTGATTTCATACCATGAGCAAATTTGGATTATTGCAGCTTCCAAATTCAAAGAAGATCAGACCCGAGAATAGCACTCCAAGAATCTTTAAGTAACATTAAAATAATCCCAAGTTATTTTCAAACCTTCCTTAACCGTAAATTGAGGTTTATATCCAAGAAGTCTTTCAGCCTTAGAAATATCCGCAAGTGAATTTCTAACGTCACCTTGTCGGTCAGGGCCATAGATGGGTTTTATATCTTTGTTCGCTGCCTCTGTCAAATTATCCCATAATTGATTCAAATTGATGCGTTCACCGCAGGCCACATTAAATACTTCATTACTAGCAGTTTTTTCCGCAAAAAATCCTTTGATATTAGCTTGGACCGCATTGTCAACAAATGTAAAATCTCGGGTTTGCTCACCGTCGCCATTTATCGTTGGGGATTCATTGTCCTTTAAGGCCTGCATGAACAAAGGAATCACCGCAGCATACGCCCCATTTGGGCTTTGTTTTGGTCCAAAAACATTAAAATAACGCAAGCCGACAACATCAGTTCCATAGGTTTTTCCAAAAACATCCGCATATAGTTCATTCACATATTTGGTAACTGCGTAAGGCGATAAAGGTTTTCCAATTTGGTCTTCAACTTTAGGCAAAGTTTTACTATCACCATACGTGGAGCTTGAGGCCGCATATACCATCCGCTTAACCGTTTTGCTTTCTTTTAAAGCAGTCATCATATTCAGAAAACCAGTTATATTTACATCATTTGTGGTCGATGGATCATTTATGGAACGAGGCACAGACCCTAATGCAGCCTGGTGGGATACATAGTCCATGCCAGCCATTGCTAGTTTACAGGTCTCAAGATTTCGAATGTCGCCTTCCATAAGTTCAAAGCTGGGATTATTCATAAATTCGGTAAGGTTATCCCGATACCCATTGGAAAAGTTGTCTAAAACCCGAACTTTTTTTGCCTTATACTTTAAAAGATATTCCACTAAATTGGAACCGATAAAACCTGCGCCTCCAGTGACTAAAAAGTTAAGATTTGAAAGGTCTTTGGTATGATATGATTTTTGGTACATTCGTATTAAACTTTTAAGTTTTATGGTATGAGACTTAGAGGCCTATTTACTTCGACAAGGGATGTAGGTCAAAAATTTATTTACAACCTCGCATCGACCAACTCCTTTGGTAATAAGGACTTGACATCAAACACTACTCCAATATCAGATTTAAGTTTTTTAAGATTAAGTTTCAAAAACTCATTGTGAGAGACAGCTAATACAATGGCATCATAATCTGTTTTTAATGCTTCTTTACTGTCCAATAAATCTAATCCATATTCATGCTTGACTTCTTCGGGAGAGGCCCATGGATCAAAAACATCTACATCCACGTGGTAAGCCTTGAATTCCTCAATGATATCAATCACTCTGGAATTTCGAATATCTGGACAATTTTCTTTAAAAGTAATTCCAAGCACTAAGGCTTTTGCTCCTTTAATCTTTGCACCATTTTTTATCATCATTTTCACTGTTTCTTGAGCCACATAACTTCCCATACTGTCATTCATTTTTCGTCCAGCTAGAATGATTTCGGGATTGTACCCTGTTTCTATCGCTTTTTGGGCTAAATAGTAAGGATCCACCCCAATGCAATGACCACCGACTAAACCTGGTGAAAAATTGATAAAATTCCACTTTGTCCCAGCGGCTTCCAAAACGGCTTTGGTATCAATATCCAGCAACCTAAATATTTTGGATAATTCGTTCACAAATGCAATATTGATATCTCGCTGTGAATTTTCAATAACTTTTGCAGCCTCAGCCACTTTTATCGAAGGCGCCTTATGAGTGCCGGCGATAATTATGGATTTATAAAGCTGGTCAACTTCTTCAGCAATTTTGGGAGTAGAACCTGAAGTAACCTTTAAAATCTTGGTCACAGTATGTTTTTTATCACCAGGATTGATACGTTCTGGAGAATAACCCGCAAAAAAATCGGTATTGAACTTTAATCCTGATTTGTCTTCCAGAATGGGGACACAAATATCTTCTGTGGCACCAGGATAAACAGTGGATTCATAAATAACTATATCGCCTTTTGAAAGAACTTTACCTACGGTTTCACTTGATTTGATTAGCGGAGTAAAATCCGGCTTGTTAAGCTCATCTGTTGGTGTTGGAACAGTAATGATATAAATTTCTGAATCTTCAATGTCTTTTGAATCATTAGAAATTAGCAGTCCCTTTTTGGCACCATGTTCACTTACCAAAACAGATTTTAGATCTTTATTATTTACTTCGAGCGTTTTGTCAATTCCAAGCCTCAATTCATCAATCCTTCTTTGGTTGATGTCAAAACCTACAACCAAAAACTTTTTTGCAAACTCAACCGCGAGTGGTAAGCCTACGTATCCCAATCCTACAACGGTAATTTTTTTGTTGGTATTCATTATCAATTAACTATAGATTTTAAAATGTGCCTCAAATCTAAAGAAAAACTCCAATTCTGCACATATTTTTTGTTTATTTCAACTTTATCTGGCCAAATAATCGTTCTATTGTAATTTTCAGGGTCATCCTGTTGAGCCAAAATCTGTTCTTCATCTTTGTATTTTAAAGTCGCTGGTCCAGTAATTCCTGGTTTTACACTTAAAATAATCCTATCATCATCTTTAAGAATATCGGCAAATCCTTCAACATCTGGTCTAGGGCCGACAAAACTCATTTGACCAAATATAACATTGAACAATTGAGGCAATTCATCAAGCTTGGTTTCTCTCAAAAAAGCCCCTAGTTGAGTAGCACTTTTTTCTAAAGCCCCTAAATGGTGAGGTTCATTTTTTAAAGTTCTGATTTTATAAATATGGAAGGGCTTTCCGAATTGGCCTATTCGCTTTTGGGAAAACAAACCCCATTGCAGTGTATCAAAGGTCGCCATCACTATCAAAACAGTTATTGGAACAATTAGGATTGGCAGTAGTATTAGGCTTAAAACCAAATCAAATAAGCGCTTAAGGCTTGCCTGTCGTTTTGTAATCAATTGTGGTTGTAGTTAATGGTTGACGGTTTATAGTTTGGGTTTTAATCATTAGATTTTAGAATTTGAATTTAATTACATTCAAACCTTCATAATTATGTCCTCAAAATCTTTTTTATCCGCTTCCAAAGCGACCGTTTGCCATTGCCTTCATGATAGGCATTTCCATACACGCCGTAGCCATAGCCGTAGCCATAACCATACCCATAGCCATAACCGTAATTGTGGTTGGTTTTGTGTTTGTAAAAGTTGAGTACAAAACTGATATTCTTGACTTCTCCAGCTCTATATTTAGCATTGATCAGCGACAACATTCCTTTTTTGGTATAATCCAAACGAACCATGAAAATGGTTGCATCAGCAAATTGTGTAAGTTCAAGAGCATCAGTTACCAATCCTAAAGGAGGAGTGTCCAACACAATCATATCATAAGTTTCACGCAATTGTTCGATGAGAATTTTCAATTGGTCAGACATTAAGAGTTCTGATGGATTGGGAGGCACTGGACCCGATGGAATCACATGCAAATTTTCTATAAAAGTATTGGTTTTAACTTCATCGAGAGTACTTTCACCAATAAGATAATTGACCATCCCTTTGTCATTGGCAATCTGGAAATCATCAAAAATTTTAGGTTTTCGTAAATCCAAGCCCAATAAGATTGTTTTTTTTCCAGATAATGCGTAGACGGTGGCAATATTGATGGAAGAAAATGTCTTTCCTTCACCACTGACTGAAGAGGTAATCAATAATGTTTTTCCTTGGTCTTCTTTTCCTTGTTTTTTGAATATGAACTGTAAACTTGAACGTATAGACCGAAACGATTCTGCGACAGCAGATTTTGGTTTTTCGAACACCACAAGGTTATTCTTATAATTATATTTGCCAATAAGACCTAAAATGGGAATATTGGACAAGCGTTCAATTTCATCGGAACCATGAATGGTATTATCCAAAAGAAAGATGACAAAAATGAGGAACATGGGAGTAAAAAATCCAACCATCAAACCTATCATATAATTAAGGTTTTTATTTGGCCCAATGAGCCCTCCTCCAATATCTTTTGCTTCATCTATAATTGTAATGTCCGAGACATTGGCGGCTTTCACAATAGCTGCTTCTCCTCTTTTTGTCAAGTAAATATTATAAGCCTCTTGACTAATATCCATTTTGCGCTGAATTTTCAAAAACTCCTGTTGATCTTCAGGCAAATCTCCTAATTGAGATTCCAATCGCGCTATATTGGCATTGATTGTGTTTAGGTTGCTTGAAATAGTTCCTTTTGTAGTATTGATAGTTTCTAAAAGTACATTTTTTTCGGCATCAATCTGCTTGTCTATTTCTTTAAAGATTGTACTGCCCTCTTTAACCGTATATTCTTTGGACTGTCTTTCGATGGCCAATGCGGTGATTTTTGCAACACTGTTCAAAATATTGTTTTCTGTAATTCCCACGGATGTTGGTGCAGCAATTTTAGTGTAATCAGTTTTTGTTCTTAAATAACTTTCGAGAGAATTCAAATAATTGAGTTTCATTTGTTCTTCCTCCTTGCTTAAATCAAATGTTTTAAGTTTTTCCGAAACAAGGGCCATTTCAGCAGAAATATCAAAAAGTTTGTTATCCTTTCGAAATTGATTCATTTCGTCGGTAACATCTTTTAGATTAGTATTTACCGAATTTAAACTGCTGTCAATGAATTTGATTGTATTGGTTGCATACAGGTTCTTACGTTCCAATTCTGTCTTGCTCAAGATGGCTGAAGTGGCATTTAGAAAATCGGCAATTTTTGCCTTGTTACCACCTGCAAGTTTTAATTCCAAAACAGAAGAAGAACTTCCATCAAAAGGAGAAATTGTAACATTTGTTTGATATTGATTTACAACCGAATCATAGTTTAGAAATTGGAAATAAAACTGCGCATCTGGGACAATATCGGAATTATCTCTTTTTGATATTACCCCATTAAAAAATGGGAGGTTGATTTTTTGACCAAAAGAAAAAGTTTGAACAAAATTTTCTTGATTATATTTGATGAAAAATTTCTCTTTATCCAAATAGCGTTGAAGTTGCAAATTTCCAGAATCAAAATTTGTAGAGAGTTCAAATTGATTATCATCGATGAATCGAATTCCGATAGCCTTGTTTAAAACTTGTCCTTTAGACTTATCAATTTTTATTACAAATGGGGCATTTTTATAAATATCCTCCATCCGATACTTTCCCTCTCGCAAATACTCTATATAATATTTTAAAGAATCTACCACTAATTCATTATGGGTACGAGTCTTAATGGTGGTCAACACCTTGCCAACTTTTCCTGAAACGCCGCCCCAATTAAATGAGATACTGGTATTCGCTGTAAAAAAAGGATTTTGGTCACTCTCAACAGAAATGAGCGAGCTCAACCTATATACATTGGCTTTTCTAACATTAATTAGATACGCAACTATTAATGCCAATCCTATACAAATCAAGACAAACTTCCACCAGTTAAGCACCTTAAATAAATAACCTCTAAAATCAAAAGTTGTACCTCTTGATTCTAAATGGTCGTGATCTTGATATTCTAATTCTGACATAAGATAACAATTCTCATTTATAGACGAGTGAATAGCAAAATAGTGGTCGTGAGAAGCGAAACAGCACTAACTATTGTTGCTAATGATTCTTTTCCAGTGGTACCAGTTCCCCATGTTTTTTGCTTTAATGGCTTAACATAAATCATATCATTGGGTTGAATGTAATAATAAGGAGAATTCATCACATTCATATCAGTTAAATCCAAATGGTGTATTTGCTGTCCTTGAGGATATTGTCTGACAATAAGTACATCTTTTTTGTCTCCAGTAACAGGGATTTCGCCAACATTTGCAATGGCTTCGTAAATATTAACCCGTTCCTGAAACAATACTTGACTACCAGGATTGCCCACTTCGCCTGCAGCGGTATATCGCAAGCCCGAAAGTTTAACTGTAATGAAGATATTGGCGGTTTCTTTGAACTGTTCATCCAATAGCCGGTTCTTGATAGTATCTTCAACTTCTTCCGTTGTAAACCCCAGTACATTGATATGCCCAAGTTCTGGAATTCTGATATTGCCATGGTCATCAACTGTAAATCCATCAAAGTAAGCGCGTTCAGAGGCACTTGCATTGAGATTGCCTTCACCTATTGGATTGAAAATTGTAACATTTTCTTGGTCTAAAACCTTGATACGTACATTCAGAATATCATTGATTTGAATACGATAGGGTTTTTGCTGTTCTACCATCACCTGTAAGGAATCCGTTGTCGCTTTTTTATTCTGAAGATATACAATGTCTTTATGTGGAATACAGGAGGTCAATAAACTGATGGACATCAAACCAATCACCAATAAAAATCTATTCATAGCAAGGAATCTTGTTCTTCCACAAATATAGCGTATCACTATCAATATCAAAATTATTATGCTTTTTTTTAGTGAATGTGTCTACACAATCCGTTCATCAGCCAGCCATTCTACTTTCTATTCAGTTGTTTTTATTCTTCAATATCTTTTTCCATTATTTTGGAGTAATTCCCGTTATTTGCATAAAATATTACTTTGAATTATCTTACTGTTGAGCATATATCAAAATCATATGGAGAATTACAGCTCTTTAATGATTTGTCTTTTAGTATCCATAAAGATGATAAAATAGCTTTTGTTGCCAAAAACGGCAGTGGCAAAACCTCAATTCTGAACATTGTATCTGGAACGGATTCACCTGATGATGGTCAAGTTATCATCAGAAACGGTTTAAGACTGTCTTTCCTATCTCAAGCGCCCGAATTTGAAGAAGAATTATCGATTGAAGAAAGTATTTTCAATTCAGATTTACCTATTTTAAAGATTATAGAGACTTATGAAAAGGCATTGTTGCATCCTGAAGACGAGGAAGCCTATCAAAAAGCCTTTGAACAAATGGACATTCATAATGCTTGGGAATTTGAATTGCAGTTCAAACAAATTCTGTTCCAACTGAAATTGGAAAATCTTGAGCAAAAGATAAAAACAATGTCGGGTGGCCAAAAAAAAAGATTGGCATTGGCAAAAGCCCTCATCAACAATCCTGATTTGCTGATTTTGGACGAGCCTACCAACCATTTGGATCTGGAAATGATTGAATGGTTGGAAAACTATTTTTCCAAAGCACAAATGACCTTGTTCATGGTAACGCATGACCGTTATTTTTTAGAACGTGTGTGCAATGAAATTATCGAATTGGACCATGGTAAATTATATACTTATAAAGGCAATTACTCCTATTATTTGGAAAACAAGGAAGCCAGAATAGCCAATGAAACGGTTGAAACTGGCAAAGCCAAGCAACTTTTCAAAAAGGAATTGGAATGGATGCGACGCCAGCCAAAAGCGCGGACCACAAAATCAAAATCACGCATCGATGATTTTCACATCATCAAAGAAAAAGCCCACCAACGCCGAAAAGACCATCAGGTACAATTGGAACTGAACATGGAACGACTCGGCAGCAAGATTGTTGAGTTTCATAATGTCTCTAAATCTTTTGGTAACAAGACCATCCTCAAGAAATTTGAATATGTCTTTAAGAAGGGAGAACGTATTGGCATCATTGGGAAAAATGGAACGGGAAAGTCTACCTTTTTGAACATGCTGACTAACTCCATTGTTCCAGATGCAGGCAAGATTGTCATTGGAGACACGGTGAAGTTTGGATATTACACACAGGCGGGCATTGAGGTGAAAGCTGGACAAAAAGTGATAGAAGTCATTAAGGAATTTGGTGACTACATCCCATTGACCAAAGGCAGACAAATCAGCGCAGGTCAATTGCTGGAACGGTTCTTATTCGACCGTAAAAAACAGTATGACTATGTTGAAAAATTAAGTGGTGGCGAGCAAAAACGATTGTATCTCTGTACCGTGTTAATCCAAAATCCAAACTTTCTCATTTTAGATGAGCCTACCAACGATTTGGACATCGTTACGTTGAATGTACTGGAGGATTTCCTATTGGATTTCCCAGGCTGTTTGTTGGTGGTGTCACATGACCGCTATTTTATGGACAAAATTGTGGACCATTTATTCGTATTTAAAGGAGATGGTCATATTGAGGATTTTCCCGGAAATTATACTGATTATAGGGACTATGAAGCCTCATCGCCACCTGCTGAAACAGCAAAAAGTGAATCAAAACATACAACAAGCCAAAAGCAGAACGAAGCTAACAAGCTCTCCTATAATGAACAAAAGGAATTAAAATCATTGGAAAGTAAAATCAGGGCTTTGGAATTGGACAAAAAAGCTTTGGAAGCAAAATTTCATGACGCGTCTTTGACACAAGACCAAATCAATAAATTATCGGAAGAATTGCAGAAAATTATTGACGATATGGAAGCAAAAGAAGCACGTTGGTTTGAATTGTCGGAGAAATTGGAAAGCTAAACTAGTATACAGTCGCAGTCACAGTTTGCAGTAATTTTGAACTTGAAATGTACCAGCTTATTTCATACATAAAATTCCTTTTAAAATCCAAAAACCAGCATGGCGTCCATTCCCCTTTTGTATATGATTTGGTGAAAAAGTGCTTTTATGACAAAACCAACTATTCGAATTATTCCAAATTAAAGACTTACAGAAATTCCCTTTTGAAAAATTGGTCAACTGTCGCAATTACCGATTTTGGGTCAGGATCCAAAGTACATGCTTCCACTACAAGAACTGTAAGACAAATTGGCAAAATCTCTGGAACCACCTTGAAAAGAGCCAAACTCTTGTATCGTTTGATGCGCTATTTTGAGGTAAATACTGTTTTGGAATTGGGAACATCATTAGGAATCGGAACGTATGCTATGGCTTTGGGCTCTCCCAAAGCAGACATTACAAGTATTGAAGGGTGTCCGGAAATTTCAAATGTTGCCAAAAAGCAATTGGATGAATTTCAAATTGAAAATGTAACATTAAAAACAGGTATTTTTTTGGAAGTCATTCCCACATTAACAGAACCCTATTGCGACTTGGTTTTTTTTGATGGACATCATGACAAACAGGCAACTCTCACTTATTTTGAACAGTTGCTGCCAAAAACCCATAATGATTCCGTATTTATTTTTGATGACATCCATTGGTCAAAAGGGATGACCGAAGCATGGGAATGCATTAAAAACCACCCACAAGTCACCGTTACCATCAATACCTTTTATTGGGGATTTGTGTTTTTCAGAACCGAACAAGCCAAAGAACATTTTGTGATTAGAACCTAATTTTTTTGCGTTAACGATAGAAGCGGCATCCTTTTTAGCAGATGTAGCGAAGCGGAGTCAGCTGAAAAGATAGAGTGGATAGCGTGTTAAAACGCCCAAAAAACTAATCATTAATAATCATTGCCAATCCAACAAAATAGTGTACTTTTGCACCTTCGTTCGCAGGGGCTTTTGCTTCAATGAACTCAATGCCTGAAAATGGCTTAAATTCCTCAAGGTGAGGATGTGTTACTGGAAGTTTAGGTTTAAGTATGTCGATTCGCTTCTGTTGTAACACCAAAGAACATAATCGAATACTTATTACAATCGAATGAACACATTCCAAAACCTAGGTCTTAATGATGACCTATTGAACGCTATCAATGATTTGGGCTTCGTAACGCCTAGTGACGTCCAAGCCAAAGCCATCCCGATTTTACTGGAACAAGACTCTGATTTAGTCGCATTGGCTCAAACCGGAACAGGTAAAACTGCGGCTTTTGGATTTCCAATGTTGCAAAAAATCAATATTGATAGCAGAACCACCCAAGGTCTTATCCTCTCTCCCACTCGCGAACTTTGTTTGCAGATTACCAACGAATTGAAGTTGTATGGCAAATACTGCAAAGGCTTGAATGTGGTTGCTGTGTACGGTGGTGCAAGCATCACGGAGCAATCTAGAGAACTGAAACGCGGTGCACAAATCGTTGTGGCAACTCCAGGCCGTATGAAAGACATGATAAGCCGGAACATGGTGGACATATCAAAAATTGAATATGCCGTGTTGGATGAAGCCGATGAAATGTTGAACATGGGATTCTATGATGACATAACGGACATTCTTTCACACTCACCCAAAGACAAAAGCACTTGGTTGTTTTCTGCAACCATGCCAAAAGAGGTCGCAAGTATTGCCAAAAAATTCATGAATACGCCGATTGAAATCACTGTGGGCAATAGAAATGAAAGCACCAATCAGGTGTCACACGAGTACTATTTGGTGAATTCACGTGACCGATATTCTGCTTTGAAACGTTTGGCGGATGCCAATCCAGATATTTTCTCTGTAATTTTTTGTCGTACCAAACGGGATACCCAAAAAGTTGCCGAACAGTTGATTGAAGATGGCTACAGTGCAGGTGCTTTGCATGGCGACTTGAGCCAAAACCAACGCGACTTGGTAATGAACTCGTTCCGCAAGAACCAAATACAAATGCTGGTGGCTACTGATGTGGCTGCACGTGGTATTGATGTGGATGATATTACTCACGTTATCAATTACCAATTGCCTGACGAAATCGAAACTTACACACACCGTTCAGGTCGTACAGGACGCGCCGGAAAAACGGGTGTATCGATGGTGATTGTATCCAAAAGTGAATTGCGTAAAATCAAAAGTATTGAGCGCATCATCAAGAAAGACTTCGTAAAGAAAGACATTCCTAATGGTATGGAAATCTGTGAGGTTCAATTGATGTCTTTGGCAAATAAAGTTCACAATACCGAAATCAATCATGAGATTGATAAATATTTGGACGGTATCAACAAAATGTTTGAAGATACCACCAAAGATGAATTGATTAAGAAATTCTTCTCTGTTGAATTTACACGTTTCTACAATTATTATCAAAAAGCCCAAAACCTCAACATTTCTGATTCCCGAGGAAGTGATTCAGACAGTGGACGGGATTATGGAAGCAATGACAATTCTACACGCTACTTCATCAATGTTGGAAAAAAAGATGGTTATGATTGGATGAGCTTGAAAGATTTCTTGAAAGAGATTTTAGAGTTAGGTCGAGATGATGTGTTTAAAGTAGATGTGAAAGATAGTTTTTCCTTTTTCAATACTGAAAAGGAACTTCAGGAAAAAGTATTGTCGTTCTTTCAGGATTACAAACACAATGGCCGTTTCGTCAATGTTGAAGTAAGCGAGGATAAAGGTCGAGGCACCAGCAGAAACAAACGGCGTTCAGGTGGCGGAAGACGCTCTGATAGTGATTTTAAACCTAGAAGCGAAAGACGTTCTTCGGGTACTAATGACGGTGGAAGCAGACGCGGCAGAAGAAGTTCTGATGAGTCGAGACCAAGACGTTCAAACCCTGGCGAGACTTCTGGCTTGAACAGAAAAGAACGGCGTGCCAAAGGTGACTACAAACCTGTTGGCCCAAGTTATACACCGCCACGACGTTCCAGACGTAAAAACGACTGAAGCCTGAAAGTTAATATTTAGTCAAAATTATAAGCTTTGACCTATTTTCCCATTTTGATTGTTATTTTTATGGCTAATTTTACCATATGAGAAAGCTCCTATTACTTTTATCATTTGTTTGTGCCGCTTCTTTTTGTTTTGCACAAGAGGCGACCACCATAAAGGGAACTGTCATAAGCACGACGACCGCACAGCCCATGGAGAGCGTCAATATTGTGAATCTTAATTTGGTAAAAGGTACTTCATCAGACGAAAATGGTCATTTTGAAATTACTGCAAAAGTTAACGATACCCTGCATTTTTCTTATCTGGGATATAAATCAATTAAAGTCAAAGTCACCAATGACTGGATGAAGTTTGGCGACGTCAAGATTGAAATGACCGAATTGGCTTTGGCCCTTGAAGAGGTCGTTGTGAAGCAATTAAGATTGACTGGTTATCTTGAAGTGGACATTAAGCAAGTTCCAATAAAAACTAATTACCGTTATAGCATTTCGGGTTTATCAACCACTGGATATGAAGCCGGAAACAATTCACAGAGAGGTATCAGTAAAGTGTTGGGTTCTATTTTTAATCCTGCCGATTTTTTGCATAATATTTTTGGTAAAAAACCTAAGGAGTTGCGAAAATTACGTCAGATGAAACAGGATGATGAAATTCGCAATCTCTTGGCATCACGCTTTGATAGGGAAATGTTGATGGTGCTACTTCAAGTGGACCGAGTGGATTTGGACGAAATTGTCAGTCAGTGTAACTATTCCAAAGACTTTATTGAGACAGCCAATGACCTTCAGATATTGGACGCCATCAGTGAATGTTATGAAGAATATAAAGTGCTGAACAGGAATCGAGGCTAGAAAAATTAGGAGGTTAAAAAAAAGAGTTATCCTTTATTTTCCAAAATCTCTTTCAAACTCGTCAAACCTTGGTCAAAATCTTTTCCTACGGCTTTATCCATATCAAAGAATAACATAAATATATTCGCTGGTATCTTATTGACCCCTGAAAATCCCCAAACAACTTCAGTGTTGTTCTCATCAATTCTATTCACTTTGATATAGGCATCCGATTCTGATTTCCAAGGCTTGAAAAAGCGCAATTGACTTTCAACAATATCATTTTCAACTAATCGTGTCAGTTCCTGTTCGCCCGAACCTACTTCCTTATTTCCTTCCCATTTATTGATGAATCCAATTTCGCCATCTACACCAACTGTGGTTTGTTTCATATTCGGATCCTTCTTTTTCCAAGGCGACCAATAGTCCTGATTTTTGATGAATTTTAAATAATCATACACTTCAGGAAGTGGCTTTTGGATAACTATACTTCGGTTTACGTGATATTTTTTAGGAGCAATCAGTGCAAGAACAACAATCAATACAATGATTGCGGCCAAAATATAAATGAAAGTCATCATAAGAAACAAATTTATTGATTAGTGATTCTAATTTAGTGATAATTCTATTCATTATAAAATCGTCTGATGATATCATCATAACTCTTTAGTGAATTTCTTACCCAATGCATTCGTTTTTGAAGCATCTCTTCTTCAGAAAGTTGCCATTTAATATTTGAAGTCTTCAATTTAGCGGTAACGTGTTGCAAAACAATTGCTGCAGAAACAGAAATGTTCAAACTTTCGGTAAAACCAACCATCGGTATCTTGAGAAAGCAATCAGCATTGTCCAAAACCTCTTCAGAAAGGCCTTCTCGCTCTCTTCCGAAGAAAAAACAGGACTTTTTGGTAACATCAAAATCTTGAAGTAGGCAGTCATTGCGATGAGGCGTTGCAGCCACAATTTGATAGCCTTTAGATTTCAAATCAGAGAGACATTCCTTGGCCGAATGATACCGATTCAAATCAACCCATTTTTGTGCACCCATCGCAATTTCCCTATCAATCCGTTTTCTGTTGCGTTCTTCGATAATGTTGATTTCCTGAATCCCAAACACATCGCAAGACCTGATGACAGCACTTGTGTTGTGCAATTGATACACATCTTCCGTAGCAACCGTAAAATGCTTGGTACGCTGCGATAGTACCTGTAAATATTTTTCCTTTCGAGATTCCGTCAGGAAACTCTCCAAATATTCCAAAAGCTTAATGTCTGCCATAATTCAAAATTAGTAAATTTATAAACTGAAACCCTATTAGTCTTGACAAAGGATGCATAGTAAGTTTTGCCACGAATACACTAATGTTTTTTAGTGGGTTTAAGCAAAATATTCGTGAATTTGTGGCTGTTAAAATTCTTATCCATAATGAAAAAACACCTAGTAGTGCTCACAGGAGCTGGAATAAGTGCCGAAAGCGGCATCAAAACATTTCGGGATGCTGATGGGCTTTGGGAAGGCCACGATGTGATGGAGGTTGCCACACCAGAAGGATTTCTAGCAAATCCTGCTTTGGTTTTGGAGTTCTACAACCAACGTCGCAGGCAGTTGTTTGAAGTGGAACCTAATTCGGCTCATTATGATTTGGCAGCTTTGGAAAATGAGTTTAAGGTGTCCATCATCACCCAAAATGTGGATGATTTACACGAACGTGCTGGAAGTAGTGACGTGACTCATCTTCACGGCGAACTTCTAAAGTCGCGAAGTATCATCAATGACGAAGAATTTTATGACTGCAAAATGGACATCAATTTAGGTGATAACTGTCCAAAAGGTCATCAATTGCGTCCACACATCGTATGGTTTGGAGAAGCAGTACCAATGATTGAAAAGGCAGCAGAAATCTGTGAAACTGCCGATATTTTGCTGATTATTGGCACTTCGATGCAAGTCTATCCAGCAGCTGGACTGATTCATTACGTACCGAAAGACATTCCTATTTATTTTATTGACCCAAAACCAAGTATGCAGAGCAAAGGTCAACTCAACGTCATTGCTGAAAGCGCAACCGTTGGAATGAAAAAAGTAATCGCTCTGATTAAATCTTGATTATTTATTCAAATGGATTTCCCGCAAATGCTCCATTCTATTTCGCTCCAAGAAATCATCAATGGTTTCAAAATGTTCAATGACACGTTGGTCCTTGAATTCAAACACTTTTTGTGATAATCCTTGGAGGAAATCTCGGTCGTGAGATACCAAAATCAGTGTGCCATCAAAATCCATTAGTGCTTCTTTCAAAACATCTTTTGATTTCAAGTCCAAATGGTTGGTAGGCTCATCGAGAATCAAGAGATTAACGGGTTCCAAAAGCAATTTCACCATCGCCAAACGTGTCTTTTCACCACCAGAAAGCACGCTTACTTTTTTGTCGATATCATCACCTTTGAACATAAAACGTCCCAAAATGTTTTTGATTTGGGTTCGAATATCGCCTTCGGCGACTTCATCGACCGTTTGGAAAATGGTTAAACCTTCATCCAATAAAGACGCTTGATTTTGTGCAAAATATCCTACTTTCACATTATGACCCAATGCGCAATGGCCATCGACATCAATTTCACCCATTATGGCTTTTATCATCGTAGATTTTCCTTCACCATTTCGGCCCACAAATGACACTTTTTCGCCACGGGAAATGGACATATTCGCATTTTTGAAGACAACCTTGTCACCATATGATTTGGACAAATCTTTTACGGTCACAGGATAATCTCCCGAGCGTTGTGCAGGTGGAAAACGAAGTTTTAAAGCAGAAGTATCGATTTCATCAATTTCGATGATTTCGAGTTTTTCCAACATACGCTCACGAGAATTCACTTGATTGGTTTTGGAATACGTGCCTTTAAAGCGCTCGATGAACGCCATATTATCTGCAATGAATTTCTGTTGTTCATTGTAAGCCTTGATTTGGTGAGCTCTTCTGTCTTCACGCAATTGCAAATAATGCGAATAGTTTGCCTTATAATCGTAAATGCGACCCATCGTCACTTCAATGGTTCGATTGGTGATATTGTCAATAAACGCCCTATCGTGTGAAATGACCATTACGGCATTCGCCTTATTGATTAAAAAATCTTCCAGCCAAATTACAGATTCGATGTCTATGTGGTTGGTAGGCTCATCCAGCAAAATCAAATCGGGCTTTTGAAGCAAGATTTTGACCAGCTCAATACGCATTCGGTAACCACCGCTGAATTCGCTGGTTTGCCTCGTAAAATCTTCACGTTTAAAACCCAATCCACGTAAGGCTTTTTCAACTTCCGCATCATAATTGATGTCTTCAAGCGCATAGTATTTTTCTCCCAAATCAGACACTTTGGTGATGATGTTCATATAGTCATCAGATTCGTAGTCTGTTCGGGTTTCCAACTGCTTGTTCAAAGCATCCATTTCTTCGCGCATAGCGAAAATGTGAGAAAATGCTTTGGAGGCTTCTTCAAACACAGTACACTTATCTTCAGTCAATAAATGTTGCGGTAAATAAGCAATGACGGCATCTTTTGGAAAACGCACATTGCCTCGAGTTGCTTTTTGTTCGCCAGCAATAATCTTCATCATTGTAGATTTTCCTACACCATTTTTGCCCATCAAGGCGATTTTGTCATTGGGATTGATGGTGAAAGAAACATCACTGAACAAGGTTTGTCCACCGAACTCAACGGCCAAATTATCAACTGAAATCATAACGAAATTTTAAGGCTGCAAAGCTATGAAAATAAGTTGCTATTTTTCGACTGATTTTTGGCGACTTATAAAACAGCCACGAATCCACAAATATTTTTTACATATTTATTCGTGTATTTGTGGCAACTTAAAATACGAAACTAAAGTCTTCGCCTTAAAGCAAGACATCTTCCCATTTCCAAATTGGAAAATTAATCTATTTTGATGGAGATTTCGAATTCTTCTCCTCAATCCATTTACTCATAAACTTGGTGCTTTGCAACGAATGATGTTGTAGCATCATACCAGTGAAATTTTGGTTTCGGAGAGTTTCCAAATTATTAAGAAGTGTGGATAGGTGTGCAAAAAAATCTGCTACAAAAAGGTGCTTGTCAAATCGAGCATTCAAGACCAAAAAACCATTTTTTTGCATTCCGTTCCAGAAAATTTTATCATTGTAAAGCTCTATGGCTTTGTTGGCAAATTGTTTGACCTCATCTTCAATAAATCCGTTGGGTTCAAAATTTCCAAACATGCCTTCCGCAGCTAAAGACGTCATCACACAAGGCGTTCCATTAGCCATCGCATCTATCAATTTTCCTTTTAACCCAGCACCAAAACGCAAAGGCACCAAACAAACTTTGGCTTGTTGCATGACTTCGTTGACATTATCTACGTAACCTTTCACCAAAAAACCATCTTTTTCGCTATGCAGCTGATTCACTTTTTCATTCACATAAGCTCCATAAATATTGAGATTTACCTTTGGCATCCGTTTACGGACCAATGGCCAAATTTTTTCTTTCAAAAATAGAATAGCATCATAATTTGGTGTATGCAAAAAATTGCCAATGACTATCATATCTTCTCTGTCCTTGAATTTCGGAATTGCCTTTTTGGCTTCAAGAGAACTTCCTTCGGTCAAAAATGGCAAATAATATAACAAATGCTCACTGACTTTAAATTGATGCTTTAGGATATTCATTTCCACTTCGGAAATAATCAGGCTTAAATCACATCGGTAGATGCTCGCGATTTCACGTTTTGCAGTTTCATTAAAAAGATAATCCAAACCAAATGGGTTTTCGTCCCTAAAAGCCTGTTCTCTTCCCTTTCTCAAACAATGCAAATCTTCGGTATCCAAAATCCGTAAGGCGTCTGGGCATTGTTCTGTTACTCTCCAGCCAAATTGTTCCTCTGTCATGAAACGGTCAAACAGGACAATGCTTGGATTTAGTTTTTGAATAAATTTATCAAAACTGGAATTATTAATTTCTATTGAAACTTGCTCAATGCCTATGGTTGCCAAATCAAAAGCGTTCTCACTTTTAGCACAAGGGCTGGAAAAAGTTATGCTGTAATCTTGTTTTTGGAACGCTTCAATTAGCTGCATCATTCTGCTACCAGCTGCTGAGCTTTTGGGTTCAGGCCAAACGTGACCTATTATTAAAAGTGTTTTTAATATCACGTATTTCGAAGTTTATTTTGAAAGAATAAATTATTGAGGTTTGGGTTCCAAGCTATATTTAAAACGTACTTGTTTTGCCCAATCTACTACGGATTTAATTTGTTCGTCAGAGAGAATGGCATCTTTGTGAATCCAGGTATAAGATTCCAAAGGCATGGACTTTTCTTCTACCATCTCAATGAGTTCTTCCAACTTATGATCTTTCTTTTTAGTTGAATAGTCCTCCCATTTGGAAATATTGAAGTGTCCTTTTCCATGGTTTACGTGGTCAGCCAACCAATAATTGACAGGAGTTATTTTGTTGTACCAAGGATAACGTGTGACATCACTGTGGCAATCATTGCAGCTTTCTTTTAAAATAATTTTCACCTCTTCGGGTGGGTTTGTGTCTTGATAAAAATTTTCAAGTGAAGTCAGCTCACCTTCGTTTCTTTCTGGGCCAAAAAATTGAGCAATGATAAAAACGATGAGCAAAAGCAATAATATTCTTTTAATAATTTTCATTTTTACTTAGTTTTAGCTTTTAAAAATACTAAAATCGATTGACTACTGACGAATTGTATGCTGAATTAAATTATGTTGATGCTTCTCGTGCCAACAGGATGAAGTATGCCAATGTGATTATTGACAATACCTGTTTGTTACCCAACTTATTGGAAATTCTTTTTATGGTTGATGATAAAATTTCCTGCAGGGCAGCTTGGGTCTTGGAGTTTGTATGTGGTGAAAAATTGGAAGAACTAATCCCCTATTTGGATGGATTTACTCAGAATATCCATAAAGTGCATTTGGATTCTGCTGTAAGACCTGTGGCTAAAGTTTGTGAGTATTTGGTAATCGCCAATTATTCCAAAGAAAAAAACAAAATTCAATCTGCTTTGTCAACTACCCATAAGGAAAAAATTGTCGAGGTGTGTTTTGATTGGCTGATTAACGACGAAAAAATCGCACCAAAAGCCTATGCCATGAATGCTTTATACCTTTTGGGAAAAGAATTCAATTGGATTCATCCTGAATTGTCCATCATTTTAGAACGGGATTTTATATTGCAGAGTCCGGGTTTTAAGGCAAGAGCAAAACGTATATTAACGAAACTCAAAATGGGGAGTTAGAAAGGAGAAGTCAAAAGCTCAAAATCGTAAATCAACAATCATTGTCAAAAACCCATCACTTTATTTAATTCGTTTTGTGAAATCGTCAACAATTTACTTTTCACCAATCGTGAAGTTAAGGTTTTCCAATTCTTATCTTTATTGAAAATTGATTTCAGAATAGGTTGCGCTTTTTCAAATTCTTTATTGTTCAACAGATTAATGGCATACCAATATTGCATTTCCAAATTCTCAGGAAACAATTTTTGGGCATTTAAGTATAAGTCTTCGGCTTTTTTGGAATCTCCCTTTTCCATTGCCAAATCACCTTGGTTCATAAAATCATAAGCTTTATTAATCTTAAGCAATCGCTCCAACTCTCCAATTGGGTCTACACTGTCCTCCACACGCAAATCCATCACTTTGTCTTCCCACGAATTACCAGTTGCCTCACCTTTGACTATCAATATTGCAGCAGATTGACTACCACGAATATCTCCTTTTTCGGCCTGTGCCGCTTTTAAAGCAGCCAGCATGCGCTCAGCTAGGCTTCCTTTAGTGGTTTCAAAAGCTTTAGCCATGGCATCCCAAACCGTATTGTTGAGCATCATATTTGCTTGTACAGAATAATTTTTCCCTTGTCTATGACCAGCTTCATCAATGCATAATTGACCTGTGTGCGTTGCTACTTTTCCATCTTTATTCAAAAAAGCAACTTGTCGGTACATTTCACCAGAATCATTTGCCAATAATGCATCCAATGCCTGTTTAGGTGACAACCCTTGTTCCATTAATGCCAAGCCTTTAGGCCCATACATAGGATTCACTAATGATTGTGTCGCAACAACTCCCACTCCAGCTTTCCCATAAGTGACCACACTTCCAACGCTGAACCAATGACTTTGCACAGCAACTCCCATTTCGCCAGTTACGGAATCCCTCGCCACAATGGAATAGGTATGGGTAAAAGGCTCTGATTTTTTGAAGGTTTGGGAAAAGGTAGAAGACACTACAAGGAATGCTGATAAAAACAATAACTTATTCATGATATCGAATTTTTAATATAAATATAATGATTTTAGACTTCAATCTTCTGACTCCTAGCTTCCCTCTTCTAACTTTCTTTGCTATCTTTGCATCTTTCAAAAAAACAACGCAACCATGTCCTTATCATCACTTAATGCTATTTCTCCTATTGATGGTCGTTATCGAAAACAAGTTAATGAATTAGCATCTTACTTTTCCGAAGAAGCTTTAATACAATACAGAGTTCAGGTCGAAATTGAGTATTTTGTTGCGTTGTGTGAATTGCCATTGCCTCAACTCGCAGGATTTGACACTTCCATGTTTGAAAAATTAAGAGCGATTTACACCAATTTTTCAACTCAAGACGCCTTAAAAATCAAAGACATTGAAAAAGTGACCAACCATGATGTAAAGGCGGTTGAATATTTCATTAAGGAACAATTTGATATTTTAAAGATTTCCCATCTTAAAGAATTCATCCATTTTGGACTAACCTCCCAAGACATTAACAATACAGCCATCCCTTTGAGTATCAAACAGGCTATGAATGATATATATATTACTGAATATAACATTCTATTGGATAAATTGGAGGAGCTTTCCAAAGAATGGGCAAACATTCCAATGTTGGCACGTACACATGGACAACCTGCTTCTCCAACACGATTGGGAAAAGAAATTGAAGTATTTGTGGTGCGATTGAAAGAGCAATTCAATCTGCTGAATGATATCCCAAGTGCAGCCAAATTTGGTGGAGCAACGGGTAATTTTAATGCTCACAAAGTGGCATACCCCAACATAGACTGGAAAGCTTTTGGAAGTCAGTTTGTACAGAAAAAATTAGGACTACAACATTCCTTCCCGACCACGCAGATTGAGCATTATGACCATATGGCGGCCTTGTTTGACACTCTAAAGCGTATCAACAACATTTTGATTGATTTAGATAGGGATATTTGGACCTATGTATCGATGGATTATTTCAAGCAGAAAATTAAAGAAGGTGAAGTTGGGAGTTCTGCAATGCCACATAAAGTGAATCCCATTGACTTTGAAAACAGTGAGGGCAATCTGGGAATTGCCAATGCACTTTTTGAGCACTTATCCGCAAAATTGCCTATTTCTAGATTACAGCGTGATTTGACCGACAGTACAGTTTTAAGAAACATAGGTGTTCCTTTTGCACATACTTTGATTGGATTCAAATCCACTTTAAAAGGTCTGAACAAATTGGTATTGAATGAAAGTAAGTTCGCCGAAGATTTGGAAAACAATTGGGCTGTAGTTGCAGAAGCTATCCAGACAATTTTGAGAAGAGAAGGCTATCCAAATCCTTATGAAGCGTTAAAAGGCTTGACACGTACCAATGAAAAAATCAACCAAAAATCGATTTCAGATTTTATTGATACTTTAGAGGTTTCCAATGAGATTAAAATAGAATTGAAACAAATCACCCCAAACAATTATACAGGTATATGAATTTTAAATTGTTCACAAAAGATCAATTCATTCTTTGGTTTTCAGCATCTATGGTGGTGGCATTTTTTGTTGCTGGTGTTTTTGATGTCTTGGATTATTTCATCGTAAAATTGATTTTGTTTTCCTGTTTTTCGTTTATTGTAGCCAATATTTACTATGTTTTGTTTAGCACAGAGAAAAAAAAATCACCCGAAAAGGATTCCGAGTGATTTAGTGCTTTCAAATTTGAATTTGAAGTTTGTTTTACTTAAAAAAATTAATGAACTGATTTATCTGTGCATTATCAACATTTCCGGCTTCAATAACCGAAGACAGTTTCATCAATTTATTGGGGTCCATGTCATCTCCCAAAACCCTAACTACTGCAAAACCCATATCATTGGCGCTACCAAAAAGGATAAATTCATCAATATCATCATCTTCACCTAAATATTTGATAATGAATTTTCCATCGGTTGAGTTGCCGCCTCGCATCAATTCCTGATATTTGGAATCGTCAAGGATGGTTTTGACCTTTGCCAATTCAGCTTTGTAATCTGTTGAATTGACACTATCTTTTTTGTAGGCCAACATGTTCAGCTTTTGAACTGAATGATAGGCTTCCATCTGTTCGTCGGTTAATTTTGTTTCATCAATTTTCAACATCGAAACCGGTACATCGATGGAAAGAAAATTAGGTTGTTCTTGATTATCGACAAAATAAGTTTGCAATGATGGATTTTGGTTGCAACTTAAAAGTGTTGCAACCAAAAATACAATTACTGCAATATGCTTGATTAATGAAGTCATTGCTATTATTACTGTTTTTTGCCTTTTCCGGCTTCGTTAAGCTGGTCGCCGCCAGGAACATTCATTTTCTGTGTCAATTTAGAGATTTGTCTCAAATCAATATCTCCAGTAAGTGACAATAATACAGTTTCGAATTCACGTTTTTTTCCATTGATTTTAATGTCCTCTCCTTGGGTCAATTCTTTAAGACCGTTGATGACCATCAATAATTCTTTGACGTGGTTTTCATCTTTCCCTTCTTTCACATAGAAGTTGACGGTTTGATTGCCATCTTTCATGCGCATCAGTTCTTCCAATTTTGAGCTTCCCAAATATGATTTTACTGTGGCATTCATATCTGCTGCTGTTTTTTCACTTCCTGTAGTATAAACTTTAAGTCCTGTAATTTTTTTGGCCATATCCATAAATGCTTGATCTTCCGGATCGTCCATGTTTACATCAATAGATGCAATCATATTGAACATTTTTTGGGTCAAAACGAATGATGATACACCTTCCATATCTTCGTACTTGTCAAAAATACTTTGCCCGAAGGACATAACTGGAGCGATGATAATTGCTAATAGGATTACTAATTTCTTCATGATTTCTAATTGTTTAATTACTTGTTTTTATTTGTCTTATTGGGTTATTTTAAAATTTTATTCGTTGTTTTTGATAATTCACTCACATACTCTACTTTATCGGCACCTTTGTCAAATTGTGTTCCAACTAGTCCCAAAACATTTGCGTTGGAAGCGCCCTGATTGAATTTAGAGGACAAAAGGTTAAATGCTTCTTTGGTTTGGGTGTAAACCAATTGTTCTTCTTCAGTAAGGTTATTGAACGTTTTAGGTTCATCACCATTGAACTGAGTAAAAATTCCAAACATAATGGCAATGACTGCTGCAACGGAAATCCATTGGTAGATATAACTACGCTTCTTTACCTGTATTGGAATATCTTTAGAAAAAGTTTCCTGTTTAGTATTGGAAAAATATTGAAACATCACTCTATAAGGTTCCAAATGGGGCGCAATTGTGTCTTGAGCAAAATAAGCTCTCAACTGCTGCTCTTCCTTTAGGCTTGTTTCGCCATTGTCGTACTTTTCCAGTAGCTTTTCTATGTTAATATTTGACACCATAATTGTGCTTGTTTGTTAATTCTTCCCTAATTGTTTTTCTTGCTCTTGATAGGGCCACACGAATGGCTGTTTGGTTCATTTCTAGCATCTCTGCTATTTCTTCAAATTCGTACTGCTCTATATCTCTCAATTGCAATATTATTTTTTGTTGTTCAGGCAAGGCCTCTATTATTTTTGAGACCCAGTTGACACTGTCATTCAATTCCACCTGTTTTTGTAATGAGGTGTTATTATCTTGATAATTGCTATGAACAATTTTCAAATTCTGTGCCTGTTTTGATTTCAAACGATCCAGACAAAAATTTTTGGTCATTGTCATTGAAAAGGCTTCGACATTTTTATAGTCATCCATCTTTTCTTGGTTGTTCCATAATTTCAACAGAATTTCTTGCGTAGCGTCCTCAGCTTCTTCCTTAGAAACCAGCAATCGCTTTGCCAATCGGAACACCTTATCTTTGAAAGGCATCACTATGTTTACAAAATCTGCCTGTGTCATTTTGATGATTAGTTTTAAAACAGGTTAGTTATTCCTGTTTCTATCTTTACGACGAAACACTTTAATTTTTGTTACAAATTATTTTTAATTCACAATAATGTAAGTAAATTTAAAGTTTAATAGACCAATACCTTGCTATAGAATTAGAAAATACAACATACTATGAGAATTTTAAAAAATACCTTCATCGCCTTTTTGGCATTCAGTCTAACCACGAGTTGTTTTGAAGACCAAGATGATAATGCCATTTCAGCGAGTGAAATCTCTGATTTTGTCTGGAAGGGGATGAATGCATTTTATCTTTACAAAGATGAAATACCCGATTTGGCAAATGACCGATTTTCATCCAATGAAGAATATGCGTCCTATTTGAACAGTTTTTCGGCACCTGAAGAGCTTTTTGAAAGTCTCATCTATCAAAGGCAAACAGTTGATCGATTTAGTGTAATTGTAAGTGATTATATTGCTCTGGAACAACTGCTCAGTGGTGTTTTTAAAAGTAATGGACTGGAATATAATTTTTATTATGTGCCTGGTAGCACTACCAACGCTTTTGGAATTATAAGGCTTGTACTAAATAATAGTGTTGCCAGCGGAATGAATCTTGAAAGAGGTCAAATTTTCACTTCTATAAATGGCACGTCTCTAACTGCTGACAATTTAAATTCTTTATTGAATCAAGACAGTTATACTTTAGAATTTGCTGATTATGATGACAATGGTACACCGACTACAGATGATGATACCATCACTCCCAATGGAGAATCAGTAACCTTGACAAAGCAACCATACACTGAAAACCCAGTGCACATCGCAGAAGTAATTCCAGTGGATGGTGTTAATGTCGGTTATCTAATGTACAATGCGTTTACATTTAATTTTGCAAATGAACTGAACCAAGCTTTTGCCACCTTTCAAGCCAATAATGTTCAGGAGTTGGTGCTTGATTTACGCTACAATGGTGGCGGTAGTGTTGCTGTAGCGTCTTATTTGGGAAGCATGATTACTGGCCAATTTAATGGACAGGTGTTTTCAAAGCTCATTTATAATTCTGATTTGCAGGCTGCCAATACCAACTACAACTTTACTTCTACCATAGATGGAGGCGCTTCCATCAACAGCTTGAATCTTGACAGAGTGTATATATTGACGACCGATAGAACAGCTTCTGCAAGCGAAATGATGATAAATAGCCTTAAAGAATATATTGATGTGATTCAAATTGGTGATACAACTGTAGGAAAGTCACAGGCTTCCATTACCATTTATGATTCTCCAGATTTTTCTCGTGATAATGTCAACCCTAACCATACCTATGCATTGCAACCTTTGGTTGCAATTTCGGTTAATAAAAATGATGGACAAGTTCCTTCTACAGGTATTGAACCACAGCCAACATTTGCCCTTATGGAAACCCCAAGAAATTTTGGGATTTTAGGAGATATCAATGAGCCACTATTGGCAAGAGCCATTCAGCATATTTCAGGAAATGGTAGAATGAGTGAGCCAAACCTTATGGAGTTTAATGCCATACACGCTAAAATAGATGCCAAATTACTTGAGAATGAAATGTATATTGATTCTGAAATGTCTCCAAGCTCTTTTAGAAGCCAACTCAATAACTAATAAAAAAGCCGCTCTAATGAGCGGCTTTTTTATTATAAACGAATTGTAACCCCTAAATTAATATTTCGCCCTTTGGTGCTGTAACCAAACAATTCTACATAGTCTTCATTTAAAATATTGGTGACATTTGCAAAAAGTGTCACCTTTTCTTTGATGATTTTATGACTGACATACACATCCAAAAGACTGTAACTTTTTAAGGTGACATCTTCATTCATGAAAGTGTCATTGTTATAAACCGAATCCCTTCTATCGTCGTTATATTGATACGATAAACTCATAAAAGTTGCATCGCACAGCTGATAATCCAGTCGTGCGTTGACTTTCAATTCTGGGATTCGCAAGTTTAAATCTTCCTCAACTTTGGTGTAGGTTGCATTGGCATTCATTGTCAATTTTTTAGTGATTTTATAATTGGCTGTAAACTCAAACCCACTTGCCGTAAATGCTTCGTCCACATTTTTATATTGATATTCAAAATTTCCCAAATCGATAAAATCAATAAAATTCTTCTCATCACGATTAAAATACACAACACTGACTAATGCTTTATCCTTAATATTAAGTTCCGCTCCAAGTTCAATCGTAGTATTTTCTTCAGGTCTTAATTCCGAATTGCCATAGGTCGGTTCAAATAATTGATACAATGATGGTGTAATATAAGCTGTGCTATAACTCGCCAATCCTTTGATGTACCCAAAATTCAATTCTTTTCTGAACGAGGGATTCAAGCTATACACCAAATGACTTCCGTATTCAGAATGATTGTTAAATCGTGCACCTGCATTCACATTCAATCCAAATTCGGACACATACACCACATTGGCATAAGGGTCGATGAGTGTGAACTTGGCGTTTTCCGGATTGATGCTCTGTTCAAAATCAGTTCCACCAAAGGGAATTGAAAAACTTTCCATTTGATTTTCCTGTACATTCATACCTAAAACTGTATAAAAGGAATCATTAAAATTGTAACGATTGAATATATCGCCAACAAAACTTTCCGCATTAAATTTGGCAGGATAACTGGAAACTATCTCACGCTCGATGTTATTGTAAGCCGCGTTCAAGGTGATGCTTCCGTTTTTATAAGTGAATTCTGGAGCAATCCCTAGACGATACTGATTTGTTTTTGACAGGTCGTCTGTATCAATTCCCGAAAAGGCATCATCAAAATCGGCCTTGAACTTATCAAAACTTGCATAGGCATTCATTTTAAACGCCTTTGAAAATTCATAACCCAATTTTAAATTTCCATTGATGGCATTGTATGGGTCAGATTCTGTGCCATTGGAAATTGCGGATAACCCATCGGTGTATTGATTCCCGAAACTTGCCAAATAACTAAATTTATCCAATGTTCCGTTCAGGGACACAGAATTTCTAAAATCCTCAATCGCATAGTTGTTTTCATCTGAAGTTTGATTACTTCCAACGCTACTTGTAAAATTCGCAGCGATTTTATCCTTTGAAGCATTTTTCAACTTAATATTGATGACAGCAGTTGCAGCTCCAGAACCATACAATGTACTCGAAGCCCCTTTTAAAATCTCGATACTTTCTACTTGGTCGACATTTAACAATCTCAAATCATAATCATTGGCAATTTGGGACGCATCGGTCACCGCAATACCATCAATCACTACCAAAACTTGACGATTTCTTCCACCTCTGATGTAATAAGCAAGGTTTTGCCCAGCATTGCTTTTGGTACCGCTGATTTCAATTCCGGCTGTCGAATTAATGATTTCAGCAATCGATTTCCCTTGTTGCCGTTGTAAGTCTTTTTGGGTAATCTTGGTAATGACTTTACCTGAATGTTCTCGTTTGAGATTGAATTTAGAGTCCGTCACGACGACTTCTTCCAATTGTTCCACTTTTGTGGAATCGATTTGCTGTTGTGCAAAACCTGATACCGACATACCAAATGCCAATACACCAAACATTACTTTGTTGTTCATTTTAATTGTTAATACTCGAGAGTAGTATGAAAATCATACTCCAACTTTTATCCCGAAAGTTTGACTTATGTGTTTGAATTTGGCAGGTCTCCTGACTTGCGTCTTCATGTGAGTCTTCCCAGAAAATTTTCCAGTGACGTGAAGTTTTACATGAAGCTTGATAGCCTACAGTTGCGGGAACAGCTCTGGATTTTGACCAGATTCCCTTTTAATTCGTTCAATCCTAAAAACTGAACGAAACCTAAATTCGATGCGAAATTAAACATTTTGTTTAATGTTTCACTAGAAAGTTTAAATAATCTTATTTTTGAGGTTGAAAACCTATCGCTGTGAAAAAAATCTTCATTTTACTATTCGTTCTTTCTTTTTTAAATTGCAAAGAGGACAAAGGCTTATCCCGAAAATTGCCACCTTTGGACACTAAAAATGTATCCATTTCTTATGCAAAAGGATTTTCTGTCACAGCGTATGAGAATTATAGTGTACTCGAAATCAAAAATCCTTGGCCCAAAGCTGATAAAACATATCGTTATGCATTGATTCCTAAAGAGAATGCTGCAAAAATCACTTTGAATGCTGATGAATTTGATGGTATGTTGATAACACCCATTGAAAGTATTGTCGTGACATCCACCACGCACATTCCAGCGTTGGAATTGCTTGGAGTAGAACAAACTTTGGTTGGTTTTCCAGGAACGGATTATATATCTTCGGAAAAAGTCAGAAAACGAATTGATGAAGGAGAAATTCGTGAACTGGGCAAAAATGAAGGCATTAATACCGAAGTATTGTTGGAAGTGAATCCAAATGTGGTGGTTGGATTTGGAATTGATGGCAATAATAAAACCTTTGAAACCATCAAAAAATCGAGAATTCCGGTGATTTATAATGGCGATTGGGTGGAATCGTCTCCGTTGGCAAAAGCGGAATGGATTAAGTTTTTTGGAGCATTGTTCAATAAAGAAAAAGAAGCCGATTCCATTTTCAATCATATAGAAAGTGATTATTTGGAAGCAAAAAAATTGGCTGTAAGCGTAAAAAGCAAACCATCAGTTTTAAGTGGCGCAATGGAAAAAGATGTGTGGTATTTGCCCAACGGAAGCAGTCCGGAAGCACAATTGCTCAACGATGCCAATGTCAATTACCTTTGGAGCGACACCAAAACCAGCGGCAGTTTGGCTTTGAGTTTTGAAGCTGTTTTTGAAAAAGCAAAAGATGCTGACATTTGGATAAGTCCTTCGTATTACAATTCGTTGGAAGCACTTGCAAAAGCCAACGAGCATTATACTCGCTTTGATGCTTTTAAAAATAAAAATGTCTATTCGTTTGTGAATACCAAAGGTGCCGCTGGCGGCGTCATTTATTACGAATTAGGCACCGCAAGACCTGATTTGGTTTTAAAGGATTTAGTAAAAATCTGCCATCCGGAATTACTGAATGATTATGAACCTACCTTTTTTAAACGTTTAGATTAATTGCACTCTTCCAAACCATATCAAATTCCATTTTTGGCACTTGCAGTGTTATTGGTGGTTTGTTTTTTTGTGAATATCAGCTTGGGTTCTGTGTCCATTCCGACGAAAGAAATTTTTAAAAGTTTAACTGGAAATATTGACAACGAATCCTGGCAATATATTATTCAAAACTATCGATTACCAAAAGCATTTACAGCAATTTTGGTCGGTTCGGGATTGGGAATATCCGGTTTGTTGATGCAAACACTGTTTAGAAATCCATTGGCAGGACCATTTGTATTGGGAATTAGCTCTGGCGCAAGTTTGGGTGTGGCTTTGGTCATTCTGGGTTCAGGTTTTTTCGGAAGTATGTTTGCCTCGTTTTTAATCTCAAAATGGAGTGTGGTCATTACCGCAAGTTTGGGGAGTTGTTTGGTGCTTTTGGCTGTCCTAATAGTGTCATCAAAAGTCAGGGACACAATGGCTATATTGATAATTGGATTGATGTTTGGCAGCATTACAGCAGCCATAGTGAGTGTCCTCTCCTACTTTAGTTCTGCTGAAAAACTGCAACAATACATTTTTTGGGGATTTGGGAGTTTGGGGAATTTGTCATGGTATGAATTATTTATTTTTTCTATAATTTATGTAATTGGAATTGTTTTGAGCATTCTCTCGATTAAAGGATTAAACACCTTGTTATTAGGCGAGAATTATGCAAAAAGTCTAGGGCTGAATTTAAAACAGAGCCGACTCATCATTATCATTGCGACGAGTTTATTGTCTGGGACCATCACCGCATTTGCGGGACCCATCGCGTTTATCGGATTGGCAATTCCGCATTTGACCCGACAAATTTTCAATACCTCAAACCATAAAATATTATTGCCAGCTGTTTTTTTGTTTGGAGCCATTGTAATGTTAATTTGTGATTGCATAGCCCAACTCCCTACTAGTGACTATACATTACCAATTAATGCCATCACCTCACTTATTGGAGCCCCTGTGGTCGTTTGGTTGTTGGTAAGGAAGCGCAAGATAATTTTTTAACTAATGGAAGATTCTAATCGACATATCATTCTAGAAACCAAAAATCTAACGATTGGTTATTCTTCTAAAAAAGAAAAAACCGTTGTTGCTTCCAATATCAATATTCAACTAAAAAAAGGTGAACTCATTGGTCTGGTTGGTGCGAATGGCATTGGAAAATCGACCCTTTTGCGAACGTTGACCAATGTTCAAAATCCAATGGCTGGTGAGGTGATTATCAACTCAAAATCAATTTTGGACTATCAACCGATAGATTTGGCAAAACAGTTGAGCTTGGTGTTGACCGAACAAATTGCCTCCAAAAATCTGTCGGTTTTTGAACTGATTGCGCTTGGTCGTCAGCCTTATACGAATTGGGTCGGAAACTTATCCGAAGAAGATGTTACTATCATCCATCAATCCATAATGCAAACAAACCTTGAAGATTTAAAACACAAAAAATGTTTCGAGTTGAGTGACGGTCAACTTCAAAAAGTCATGATTGCTCGTGCCTTGGCGCAAGATACCGATTTAATCATTCTTGATGAACCAACCACACATTTGGACATGTATCACAAAGCATATATCTTAAAATTACTGCAACAATTGGCCAAAGAAACTCATAAAACCATTCTATTTTCATCGCATGAAATCGATTTGGCCATACAACTTTGCGATACAATGATTGTCATGTCTAAAGATGCAGTGGTTTCTGGACAGCCCTGTAAGTTGATTTCAAAAGGGACTTTTAATACGCTATTCCCTAAAGATTTAATTGCTTTTGATGAAAAAACCGGAAGTTTTAGAGTCAACAAATAATCCTTTAAATCTATCAAAATCTTCCAATTGTTGGCTTCCAACTTCAATCGAAAAAATCTATCTTTGATAAAATCCACATTTTAAAATGACCGAAAGCATTATTCTTATCATAGCCATTCTTGTTTCAGGAGCAATTGGAGCCTATATTGGCATCACCATTTCCAAATTAAAAAGTAAAAGTGAACAAAGCACTTTGGAGGAGCGCAATGCCAACCTCCAACAATTATTGCTAGACTCAAAATCACAGGCGGAAATGGATTTGCAGCGGGCCAATCAGGCTTTTAACGAGCAATTGGGCGCCTCGAAAGAACTGCTTTCCAAAATGGAATCGGACCGAGAGGAGATACGTCGAGAAAAAGAAGTGCTCCATTCTGAATTGACTCGAACCCAAACAGAATTTCAAAATCTATCCGAAAAAAATCAGGAGCAAAAGGCTGAAGTTGAAAAGTTGCAGGAGAAATTTACTAAAGAGTTTGAAAACCTTGCCAATAAGATTTTGGATGAAAAATCTAGCAAGTTCACGCTTCAAAACAAAGAAAATATTGATGCCATTTTGAAACCACTTCAAGATAAAATACAGACGTTTGAAAAACGTGTTGAGGAAACCAACAAAGAAGACATCAACCGAACGGCCGATTTGCGTCGCCAGATTTTGGGCCTCAAGGAACTCAACGAACAGATGAGCAAAGAGACGACCAATCTTACCAAAGCTTTGAAAGGCGATACCAAAATGCAGGGCAATTGGGGTGAATTGGTCCTGGAACGTGTACTGGAACGCAGCGGACTTAAAAAGGACAGCGAATATTTTGTTCAGCAAAGTTTTACCAATGAGGATGGCCGCAGAGTCATGCCAGATGTAGTGATTTCACTGCCTGGCGACAAAAAAATGGTGGTCGATTCCAAAGTGTCTTTAGTGGCATATGAACGATATATTAACGAAACCGATGAATCTGAACGTCCCGTACATTTAAAAAATCATTTGTTATCCATCAGAAAGCGAGTGAGCGAATTGGGCGAAAAAAACTACCATCAATTGTACGAGATGGAAAGTCCTGATTTTGTATTGCTGTTCATCCCCATCGAATCGGCTTTTGCCATTGCCTCTATGGAATATCCTGCTTTATATGGTGATGCGTTTGAGAAAAATATCATCATTGTAACGCCAACCACATTGCTTGCAGTCCTTAAAACCATTGACAGTATGTGGCAGAATGAGAAACAGAAAGAAAATGCCATCGAAATTGCCACACAAGCTGGTAGATTGTACGATTCGTTTGTGAATTTGACCGAAGAATTGATAAAAGTCGGCAATCAAATTGGAACCGTCCAGAAATCGTATGAAAGTGCGATGGTAAAACTAACCGGAAAAGGTAACCTCATCAAACGTGTGGAAAACTTAAGAACCCTTGGTGCAAAAGCCAGTAAGGAACAAAATGAAAAATTGTTGAAACGTGCCAATGATGCCGAATAAAATCTAAAATATGTCCAATTTTAAAACTGTGGATGCTTCGCGTATTTCAATTTCGGAATTGATGCAACCGTCGCATTCCAATTTCAATGGAAAAATACATGGTGGTTATATTCTCAATTTAATGGACCAAATTGCTTTCGCTTGTGCCTCAAAACATTCTGAAACTTACTGTGTGACCGCTTCCGTAGATACGGTCGATTTTTTAAAACCTATTGAAATCGGTGAATTGGTGACCATGAAAGCCTCCGTAAACTTTGTAGGCAATACTTCTATGGTCATAGGTATTAGAGTCGTAGCAGAAAATATCAGAACGGGTAGCATTAAGCATTGTAATTCGTCTTATTTTACAATGGTTGCCAAAGATGATGAGGGCAATTCTGTTGAAGTTCCAGGTCTTATTTTAAATGATAAGTTGGAAATCAAGCGGTTTCTAAAAACATTGAAGCGTATCGAAACCAAGAATATGCGTCAAAAGGAGTTTGATAGGGAAGATTTTTCGCCTACAGATTATTTGCATGTTTTAAATAAATATAAAGTCAAAATTGAATTGCCCGATTCAAATGTTGACTGATTTTTTGAATATCTCGTAAATAAATGATATATTCGTTTATCACTTAATAATGTGATATTTAGTTTTATCATTAAATAAAGTGATATTTTATATAAATATAAATTATATGACAAGCATCATCACAGGAGATATTATAAAATCAAGAACCGTAAAAAGTCCTGAAATTTGGCTTTCCATCTTAAAAAATGCTTTGCAACATCTTGAAAAGGATACTTCAAAATGGGAACTATATAGAGGCGACAGTTTTCAAATAGAGATAGACAACATTCAGAATAGTTTCATCAATGCCATATATATCAAAGCCTGTCTAAAAACCATCAAAGGATTGGATGCAAGATTGGCTATTGGACTTGGTCAAAAGTCTTTCAAAGGCCAAAAAATCACAGAATCCAATGGCGAAGTCTTTCAATTTTCGGGAGATACGCTGGAACAGTTGAAGAAAGAGAAAGTAAATCTTAAAATTAAAACGGCGAATGAAACCTTCAATAAAGAAATCAATCTTTATTTTAAATTGGCACTCATTGTTATGGACAATTGGACCACCAATTCTGCTGAAATCGTTAAATTGAGCATTGAGCAACCCGATGCGTTGCAGGAAACCTTGGGAAAACAACTCGGTATCAACCAAAACGCCATCAGTAGCCGACAAAAAAGAGCCCATTTGGATGAACTATTGGAATTGGATGTCTTATTTCGCCAAAAATTAAATCAGCTATCATGATGATATTGATAAAAATAATATTGGCCCATATGATTGGGGATTTTTTTCTTCAGCCTCAAAAATGGGTAGAAGAGAAAGAAATTAAAAAATTAAAATCACCAAAGCTTTACATTCACATTTTTATACATGTAGTGCTCCTGTGTATAGTGCTTTGGGAATTTTCTCTATGGAAATTGATTTTGGCAATAGGACTTTCTCATTTCGTGATAGATGCCTTAAAATTGATATTGCAAAGAAAAAAAACAAAACGCATCTGGTTTTTTGTGGACCAACTATTACATGTAGTCTCGATACTTGTTGCTTACATGCTCATTATTGGAAAACGTTTTGACTTTGAAGCCATTTGGAGTGAGCCCATACTACTGCTCATTCTTTTACTCCTGTTTTTGACGCAACCTGTTTCAATCATCATGAAAACAATCTTCTTGAAATGGGATATCAAAACTTTGACAGAAGGCAATGAATCGTTGGAAGATGCGGGAAAATATATAGGGATTTTGGAACGTATCTTGGTCTTTGTCTTCGTGATTCTAAATCATTGGGAAGCTGTTGGGTTTCTGATTACCGCCAAATCCGTATTTCGTTTTGGTGATTTGAAAGAATCCAAACATAGAAAACTGACTGAATATATCTTGATAGGAACTTTGATAAGTTTTGGAATTGCCATATTTGTTGGAATCCTTTACAAAATGCTACAATAAAAAAGCCATCTAATAGATGGCTTTTCATTCTGAATATCGCTAAATCTTATTGTTTTACAAATCGTTTGGTCTGCGTACCAGCATCGGAAGTCACTCTTACCAAATAGACGCCATTGTTCCATTTTGAAACATCAATGGTGGAAGTTAGGCCACTTAACTGCTTGGTAATAATTTTTTTGCCCAAAACGTCAAACACCTCTAACTTCGATTGAGAATTTGGCAAGCTTAACATCAATTTGGACCTAGATGGGTTTTGTATAATTTTAAATTCGTTGGAAAGGCTTTGTTCATTGATAGTTAAAGTTGTTACTGCAGTGATGTTGTCAATGTGCATTTCTCCAGCAATAATATCGCCTCTGTAATCAGCAGCAGCAGAACTTAAAATTCTCATCTCACTTACTGAGGCCAAAGTGGCAGCAGCATCGGTTCCAGGAGGGCAGCAATTTGCCCCAGAAACCAAAGTCATATCGGTAACATCAATTGGTATTACAACAGTTTGCCAACCAGTCCCATCATTTACTACTGCAGCTGATGAAGAGCAAATAGTCCCTCCTGCACCATTAAATGCAACCCTAACGTTCAAATCAGTGCCTAGAGCCCTGACATCAAGTTTAATTCCGACTATACCTTCACCAGGATAATCGCCTCCCCATTGTGCCACATTATTAACTACCATTCTACCGGATGGCCCGGATGTTCCTGTAGCAACATTTCTTAAGTAATTATCATCCGTACCTGAAGGTCCATCGGTGGAAATATTGGTTGGGGTTGACCCAGTGCCTGTGTACCATGATTGGGTTGTTCCATTTTCAAAATCATCCACTTGATTAGCAACAACTTGTGACATCAATGTTGCAGAAATAAAGAAAAAAGAAAGTATAAGTAGTTTTGTTTTCATTCCATATAATTTTCAGCTAAAGTAATAATTTTAAATAGATTAAAAAGTGTAATTCAACGAAAAAAACTGACTATTTGCTCAAATACATTTTGCGTCTTGAATACAGGTTATAAAATTCATCATCCTTTAGACTGTCAATAAATAGGATACTTTCGCCAGTGCTTTTCATTTCGGGTCCCAGCTTTTTGTTCACATTGTGAAATTTATTAAATGAAAAAACTGGTTGCTTAATAGCAAAACCGTCCAATTGAGGGTTGAAGTTAAAATCCGTCACTTTATTTTTACCAAGCATCACTTTTGTTGCATAATTGACGTAAGGTTCTTTGTAAGCTTTCGCAATGAAAGGTACAGTACGTGAGGCTCTTGGATTGGCTTCGATGATGTAAACCATGTCATCTTTGATTGCGAATTGTATGTTGATCAAACCAACCGTTTTTAAAGCTAGTGCAATCTTCTTAGTGTGATCCTTAATTTGTTGCATGACAAATTCACCTAAATTAAATGGAGGTAAAGTAGCATTACTATCACCTGAATGAATGCCACAAGGTTCGATATGCTCCATAATGCCAATGATATATACATTTTCACCGTCACAAATGGCGTCTGCTTCCGCTTCAATGGCACCATCCAGATAGTGATCCAATAACAATTTATTATTAGGCATACCACGGAGTAAATCCACTACATGTTCTTCCAATTCCTTTTTGTTGATGACAATCTTCATGCCTTGACCTCCAAGAACATAAGATGGACGTACTAAAATGGGGAAATCCAATTTGTCTGCAACTGCAAGTGCTTCATCTGCGCTCGTAGCAACATCAAATTCTGGATAAGGAATGTTATTTTGTTGCAATAATTTTGAAAAACTGCCTCTATCTTCTGCCAAATCGAGCGATTCGTAAGTAGTTCCAATTATTTTGATGCCATAGCGGTCTAACTTTTCTGCTAATTTTAATGCGGTCTGTCCTCCCAATTGTACAATGACACCTTCTGGTTTTTCGTGACGAATGATATCATAGATGTGTTCCCAAAATACAGGCTCAAAATAGAGTTTATCCGCAATGTCAAAATCGGTAGAGACCGTTTCAGGGTTACAGTTGATCATGATGGTTTCATAGCCACATTCTGAAGCTGCCAATACGCCATGTACACAACAGTAATCAAACTCAATACCTTGACCAATTCTATTGGGACCTGAACCCAAGACAATGATTTTCTTTTTATCAGTAACTATGGACTCATTTGCGGATTCTCTTTTGCCATCCGCCGTTTCCATTTCATTTTCAAAAGTTGAATAATAATAGGGCGTTTGTGCCTTAAATTCTGCTGCACACGTATCCACCAACTTGTAAACACGTTTGATATTGAATTCATCGCGTTTTTTATAAACTTGGCTTTCCAAACATCCAAGCATGTGTGCAATCTGTCGGTCACCATACCCTTTTTGTTTAGCTTCGAGCAACAAATCGCGTTCTATAGTGTCGATTTTATAATTAGAAATTTCCCGTTCGAGGTAATAGAGTTCTTCGTATTGCTTTAAAAACCACATATCGATTTTCGTGATTTCATAGATACGACTTAATGGAATTCCCATTTGTATGGCATCGTAAATAACAAAAACCCTGTCCCAACTTGCATAGGTTAATTTTTCGATGATTTGATCATAATCTTTGTAGCCTTTACCATCTGCACCCAATCCGTTTCGCTTTATTTCCAATGATTGTGTGGCTTTATGCAAGGCTTCTTGAAACGAACGACCAATCGCCATTACTTCTCCGACTGCTTTCATCTGAAGACCCAAAGTTCTATCGGAACCTTCAAATTTGTCAAAGTTCCAACGTGGTATTTTAACCACAACATAATCCAAGGTGGGTTCAAACAATGCCGATGTAGATTTTGTGATTTGATTGTTAAGCTCGTCCAAATTGTACCCAATTGCCAATTTCGCCGCAATTTTCGCAATAGGATACCCAGTTGCCTTACTCGCCAATGCTGACGAACGCGACACACGAGGATTGATTTCAATGGCTATGATATCTTCTTTTTCATCTGGACTTACTGCAAATTGAACATTACATCCGCCCGCAAAATCACCAATGCTTCGCATCATGTGTATAGCCATGTCTCGCATACGCTGATAGGTTGTATCCGATAATGTCATCGCTGGTGCAACTGTGATGGAATCACCTGTATGGATACCCATTGGATCCATATTTTCGATGGTGCAAATGATAACGACATTATCATTTTTGTCGCGCAACAATTCCAATTCATATTCTTTCCAGCCAATCAATGCCTTGTCAATCATAACTTCATGAATTGGTGACACTTCCAGGCCTCGAGTCAACAATTCATCAAACTGTTCTTTGTTATGTACAAAAGAGGCGCCTTCTCCACCTAAAGTATAGGAAGCTCTGATTACCAGCGGAAAACCAAATTCCT
Source organism: Gelidibacter sp. (assembly GCA_041391925.1). Lineage (GTDB taxonomy): Bacteria > Bacteroidota > Bacteroidia > Flavobacteriales > Flavobacteriaceae > JBPOFM01. Next base: position 310,325 of record JAWKNA010000005.1, on the reverse strand, counting down.
GTGCGATTTCCTTTCCCTTTAAATAAGAATTGGCCGTTGCTTGTGGTGCCATTGGAATGCCAATTTTAAGCATCAATTCCCTAAACTTCTCTCTGTCTTCAGTAATGTTTATGGCATCAATGTCCACACCTATAATTTTCACATCAAAATCATCCCAAATACCCTTTTCACCAGCTTCGATACATAAGTTCAAAGCCGTCTGCCCACCCATTGTTGGTAATACGGCGTCAATCTGTGGATGCTCTTTTAAAATTTGGATAAGTGATTTGGTCTTCAAAGGCAACAAATAGACATGGTCTGCCATGGTTGGATCTGTCATTATGGTGGCCGGATTGGAATTGATCAAGATAGTTTCAATCCCATCTTCGCGAAGTGAGCGAAGTGCTTGTGTTCCTGAATAATCGAATTCGCATGCTTGGCCGATGATGATGGGACCAGATCCAATAATAAGTACAGAGTTGATGCTTTTATGCTTTGGCATTTTTTATTTGTTTAATAAATTTCAAATTATTTACAAAAATAGGTTTAGAGTGGATACAAAAAAAGGTGTTACACCTAAGTAACACCTTTTAAATATCAACAATTGTTAATCATTATTTTTTATGTCTTGATTCTGAAGATACAGAGAGTTTTTTTCTTCCTTTTGCTCTTCTACGTGCAAGGACTTTTCTACCATTGGCAGATGCCATTCTTTCTCTAAAACCGTGTTTGTTTCTTCTCTTTCTTTTTGATGGTTGAAACGTTCTTTTGCTCATTGTATTGTATCTTTAAAATCGAACTGTATATCTCTAAAATAGCGTTTTGTCACTTTCTCCAAAACTGCGGGCAAATATACAAAGACTTTTTACTTTGGCAAACCTAATTTTAAAAATATTTATTTGGAAAAAAATTAGTTTCTTTGCAGTGTCAAAAAAACGACTAATTCACTCTATAAATGAAGCACCTATTTTTATTTATCGTTTTAGCAGTTTCCACCTCAGTTGTTGCGCAAAAAAAACTGCAATACAACTTAAATGTCGGCGATAAATTTACTGTTGAGCAGGAAGCAAAACAACATATTACTCAAGACCTGAATGGTGTTGAGCAAATCATTGAAAACCATCTTATAAGTGTAATGCACTTTGAAATTGTTGAAGCTACAAAAGATAATTACACCTTATCCATGTCTTTTAAACGCTTGAAAATGTTGATGAGTTCACCAACTTTGGGTGAATTATCCAATTCTGATACCGAATCTGCAGACTCTAGTGATGTTACTAACATGCTCTTTAAAGGACTTCTCAATGTACCAGTAACAATTGTAATGGAAAAAAACGGTAAAATTAAATCAGTATCTGGTGGAGATAAGTTGATCAACGCTATGTTTGAATCGGCTGGCATGGACCAACCAGAGGTAATTGCTGCTTCTAAAGGTCAAATGGAAAAGCAGTTTGGAAGTGATGCCTTATCCAACAGCTTTGAGCAGATGACGCACTTTTACCCTACGGCTACAGTTACTGTTGGAGATGAATGGACCAATAGCTACAGTGGCAATATGAGTGCAAAAAATAAGTGGAAGTTGGAAAGTGTATCTGATGACACCATCAATATTTCAGGAACAGCCACTACAACAATGTCAACCATAGATGAAAATATCATGATGACCTTAACAGGAACACAAACTACCACTGTCGTGGCCAATCAAAAAAATGGATTGTTCTCAAAGGTAATCGTCACGGGTGAAAATTCTGGAGACACGTTGTTCCAAGCCCAGAACATGACCATTCCAACAACTATTACCTCAACAATTACCTATAAAATTTCCCAATAAACCATGTACAATAAAAACATCAAATTAGTCATTGCCTTACTGATCATTGCTTATGCCATCTATCAATTTACGGAAGGCTATATTGGGGCTGGTATTATGTGGATTTTGTTTTCTTTGATTTTTGTCTTTTTGTATTTCAAGAACGAGTTTATACTGTTAGCCTTTTTAAAACTTCGCAAACAAGATTTTGAAGGTGCTAAAAAATGGCTTAACATGATTAAAAACCCATCAAGTGCTTTGGTTAAAAAACAAGAAGGTTACTACAATTATCTTCACGGTATCATGGTATCACAAACCAATATGAACGAAGCTGAGAAATATTTTAAAAATGCCATAAACTTGGGGTTATCAATGGATCATGATATGGCTATGGCAAAATTGAACCTTGCCGGAATAGCATTTAGTAAAAGACGTCCACAAGAAGCAAAAATATTAATGAAAGAAGCTGAAAAACTGGATAAACGCAACATGCTAACAGATCAAATAAAGATGATGAAGGACAGCATGAAAAAAGCACAAATGCCGAATCAACATTATGGAGGCCATCGCCAAGGTAGAAGACGATAACAGTTAGCCTCAAATATCTAACTTAAGCACCAATATATGGTGCTTTTTTTTCGACAAGATACACTTTTGAATGTTTTTTCTTACAAATGCAATCTGATTAACGAAAAGTTTTGGCGGCCTAAGTAATCTTTTGTAGCTTTCAACTGCCTTATAATCAAACTAAAACAGTAAACATGAAACAAATGTTTACACTACTTTTTCTAGGTTGTTCACTCTTGGTCTTCTCACAAGAGCAAAAAGTCTTTTTTGACGACGCTATTTCTGAACATCTTAAAAACTACAATAAACTCTGTGATATCGCTTTGCAAAATGACAACGCAGAATATGTTGACATTTTGTTTGATTCCCTCAACAAAACCTATCTCAAAGGAACCGTAATTTCCAAACTAAGATTGAAAAAATTAAAGGGAGGCTATTTGGAGACTGAAGATATAGACACACCCATATTATTAATTACAAAGAAATCTTGTGTTGTAACGCATAGGGAAGAAATTAAAGCCATCAATGAAATGGCAAATCAATACAAAGGAAAATTGGAATTTATCGTTCTGTATTGGGACAGAAAAAGCTTGGTCAAAAAAGCTACCAAGGGCTTCAACAAAAATGTAACGATTGTGTACGTCAACGAAAGGGAAAATAAACTTAACCTATCTTTGAGCACCATAAAAAATTCTTTTGGTGCACCTGCAAGTTTCTATATCACAAAAAACAAAGAGCTTTCCACCATCGACAGAAAATTTTATCTGAAAAACCTCAAGAAGAGCACGAAAAAAGAATTTTTTGAAAACACATATGACGACATCACACAATTATTGCTGGAGAATGAAACCAACAAAAAAGAAACCAGCATTTCTACAAGTGAAAACAAGTAAAAGCATTCTTTATTAAAGTAACGGAGCCCAAAGCCTGCAATAGGATTCTTGTAGCTTTTGACCTTTAGACCTATTGATCCATCGCTCATGATCCATTTCCTCACTATCTTTCAAGTCATCAAGAAAATAGGATTTTAACTCCAAACTTTTTTCCTCATTATAGATGACTGCATTGATTTCAAAATTGATATTAAAGCTCCTGTTGTCCATATTGCTTGTGCCAACACTTGCAAACATATCATCCACCACAATGGTTTTGGCATGGATAAAGCCTTTACAATATCTATAAATCCTAACGTTTGCTTCCATTAGGCATTCCAGGTATGAATTTGTTGCGTGTTTTGCAGTCCAGGAGTCGGAGTCTTTGGGAATCAACAGCCTTACATCTATACCGCATTTCGAAGCCACCTGTAGAGCCGTGATCATCTGATCGTTGGGAATAAAATATGGAGTAGTGATGTAAACATATTTTTCTGCAGTCACAATAGCTGTAAAAATAACTTCCATGATATTTGCCCAATCCGTATCAGGGCCACTTGCAGCGATTTGCATAGCCAGCTTATTTTCGCACTGTTCTGTAGGGAAATAATTCTTCAAAATTTTCACTTTGTTGCCGGATACGAATTCCCAATTCATTAAAAAATGAATTTGCAATGATTTTACAACTTCTCCTACTATACGTAAATGGGTATCTCTCCAATAAAATTTAGAGTCTTCATAATTAACATAAGTGTCCGAAATATTGATGCCACCAACATAACCAATTTTACCATCGATAATGACAATTTTTCTATGGTCGCGATAGTTCATTTTTCCTGTAAATCCTGGAAATAGAACAGGCATAAATGAATGCCATTCTACACCACATTTTTTTAAGCGGTTTTTTGATTTTCTGGTGACACTGCTTCCTACGTCATCTATGCTCAATTTTACGGAAACACCATCCGAAGCTTTGTCACAGAGAATATCAAGAATTTGCATCCCAATCTTATCATCGCGTAAGATGTAATATTCCATGTGTATGTGGTCTTTGGCATTTTTCAAATCTTCTATAAGAAGCTTGAATTTGTTTTCACCATTTTTAATGATCTGCAAATCATTATGTGTTGTCAATGGCGAATTTTCATCACTATGCAATAATTTGACAAGTTTGATGCGTTCATCCAACAAATCGTTCTGTAAAGCTTTAATTTCTTTTTTTTCTGGTTCCAACTGCTGATTGACCTCTTCGATGATTTTTTGATTGAGGATATGTTTTCTGTTGAAGATTTTATCCTTTCGATATTCTTGACCGAATAGATAATATACTATTAGACCGAAGAAAGGAAAAAAAACTAAAACAATGATATATGAAACCGTCTTGGTAGGGTTGATGTTTTTAAGCAAAATGGCAAAGGCCACAACAATTACCAATATGTAATTGATAACCAATAATAAAATCCAGAAGTTGTTGGTTAGGAATTTGAACATCAAGGTTTGGAGTAATAGCCTTTTTCAGGAATATCGATGATGTATTGTTTTTTGATTTTATTGTTTAAATGATCTTCACGCAACCATGGATTATGAATTTTCAAAATCTTGTAATTTATGCCATATTGTTTTGCAAAGGCTGTAAAATCTGTAACTTCCGTATCGACTTTAACTTCGTAAGTAGGAATATTGGAATACAAATCGGATTGGTTGAAATTGAATCCATAGGTTTTTGGATGGTTTAAAATTTCCTTTAAAGCAATAATCCTAAAAATATATCTTCCAGTTTCTTCTCCCAAAAGCAAATCATAATAATTTTTAACATCTTGCTCTTTCAATCGATTGCCAATACCGGCATTGCCAGCATTATACGCAGCTGCAGCCAAAGTCCAAGAACCCAAAGTTTGTTTGGATTTCAACAAATATTTGCAGGCAATCTCAGTAGATTTTGCCAAATGGTAACGTTCATCAACATTGTCGTTGACTTCGAGACCATTTTCTTTGGCAGTTGAAGGCATAATTTGCCAAACGCCTCTGGCTCCCGCTGGCGAAACCACATTGGACAAGCCACTTTCAATTACTGCCAAATATTTAAAATCATCAGGAATACCATTCTTTTTTAAAATCGGTTCAATGATGGGGAAATATTTCTTTGCACGTTTAAACATTAGTAATCCATTGGATTGCCAATATGTATTAACCAGCAATTCGCGATCCATTCGTTCATAAACATCAGGATCCGTCAATGGTACTTCTTCGCCAGCAAAATCCAATTTTTCTGGCATTTGGATGGCATATACATTGTAATCATTCACTAATTTCTCTTCAGAAGCTACAGTTTCATCAGAAGGCGCCTTTTGTACCGCAAAAATGAAAAGCCCTGACAAACTTATCAACCCGATAATCGCTAAACTATTTTTGATAAAATTCATAATCTTATTTTTTTATAAAAGTAAAAAATTAATGTATCGCTTTTTATATTAATCCAATATAAGTTTTGGCAAATTTTCGTTAAACCATTGGCTTTTAAAAATAATCATGATGTGAGTTCCTCCTTTAATAATGATGGTATTGCCACCGCAAGAATTTGTAAAGACCGCATCCTTATCCCCATGAATATAAATGGCGCCCGGAATTGGTTCCTCCTGATTCCAGCAGATCATTTGCTTTAGTGCCCAGTCTAAATAACGTTTGTCATTTACCGCAAGGTAAGTTTTATAAAGATCTATACGTTTTGCAATCGTATCATGAAAAGCATATTTTTTGAGAATGTCCAAATTGGACAACAGTTGAGTAGGTGCAAATTTATAAGCTTTGATAAATTTTGCGATTTTCATACGTTTGGGAAGCTCATGTTTGCTTTTAACACTTGATACAACAACGAGCTTTTTCAACTTCATATACTTGCTCATCTCCTGAACCAAAACACCTCCAAAAGACACTCCCAGTAACACTATATTTTCATGCTCAATTTTCGCAATCATCCGTTTAGCATAAGACTCTAAGCTTTCCTCTTCACTATTAGGAATCATCCACTCGAGCCAATGGATTTTAAATTGATCTTCGGGCAGCCGAATGCGACTGAAAATCGTAGGTTCCGCAGCCATTCCTGGCATCATATATATATGGATGATCTCTTTGTCCATTACAGGATTTTGTCAAAACACAGTTTTATTAAATAAAAAACGTTGTAATTCTTTATTTTATAAGTATTTAACTTGGTACAGGTTTTAATATTTGTGATATTTTTTATAAATTTGTAGTACAAAGCTATATAAAAATGTAGTTTCTACCTTTCCAACCATTGAATTAAAACAAAAATATCATGATTGATGCTGCTGAATTAACTGATAATGACTTTTTGCGCCAATTTGAGCTAAAAGTAGATGATGAACTCGCCAAAATTGAATATTCTTTACAGGAGCGAAAAATTTTTTTAACTAAAATGATCATTCCTGAAAGTATCAATTCAGAAGATTTTGAAAGTGATTTTTTGACCTTGGTATTTGAAAACATTTCCGAACGGAATATCAGCGTGGTACCTACAAGCCCTGATATTGCGAAATTTATAAGAAAAAACAGAAAGTATAAAAAGATGCTTCCTGTGGGAATTCGCATTTAGTATACAATCGAGAAACAATAAAAAATCCGAAGTGTTAAGCTTCGGATTTTTTATTTTGATAGTGTCAAATTACTGCTTCGTATAAACAAATGTCAAATCTTGATTCACTACTATCTCAGAAAAATCATCATTATAAACTACCAAGCCTTCTGGAACAACAATTGAAAACGTGTTACCATTTAATGTACCTACTATTTCGTCGGACGAACCTTCATCAAATGTAATAGTATTACCAGCTAGTGACCAGGTTAGTGGGACTGAGTCAATTTCATCTATACAATCAACGGTGTATGTGAACTCATCAGTAGTTCCTGCTGTTATTTCAGCAGTGATATCAGCATAAGATGTACTGTTAGCAACCGCTGTATTGTTAGAACTAAAAACTACAGTTTCATTATTATAACAATTGAATTCTTCAAGTAAATTTGTATTTGCCGTTCCATCATTATTAATATCATAACCTGTAGTGGAATTCCAAGCTGTTAATTTCCAAGTGCCCACTAATGACACGGAAGAATTGTTATCATCATCACTTGAACAAGAAGTAAATGCTAACGCACCAACAGCCATTAGGCCTAAAATCATTTTTTTCATTTTGTATGTTTTTTGTTAAATGTTAAGCCGCAAAGATATAAGAAGAATTTTGCTGTCCAAATAAAAAAATCGGATTAGAAAACTTTGTTTTATTTAGATAAATTTGCTTGCTTTTTTGTGTAAATCAAGGTCAAATCTCTTGATGCCACAATTTCATCATCATCTTCATTATAAATGTCGATGGCATTCTCATAGATTACTGTCAATTGATTATTTGAAAGAATGGCCATTTTTTCTATTAATAACACTTCATTTCCATTTTGCTCATAAGAACCCGATAAGCCAATGGTTCCTTCTGTGTCACATGTAACATCAAAAATGTAATTTTCGTTATCATTGTTTTCCATATGAATCAACACAGTTGGATTGTAGGACAAGTTAGAAGAAAATGTGCCGTTAGATTCAAAAAACAACGTCTCATTATTGGCACAATTCGATTCAACTAATAAATTATCATGGAATATACCATCATCGTTTAAATCCATAGGTATACCAATAGTCCATGTCGTTAATTCCCAAGTACCAATTATGGATGTGATCCTATTTTCATCGTCTTTGGAACACGATGAAAAATTAATGACCAATACAACTAATATAATTTTAATGAATAGGTTTTTCATTTTTGGAACAATCAAATTTATTGATTGATTCCAAAACTATCATATACAGTTGGGTTCTCTATAAAAAACCGATGATTGAACAAAAAGAAGGGTTGAAAGAAATTGTGAAATAAAATATTATAGAAAAACGTGGCTTTCGACAAAATCAAACCTAACCAGGCCATCAGTATCAATTCGCGTCAATTCGATTTCGTGAAGAGTGTTTACCAATTCCGGATTCCAAGGTGTTTTTACCTTAATATAATTTTCTGTAAATCCGTGAATATAGCCCTCCTTATTTTCACCTTCAAATAAAACCGTTCTAGTTAAGCCTATTTGACTTTCATAAAATGCGCGGCGCTTTTTGGCTGAAAGTCCACGAAGCATTTTACTTCGCTTTGCCCTAATATTTTTTGGCACCACAGATTCCATAGTTGCAGCTTCTGTGTTATCTCTCTCTGAATATGTAAATACATGCAGATATGAAATATTCAATTCATTTAGAAAGTTGTAGGTTTCCAGAAAATGCTCATCAGTTTCACCAGGAAAGCCAACAATAACATCCACGCCAATGCAAGCATGTGGCATCACTTTTCTAATTTTGGCAACTCTATCCACGTACAGCTCGCGCATGTAACGACGCTTCATTTTTTTCAAAATCTCATTGCTGCCACTTTGCAGCGGAATATGAAAATGAGGCACAAACGTTCGGGATTTTGATACCAAATCGATGGTTTCATTTTTTAATAAATTAGGCTCAATGGAGGAAATCCGAATCCTTTCGATACCTTCCACTTTATCCAGTTCTGTAACCAAATCCAAAAATGTGTGTTCATGGCGCTTATTTCCAAATTCACCTTTTCCATAATCACCTATATTGACACCAGTCAAAACAATTTCCTTAATATTTTGTTCTGAAATCTCCTTTGCATTCTTCAACACGTTCTCCATGGTATCACTTCGAGAAATCCCTCGAGCCAAAGGAATGGTACAATACGTGCATTTATAATCGCAACCATCCTGCACTTTTAAAAATGCACGAGTCCTATCTCCAATAGAATAACTGCCAACATAAAAATCTGCCTCTTCAATTTCACAAGAATGTACTTCTCCGAAATCGTTTTTTGATAAATCGTTTAGATAATCTGTGATTTTGAATTTCTCTGTAGCTCCAAGAACCAAATCCACGCCCTCCACATCTGCCAATTCCTGTGGTTTTAGTTGTGCATAGCAACCTACAGCCGCCACAAAAGCTTCAGGATTCACTTTTTGGGCTTGCTTTACAATACTTTTAAAACGTTTGTCAGCATTTTCAGTTACCGAACATGTATTGATGACATAGATATCAGCCTTCTCTTCAAATTCAACCCTATCAAAACCTTCGTCAATGAAGTTTCTAGCAATGGTTGACGTTTCTGAAAAATTCAGTTTACAGCCTAAAGTATAAAAAGCAACTTTTTTTCTATCGAACATTCCTGGTGTTTTAACAAGCATGCAAAGGTAATAAAAAAGAGCGTTTTATAAGTTAAAACGCTCTTTTAGTATAGATTTATGGGATACAACTATGTTCTAATCAACTTTTTGGAAGCTGTTCCATTGTTGGTTATCACTTTCATCATATAAACACCGGAATGTAGATTGCTGATGTTTATTCTTGATTCACTTTTAGACTTAAGTACCAATTGACCTGTGAGCGAATAAATCTCAACGGATTTAATGCTGTTCGAAGGATGTAATTCAATATTTACATAATCAGAGGTTGGGTTTGGGCTAATGGATACCTTGGAAATTGAAAATTCATCTACGGATAAAGGTATTCCCGCTACACTCATCACTATATGTACATTAGGAAAGCCTATCGAAGTAATCGTGGATATCGGCAAGCCACATGCTGTAGACGAAATATATCCAGGTGCCGATTGTCCAGCTGCATTGGAACCAAGTGAAAATCTTGTAGTATGCATTGGCGTAGCTTCATCAGGAATGCTTACCCCAAAAACCAATTGGGCTGGAGCCACGACCGATGCTGAAATTGGTACTGTTTTGATAGTATTGGCATCTGCAGCAACAATGGGAACAGAAACTGAAGCGACCTGAGTTAATGTTCCAGCAGGAAAAGTACCGCCTGAATTGCTATAAATGATAACATCAACCGCAAATCCAGCTGCAATCATTGAGGCATTATTAATGCCAAAACTCACCTGATTCACATCAAATTGTGTATATCCAAGAGCAACCAAATCAAAAGCCCTGTAATAAATGTTGTCCGCCGGAACGCCTTGTGATGTTGCACATGCCACTGTATTACCAGGCGTAATGGTGTTCGAAGTGTTTTGGGACAAGGTGACTTGCGATTGGGCAAACCATACAAAACACATTAAAAATAAGAATAAAGCGTAATTTTTTTTCATAAGTTTGTTTTAGGTTAATTTCAATTAATACAACGAAATTAACTTTATTTCAATGACAAATGAAAAAAAATAAAAATTTATTTTTTCTAACCTTCATCATTTTAATAAGTTGTGATTCAAAAACCTCAAAAGAACACTCGGTTTTTAGATATAACGAACATAAAAATATTAGCTCACTAGATCCTGCTTTTTCTAAGGATATTGCAGACATTTGGGCAACTAACCAACTATTCAATGGGTTGGTACAAATGGATGACCAAATGAAAGTGTTGCCATGTATTGCAAAAAGTTGGACAATTAGTGATAATGCTCTCACATATACATTTTCCCTTCGGGATGACGTTAAATTTCATAAGCATGCATTATTTGGAAAAGATTCCACAAGAATCGTAAAAGCTTCAGATTTTGAGTTTAGCTTGAATCGATTGATGGACAAACAATTGGCATCACCAGGAAGTTGGGTGCTGCAAAAGGTTAAATCTTTCAAAACAGTCAATGATACATTATTTGAAATACAGCTAAAACAGCCCTTTCCAGCTTTTTTGGGGTTACTTACCATGAAATATTGTAGTGTTGTCCCCAAAGAGATTGTTGAGTACTATGGAACTGATTTTAGGGCACATCCAATAGGTACAGGTCCTTTTAAGTTTCAACGTTGGGAGGAGAATTTGAAATTGGTATTTAGAAAAAATCCTGACTATTTCGAAAAAGATGAGAAAGGAGATAAATTACCCTATCTCGAAGCTGTAGCAATTACCTTTTTACCTGATAAACAAAGTGAATTTTTACAATTTGCCCAAGGCAACATCGATTTTGTTTCGGGTTTGGATGCGTCCTACAAAGATGAACTATTGACCGCTACAGGGCAATTAAGGGATTTATACGCAAAAGATGTGAATATGATTCGAGGGCCTTATCTTAATACTGAATATTTGGCTTTTTACATGGATTCTAGACTTCCTGAAATTCAATCGGAACTCCTCAGGAAAGCTATCAATTATGGTTTTGATAGAAAAAAAATGATGATTTATTTACGGAATGGTGTCGGAATTCCCGCCAATGGCGGTTTTATCCCTAAAGGGTTGCCAGGTTATAATAAAAATATCGGATTTGATTATCAACCACAAAAAGCCAAAGAGCTAGTGGCACAATTCAAGAAAGAAACTGGAATTCAAAATCCGGAAATTACGATTACAACAACAAGCAATTATTTGAGTTTTTGCGAGTTCATTCAACGTGAAATCCAAAAAATAGGGTTAAATGTCAAAGTTGATGTTATTCCTGCTGCAACTCTGAAAGATGCTAAAGCCAATGGAAAACTTGATATGTTCAGAGCAAGTTGGGTAGCCGATTATCCTGATGCTGAAAATTATCTGTCCTTATATTACAGTAAAAATTTTGCACCTAACGGACCTAATTATTCACATTTCAAAGATGAACAATTTGATACATGGTATGAAGAGGCCTACACAATCACTGATACAAAAAAGCGTGAAGCATTATACTCTAAAATGGACAGTTTAGTAATGCAAAAAACACCAGTAGTTGTAATGTTTTATGATGAAGTATTGCGTTTTACCAGAAAAAACATCAGTGGTTTGGGCATTAATCCCATTAATTTGATGGATTTGAAAAAAGTCAGAAAAAATTGATTATTCCTTTATTTTGAAATAATAGATATCATCTTCACCTTTACCTTTGGCTCTATTGGAAGAAAAATAACCTTCTTTTCCATTTTTGTTCAATTCAAAACAAATATCATCCCCACGACTGTTTAAAGGTTCTGGCAACAACTCAGGCAGGCCAACATTTCCGTCATCATCAATTATGCATCTATATAAATCCAAACCACCTATTCCTCTTGCCCTATCCGACGAAAAATAGAGAACATTATCATGGGTTACAGTAGGAAATGTTTCTCTGCGCGGCGAATTGATGAGATCTCCCAAATTTTCTGGGTCACTAAATTTATTGTCCCCTTCTATTTTGACGCGAAATATATCAGTAGGACCTTTTGCGCTGGGAATATTGGACGTGAAATATAAGTAATCTCCTTTGGGGCTCACCGCTGGATGCGCATAAGAATACCTTTCGTCACAAAAGGATAATGTTTTGAAGTTTCGATATCCTTTTCCTTCTACGTACTCGCCTCTTTCAATACGAAGGTTTCTGGTCTTTTCATTGGTTTTGTAAGTGTCTTCCCTTTTTTCTTCATTGGTTGTTACGTACATGTATTTGCCATCTTTACTGAAAGCAGCAGTTGAACTGTTAAAGGTAAATTCATCAGAAGATTTGAATTCCTTTGAATTTATTATTTCCCCATCATCGGACAACTCTCCAACATATAAAGTAAAAATGGTCTGTTTCATTCTATTTTTTTCTACTGAGCCAAAATCATTCAGTTTATAACGTGAGTAATACACCTTATTCCCTTGTTGATATACAACACCATATTGGCTCAATTCGTCATTTATCTTAAGATTTTTAATGACATATGTTTGTTTTTGTGCATAAACAATTGTTGAAACAAATGTTATGGCAATAATAAGTAGGTTTTTCATAAATTATTCTGTACTAGATTATTCCTGGGGTTTTCCAATATCGCGGATTTCATCCTTTACCACCACAGATGATTTTTCCCAATTTCTTTTAAGCAAATAATGTAAGAGATAACAGGTGGCAACTGCAAAGGGCAATAATATCAATGTCAATAAAAATTTACTTTCCCAATCGATTCCCATTTCAAATTGTAGATCCAATAAAAACAAGACAATGCCACCAATAATTGCCCCAACAAAATAAGTTACCACACCCAATATGACGAACAACCATTTGTTTTGTTTATAATCTTCAGCAAGTCTATAAAAATAGCGTCCTATAAAATAGATGATGGCGATTTCAAGCATATGTCTAAATTTAATCTTTTCTATATTTTTTTGTTATTTCAAACACATGCTCCAAAATGTTTTTGTCGACATCTGTAAGTACTATATCTCTCCTCGCCATAACAACTTCCGCAACTTCAAAGGCCTTTTTGGTTAAATAGGTGGTAAAACCTCCATTGCCTCCCCAACTAAAGCTTGGTACAAAGTTTCTTGGGAATCCGCTTCCAAAGATGTTAGCGCTTACCCCAACAACTGTGCCAGTATTGAACATGGTGTTAATGCCACACTTGCTGTGGTCTCCCATCATCAATCCACAAAACTGCAACCCAGTTCTTGCAAAACTTTCGGTCGTGTAATCCCAAAGTCGCACTTCGGCATAATTATTTTTTAAATTCGAATTGTTAGTGTCAGCTCCAAGATTACACCATTCGCCCAAAACTGAATTGCCCAAAAATCCATCATGCCCTTTATTGGAGTATCCAAAAATGACAGAATTGTTCACTTCACCGCCAACTTTACTATGTGGTCCAACGGTAGTAGGTCCATAGATTTTGGCTCCAAGTTTGACAGTTGAATGTTCACATAGAGCAAATGGCCCTCTAATGATGCTACCTTCCATTATTTCGGCATCCTTACCTATGTAGATGGAACCTGTGCTTGCATTGAGAGTCACAAATTCCATTTTTGCACCCTCCTCCACAAATATATTTTGCCCTGATATAATATTATTACTCGATGGGATTGGCTGAGAGCGTCTTCCTTTGGTCAACAGTTCAAAATCATCTTCAAGAGCTTGAGCGTTTTTTGAAAAAATATCCCAAGTGTGTTCAATTTTTAAAACCTCGTCGTTATATTCAATCGCCTCAAAAGTATCAAAATTGATGTCTTCTTCTGCATTTTTGGTATAAAATGCAATGACATCCTCACTCTTAAAGATTGCTTGGTTTTCTTCAAGGCCTTTAACCATTTCAACTAATTCAGCATTAGGCAAAAAGGACGCATTTATCATCACATTGTCGTCCATTTCAACCATTGGGTATTTATCGGATAAATAATCCTCAGTGATGGTGGTAGTTGTATAACCTAGATAGGTTTCCCATTTTTCCCTAATGGTCAAAATCCCAACTCTTATATCTGCCACAGGTCGTGTAAAAGTGAATGGCAATAGATTATTGCGTGATGGGCCGTCAAATAAAATGTAGTTCATTTTAGAAATTGAAGTTAGAAGCTGGAAACTAGGAGTTTTTGCTCCTGATTTTCATCTTGCAGATGGTTACTCAAAAATAGTTTAATTATTGAAAACAAAAAAGCCTTCAAGAAAAATCAAGAAGGCTTTATATAAAGTTAACGCTAAACTTATTTTTTGAATTTAGCATATTTGTTTTTGAACTTATCGATACGACCAGCTGTGTCAACCAATTTAGATTTTCCAGTGTAGTACGGATGAGATGTTCTGGAAATCTCCATTTTTACCACTGGATACTCAACCCCATCAACTTCTATAGTTTCGGTTGTATCTGCTGTAGATTTTGTTAAAAACACGTCGTCGTTAGACATATCTTTAAATGCTACAAGTCTATAATTTTCTGGATGTATACCTTTTTTCATCGCTACTTACTTTAAATCATTTCATTTTTTGGAAGTGCAAATTTACGTATTTTTTGCAATTCTGCAATACATTTTATTTTATTTTTTAAGGATTTCTAAATTTCGCATTTAATCTTGTAACGTTTTGGTATATTTGATTACTAACCAATAAATAATTAAAAAAATCAACTATTATGGAATTAACCAAACCATCATTCGGTAAATTTGCTTCAACCTATGGCCTTATTCTGGGCCTGATTATGATTGTCATCTCAGTCACAACCTATGTGACAGGTTTAGCCCTAGAAGGTGCTCAATGGCCTCAATATCTGTATTATCTTATTTTTCCTATAGTCGTCATCTATGCTGTGAGTCAATTTAAAAAGAAAAATGCAAACATGCTTAGTGTCAGTGACGGTCTAAAAGTCGGAGTTCTGGTTGGACTTATCAGTGCAATTGTCTTTTTGATATACAACCTTATATTCAACTATATCATTGATCCAGAATTTATGGGCCAGGTAATGGACGTTGCTAGAGACAAAATGCTAGAGCAAAATCCTGACATGAGTCAAGAAATGATTGATAAAAGTATGGGATTCATGGAAATGTTTTTCAATCCATTTGTATTAAGTGCATTTTGGTTAGCAATGAGTGCTATATTTGGATTAATCTATGGATTAATCGGAGGATTGGTCATGAAAAAAGAAAACACGCATGCTTAAATAATTTCAGTATTTTTGAAAGATAAAATCCTGAAATCATTTAAATGAACATATCAGTAGTCATACCGCTACTCAACGAGCAAGAATCACTTGTCGAATTACACGATTGGATTGCTAAAGTTATGCAATCCAATCGTTTTTCGTATGAAATCATTTTTATTGACGATGGTAGTACCGATGGTTCTTGGGAAACCATACAACAACTTTCGCAAAAGGATGCCAATGTCAAAGGGATTCGGTTTTTGAGAAATTTCGGCAAATCACAAGCACTCCATGCTGGTTTTGAAAAAGCACAAGGCGATGTGGTCATTACCATGGACGCCGATTTACAGGACAACCCGGAAGAAATTCCTGAATTGTACCAAATGATTGTCAATGACAAGTTTGATTTGGTTTCAGGCTGGAAAAAGAAACGTTTCGATTCGGTCGTATCAAAAAATATGCCTTCCAAATTGTTCAATTACGCTGCGCGAAAAACTTCGGGAGTTCAACTGCATGATTTCAATTGTGGTCTGAAGGCATACAATAAAAGCGTCGTAAAAAACATTGATGTCCATGGCGAAATGCATAGATACATTCCTGTGTTGTCAAAAAATGCTGGGTTTTCTAACATTGGAGAAAAAGTGGTACAACATCAAGCTAGAAAATATGGCACGACCAAATTTGGCATGAACCGTTTTATCCATGGCTTTCTGGATTTGCTTACCATTTGGTTTATTTCACGATTCGGCAGGCGACCGATGCACCTTTTTGGAGCACTCGGTGTGTTAATGTTTATTATCGGTTTTGCTTTTACCTTATATCTTGGGATTGACAAATTGTTCTTCAATACTGCGGGCCGTTTGATAACTGCCCGACCTCAATTCTACATCGCTCTATCTACAATGGTTATAGGTACACAATTTTTCATCGCAGGTTTTCTTGGCGAAATTATTTTGCGTACCAAAGACGGAAAAAAACGGTATTTGGTTAAGGATGAGTTGAATTTGTAATCCAAAAAATCAAATTAACGTTTCATTCTTATTTAACATTTACAAGTTTGCGTATTTTTGTACTATAAATTCTTTCACCTATGATTTACATCGACCCTAAAATTCTAGAGCGCATCAATACGTGGCTAACACCAACTTTTGATAAAGAAACACAAGAATCCATCAAAAACAGTATTGCGTTTCATCCAAAAGAAATCCAAGAAAGTTTTTACCAAGATTTGGATTTTGGTACTGGAGGTATGCGTGGCATTATGGGGATTGGTACCAATAGAATCAATAAATATACTCTTGGGAAAAACACACAGGGGTTGAGCAACTATATGCATAAATCTTTCCCAAATGAAGAGTTGAAAGTCGCCATTGCATATGATTGCCGTCATAACAGTAAAACATTGGCAAAAGTGGTTGCGGATGTGTTTTCGGCTAATGGAATTACAGTTTATCTGTTCGAAGATTTACGACCAACTCCAGAATTATCATTTGCCGTAAAACATTTAGGATGTCAATGTGGAATTGTCCTGACAGCATCACACAATCCGCCAGAGTATAATGGCTATAAAGTGTACTGGCAGGATGGTGGTCAGTTGGTACCTCCTCAGGACAAAGAAATCATCAAAGAAATCAACAGCCTGGATTATTCTGAGATTAAATTTGACGCCAATAACAGTTTGATAAAACCAATAGGAAAAGAAGTTGACGATGTGTTCATTGACGCTTCCGTAAAAAATGGAAGTTTTGGGACAGCACAAGAGGCCAAAGATAATTTGAGCATTGTTTTTACATCTCTTCATGGCACTTCCATTACAACAGTTCCAGAAACATTGAAACGTGCAGGTTACAAAAACGTACATATCGTTGAGGAACAACGAATGCCGAATGGCGATTTTCCAACAGTGGCATCACCAAATCCAGAAGAACCAGCAGCGTTGAAAATGGCACTGGAATTGGCCGATAAAGTAAATGCCGATATTGTCATCGGCACCGACCCAGATTGCGACCGGCTCGGTGTTGCCGTAAGAAATCTTGAAGGAGAAATGGTATTGCTCAACGGTAACCAAACCATGGTAATGATGACCGATTTTCTTTTGAAACATTGGAAGCGAAACAATAAGATAAAAGGTGAGGAATTCATCGGCTCAACCATTGTATCAACGCCTATGATGGCTGCATTGGCATCCAATTACAAAGTGGAATACAAAGAAGGATTGACAGGCTTCAAGTGGATTGCCAAAATGATCAAGGATTTTCCAAACCTCAACTTTATAGGTGGTGGTGAAGAAAGTTTTGGATTTATGGTTGGCGATTTTGTTCGTGATAAAGATGCTGTCACCTCTACCCTTCTGGCAATAGAAATTGCTGCACAGGCAAAACATAAAGGCAGTTCCTTTTATAAAGAATTGATTCAATTATACGTGGATAATGGGTTTTATAAAGAACGTTTGATTTCCATGACCAAAAAGGGAATTGAAGGTGCACAGGAAATCAAACAAATGATGGTTGATGCGCGTGAAAATCCACTTTCTGAAATTAATTGTTCAAAGGTATCGAGAATTGAGGATTATGATGTATCCATTTCCAAAGACATGATCAATAAAAAAGAATTTCCAATCGATATTCCAAAATCAAATGTCTTGATTTATTATACAGAAGATGGAAGCAAAATTGCATTGCGACCAAGTGGGACTGAGCCTAAAATTAAATTTTATATCAGTGTCAATGGACATTTGGAATCTCCAGAAAAATTTGAAGAGGTAGAAGCAAAATTAGACGCAAAGCTTGATGCCATTGTAAATGACATGAAACTCAATTAATGGACGAAAATTTAAAAAAAATAACTCCATTCCTCAAGCCTTACAAAGGCAATATCATCTGGAACATTATTTTCAACATCCTGTATGCACTGTTCAGCACACTGTCATTCATCGCATTGATTCCAATGCTAGACGTGCTGTTCAAGGATGTCGAAAAAATTGTTATTGAACCTAAACTCAGTTCCATCTGGGAAATAGCTTCCTTTGGAAAAGACTATTTATACTATTACATAACCAAACTTACCCAAGAAAATGGTGCACAATATGCTCTATTGTTAGTTGTGTGCCTTATCATAACAACTTTTCTGCTCAAAAATCTATTTAATTATTTGGCCCTCAACCATCTGTTGCTACTCAAAAATGGAGTCTTAAGGGATATTCGCACTAAAATGTTTGATAAGATCATCAGTCTACCAGTGGCCTATTATTCTGAAAAAAGGAAAGGCGATGTAATGGCAAGGATGCTCAACGATGTCAATGAGATAAGAAATTCCTTTTTTTCGATTTTGGAATTGATTGTCAAAGAACCCATGACCATTATTTTCACCATAGGAGCAATGATTGCCATAAGTTTTAAATTGACGCTCTTTGTTTTCATTTTCATTCCAATTTCCGGCGTGATAATTTCCCAGATAGGGAAAAGTCTCAAGGCAAAATCCAAAAAAGCGCAATTTGAAAATGGATATTTGATTTCCATAGTTGAAGAAACGCTAAGTGGACTGAAAGTCGTCAAAAGCTATAATTCAGAAAGAACATTTAAAGGTAAATTTAATACTTCCGTACAACGATTGTATAAAATCATGAACAGTATTGGCAGGAAAAATAATTTATCGTCGCCCATGAGTGAGTTTATGGGCATTGTTGTTATCGCCATTTTGCTTTGGTATGGTGGTAACATGGTTTTGGTTGAAAAATTTGCAGACGGAACTCCATTATTGGAAGGTTCAAAATTTTTGGCCTACATGGGGCTTGCCTATAATATATTGACACCAGCAAAAGCCATTTCAAAAGCGTCTTATCAAGTGAAAACAGGTCTGGCAGCAGCAGAAAGGGTTTTTGATGTATTGGAAGTAGAAAACACAATTACCGACAAACCAAACGCCATTGTGAAAAAAGATTTCACGGACAAGATTTCAATTAATAATATTTTCTTTAAATATGAAGACGAAATGGTGCTGAAAAATTTCAACATCACTGTTCCAAAAGGAAAGAGCGTGGCGCTTGTTGGGCAATCCGGAAGTGGAAAAAGTACCATAGCCAATTTGGTCACACGATTTTATGATGTAAATGAAGGCAGCATAGAAATAGATGGTATAGACATTAGAGACCTCACCAAACATTCGTTGCGAAACCTGCTGGGCTTGGTAACCCAAGATTCCATTCTTTTCAATGATACCATAAAAAACAATATTCTACTTGGAAAAGATACCGCTTCTGACGAAGAAATCGTCGAAGCTTTGAAAATCGCAAATGCTTGGGAATTTGTAAAGGATTTGCCAAACGGCATCGAGACAAATATTGGCGATTCGGGAAATAAACTTTCCGGAGGACAAAAACAGCGTTTGAGTATTGCACGTGCGGTGCTTAAAAATCCACCCATCATGATTTTGGATGAAGCCACTTCTGCTTTGGATACAGAGAGTGAACGATATGTCCAAGTGGCTCTTGAAAATATGATGAAAAATAGAACATCCATCGTTATTGCCCACAGGCTTTCAACCATTCAAAATGCAGACGAAATCATCGTAATGCAAAAAGGAGAAATTGCAGAACAAGGAACCCACACCGAACTTATGGGCAAAAATGGAGTCTATAAAAAGTTAGTGGAAATGCAAAGTTTTGAATAATTTAAATTAAATACTTTAACCAGAAAAGGATGCAACTTAGGTTGCATCCTTTTCGATTTAATTACCAGATTTGGGGAGACTGGTAATTTTTAAGTAGGTTAGATGATGTAAACATATACTTTTTTGTAGATTAATGCAAGAAAAAAATACAATTCATCGGTCTTATTTACATTTAATCGATGATTTATTTTTCAACTAATTGATTATCAATTTTTTGAAATATTCCGTAAAATGAAAAAAAATTAATTAAACTATCATTAAATTACTCAGTCTTATAAAAAATGATTTTTGTGGACATCGAGACAGAACTCATCAGTCGATTAAAAACCGAAGAGACAAAAGAGCAAGCCTTTAAAGAGCTTATTGCTACTTACAAGGAGCGTCTCTATTGGCACATTCGTAATATCGTAAAATCACATGACGATGCCGATGACGTGTTACAGAATACATTTATTAAAATATACAAAAATATTCATGGTTTTAAAGGTGAAAGCAAGTTGTTTTCTTGGATGTACCGTATCGCCACCAATGAAGCATTGACCCAAATCAATCATAATGCTAAGCGGCATCATCTTACGAGTGAAGAATTCCAACAGCAAGCAATAGACAATCTTAAAGCCGATATATATTTTGAAGGGGAGGATATACAATTAAAATTACAGAAAGCCATTGCAACTTTGCCGCACAAACAGCAATTGGTTTTTAACATGAAATATTTTGAAGATATCAAATACAGTGAAATGTCCGAAATACTGGAAACAAGTGAAGGCGCGCTCAAAGCATCCTATCACATCGCTGTAAAGAAAATAGAAGAATACTTAACGAACGATTAAACCATTTGACAAAAATTCAGTCAAACTACTGATGAAAAGCAAAAATTTACATACCATCAAATCAACAGGTTATAAAACACCTGATGATTATTTTGAAGCGCTGGAGGATGCAGTTTTTTCAAAATTGAATGAAGAGCGTATTGCTTCCAAGGTTGGTTCACATGGATTTAAAGTTCCAGATAACTATTTTGAAACTTTGGGTTCCGAGATTCTGACAGTCTTGAATGAAAAAAAATCGACAAAGATTATTTCGATGTTCAGCTGGAAAACCGTTGCCTCCGTTTCTGGAATCGCTGCGAGTTTTATTTTGGCTTTCAATTTACTTTATTCAAACCAAAATGGATTGACTTTTGATGATTTGGAAACAGCTTCCATAGAGAATTATTTGATGAACGAAGATATGAATGCTTATGACATTGCTCCATATTTCAACGCCGAGGAAATGAATTCGGAAGATTTTGTGGAAAACACTATTAATGCATCAGACATTGAGGATTATTTATTGCAAAATTCTGATGTTGAACACCTAATAACAGACTAATGAAAACAATAGCTATTGCCCTATTCCTTTGTGTATCTTTGAACAGCTTTTCGCAAGATCAAGACCGCAAAGAACGCATCAAAGCCTTAAAGGTGGCTTACTTAACCGAACAATTGGAACTTTCAAAAACCGAAGCACAACAATTCTGGCCTATTTATAATACGTTTGACGAACAAGAACAATCGATTCGAAAAGATAATTATTCCAAACGTAAAGCGACCAATGTGGAATCCTTGAGTGAACAAGAAGCCAAAATAATGATTGATGAAATGATTTCCAATGAAAAGAAAAAACATGAGCTTCGTGAAAATTTTATCAAAGACTTACAAAAAATCCTTCCTGCAAAAAAAATCATCAAGTTGAGAATTGCCGAAGACGAATTCAACAGAAAAATGTTTGAGGAATACAAAAAACGCAAGGAATCAAAAAAAGACAGACCTTGAGATAGAACCCTTTTGCACATTCCAAATTCCAAGCTAATAATTGGAATTTGGAATTTTTTTATTGGAATTTCAATCTTGAAATTCTTCCTTTTCCGGCAGCATAAGCAACACTATCGTTAAGAAATCTAATGGTATAGAACGATTCGTCACTCAGATGTTTCCAGTTTGTACCTTTGTCAATAGAATAATCAATACCTTTAAAACCAATAGCTATCAATGAATTAGCATCACTATTTGGCACATATTGTACGCAACTTCTATAGCCAGGTTCTTTACCATTTGCTATAATTTTCCAAGTTTTACCACCATCTTCTGTTCTTATTTTATTGGCATTAGTGATTTCTGGCTTGGTGTAATCGCCACCTATGGCAAACCCATTCAATTGATCGTAAAAATCAATGGAATAAATCCCTTCGGTATCTTTTTCTTTGATGATTGGTGTATCAAAAACCTGCCACGAATTGCCTTTATCTGGCGAATAATAAATACGCCCTGCAGTAGTAGCCACCCAAGTCTTGTCACCATCAATAGCAATATTGGAATTACTGGCGGCAAAGGCACCTTCCTCTTCAATCCCATTGGGCAAATCATCACAATTGAGTTTTGACCAAGTATGTCCACCATCTCGTGTTATGATGACACTTAAGCAACCCTCGGTGGAATCTCCAATGGCAATACCTTCAAAATCATTCCAAAAAATCATAGCATCGTAAAACACTTTCTCGTGTTCTTCACTGTAAACCAATTCCATTTCTCCATTATCGCCTGTTTTGTAAAGCAGCGCTGGATTGCCAACACTCAACATAAAAAAATCTGTTGCGGTATGCGCAACCGAGCGAAATTGTAGGTTCAAGGTATCGTGCTTTTGTATGGATGTCATCCAACTGTTTGACTTGGGTTTATATAGCCCAAAAACTCCATTATTAGCAGCAAAAGCAAGGCTTTTGTCATTCAAAATCTCAATAGCTCGGATACTTAAGGTCGAATCATTATAGATGTCTTCAATTTCAACTTTTGAAAACAATTTTATCGTTTTCTTGACTTCTTTTTTGCAAGAAATGATTCCTATGAACATAAATAAAAACAGCAATTGCTTCATACCTTATTTTAATTTTTAGGAAAGATAATTTATTTACCATTAAAAAATACAAATTGTTCGTGCATTGGCAACATTTTAGCGTAACTTTGCAAGCCAATTTTTAGTGTGCTTTTGTTAAAGACAATGATTGTCAACTGAGCACTTTGTCAACTGAGCACTCAAAAACAGAACACTTTTATGCGTTTACACAGAAACCTATGTTTTGCAGTTATCGATGGCTTGATGCTCATTTTTAATGAACATCAATACGCTGATAAAGTCATCCAACAATTGCTGAAACGCGACAAGCGTTGGGGTGCTCGAGACAGGGCTTTTGTTGCTGAGACGGTGTATGATATCGTTCGATGGAAACGCTTGTATGCCGAAATTGCTGATGTCAAAGAACCTTTTGACAGAGATAATATGTGGCGTCTGTTTGCAGTTTGGGCAACGTTAAGAGGCATTAAACTGCCAGATTGGTCTTATTTTGAAAGCACTCCAACCAGAAAAATCAAAGGCAAATTTGATGAGCTTTCCAAAACCAGAAAATATCGTGAGTCTATACCTGATTGGTTGGATGACTTGGGGAAGAAAGAATTGGGTGATGCCGTCTGGTCTAAAGAAATTGCCGCGTTGAATATACAAGCCGATGTCATTTTAAGAGTGAATACACTTCAAACAACCAAAGAGAAATTACACTCGGAATTATTTGATCAGGATATTGAAACCGAATTCCTTAAAGACTATCCACTGGCCCTAAAATTAAAAGAGCGAGTCAATGTGTTTCAAACAGAACAGTTTAAAAATGGCATGTTTGAGGTTCAGGATGCTTCGTCACAATTGGTTGCGGAATTTCTGGATGTTCAGCCCGGAATGCGAGTAGTAGATGCGTGTGCTGGTGCTGGCGGAAAGACGCTCCATATAGCATCATTGATGGAGAATAAAGGGCAAATCATTGCTTTGGACATCTATGCCAATAAGCTTCACGAACTCAAACGTAGAGCAAAACGAAATGGAGCCTATAACATAGAAACCAGACCAATTGAATCCACCAAAGTCATTAAAAAATTATATGACAAAGCCGATAGGGTTTTGATTGATGCACCATGTTCCGGGCTTGGGGTTTTAAGGCGAAATCCTGATGCCAAATGGAAATTGCAACCAGAATTCATCGAAGACATCAAGAAAACTCAACAGGACATTCTTCAACAATATTCACGAATGGTAAAACCCGGTGGACAATTGGTGTATGCTACGTGCTCAGTTTTACCTTCTGAAAATCAGAATCAAGTTGAAGATTTTTTAACATCTGAATTGGGAAAAGAATTTACCTTTGTAACAGATAAAAAAGTATTATCCCATACATCTGGCTATGACGGATTTTATATGGCATTATTGAAAAAGAAATCAAATTAAAAGCATGAAAAAAAATTACATTACTCTCATCCTTCTCATTGCAACAAGTGTTGCATTCGCTCAAATTCCAGCAGGATATTATAATTCTGCCACTGGTACAGGCTACACCCTAAAAACCCAATTAAAGAATATCATTGACAATACGAATAATGGTTTGCCAAACGAACACATTGCCACCGATCAAGGTTACAATGCCTTGGATGTTTTGTATGCGACTAGTGATAGAGACATCTATTATGAAAATGACAATACCATCCTGGATTTGTATTCGGAAAATCCAAATGGCTCAGATCCCTATAATTATAGCTATGGCTCCGATGAATGTGGCAACTACAACAGTGAAGGAGATTGTTATAATAAAGAACATGTCATTCCACAATCGGCCTTTAATGATGCAACTCCCATGAGAAGTGATGGGCATCAGGTCATCCCAACTGATGGACGTGTGAATGGCTTTAGAAGCAACTATCCTTATGGCGTTGTTGGAACCTTGGTTTCACAAAGTGGCATCTCTAATCCCACACTAAATGGTTCAAAACTTGGAAACAACTTAAATAGTGGCTATTCTGCAGGCTACACAGGCATCGTATTTGAACCGATTGATGAGTTTAAAGGCGATATAGCACGTATCTATTTTTATTTTGTCACGCGTTATCAAAGCCAAGTTAGTGCTTGGTCAGCTTATGATATGTTTGATGGAAGTTCTGATAAAGTTTTGGCCGACCCTTTCTTGAACATCTTGATGACTTGGCATCAAATGGATCCTGTTTCTCAAAGAGAAATCGATAGAAACAATGCCGTTTATAATCATCAAAACAACAGAAATCCATTTGTAGATCATCCTGAATATGTGCAATTGATTTGGAATCCTACACCTGACAATGAAGCCCCTTCAATGCCTACAAATTTGGTAGCTTCAAATCCTACGAGTAGCACGATTGATTTGAATTGGACTGCTTCAACAGATAATGTGGCAGTCACTGCTTATGATATTTTCATGAATGGTACTTATAAAGGAACTTCTACAACGACAAGTTATACCGCTAATAATTTACTGCCTAATTTGACTTGGTGTTTTGTGGTGTATGCAAAGGATGCTTCCGGAAATGTCTCTGAACCTAGTAATGAGGATTGTGAAACCACTTTGGATGGTCAAGCAAATTTAAATTGTGTTGAAGAAAGTTTTGAAAATATTCCTTCCAGTTCAAGTACTTATGCTGACAGAGTATGGACAGGTGACAATGGTTACAATTTTCATGCAACTGATGCAAGGACAGATCAAACCTTAAATGGTAGAACTATTACTGTGAGAAATGGAATCTTAGAGTGTACTGATTTTGTTGGCATGCTCGAAACTGTCACAGTAACTACACAAAGGGTCTTTTCAGGTGGAACTGGAACATTCGATTTGGTAGTAAATGGAGATTTTATAGCCACAATTCCCTATGGTGACAATCCAATAACAACATCAATACCTGTTGGCATCGATGATTTTGAATCTCTAGTGATTAACAATAATAGCGTTCCAACTAATCGTGTAAACTTTGATGATTTAATTTGGACATGTGGTCTTCTGGGTACTGATGAATTCACTGAAAATCAATTTAAAATTTATCCAAATCCTGCGAAAAACATGTTACATATCGATTTGAAAAATTCTGCAGAAACAAAAATCGAAATCTATAATGTCTTAGGCAAAAGAGTGTTCCAAAAAACAATTCAAAATTCTGATGTCATTCTTTTAGATGATTTGAGCAGTGGCGTCTATATTGTCAGACTCACACAAGATAACAACTCAATCAGCAAAAAACTGATTAAGGAATAACAGAAAAAGCGACTTTAAAGTCGCTTTTTTTATGTGCTTAAACGGTATACAATTTAAAAAAATTAACCATTTTAAATAAATGGATTATACAAGGAAAAACTTTAAATTTGCACTTTCTCAAAAACAACACAAACACAACATAATGATTCATTTCTTCGGAAACCAAAACAGTAAAGTTTTTGCTGTTCAAGCAACACAAGAATTATCAACAGAAACCATCTCAAAATTATCGTGGCTTTTTGGCAACCAACCTAAAATCAATACGGCATCTCTGGATGCCTTTTTTGTTGGCCCAAGAGCTGCCATGATTTCACCGTGGAGCACCAATGCAGTGGAAATTACCCAAAATATGGGCATAAAAGAAATTACACGAATAGAAGAATTCCAATCCGTTGATAAAAGCTTTTCTGATTTCGACCCCATGATTTCTGAAAAGTATAAAGAACTGAATCAAGACGTTTTCAAAATCAATATCCAACCGGAAGCAATTCTTGATATTGATGATATATCAGCATATAATGAACAAGAAGGATTGGCACTGAACCAAGAAGAAATTGAATATCTTGAAAGTGTTTCTGAAAAAATCGGACGTAAACTCACAGATTCTGAAGTGTTCGGGTTTTCGCAAGTGAACAGTGAGCATTGTCGGCATAAAATTTTCAATGGAACATTTGTGATTGACGGCAAAGAAAAATCTACTTCTTTGTTTAAAATGATAAAGGAAACTTCAAAGCAAAATCCAAATGACATTGTTTCCGCTTACAAAGACAATGTTGCATTTATTAAAGGTCCAATTGTGGAACAATTTGCACCTTTACGTGCTGATATTCCAGACTATTATAAAAAATCTGATTTTGAATCGGTTATTTCCTTGAAAGCAGAAACCCATAATTTTCCAACCACAGTTGAACCTTTCAATGGTGCTGCAACAGGTTCAGGCGGTGAAATAAGAGATCGACTTGCCGGTGGTAAAGGCTCCATTCCGTTGGCGGGAACAGCAGTGTACATGACTTCGTATTCAAGACTTGAGGAACAAAGACCATGGGAACAATCGATGCCTGAACGCCCATGGCTGTACCAAACACCAATGGAAATTTTAATCAAAGCGTCCAATGGAGCTTCAGATTTTGGCAACAAATTTGGACAACCTCTTATTTGCGGGTCTGTATTGACATTTGAGCACAATGAACTAGACAGAAAACTAGGTTATGACAAAGTCATCATGCAGGCGGGAGGCATTGGTTATGGCAAAGCATCACAAGCCATAAAAGGAACGCCTTCTTCTGGAGATAAGGTTGTGATTCTAGGTGGAGACAACTATCGTATTGGAATGGGTGGTGCGGCAGTCTCAAGTGCCGATACTGGCGAATTTTCTACAGGAATCACACTAAATGCGGTTCAACGCTCCAATCCGGAAATGCAGAAACGAGCTGCCAACGCCGTTCGTGGTATGGTGGAAAGTGACGAGAATTATATCGTTTCAATACATGACCATGGTGCTGGAGGACATTTGAATTGTTTATCAGAACTTGTGGAAGCTATGGGTGGACACATTGATTTGGACAAATTGCCATTGGGCGATCCAACATTGTCCGATAAAGAAATCATAGGCAATGAATCTCAAGAACGTATGGGACTTGTCATTGGCGAAAAACATTTAGAAATCCTTCAAAAAATAGCTGACAGAGAACGTTCACCAATGTATACTGTTGGTGACGTTACCGGAAATCATCGTTTTACTTTTGAATCAAAAACCAATGGTCACAAACCTATGGATTTGGCGCTGGAAGATATGTTTGGCAGTTCGCCAAAAACCGTAATGACTGACAAAACTGTACAACGAAACTATGCTGAAGTTACCTACGAGCGTGATAAATTTTATGATTATTTAGACCAATTATTGCAACTGGAAGCAGTAGCTTGCAAAGATTGGCTTACCAATAAAGTAGACCGCTGCGTTGGCGGAAAAGTTGCCAAACAACAATGTGCAGGCCCCTTACAATTGCCCCTAAATAATGTTGGCGTGATGGCACTGGATTATAAAGGAAAGGAAGGTATTGCCACCTCTATTGGCCACTCACCTATTTCTGGCTTGATTGACCCCATTGCAGGCAGTCGTAACTCCATTGCAGAAGCATTGACAAACATTGTTTGGGCTCCCTTAAAAGATGGCCTAAAAAGTGTTTCCTTATCTGCAAACTGGATGTGGCCTTGCAAAAATGATGGGGAAGATGCACGATTGTATGAAGCCGTCAAAGCAGTTTCAGAATTTGCCATCGATTTAAAAATCAATGTTCCGACCGGAAAAGATTCGTTATCGATGAAGCAAAAATATCCAAATGAGGAAGTGATGTCTCCTGGAACTGTTATTATTTCTGCTGCAGCAAATTGCAATGACATCACCAAAGTGGTAGAACCTGTGTTCCAAAAAAATAATGGCAATATATACTACATCAATCTATCTCAAGATAAATATAAATTGGGTGGTAGTTCCTTTGCACAGATTGTCAATAAAATTGGGAATGATGCTCCAACTATCAAATCTGCCGACTACTTTAAAACCGTTTTTAACACGATTCAAAAATTAATCAAAGAGAACCAAATAGTTACGGGACATGATGTTGCTTCCGGTGGATTGATTACCACCTTGCTAGAACTCTGTTTTGCAGATACTAACCTTGGTGCTGAATTGGATTTGACTGCCTTAAATGAAAAAGACTCCTTCAAACTCTTGTTTTCTGAAAATTCAGGGGTTGTGTTTCAGTTGAAAGATGCTTCAGCAGAGCAATTACTTTCTGAGGCAAATATTGAATTCTTTAACATTGGAAAGGTTGTTGAAGGTGATTACTTAAGCATCATTAATGGTACGGAAGTATTTACAATGACCGTTTCAAGATTACGTGATATGTGGTTTAAAACCTCTTTCCTACTCGACCAAAAACAGACTTCAAATAATCTGGCAAAAGATAGATTTGAAAATTATAAAAATCAACCTTTAAACTATAAATTTCCAAATCATTTTACTGGAAAACCACCTATAATTGACTTTACCAATTCAAGACCCAAAGCCGCCATCCTACGCGAAAAAGGCAGTAATTCAGAACGTGAAATGGCAAACGCAATGTATTTAGCTGGTTTTGATGTGAAAGATGTGCACATGACCGATTTGATTTCAGGACGTGAAACTTTGGAAGACATTCAATTCATCGGCGCTGTTGGAGGCTTTTCAAATTCAGACGTTTTAGGTTCAGCCAAAGGTTGGGCGGGCGCTTTTTTATACAACGAAAAGGCAAATACTGCACTCAAAAATTTCTTCAAAAGAGACGATACACTTTCTGTAGGTATATGTAATGGCGCACAATTGTGGATGGAACTCGAGCTTGTAAATCCAGAACACGAAACTCATGGCAAATTGACTTATAACGATTCCCATAAGCATGAAAGTGGGTTTACTTCTGTAAAAATTCAAGAGAATAATTCTGTAATGCTATCAACGTTGGCCGGAACAACTTTAGGCGTTTGGATTAGTCATGGCGAAGGCAAATTTCAATTACCACTATCCGAAAACAATTATAACATTGTTGCCAAATATGGTTACGAAGGCTATCCAGCTAACCCAAATGGTTCCCACTTCAACACAGCGATGATGTGTGATGTAACAGGACGTCATTTAGTAACGATGCCTCACATAGAGCGCTCCACATTTCCATGGAACTGGGCACATTATCCAAAAGAAAGAAAAGACGAAGTCTCTCCATGGCTAGAGGCTTTTGTAAATGCGAGAAAATGGATTGAGACTAATAAAAAGTAAGAAAAGGAGCCAATTGGCTCCTTTTCTTTGTCGGGATGACTGGATTTGAACCAGCGACCCCTAGCACCCCATGCTAGTACGCTACCAGGCTGCGCTACATCCCGAATGAGTATAGGATTGCAAAAATAATAATAAGATTTACATTTTTTTAGTATCATTCAAAATATGGATCTTTTTTATAAGCATATTTGAAAATCTCCATTAATTCCCTAATTTGCACCATTACATCCTTATTAGATTCCCATGGCAGACGTTACTAGACTTTTTGATTTCCCATATTATCAATTAGAACACAAACCAACCGATTCGGCTTTGGTCACAAAATATAATGGGAAATGGGTCAAGACATCTACACAAGAATATATAGATAAAGCAAATGCCATCAGCCGGGCCTTACTACGAATGGGAATCGAAAAAAATGATAAGATTGCGGTCATTTCTTCCACTAATAGAACCGAATGGAATATTATGGATATCGGCATTCTTCAAACAGGAGCACAAAACATTCCTATATATCCTACCATCTCGTCTGAAGATTATGAATATGTTCTAAATCACAGCGAATCCATTTATTGTTTTGTCTCTGATGAAGAAGTTTTAAAAAAAGTCAATGAGATAAAGGATAAAACTAAACTGAAAGAGGTCTATTCCTTTAATAAGATTGAAGGTTGCAAACATTATTCAGAATTATTTGAAATGGGCTATGATGAAAACAACCAGCAAACTGTCGAGGATAGAAAGAATGATGTGAAACCAGAAGACCTAGCAACCATCATCTACACATCTGGTACCACCGGAAAACCAAAAGGGGTCATGCTTTCTCACTGGAACATTACCAGTAATTCACTAGATAGTATTCCCAGATTACCAATAATTGAAGGTGAAACTCGTGTTTTAAGTTTTCTTCCTATATGTCATATTTTTGAACGTGTTCTCATATACATTTATCAATACGCAGGTACCAGCATTTATTTTGCAGAAGGTCTTGATAAAATAGCCGAAAATGCCAGGGAAATAAAACCTAACTTAATGAGTGTTGTTCCGCGATTACTGGAAAAAGTCTACGACACCATTCATGCAAAGGCCGAAGAATTATCAGGAGTCAAAAAAAGCATGTTTTTTTGGGCTTTAAAACTGGGAGAAGAATGGAAACCTTATGGTGCCAATGGTTGGTGGTATGAATTTCAATTGGGTATTGCTCGGAAATTGGTGTTCAGTAAATGGAAAGATGCTTTGGGTGGCGAATTGACCACAATGGTCTCTGGAAGCGCACCACTGCAACCTCGTCTGTCAAGAATTTTTGGTGCTGCAGGCATGCAGGTTATGGAAGGTTATGGGCTTACTGAAACATCACCAGTAGTTTCTGTTGGGATGTACGCTGACCATAATTACAAAATAGGAACCGTTGGCAAGCCAATCGAGAATGTCGAGGTGAAGATTGCAGAAGATGGAGAAATTTTAATCAAAGGACCAAACGTGATGATGGGTTATTATAAAGATCCAGAAAAAACAGCCGAAGTGATGACTGGTGATTATTTTCATACTGGTGATAAAGGCGAAATTGATGCCGATGGATTTTTAAAAATCACTGGGCGCAAAAAAGAAATGTTCAAGACTTCTGGTGGAAAATATATCATCCCTACACTTCTTGAAAATGAATTGAAACAATCACGTTTTATTGAACAAATAATGGTTGTCGGCGAAGGCGAAAAAATGCCAGCAGCACTCATCCAACCAAATTTTGAATTCATTAAGGATTGGATAAAACGCAAAAACAAAAATGTGGGCACTTCCAACGAAGATATAGCCAAATCCAAAGAAGTGCACGACAGAATCCAACAAGAAGTAGATAATTGTAACAAAAAATTTGGTCATTGGGAACAAATCAAACGATTTGAACTGACTCCCGATGTTTGGAGTGTCGATGGAGGCCAACTCACACCAACCATGAAGATGAAACGCGACGTGATTAAAGATATCTACAAAGACCTTTACAATAAGATTTACGGATAAAACCTTCTTTTGAAAGGATTAAATTAACTGAAATTTAATACTGATTTATTATGCATGCATAATAAATTTTTGTATATTTGGCTTTCTTAAAATCAGTTAATGAAAGACAAAACCATTGATTACGTACTGAGAACCACGTGGTTAGCTGTCACAAAAATGTACAACGAAGAAGCTTCAAAATTTGAAAGCACGATGGCTACAGGTTTTGCACTTTTGAGCATCGACCCAGAGAAAGGAACACCTTCCACATCATTAGGCCCCAAAATGGGAATGGAAGCCACCAGCCTCTCACGTACTCTAAAATCCATGGAAGAGAGAGGTCTAATAGAACGTCGACCAAATCCTGAAGACGGTCGCGGTGTTTTAATTTTTCTAACGGATTTTGGTCGTGAAAAACGTGCCTATTCCAGAGAAAAAGTATTGACCTTCAATGAAACCATTCGAAGAAATGTTTCAGAAGAACAAATCAAACATTTCTATGAAGTTGCTGAAGTCATTAATAACATGATATCCAACAAGAACATATACACCCAAAAAGAATCAAGTATTAAATAACATGAGTAAACGTATCATTAAAAAAGTAGCCATCATCGGTTCCGGAATTATGGGAAGTGGCATTGCTTGCCATTTTGCAAATATTGGTGTTGAAGTTTTACTTCTCGACATCATTCCGAGAGAATTGAATGACGCCGAAAAAGCCAAAGGACTTACATTGGAAGATAAAGTCGTCAGAAACCGTATTGTTAATGATGATTTGGCCAAGGCTTTAAAATCAAGCCCTTCTCCTATTTATCACCAATCGTTCGCAAGCCGTATTAAAACAGGTAATCTTGAAGATGATATTTCTAAAGTTGCCAATGTAGATTGGATTATGGAAGTTGTAGTTGAGCGATTGGATATTAAAAAACAAGTGTTCGAAAAACTTGAAAAACATAGAACACCAGGCACTTTAATTACTTCAAACACTTCAGGAATTCCAATTCACTTTATGAGCGAAGGTCGCAGTGAAGATTTCCAAAAGCATTTCTGCGGGACACACTTTTTTAATCCTGCACGTTACTTAAAATTATTTGAGATCATTCCTGGTCCAAAAACGTCTCAAGAAGTTTTGGATTTTCTCAATATGTATGGCGAAAAATTCCTTGGCAAAACTTCAGTTGTTGCTAAGGACACGCCTGCATTTATCGGAAATCGCATCGGCATTTTCAGCATTATGAGCCTATTTCACGCAGTAAAAGAAATGGATTTGACTGTAGAAGAAGTTGATAAGCTGACCGGTCCTGTTATTGGTCGTCCTAAATCTGCAACGTTTAGAACAGTTGATGTGGTTGGTTTAGACACGTTGGTTCACGTGGCCAATGGTCTTTACGAAAATGTTCCAAATGATGAACGGCATGAACTTTTTAAATTACCAGGTTTCATCGATATAATGATGAAAAACAAGTGGCTAGGCAGTAAAACAGGACAAGGTTTTTATAAAAAAGAGGATAAGGACATTCGTACTTTAGACCTTCACACGATGGAATATCGTGATAAGAAAAGTGCAAAATTTGCAACACTTGAATTAACTAAAACCGTTGACAAAGTCGTTAATCGTTTTAAAGTATTGGTGTCAGGAAAAGACAAAGCTGGAGAGTTCTATAGAAAGAGTTTTGCATCATTATTTGCTTATGTTTCCAATCGAATACCGGAAATAACGGATGAACTTTATAAAATTGATGATGCCATGAAAGCTGGTTTTGGCTGGGAGCATGGACCATTTCAAATTTGGGATGCTATAGGTGTTGAAAAAGGGATTGAAATGATGAAATCAGAAGGTTTAGAGCCTGCAGTCTGGGTCAATGATATGTTGGCTTCTGGAAGTAAATCGTTCTATTCTGTAAAAGATGGTGCAACATATTTTTATGATATCCCTTCAAAATCACAGAAAAAAGTGCCTGGTCAGGATGCCTTCATCATTCTGGACAATATCAGAAAATCTAATGAAGTTTTTAAAAATTCAGGGGTCGTTGTTGAAGATTTAGGTGATGGCATTTTGAATGTCGAATTTCAATCCAAGATGAATACCATCGGAGGTGATGTTTTAGCTGGATTGAATAAGGCAATTGATATTGCAGAAAAGGATTTTCAAGGTTTGGTCGTTGGCAATCAAGCTGCAAATTTCTCTGTGGGTGCCAATATTGGAATGATTTTTATGATGGCAGCGGAACAGGAATACGATGAGTTGAATGCTGCCATCAAATATTTTCAAGACACCATGATGCGAATGCGATATTCTGCAATACCAACGATTGCTGCACCTCATGGTATGGCACTTGGTGGTGGCTGCGAATTATCCATGCATGCTGATAAAGTCGTTGCCGCAGCAGAAACTTATATCGGACTTGTAGAGTTTGGGGTTGGCGTCATTCCAGGTGGTGGTGGTTCCAAGGAAATGACACTTCGCGCACAGGATTTGTTCAGGGAAGGTGATGTGGAATTGAATATTTTAAGACAATATTTCTTGACGGTCGCCATGGCAAAAGTTTCGACCTCAGCTTATGAAGCATTCGATTTGGGTGTGCTCCAAAAAGGAAAAGATATCATTGTGGTTAACAAAGACAGACAATTGGCAACCGCTAAAGCCTATGCAAAACTAATGGCAGAACAAGGTTATTCACAGCCCGTCAAACGGACAGACATTAAAGTATTGGGAAAACAAGCTTTAGGCCTATTCTTGGTAGGAACAGACTCTATGGAAGCTAGCCATTACATTAGTGAGCACGACCAAAAGATTGCCAATAAATTGGCCTACGTCATGGCTGGAGGCGATTTGTCTGAACCAACTTTAGTTAATGAACAATATTTACTCGATTTAGAACGAGAAGCATTTTTGTCACTCTGTACAGAGAGAAAAACGCTCGAAAGAATTCAGCATATGTTAAAGACTGGGAAACCATTGAGGAATTAGAAAATAGATAAAAGAGCAAAGAATAAAGATTGAAACTTCTATTTTCTCTTCTCTATTCTCTCTTTTCTTAAAACATACAAAATGAAAACAGCATATATAGTAAAAGCATACAGAACGGCAGTTGGCAAAGCACCGAGAGGCGTGTTCCGTTTTAAAAGAACTGATGAACTGGCATCGGAAACCATCAAATACATGATGAATGAGTTGCCTCAATTAGATAAAAAAAGAATCGATGATGTCATCGTAGGCAACGCCATGCCTGAAGGCTCACAAGGCCTCAATATGGCGCGACTTATCTCTTTGATGGGATTGGATATAGTGGATGTACCTGGAGTTACGGTGAATCGATTTTGCTCTTCTGGAGTGGAAACCATTGCCATGGCGGTTGCAAAAATCCAAAGCAGTATGGCAAGTTGCATCATCGCTGGTGGTGCCGAAAGTATGAGCGCCGTACCCATGTCAGGTTTTAAACCGGAATTAAATTATGACATCGTAAAAGCAGGTCATGAAGATTATTATTGGGGCATGGGAAATACTGCCGAAGCAGTCGCCAACCAATTTAACATATCTCGAGAAGATCAAGATAAGTTTGCTTACGAATCCCATATGAAAGCACTAAAGGCTCAAGCTGAAAATCGATTTCAGGATCAAATTGTCCCAATAGAAGTAGACGAAACCTATGTTGATTCCAATGGTAAAAAAGCTACGAAAAAATATACAGTCAACAAAGATGAAGGTCCACGTGCGGGAACAAGTTTAGAAGCATTGGCAAAACTAAAGCCAGTATTTGCTGCAAATGGAAGTGTAACTGCTGGAAATTCATCTCAAATGAGTGATGGTGCCGCTTTTGTAATGGTGATGAGCGAGGATATGGTCAAAGAATTGAATTTAGAGCCTATTGCTCGATTGGTCAATTATGCTGCTGCAGGTGTAGAACCACGCATTATGGGAATTGGTCCTATTAAGGCCATTCCAAAAGCATTGAAACTGGCGGGATTGGAGCAAAAAGATTTGGGATTGATTGAACTCAATGAGGCTTTTGCTTCACAATCCTTGGCAGTAATCAGGGAATTGGGGTTAAATCCAGACATTGTTAACGTCAATGGAGGTGCGATAGCATTGGGACATCCACTTGGATGTACCGGAGCAAAGCTATCCGTTCAGCTATTCGATGAAATGCGCAAAAGAAACATGAAAGGTAACTATGGAGCAGTCACGATGTGCGTCGGTACAGGCCAAGGTGCTTGTGGCATATTTGAGTTTTTAAATTAAAGAATGAAGAGAATGGATAAAAGAGAATAGATGCTTTCCAAAAAAAGACACAATTATAAAAATCTCAAAATTTGGATAATAGCTCTTGAAATCGCAAACGACATTTCTGATATATTGCTTGAATTTCCAAAACATGAACAATTTAACTTATCATCACAATTGAGCAGGTGTTCCGTTTCTATACCGAGCAATATTGCTGAAGGGTCAGCAAGAAGCGACAAATCATTTAGCAACTATCTGGATATTGCACTTGGTTCTTCATTCGAGCTTGGTACACAATTGTTAGTTGCACACCACAGAAATTATATAAACAAAGTAATATTAACAAAACTTGAAGAAAAAATAGAAGAATTTCAAAGAATGACCATGGGTTTTCAAAATGGTCTAAATCAATAGTCTATTTTCTATACTCTATTTTCTCTTTTCTAAAAAAACAATAATCTACCATGAATGCAGAAATTAACGAAAAAGAAATTTTAAGAGGAGGGCAATTCCTTGTAAAGGAAACCAAATGCGAGGATGTATTTACACCTGAAGATTTTACAGAAGAACAAAAAATGATGAAGGAAGCGGTTATGGAATTCAATGACCGCGAAATTATCCCAAACAAACCAAAATTTGAAGCCAAAGATTATGCACTGACAGAATCATGCATGCGAAAAGCTGGAGAACTCGGTTTTTTAGGCGTTGCTGTTCCAGAAGAATACGGCGGATTGAACATGGGATTTGTTTCTACAATGCTCACTTGCGACTATATTTCTTCAGGAACAGGCTCCTTCAGTACGGCCTTTGGTGCCCATACAGGCATTGGAACCATGCCCATAACTCTTTATGGCACTGAAGAACAAAAACAGAAGTATGTCCCTAAATTGGCTACTGGCGAATGGTTCGGTTCCTATTGTTTGACAGAACCAGGTGCAGGAAGTGATGCCAATTCTGGAAAAACCACTGCCACTCTATCAGCTGACGGAAAATCCTATAAAATCAACGGACAGAAAATGTGGATTTCCAATGCTGGTTTCTGCCGTTTGATGATTGTTTTTGCTCGTATTGAAAATGACAAAAATATTACTGGTTTTATTGTAGAATATGATAACGCAAACCCAAACGGAATTACTCTAGGAGAAGAAGAACATAAATTGGGGATTCGTGCAAGTTCTACGCGCCAAGTGTTTTTTAACGATACCATTGTACCTGTTGAAAACATGTTGGCTGGTCGTGGCGAAGGTTTTAAAATTGCCATGAATGCGCTTAATGTTGGACGAATCAAATTGGCCGCAGCTTGTTTAGATTCACAAAGACGTATTACTACGACTGCCGTTCAATATGCCAATGAACGCAAACAATTCAACACATCCATTGCTGATTTTGGAGCCATTAAGTATAAATTGGCAGAAATGACTACCAATGCCTATGCTGGTGAATCGGCATGTTACAGAGCGGCCAAAAATATTGAGGATAGAATTGCTTTGCGTCAGGCTGCTGGAAATTCGCATCAAGAAGCAGAATTAAAAGGTGTTGAAGAGTATGCTATTGAATGTTCCATTTTGAAAGTTGCCGTATCAGAAGACGTACAACATTGTGCTGATGAAGGCATCCAGATTTTTGGAGGAATGGGCTTCTCTGAAGAAACGCCTATGGAAGCCGCATGGAGAGATGCTCGTATTGCTCGCATCTATGAAGGCACAAACGAAATCAACCGAATGTTATCAGTTGGAATGTTGGTCAAAAAAGCCATGAAAGGCCATGTCGATTTATTGGGGCCTGCTCAAAAAGTTCAAGAAGAGTTAATGGGAATTCCTTCTTTTGATACTCCGGATTACTCTGAATTATTTGCAGAAGAAAAAGAAATGATTGCCAAACTTAAGAAAGTCTTCTTGATGGTGGCTGGTGCTGCCGTACAAAAGTTTGGCCCAGATTTAGACGCACACCAACAATTGTTGATTGCTGCTTCTGATATTTTGATTGAAATCTATATGGCTGAATCTACACTTTTGAGAACTGAAAAAAACGTAAAACGTTTTGGTGAAAACGCACAGGAAATCCAGATAGCCATGGCCAAATTGTATCTATACAACGCTGTATCGATTGTAGAGAAAAACGGAAAGGAAAGTATCATCTCTTTTGCAGAAGGTGACGAGCAACGTATGCTATTGATGGGATTGAAACGTTTTGTAAAATACACAAACTATCCAGACATCGTAGATTTGCGTAAAGCCATTGCCGAAAAGGTAAAAGCTGAAAACAAATATTGTTTCTAAAATTTTAGGCTAATTCAAATTAATTTTAGTTGTTGTAAAAGTCAATTCATTCAGTTGGATTGGCTTTTTTATTTTCAGTATCTTTAGGAATTCAATCCAAAAAAATAATGAAGCAACTTAAACTATAAATTATTACAAGCGCCATCAGATTGCAAAATATGCTCCTCTAAAGCATAGTTTAAATTTTAAGTTTTTTAATCAAGCTCTTTGGTAATAACCCGAGTATTCATTTTGAATTAAAAAAGCCAATCCCCAAAGTATCGAAGAGGATTGGCTCAATGAAATATAACTTTTTTAGATTATTTTTTTACAAATCTGAAATTTGCTTTAGTATCTCTATCTTTAAATTGAATCATATACAAACCTGATTGCAAATTGGTGACTTCAATTAGATTGCTATTGGAGATATTTCCCTCTGATACAAAACTTCCCAATGTGTCATAAATTGAATAATCCACATTTGAAAGCCCATTTTTTAAAGTGACATTTAGAAAATTATCCACTACTGTCGGATGAATAGTGATGC
This sequence comes from Gelidibacter sp., assembly GCA_041391925.1. Classification (GTDB taxonomy): domain Bacteria; phylum Bacteroidota; class Bacteroidia; order Flavobacteriales; family Flavobacteriaceae; genus JBPOFM01. The sequence goes on along the minus strand of JAWKNA010000005.1, from coordinate 271,067 downwards.
TGCTCTTAAGACTAAAGTCATCGATTCCCAAAGTAGTTGTCGATTGAACCAATTGGGCGGCATTTCCCAACATATATAATGCATTATTGCCCGTACTGGTTTGTTTGGTGAACTCATATACCCGCACTACATATTCGGTGTCCTCATTTAAGTTTTGCAGCGACACAGAATTACCTGTACCCTTGTACACCACAAAGGTATTATCACCCAAATTGGTTCCCATTCCAAATTGAGCATTAGCCGTATAATCGTTGCCGTCCAAAGGATAAGCCTTAAAATAACCGGAATTAGCTGGCGGATTCACCACTTCTTTAGCAACCACAATGCGAGAAGTGCCATCACCATTAGTCCATGATAAATCCATGGAATTGTCAGTAACATTCGTTGCAACCAAATTTGATGCATTAACCACTGGGGCATCAAAAAAATCATGCGTAGGCGTGGAGGTCATGCCTCCAATGCAATTCCATCCTAAATTGTCCAAGGCTGACCAAAATGCATTCGCACTTGAGTTTGTCAATCGTTTGTTCAAAATAATTGCCCAAGTATAACCATTGCTAGATCTCACCCATTCACAAGCCGTACCGTCCACTGCGCCCGTATGCCACCAATTGTTAAATTGGTTCACTTGCCATCCTTTGGCATAATTTGGTTCTGTGGCAGAAGGCGTTACCATCGTTGTAATGGATGTTGAATTCAAGATATCTGGGGAAGTGGCAAATCCATCTACGGCCACCAACAACCTGACCATATCCCGAGCCGTGGCAATCCATCCACCATGTGCATCAAATGCTTCCAAATTAAAGCCTCCATACTCCCATGGCACCGCTTCGCCAGTACCGTAAATAGACAGATTGGTATAACCTTCGCCCTTATATTCGCCCTCGCGCTCCATTTTATCCATAAGCAAATTTTTTCCCAAATGCATGTCATAGATTCCCAAAGGATGCAGAATGGTTTGGGTCACATAATCTTCATAACTCATACCTGAAATTTCTTCAATAATTTCCCCAAGAATCAAATATCCAATATTGGAATATGAATATTGGGTTCCAGGAGTAAAATCCAAGCCCTTTTCCAACAAAAACGTTATCAACATTTCCTCTGTTACAGGATTAGGTTCGCCCAAGGTCTGCGTGACGTGCAAGGGTGCAGATATGGGATCGCATCCTGCAAAATAATAGGGATAAGGCGGTGTTGGATTTGGAAAACAGTTGTGATCTCTGTTAAATCCAGCGGAATGCTCCAACAACTGCTGTACGGTGATATCATAAATACGAGAATCTGTAATATTGGCCGTGGAGAGATACCAATGATTTTCTAACAACCCGCCTGGACCGAATACTGTATCGGATAAATTGAGTTGTCCGTTTTCAATCATTTTCATGATAGTAATGGAAGTAATGGGTTTTGACACGCTTGCAATTCTAAATAAATGATACGGTTGTGTAGGTTCATTTAAAGCCAAATTGGCATTGCCAAAAGCCCGCTCATAAATGAGTTTTCCATCTTTGGAAATAGCCATCGTGAGGCCAGGAATATTGAACGTAGTCAATAAATTTTGAATTTGGGTGTCACAACTAGTCATTTCAGGAACTGAAATTCCTGTTTGTCCTAGTGCTAAACAGCTAAATGTTACTGCCAGAATTAAGTAGAGATTTTTCATAATGAAATAAGATAAATAAATTTTAAACACATCGGCTCTTGCAAGAAATGTCATCATTTTAAATATTAAAAACTTTCTTATCTTTATGATAGCATATTGCAATGATGGTGCACTGGTTTACATTTTTAAGTGTTCGCTTATTTTTTTTAAATCACTAACATCCATGAACATTTATTTTTCAAAAATTTATGCAAAAACTAATCATATTTCTTTGCTTTGGCATCCTTATTTCTAGCTGTCGTACCTCAAAAATAAAATCTACTATCATTCAAAAACCAGACAAACAACTCATCGAAGTCTATCGAGCCAAGGAGACACCAACAATTGATGGCATTGCAAATGAGCCCATTTGGACAGAAACGTCATGGCATCCAATAGATCAAAGATGGATTGGAACACCTTATGATGCATCCGACTTTCAAGGTCGATATAAACTCACGTGGACTGATGATTCCCTTTATATCTTGGCAGAAATTATAGATGATACACTTTTTGACCAATACCAAGACCCTTTAAAATTATGGTGGGATGACGATTGTTTAGAGGTTTTTATTGATGAGGATAACAGTGGTGGTGAACACCAATACAATTACAACGCCTTTGCTTATCATATTGCGCTCGATGGAAATGTCGTTGATATGTCTCCAGAAAAAGTGGGAAAACTGTATAACAACCACGTTCAATCAAAACATACCACTACTGGCAATACCACCATCTGGGAACTGAAACTATCAATCTATGATGATGCTTACAAAGATGATGGAGACAATAAACCTGTAACTCTTAAAGCTGGAAAAAAAATTGGTTTTGCCATTGCCTATTGTGACAATGATTCGAGCGTTGAACGTGAAAATTTCATAGGTTCGATTCCTGTTGAAGGTGATGATAAAAACCGAGGTTGGATTGATGCTAATATTTTTGGGACCATTCAACTACAAAATTGAAATTACATGATGAACAAATTAATTGTAACACTAAGTCTTCTTTTGCCAATCTATGCCTTGGGACAAACAGATCTTAAATTATACGATATAATCGATGCTATTTCTGCAGAACGTATTAAAAAAGATGTCAAAACATTAGTGGATTTTGGTACTCGCCATACATTGAGTGACACGGTTTCAAACACCACGGGAATTGGAGCTGCAAGACGTTGGATAAAACAAGAATTTGAAGTTATTTCCAAAGATTGCAAAAATTGTTTGGAAGTCAGTTATCAAAAGAATTCAATCAAAAAAGGTGAAAACGACCGAATCACAAAAGATGTTTTGGTAGTGAATGTTCTGGCAATTCAAAAAGGCACCAAATATCCCAATCGATACATCATTATGAGTGGAGATATCGATTCCCGAGTTTCCGACCCTAATGATTTCAGCTCTGAATCACCTGGAGCCAATGACAATGCTTCAGGTATGGCTGGAACCATAGAGGCCGCCAGGGTTTTATCCAAGTATAAGTTTGAAAACAGTATCATCTATGTAGGTCTTTCAGGAGAAGAGCAAGGTTTATTTGGCGGAAAGGGATTAGCAGAATATGCCAAACAAAACAATTGGGACATTATTGGTGTGCTCAATAACGATATGATTGGGAACATCTCTGGCGTGGATGGTGTCATTGACAACCGAACTTTTCGTATTTTCTCTGAGCCTGTCCCACCAACCGAAACCGAACGCGAACGCAACGCGCGTCGTTTTTATGGTGGTGAAGTGGATGGAATTTCACGACAATTGGCACGTTATGTGCATAAAACTGTAAAAGCTTATATGCCCGAGATGAATCCAATGATGGTGTACCGATTGGATAGATTTGGCCGTGGAGGACACCATCGTCCATTTAACGATTTAGGTTTTGCTGGCATCAGAATTATGGAAGCACACGAAAACTATACGCAACAGCATCAAGATATTAGAACTGAAAACGGAATTGCGTATGGTGATACCTTTGAACACGTCGATTTTCCATATGCCAAAAAATTAACAGCCGTGAATGCTATTACTTTGGCTAGCTTGGCTTCCGCTCCTCCTCCTCCCAAAACTGTGGCCATTGGTGGTATTGTAGAACCTTCTGCCAAACTGAAATGGGATAAAGTTGATGGTGCAACAGGTTATAAAATTTATTGGAGGGATACCACTTCACCCACGTGGGATTATAGTAGAAATGTAGGTGATGTGACAGAATTCACTTTAGATGGCATTGTTATTGACAATTTTTATTTTGGTGTAGCGTCCGTAGGCAATGATGGCTTCGAAAGTGTTGTGGTGTTTCCGAATCAAATTATAAGAAATTGATATGAAAAAAATAAGTTTTCTTTTGTTCTTGGCGTTGTGCCAAACAGGTTTTTCCCAAGGGCTAATGTCAGATAAAGGCACCCAGTTTACTCATCAGGACACATTACGCGGTTCCATAACTCCTGAACGTGAATGGTGGGATTTGACGTATTATCACTTAGATATTGATGTGAATCCAGACACAAAATCCATTAAAGGAAAAAACACTGTACAATATAAAGTTTTGGAACCAAAATCAGTCCTCCAAATTGATTTGCAACCTCCTTTAAAAATTACCAAAGTCATACAAAACGGTAAGGAACTGCAATTCAGAACCGATGGAAATGCACATTTCATAAATCTAAAAGATGTCCAGCCTTCGGGAAGCATCCAGAGTTTGGATGTGTATTATGAAGGAAAGCCAAAGGAAGCTGTTAGGGCACCTTGGGACGGCGGATTTTCTTGGAAAAAAGATGATAACGGAAACGATTTTGTGGCGACCTCCTGCCAAGGACTTGGTGCCAGTGTTTGGTGGCCCAACAAGGACCATATGTATGATGAAGTGGACAGCATGTTTATCAGTGTAAAAGCTCCCAAAGGTCTCATGGATGTGTCCAATGGTCAACTTCGAAATGTTGAGGAGCATTCTGATGGCTCAAAAACCTATAATTGGTTTGTAAACAACCCAATAAATAATTATGGTGTCAATGTGAATATTGGTGACTATGCTCATTTTTCGGATGATTATACAGGCGAAAAAGGTGAATTGAAAATGGATTATTATGTACTGAAAGACCATTTGGAAAAAGCCAAAGAGCACTTTAAGGATGCGCCAAAGATGATGAAAGCTTTCGAGCATTGGTTCGGACCTTATCCGTTCTATGAAGATGGCTTTAAGCTAGTGGAAGTGCCATATCTGGGAATGGAGCATCAAAGCTCCGTGACTTATGGCAACAAATTCAAGAAAGGGTATTTGGGAATGGATTTATCCGGAACAGGTTGGGGACTGAAATTTGACTACATCATTGTCCATGAATCCGGTCATGAATGGTTTGCCAATAACATTACCTACAAGGATATGGCAGATATGTGGATTCATGAAGGATTCACTTCCTATTCCGAGAATTTATTTGTTGAATACTATTATGGAAAGGAAGCAAGTTCTGAATATGTGATTGGTCTTCGTAAAGGAATCCATAACGATAAACCAATCATTGGTCCTTATAATGTTAACCAAGAAGGCTCTGGAGATATGTACCCAAAAGGTGCCAATATGCTTCACACCTTGCGACAATTGATTGAAGATGATGAAAAATGGCGACAGATTCTACGAGGCTTAAACGCCACATTTTATCATCAAACTGTGACCACCAAACAGATTGAAGATTATCTAAGCCAACAAACAGGTATCGACCTCACTGAGTTTTTCAATCAATATTTGAGAGATACACGGATTCCAACATTGGAATATTCGATTGCAAATAACAAACTCAAATACCGTTGGATAGATGTTGTCGATAAATTTGATATGCCGGTTCAAGTGACTATCGATGGCAAAGAGCAATGGCTCTTTCCAAAAGCAGATTGGTCAACGATGCCCATAAAAGCAACCGACATAAAAATTGACCCAGATTTTTATGTAAATTCCAAAAAACTATAGTAGTGGGTCTTCAAGAGCATTATTTTAAAACAGATAATGAATGGCGCGATTGGTTGCACGAGAACCATGCGAGCTCAAAAGGCGTTTATTTGATTTTTTACAAAGTGGAGCATGAAAACGATTCCATGCGTTGGGAAGAAGCCGTCAAAGTTGCACTTTGTTATGGATGGATAGATTCCACAGTGAAAAGTTTGGGAGATGGAAAACGACGCCAGTATTTCACCCCAAGAAATCCCAAAAGTGTTTGGAGCGCTCTAAACAAACACTATATAAAAGAATTGACTGCATCAAATTTGATGCATGAAAGCGGACAAAAAATCATAGAAATCGGAAAACAAAACGGAAGTTGGACAGCCTTAGACGATGTCGAAAACGGCATCATTCCAGAAGATTTACAGACCTCGTTCGATAATAACCCACAAGCATTTGAAAACTACCAAAACTTTGCTCCCTCCTATCGCAAAAGTTATCTGTATTGGCTGAACCAAGCCAAAAGAGAAGCAACCAGACAACAGCGAATCTCCGAAATAGTACAACTATGTACCAATAATATTAAAAGTAGAAGCGATTGGCAATGATGAAGAGTATAGTTTTTAGTGTTGGATTGTTAGATCAATATCATTTGCAAATACCCTCTGAAATTGCTGAACCATTCGCTAAAAACAATCAAAGTCGTGTAAAAGTAAAAGCATCATTTAATGGAAACCTTATCGAATTTCATGCTGCATTAAACAGAAATAAAAATAATGACTCCTATTACATTATCTTCAGCAAACGTTATCAAAAAGAACTGAATGTGTTCCAAAACGATTACTTCGAGTTGCAACTCTTTGAAGATACCTCAAAATATGGTGTAGAAATACCAGAAGAATTGGAAGCTGTTTTATTGAGCGATTACGAAGCTTATACAATTTTTGAATCCTTTACTTCCGGAAAGCAACGAAGCATCATTTACACCATCATCCGAATTAAGAATACTCAATCGCGAATAGACAAAGCTCTTACCATGTGCGACAATCTAAAACGCGGTATCACTAATCCGATGGAAATGTTCAAGGCGAATTAATCTTAAAATTTATATCAGAATTATATCATATGCCACTAATAAAACTTCCATAAGGGTCTTTAAATTGAATTCCTTCGGAAAAACGATATTTGCTCAGCTGTTTGAATTCCACCAAGGCCCAAAGCACAAATTCCTTGACGAAATAACTATTTTCTTTTGACAGATTTGGCTGATATTCTCCCAATAAATCATCCAGTGGCGAGATGGCATCCAACAGATTTTTATATTCTTTATCCCTCAAATCATCCAACAGTTCAAATCCTTCCTTTTGATTGAAAAACCAAGAAACTATGTCATCATAAGGTGTTTCGGCATCTTCTTTTTTCAGTTTTTCAATTTTTGGAAAGAATTCTTCAAAAAGGCTCTTAACTGCTTCACCTATTAAGTTATAAGCCACCGTGACAGCACCTTCCTGCTCGCCTTCATAGACCAATTCCACTTTCCCAGTGATGGAGGGAATGATTCCCACAAAATCGCCCAATCGTACCGTTGTTTTGGAGTCACCAACTTTTAAGGCACGACGTTCGGCTGTGCTCAACAAATTTTCCAAAGCAGTGATGCTCATCCGAGCACTGACACCACTCTTTGCATCGATAAATTCACTTTCGCGAGCTTCAAAAACAATTTGTTCCAATAAATCCCTGGCCAAATCTGGCACTATTACATATTCTTTTTGTGCTTCCACTACTCTCGCCTCTTGTTGTGTAATCAATCGAGCAGTTTCAATATCTGTCGGATAATGTGTCAATATTTGTGAACCAATTCTATCCTTCAAGGGTGTGACAATGCTACCTCTGTTAGTATAATCTTCTGGATTTGCCGTAAACAAAAATTGGATATCCAAAGGCAAGCGTAATTTGAAACCTCTTATCTGGATATCACCTTCCTGCAAAATATTGAACAATGCCACTTGGATTCTGGCCTGTAAATCCGGAAGTTCGTTGATTACAAAAATACATCGGTTGGCGCGAGGAATCATACCATAATGAATTACTCTGTCATCGGCATAACTCAATTTTAGATTGGCAGCTTTGATAGGATCTACATCTCCAATGATATCAGCAACCGTTACATCTGGCGTTGCCAATTTTTCTGCAAAGCGTTCACTTCTGTGCAACCAATAAATCGGTGTACTATCACCTTTTTCTTTAATCAATTCTTTGGCAAGTCGAGAAATGGGCTTCAAAGGGTCATCATTGATTTCAGAACCTTCGACCACAGGAATATATTCATCCAAAAGATTCAACATCAAACGAGCCAATCGGGTTTTTGCCTGCCCTCTTAAACCCAACAAATTGATATTATGACGTGAAAGGATTGCTCGCTCCAATTCGGGAATGACTGTATTTTCATAGCCGTGAACACCTTTAAAAGTGGTTTCTTTGTTTTTTATTTTTTTTATCAGATTATCACGCAATTCATCCTTGATGGATTTTGGTTGATAACCTGCTTTTTTTAGTTCACCTATGGTATTTATAGTTTCTATTTTCATGTTTAATTTTTCTTGACCTGATTCTTTATTTATCCTCTAATCCGTTTCTTTCTATTCGTTTCATAATCTTCGAAAATCATTTCACCCAAACCTTTAAGTCCAGTATAGAAGGCCTTGCCCTGATTGGCCTCTGTAAATTCACGCACAAATCGCATTAGGTATTGATCTTGTGCTATCATAAAAGTGGTAATGGGAATGTGCAATTTTCGAGCTTGTTGTGCCATCGCATAGCATTTTTCAGTAATGTATGGATTCAGTCCAGCACTATCCTTATAATATTGACCATCTGGAAGTCGTAAACAACTTGGCTTACCGTCCGTTATCATAAAAATTTGTTTGTTGGTGTTCCGTTTTCTTCTCAATAAATCCATTGCCAATTGCAGACCTGCAACAGTGTTGGTGTGATAAGGGCCGACTTTGAGATAAGGTAAATCCTTGATTTCTATTTGCCAAGCATCGTTTCCAAAAACCAAAATGTCGAGCGTGTCTTTTGGGTATCTTGTGGTAATCAATTCAGCCAATGCCATCGCTACTTTTTTTGCAGGTGTGATGCGGTCTTCACCATACAGAATCATGCTATGACTGATGTCAATCATCAAAACGGTACTCATTTGTGATTTATGAAGTGTTTCTTCTACGACCAAATCGTCTTCTGACAAACTAAAATCTCCAATTCCGTGGTGGATTTGGGCATTTTTCAAACTTTCAGTCATGGACACTTTATCCAAAGCATCTCCAAATTGGTACTTTCTAAAATCGCCCGTATGCTCGTCACCAATCCCTGGGCTTTTGCTTTTGTGATTGCCTTGACCGCTCCGCTTTATTTTTCCAAAAATTTGGTCAAGGGCCTTTTGTCTGATGGCACGTTCCGTTTTTGCAGTAATTGCCAAACCTCCATTCCCATCTGGGTCAATTTCTTCTCGGATGTAGCCTTTCTTTTTTAGGTCCTCAATAAAGTCGTCAATGGTATAGTCAGATGTTGTCAAATTATATTCTTTATCCAATTCTCGCAACCAATCTATCGCCTCATCAAAATCACCAGAGGTGTGCGTAATCAATTCTTTAAAAATCTCAAATAGTTTCTCAAAAGTGGATTGAAAAGGTGCTTCATACGTTTTAAATATAAAGCCTTTCCGGTGTGTGGTATTCTTTTTCATAGCCCTATAAAAATACACTTTTTTCCCATTCCTCTAAAAAGCATTAACATCTAATTTAAGAATTCTATCATAAGATTTGATTATCTTTAAAACGACAATCAATCAAAACCGTAAAAATTATGAAGCATTTACTTTTTGTTTTAACACTTGTACTTTTTGTATCCTGTAAGGATAAAAAGGAAATGAAAAAACAAGATACTGCAATCAAAGTTGAGCAATACACCATTGAACAATTTATGGATAACGAAGCTGTGGGTGGTGGAAGTTTTTCTCATGACAATTCCAAACTATTGATTTCCAGTAATCGTTCTGGTATTTACAATGTTTATACTGTACCCACAACTGGTGGCGATTATACACCTATCACAGCATCGGATAGCACTTCTTATATAGCAGAATCCTTTTTCCCTAATGATGATAGAATGTTGTTATCTGCCGATGGCAATGGTGACGAAATTGACCATATCTATTTACGCGACACCACAGGCACCATCACCGATTTAACACCTGAAAAAGGAGCAAAATCACAATTTTACGGTTGGGCTGAGGATGACCAATCATTTTATTTTGGTTCCAATAAACGTGATCCAAAATATTTTGATGTGTATAAAATGGATGTTACTGATTTTAAACCAAAACTCATCTATCAGAATAATGATGGTATGGACTTCAACGGAATTTCGAGTGCCGAAAACTATATTGCCCTTATCAAATCCTTGAACACAAATGATACCGATTTATATGTTTTTAATTTAAAAACCAAAGAACAAACAAAGATTAATGACAATCAAAGTGCAAACTCCGCACAGGATTTTTCAAATGATGGCTCTGCTCTATATTACACAACGGACGATGGTGTGGAGTTCTCATATTTGATGAAATATGATTTAAACACGAAAGAGAAATCACCAGTGCTCCAAAAACCTTGGGACATTACTGGTGCTGGTTTTACGGACAATGGCAACTATATGATTGTTTATATCAATAATGATGGAAAAAACGATATAGAGGTCATTGATGTTAAAACAGACAAACCGATTGCCTTACCAGATTTTGGTGATAAAAGTATTACAAGTGTAGGCTTTAGTGATGATGAAAAATGGATGCGCATGTATGTAGGAGGGTCAAATTTACCTTCTGACTTGTATACTTATAATTTTGAAACGGAAGAGCAACACAAAATTACGAATGTTTTGAATGAAGCCATTCATGCTGACGATTTAGTCACAGCACAGGTTGTACGTTTCAAATCGTTTGATGGTACTATGATTCCTGCCATCTACTATTTACCACATCAAGCCAGTACAGAAAACAAAGTACCAGCAATGGTATGGGTTCATGGTGGTCCTGGTGGACAGACAAGGCAAAACTTCAATTCGTTTCTACAATATATGGTCAATCATGGCTATGCCGTATTGGCTGTAAACAATCGAGGCAGCAGTGGTTATGGCAAAACATTCTATAAGATGGACGATTTAAATCATGGTGAAAAAGATTTGCAGGATTGTGTGGAAGGAAAAAATTGGCTGGCAACACAGCCAGAAATCGATGGTGAAAAAATAGGCATCATTGGCGGTTCGTATGGAGGTTACATGACCATGGCAGCCTTAACCTATACAGCAGAAGAATTTGATGTTGGAGTAAATCTTTTTGGGGTTACCAACTGGATACGTACTTTAAAAAGCATTCCTCCGTATTGGGAATCCTATCGCAAATCGTTATATCTGGAGTTGGGAGACCCATATTCAGCTGATTCTGTTCGATTGAAGCGTATTTCTCCTTTGTTTCATACAGATAAAGTGACCAAACCTTTAATTGTACTTCAAGGTTCTCAAGACCCACGAGTACTCCAAGTAGAATCCGATGAAATCGTAGCAGGAGTTCGTAAAAATGGGGTTCCTGTTGAATATGTATTGTTTGAAGATGAAGGTCATGGTTTTGTAAAAAAGGAAAACCAAATTGAGGCATACAGCAGGGTTTTACAATTTTTGGATAAATATCTGAAGAAGGAAAATGAACCTTTGGATGGCGAAACAAAATCAACGGAGATAAAAGCTGAAGAAAAAACCAAATAACACAAAAGCCCTGAATATCAGGGCTTTTTTTAAACATTATATTTTTAACTATTTAATTTTAAAGGTCATTACAGGTCGATGAGAATGGTTGGCTATATCCTCAGAAATACTACCTTCAAAGAAATGTGCCAAACCTGTGCGACCATGGGTTGGTATCGCTATCAAATCTGCATTTATTTTTTTGGCAAAATTCAAAACACCTTTTTCCACTGAGGTGTCAGCAACATAGTGCACTGCATTCATTCTATTTAAATTACCATCAGCTTTCTGCAGAAATTCCGTCATGGTAGTTTCCATTTCTGAAGAACTTTTGAATCGCTCTCCGGGAACATTGACATACAGCAAATGCATTTCTGAGTCAAAACTTTCAAACATCCTTGAGGCATTTATATATGTATTTACTGCTTCCTTTGAAAAATCACTGGCAAAGACAACAGTCTTGAAATCCACTGATTCGGGTTTGCCCTTAATTACCAAAACTGGTATATCGGAGTATCTTACTACTTTTTCTGTATTAGATCCTACAAATATTTCACTAATACCACTAGATCCATGGGAACCCATTACGATTAAATCGGCATTGTGCTCTTTGGCTACTTGACTAACTTCACTAAAAACTTTAAAATGTTTTACGATAGGTACAACATCTACCCCTTTAAGATAATCTTTATCCAAAAAAGCATCAAACTTCTGTTCCGCAAGTTTTAGAAAAAAAACTGCCTTTGCATGTTGTTCGTTATCGCTGTTGATGAGTATCGAATCTGAAATCTCCAACATATGCAAGGCCAGAATTTGTGAATTATTCTTTTTGGCTAATAAAGCAGCAGCTTCCAAGGCATACTCTGAGTGTTTTGAAAAGTCTACAGGGACAATTATTTTTTTCATTTTATTAAAGATTATGTGTTATAAATGATTACATAAGTTACTCAATTTTGAGAAGAAAATCAAGCTTATTTTGTGATTTTATATGAACCTTATTTTATGGATTGATGGATTCGAGTCATTATAAATATGATTTAAGTCATATACACTTTTTCAAAATCACTATTTTTAATAACCAATTTGCTATCAAGAAAATTAATAGTAACTTTAAACATTAACAAATAATACAATAGAAATGAAACGACTACTTTTTACTTTGGCAGTTTTTACAATGATTGTTAGCACGTCTTGCAAAAATGATAAAAAAGAAGAAACAAAAATGGACGAATCCACAGAAATGAAGGATACCGAAATGAAAAAACCTGAAAGCACCTCACGCGAACAAAAAAAGGTACAAGTGGTCATGGAAGCCAAAAGCAACAGTAATGTTAAAGGCAATGCAGTTTTCACCCAAGAAGATGGCGTTGTAACGATGGTCGCCGTACTTGGCGGATTGAAAGAAGGGACTCATGCCATCCATATACACGAGACTGCAGATTGCTCTTCGCCCGATGGCAAATCAACGGGTGGTCATTGGAATCCAACCAATCAACCTCATGGCAAGTGGGGAAGTCCTGATGGCTATCACAAAGGTGACATAGGAAATCTGAATGCCAATGCCAATGGTAATGCAACTATTACCATCACAACAGATGAATGGTGCATTGGATGTGGTGACCCGAACAAAGACATCTTAGGACATGCCATCATCGTGCACGAAGGCACAGATGACTTCAAAACACAACCAACTGGTGACGCAGGAGGAAGGGTGAGTTGTGGCGGCATCATACAATAAATCAATCAAATAAAATCTATAAGCTACTTTACGGAGTAGCTTTTTTAGTATCACATTATTCACTACATTAGGATCATCTAAAAAAACTATATGGAATTAGAATTATTAATTTCCAAATTTCAGCAAAAGGACCAAAAGGCTTTTGAAGAGTTATACAATATGTATGGCGACAGCATGCATGGCGTTATATACAATATTGTTCAAGATAATGACATCGCAGAAGAAATTATGCAAGATGTGTTTATCAAAGCGTGGAACAATTCCAGTAGTTATTCTCCAGAAAAAGGACGATTTTTTACTTGGATTTTGAACATCGCACGTAACGCAGCCATAGATAAGACACGGTCTAAAGCATTTAAGAACTCCAAAAAAAACCTAGATGCAGAATATTTCGTAGATATTTTGCAAACCAGTGAGAGTTTGGATGACAAGACGGATGCCATAGGAATAAAAAAATTCGTAAAAAAACTAGCAAAAAAATGTATTGAAGTCATTGAGCTGTTATACTTTAAAGGGTATACTCAGCAAGAAGCTTCAGAAGCACTTGATATGCCCATTGGCACCGTCAAAACTCGAAACAGAAATTGCATAAAGGAATTACGTACTATTGTATTAAAATAAAAAATGGATATTAATGCCTACATAGAATCTGGAATATTGGAGCTTTACGTAGCTGGAACCCTCTCTGAAAAAGAAAATAGAGAAGTTTATGAACTTATGTTGAAGCACCCAGAAATCCTTCAGGAAGTTTTAGAGATAGAAGCTGCAGTTATAAAACTGACCGCTTCCACTTCGAGAGGAACTAAATCCAGGATATTGAACATTATTAAAGAAAAACTGCTATTTAACAAACAAAGCAAGGACACTAAGGTCGTCTCAATTGTAAAACCAAAATACAATTGGTTGACCTATACAGGTTGGGCAGCGGCCATTATTTTGGGTGTCGGCATTTTCTGGATGTTGAATCAAAACAACGAACTGAAATCTAATTTGCAAACTGCTGAGGTAGAAAATTCTTATTTGGAAACTCAAATTGCTGATGCCAAGACAGATCTTCAAGCGAGCAAGGAACTATTGAGCATATTGCGTAGCAAAGACATCATTTCTGTACCTCTTGGTGGACAGGGCAATTTTGCCAATACCTATGCTAAAGTATATTGGGATAAAAGCAAACAGCAAATCTATTTAGATGCACAAGGTCTGCCAGCTCCACCGCCGGGAAAAGTATATCAAGTATGGTCCCTTAAGCTGAGTCCATTGACACCTGTGAGTCTGGGCACTATAGACAACTTTATGCAAGATGAGAATAAAATCTTTGAGATACAAAACCTAAATGAAAGTGAAGCCTTTGGTATCACACTAGAGCCAGCTGGCGGTAGTGAAACACCGACCATGGAACAATTGTACACCTTAGGTGTCGTCGCTTCTGCTTCATAAAATTATAACCATATACTTTTAAAAAAGCATCAACTTTGGTTGGTGCTTTTTTATTTGTTATTCATAAGAGTCAATATAGAATGCATATACATTAATAAGACAACCTCCGCTTTTGTAAATTGCTGATAGTTGTGGTTACAATCCTAAAATTGCTTGGTTTAGAAAATTAAAATCTCCTTATAAAACCAACCCTCCATTTTTTACGTAAGCATAATAACATGGTAAACAAAACCACATTTGTTTAACTTAAAACAACGAATATTATGAAAAACAAAGTTTTAAAAATGCCAAATCCAGTTCAACCGGAAATTAACAAAAGACGACAATTTCTCAAATTGAGTGGTATGGTCGTGGTTGGTTCTGGGCTATTGATGGCTTGTAGCAATGATGATGATTCATCCACACCTCCTGATCCGAATGTATTTGATTTAGGTGCGGGTAATTTAGGAATATTAAACTATGCATACGCTTTGGAGCAACTAGAAGCTGCATTTTATCAAAATGTGCTTGATGGCTCTTATTGGGCTGGAGCTCCTGCGAATGAAAAACAGATATTGGAAGACCTTTACAATCACGAGGTGATTCACAGGGAATTCTTTAGAACAGCTATCACAGCTGTAGCACCCAATGACATAACACCTGACTTGGAATTTGATTTTTCAAGTGTAGATTTTTCCAGTAGAGATTCCGTATTGGGTACCTCAAAAGTATTGGAAGATACTGGTGTCGGAGCATATAATGGTGCGGGAAAATTGATTAATGCAAATGACGCAGCAGGCGCAGCGTATTTAACATTGGCCGGAAAAATAGTTTCTGTTGAAGCAAGACATGCCTCTGCAATCAGGAATTTATTGAGTCCTGGAACAGGCAGCTTTGCAGGTGATGACATTCTTGTGGGTATTGGAACTCCCCCAGCATTTGATAAAGCAGTGTCTCCTTCAGACACTTTATCGGCCGTTGCTTCCACAAATTTTGTGGTAACACCGTTCACAGCCAATAATCTACCCACATCTTAATCAATTTTTTAATTTAAAAACATAGTATTATGAATTTTATAAAACTTTTAGATACACTCTCAAATAAAGAACTTATGAGTAAAGAAGGTTCAAGGAGAGAATCATTCGATCAATTTAAAAATTTAGGCGCTAAAATTGCCATGGCATCCATCCCCTTCGGACTTGCCGCAACTAGCTCTAAAGCAAAAGCTGCCACAAAGTCTATGGCGACTGCAGCTATGATGGCAGATGAAATGGATGTATTAAACTTTGCATTGACATTAGAATACCTCGAAAGAAGTTTCTACCAACAAGGTCTTGCTGCCAATGGGCTTATTCCTTCAGAAGACCAAGCGGTCTTTGCAAAAATATCACAACATGAAGATGCTCATGTAGATTTCTTGTTAACAGCATTAGGAGATCAAGCTGTACCTGAACCTACTTTTGATTTTACAGGATCAAATGCTGGATTGAATTTAGACCCATTTAATAATTATGATCAATTTATGGCCTTGGCCCAAGGGTTTGAAGACACAGGGGTGAGAGCCTACAAAGGTCAAGCCGGAGCATTGGCAAATGACAACGACTTGTTGACCTATGCACTTCAAATTCATTCTGTCGAAGCACGCCATGCATCACAAGTAAGAAGAATGCGCAATGAAAAAGGTTGGATTACACAATCCAGCAACACATTGCCTAGTGCATTTGCTCCTATTTATGGTGGCGCTACTCCAGAATCCAATACAGTACAAGGTGGTGTTAACTTGTCCGGTATGTTTGCACAATATGGTGGCGACGCTGCTGTAACAGAAGCATTTGACGAACCTTTGACCATGGATGAAGTCCTTGCTATAGGAGGAATTTTTATTGTCAGTTAATTAATAAAATGTTCAAAAAAACCGCCCTATGGCGGTTTTTTTTATGTCTTTCCTTCACTGATAAAGCTTGATAATACTTCAAGAAGGACTTCTTCTGAGTCTATGTGTTTAAAATTTGATGATAGAATATGTTTTTAAGGTTTCTCCAGTTCTCAACCACGTTTTCAAAACAACAGACAAACAAAAACTACCAAATAAAAATAGCTTTTTTCAGAATTTTAAAAATCGAGTATAGATTAAAACTTTTAAAATCAAATGGTCAGCAATGTATAAATCTCGAGGCAATCAAATAAGAAAGTGCCCAATTATATTGCTATAATAAGACACTTTCCACTAACAAAAAACTCTAAAAAAACTACCACAACACTCGTGGTACTGTAACGTCGAAGTAGGTTTCGACATATAATTCCTTTTGTTAGTTATTAATCAGTCAATTCCCTCTATAATCAACAGATTTCCATTATTCCTTTATGAGGATAGTTTCCATAAGAATTAACATAAGGCATCATAATTATTTTGAGTAACTCTAACCCCATAGTTAAAAAATCAAACCTCAAAAACGAATATATTACAATGCCTTATTGCAGCTAATTCAAAAAACTTCATTTTTTTTAAGACCTTTTGACTCTACCTACGCAAAAAATCTGCGTTCAGTTTTATAAAAAATGTTAAATTTAAAAATAGCTGATTTTATCAATTTCCATTTAAAATTTATCTTTGCACAAAACCAACTTTTACAATGAATCCTTCTGCTGACGGCTGGATAAAAAAACTTCTCAAGGACGTTTCAAAAAACGAAACCTATCTCCAATTACCTGTTACTACGTTTTACCACCAACTCAAATTGAGTGGTTACGTTTATGGCAACAATGTGGATGTGCTGAATACTGTTTTCAATAAAAACGATTGGACAGAGGAAGAACTATGCAAGGTCAATCATGTTTTGGCGCTTTATTATATCCACAGAAGAGAGGAATCTGAAAAAGACTTTATCGATAATGTGATACGATTTTATAAAACTGTAAATGATTTCAAGGAATCTTTTATTCAAAATATCCTTGGAAAAAAACAATCTTACTTACTGCTCGAAAGTATCATTCATAAACGCATCCATATCGATGATAACCTGATTACAAAGAATTTTAGTTATTTCATCACTAACGCCTTTCTGTTCATTGATGTCTTGGCATATCAAAAATTTTTAAAATCCAATACCATATCTGACCGATATTTCAAAACCATGGAATTGGTGATTGAGACCATTGCTTTGACAGTATTTGAATTAAAAACCAACAAAACCAAATACGACGAGAGCCTTATCAAATTGTTTGAATCCTCATTGAGATATCAATTTACCAAAAGCAAAAGCTATAGCGAAGTCATTAAACATCCAAAAAGTCAGTTGGAGAAATACTATTGTGTGGATATTGCATGTATGGCATCGTGGACTGATAAACAAATTGACCATAAAGAACTCGAGTTCTTGAATCAGCTTGGAGAAGATTTAGTGCTTAAAAATGAAGTCGTTCATCACGCTATAGACGACATCAACACATTCTATATTACCAATAAAGAGGATATCACTTTGTTGACCAAGAAAAATATGGTGCAAAGTTTTTATGACAACTCAAGCAAGATGGTTGTCAAACTTATCAATAGGAATAGTAAACGTCTTCTAAAAGAATTAAGGGAAAGCAAAGAACTGATGCTACTTTTGACCAAGTCCACCAATCGAAATCTTACGGAAAAGGAACAAAAAAAAGTGCACGACCAACTTTTGGACATCATCAAATCCATTCCAAGTCTTGCCATTTTTATGCTTCCTGGAGGTGCGATTTTGTTGCCATTGTTTGTGAAATTCATTCCAAAATTACTACCTTCCTCATTTGACGAAAACAGGATTGAGGATTAAGCGCGTTGAAATATTACCAAAAAAATAATAAATCAGCCCATTTCCCTTTTTCTTCACAATAAATTATAAATCTTTGATTGAATATTTATAATTTTCATAATTCTCAAAGAAACACTTCATTTTACTACATTTTAATCGAAAAAAAACTATATTGGTATATAATATCACGATGTTAAAAAGCTAACCCATTAATAAATTTTAATTGAAAAAAGAACATTTTAAATGGTACTCACCTACCTTAAGTAAAGATATAGAGATGCTCGTCTTTGGGCACACTGGCTATCCAGTGATTTTGTTCCCTACCACAATGGGGAAACACAACGAATGTTATGATATGAAATTGATAGACTCCGTTGCGTGGTTTCTCAACGAAGGTCTTGTTCAAATCTATTGCCCAGATAGTATCAACGAGTTAAGTTGGTATAATAAAAATATCCATCCTGCTGACCGAATTAGAAATCATATGTGGTATGATGAATTCATTATGAATGAACTTGTACATCGCATTCGTGAGGAGAAAAAAATACCGAAAGTAGCTGTGGCAGGACCAAGTTTTGGAGGTTATCAGGCTGCTAATTTTGCGTTCAGACATCCAGAAAGTGTCAGTCATATGTTCAGTATGAGTGGTGCTTTTGACATCAAATCATTTCTGGATGGTTATTATGACACCAACGCTTACTTTAATAATCCTGTTGATTTTATGCCTGGCAATGACCATCCGGACCTTTGGAATATGAAAATCATTCTTGGCGTAGGCGAATGGGATATTTGTTTGGACGCCAATAAACAAATGGCTGATATTTTGCGCTCCAAAAACATTCCTTTCTGGTATGACGAACGCAAATGGGCCAAACACGACTGGCCAATATGGCGAGATATGTTTCCACACTATTTATCAAAATTATAATCATCAACTAACATTACATCTTAATACATTATGAAAAAAATAGGCATCTTATTCGGAATGGAGAATACCTTTCCGCAGGCATTTATAAATAGAGTCAATGAAAAAGGTTTAAAAGACATAAAGGCAGAAGCTGTTTCCATCGAAATGGTTGAGCAGGCAAAACCTACCGATTACGCCGTTATTATCGATAGAATTTCTCAAGATGTTCCCTTTTATAGAGCGTACCTTAAGAATGCTGCACTTTCAGGAACTGCCGTTATCAATAATCCATTCTGGTGGAGTGCTGATGAAAAGTTCTTCAATAACGGATTGGCAGAAACCGTCGGTGTTCCTGTACCGAAAACCTTTATTTTACCTACGTCGCATCGTCCGCCAAATACACAAGAAACATCATTTAGAAATATGAAATTCCCTTTTGCTTGGGAACACATGTTTGAAACCATCGGTTTTCCTGCCTATATGAAACCACACGATGGAGGCGGTTGGAAAAGTGTTTATAAAGTTGAAAGCCCGGAGGATTTATGGAAAAAACACGGCGAAACTGAACATTTGGTAATGATGCTTCAAGAGGAAATCATCTTTACGGAATATTTCAGATGCTATGTTTTAAATACTGAAAATGTACATATTATGCAGTATGAACCGAGAAATCCGCATCATTTGAGATATGTCATTGATGGTCCACCAGTTCAAAAGAAATTACTCGATACGGTTAGAAAGTATTGCATTCGCTTAAATAAAGCATTGGGTTATGATTTCAATACAGTAGAGTTTGCCGTAAGAGATGGCATTCCTTACGCGATTGATTTCTGTAATCCTGCGCCAGATGCTGATGTCAATTCAGTAGGTCAAGAAAATTTTGATTGGATTGTAGAGAATGCAGCCAATATGGCCATTGAAAAAGCAAAACAATACAAAAAAGGCAAATTGAACCTTACTTGGGGAACTTTTGTAAAAGACCAAATTACTGGCAAAAAGACAACTTTTAAATAATAGATTTCTCTATGAACTTCACAATAGGTATTGAAGAAGAGTATCAGGTCATCTGCCCGAATACCAGAGAATTGGTATCTCACGACCAACAGATTGTTACCGAAGCGGCGAAAGTGTTGAATGAGCAAGTAAAGGCTGAAATGCACCAAGCTGTGGTGGAGGTAGGCACTAATATTTGCAACGACATCACCGAAGCACGCCAAGAGATTACTCATCTTCGCAAATCCATATCGAGCATTGCCAAGGATTTGGGATTCAACATTGGAGCTGCTGGAACACATCCTTTTACCAAATGGGAGACACAGCTCATTACACCCAATCCACGTTACGACGAGATTGTCAATGAATTGCAGGATACGGCTCGTTCCAATTTAATTTTTGGATTGCACGTGCACGTTGGGATTGAGGATAAACAAATGTGTCTGCATTTGACCAACGCTATGCGTTACTTTTTACCGCATTTGTATGCATTGTCAACCAATTCACCATTTTGGGAAGGTCGAAATACAGGTTTCAAGTCGTTTCGCTCGAAGGTTTTTGATAAATTCCCTAGAACTGGTATTCCAGGTGTTTTTCAAACGGTTGCAGAATATCATCATTATATAGATTTGCTTGTCAAAACGAAATGTATCGATAATCCGAAGAAAATTTGGTGGGACATTCGTATGCATCCATTCTTTCCGACTTTGGAAGTCCGAATTTGTGATGTGCCGATGACCATTGAAGAAACCTTGAGCATTTCGGCATTGATTCAAGCATTGGTGGCAAAACTTTACAAATTGCGCACTCAAAACCTCAACTTTATGTTGTACCACAGAGCTCTTATCAACGAAAATAAATGGCGTGCCAGCCGTTATGGTCTTGATGGTAGGATGATTGATTTTGGTAAAGAATGTGAAGTAGATACTCGAGATTTGATGCAAGAACTTCTTGATTTTGTGGATGATGTGGTAGATGATTTAGGTTCCAGAAAAGAGATTGAGCACGTTAAAACTATGATTAAAAATGGTACAGGTGCTGACCGACAATTGGCTATCTTTGCAGAGACAAAAGATTTGACCAAAGTGGTGGACTACATTGTAGAGCAAACTATTTTGGGAACATAGAAAAGAGAAGATGCAGAAGCAAAAAGTAAAAATGGCAATTTTGGATATGAACAACGATGAGCCCAACCAAGGGTTGCGTTGTATTGCAGATATTGCCAAATCATTCAACAAGGAAGTTGATTTTAAAATCTACAATGTAAGGGCAAAGAATGAACTGCCCGATTTATCTTATGACATTTATATTTCCAGTGGTGGCCCAGGAAGCCCTTTAGAAGAAGGCACTTGGAGGCAACCCTATCTAGATTTGATTCAAAATCTGTGGGATTTCAATAAGAATTCATCCGAAGAGAAAAAATATGTCTTCTTGATTTGTTATTCATTTCAAGTAGTCTGTGATTATTTTCAGTTGGGTGAAATGAAACCAAGAAAGAGCACGTCTTTCGGAATTATGCCTGTACATAAAACTAAAGAAGGTATCAAAGACCGAATGCTTGAAGGACTAGACGACCCTTTTTGGGCGGTAGATTCCAGAAGTTGGCAGTTGATTCAACCTCGATTGAAAGTTTTTAAAGAAAAAGGCTGCAAGATTTTGAGCCTTGAAAAAATAAGAACACACGTGGAGTATGAACGCGCCATTATGGCTGTTCGTTTTTCTGAAGAATTTGTCGGTACGCAATTCCATCCGGAAGCTGACCCTGTGGGTATGTATGCCCATTTTTCGGAAGAAGTGAATCGCCAAAAAGTGATTAACAATTATGGCGAAGCCAAATACAATGATATGATGGACAAAATGGATGATGAGGATAAAATCATCAGAACTTACAGTGTGATTTTGCCAAAATTCATTACCGAAGCCATCCACCACAACACACATCAACTAATTTCTTGATTTACTGATGATACCAGCCATTCGCAAAGCGTTTAATGCACAGTTTACTGAAGAGAAGTACCAAAATCTTCAAGATGATATTGTAGAAACATACAATTACAAACCTGCATTTAAGATTTGCGAAACGCCTGCTTTTATTCCGAAGGAATTGAAAGAGCGATTGGTTAAGGCTTGTGATGATATAATGAAAGTCATCAATCAGCCGAATTTTAAGGAATTAACTGAAGGTGCCTTTTTTGAGGACAGTATGCGTGTTCCCAATGAAGATGCACAGTCCAAATTTATTCAGCTGGATTTTGGAATCTGTCTCGATGAAGATGGCAACCCAACACCCAAGTTGATAGAACTTCAAGGATTTCCTTCCCTTTATTTTTTTCAGGAGTTATTGGGACGTATGTATCGTAAGCATTATGATGGTATTCCAAAGGATTTTTCACAGCATTTATATGGAATGACCAGCACAGATTATGTGGAATTATTGCGACAGGAAATTGTAGGTGATGTTGACCCAAAACAAGTCGTATTGCTCGAGATAGAACCAGAAAAACAAGCCACAGCCATTGATTTTTTTGCGACAGAAAAGGCACTTGGCATCAAGGTGTTATGCATTACCAAACTAATCAAACGTGGCAAAAATCTTTTTTACAAGGATGACAATGACAACGACATTCAAATTAAAAGAGTTTACAACCGAATCATTTTTGACGAACTGAATCAGCGACAAGATTTAAAGACGGAATTCAGTTTTCAGGATGATGTGGACATTGAATGGGTAGGACATCCTAATTGGTTTTTCCGCATCAGTAAATATACGATGCCACTTTTAAAAGGCGATTATGTGCCTAAATCCTATTACCTCAACAAACTCGAAACCATCCCTTCTGACTTGGAAAATTATGTTTTGAAGCCGTTATATTCCTTTGCTGGCGCAGGTGTACAGATTCACGTTACAAAGGAAATGATTGACGACATCAAAGACAAATCCAATTATTTGCTTCAAGAAAAAGTAGCCTACGCTCCTATCATTGAAACTATGGATGTTCCAGCCAAATGTGAGATTCGGATGATGTTGCTTCACAATTCTAAAACCAACAAAACCCAAATTGTCAGCAATCTTATGCGATTGAGCAAAGGCGAAATGGTCGGTGTCAAATACAACAAAGACAAAACTTGGGTAGGTGGTAGTACTGGGTTTTTTGAAGGATAAATTTCCATTTTTAATATATCGTTTATGAATTTCCGTTTTTTCTTTTTGATGCTTTTTCTAGCATTCAGTTCTGTTTTCAGCCAAGAGATGCCTAACATCAAAGAGATTACCATTGATTCGAAGCAATTGAATCAACAAAGGCAAATGTTGATTTACACGCCTAGTTATTATGATGATAATTCATTGACACATTATGAAGTCGTCTATGTTTTTGATGCGCAAAGCAGAGAATTTTTTGATTTGGTACATTCATTATTAAATTTTACTGCTCCTTCCAGCAATTTTATAGTTGTTGGTATTATGTCAACCTATATAGAAAGTTTGGATTATAGCAGAAACAATGATATGTTGCCTGCTCCATTACACGAAGACCCAAAGACTTTTTATAACGGATACAGTGGCAATGCTGACAATTTTTTAGGATACGTAGAAAAAGAAGTTATTCCTTATATGGATAGTCATTATCGAACCAAACATAGCCGTATCGCTATAGGGCATTCCTTAAGTGCCTCATTCATATTATATTCAATGTTTAAAAGCCCAAATCTGTTTGATGTTTACTTTGCAATTTCACCAAATTTTGCGTTTGATAAAGAACGTATGGTCGATGAGTTTAAACAATTTGATTACCAAAAACTAGCTCATAAAAACTTTCTTTATGTAAGTAATGCTGATGAAGGTATCAATTATTGGAAAGAATGGTTGCCTGCAAGAAATAAAGTGTATGAATTTTTAAATAATTCAGTACCATCAGACAAATTGACTAGCGTCATCAAAGAATTTCCAGAAGAAAGTCATTGGCCTACTTTTGCGCCAAGTTTAATGTATGGCTTCAAATCCTATTTTAAGATTCGTGATGAATTTCTTCCGAATCTTTCTTCAAAATCATATGAAGTCACAATTAACTTGAAAGTCTTGAATAAGGAGGATGATGTTTATATCACAGGAAATCAAGAGGCTTTAGGGAATTGGAACCCTAGTGATGTTAAAATGCAACGTATATCTGATTTTCAGAGAAGCATTAAACTCAATTTAAAATCTCCAGCTGAATTTAAATTTACCCGAGGCAATTGGGAAACTGAAGGCGGCATAAAATTGAATGGTGGCTCTGGTAATGTCTATATCAATCCCGAAAAGTCAAGTTCTTTTGAATTTGAAATCTCCTACTGGGCAGATAAAGAATAATTTTTCACAACGATTTTGGCGGTGCAGGTAAACTGGCGTGGAATTCTTCTGAAATACGTTTTGTATAATTATCCAGCAATTCCATAACGCGCTCGCTGCTGTCGGATACTACTATTAAACCAATGTGCCACGGCTTATGCATACGCCACACGATTTCATTTTCCGTAAAACTGGAGGTGTCTGGATGTTCATAACGGCTTAAGGACACTACGATTCCAGCGTATTTGTTATTGGCTTTTGGAAGCGTGTATTTTTGCTTTTTAAGGTTTGTTGATTCGATTTTTGCCCATTCGCCCCAAAGGTTAATGCCAGATGCAAACTCTACCATCTCCGCCAAATTGGCCCCTCCTACCCTAGACGAAGTTTCCAAGAAGAACAACTCTCCAGATTCTCTATTTTGAATGAATTCTGTATGCGACGCTCCAAACTGCATTCCGAAGGCTTTCATCACATCGGCATTCATCTTGGTCAATCCTTTTTCAACTTTGCTTCCTATCTCGCAACTTGCCGAACGGAAAATGCCACCTCCATGCGCCACTTCAAAAGGTGTGTCTAAATATTTACTTACTCGAGAGAAAATTACTTTTCCATCCACAGTCAATCCATCCACGTGGTATACATCACCTGGTGCAAACTTCTCTACTAAATAATTATCGCGCTCATCGCCCAATCCGTGAACAATTTGCCACAGTTCATCCTTGCTATGAATTTTTTTGATGCCCGTTGCCGAGGCTTCCATTCGCGGTTTCAACAACCAAGGTGGACTTACCGTATCTGCATACTCGTTGATGTCGCCATCGTAAAACAAGGACGTAAATGCAGGCACATTAACGCCTTCTTCCTTCGCCTTCATACGCATCGCCAACTTGTCCCTAAAATAATGTGCCGTTGTTCTACCCATTCCAGCCATTCGGAAATGTTCTCGAAGCATCGCTACCTTTTCCACATCAAAATCATCCAAAGCCACAAACCTATCAAACTTGATGTTTCTGAACTTATATGCAATTCCCTTTACGACATCATTTTGATTCCACTCGTCAATCCAAAACACATCATCAATAGATTCCCAAGGCCAAATCTCGTTTTCGAGTTTCTTTTTCGTCAATAGATAGACATTATTGCCTTCTGCCTTGCAGCTTTTCATAAAATCCTGACCTTTATGGTAGGTGGTGATGCAGAGGAAATTGAGAGGGTGGTTTTTGGACATGGTTATAAAGATGTTAGACCGCTTCGCTGTTAGAATCAAGAACAAAGACGGTTTATTTACTAAAAATAGAAAATAAATTTAATTATTTCGCTGTTTTCGTTTTAATATAATTGGTAATCAACTGTACGCCATAGCCTGATGCGCTTTTCATCTTTGCATAGGGTGAATCGCCAAAGGACACGCCAGCGATGTCCAAGTGCATCCAACTTTTGTGTTCTTCTGTAAAGGCTTCTAAAAACTTTGCAGCCGTGATGGCACCTGCAATGGGTTTGCCACTGAAGTTTCGTAAATCGGCCACATCGCTGTGCAGGTCACTTTCATAATCTTCAAACAATGGCAATGGCCACACACGCTCGTTGGTTTCATAGCCGACTTTTGACATTTGGTTGGACATTTCAGTATTGTTTGAGAACATACCAGCCGCGAAATAACCCAAGGTTTGCACCACGCTTCCCGTTAAGGTTGCCAAGTCAATCACTTGTTCTGGTTTGAACTTTTTGATGATGTAATTCAATCCGTCTGCCAAGACCAAACGTCCTTCGGCATCAGTGTCAATGATTTCGATGGTTTTGCCAGAATACGAATTGATGACATCACCAGGACGGTAACTGTTGCTGTCCACGGCATTTTCGGCAGAGCATACAATACCTACAATGTTGACATTCAGTTTTAGTTTGGCGACCAGTTCTACCACACCCAACACCACCGCTGCGCCACCCATATCGCTCTTCATATAATGCAAATTAGTGGATGATTTGATGGAGAGACCACCTGTATCGAAGGTGATGCCCTTGCCGACCAAGCCAATATCGACCTTTTTGCCTTTCTTCGGCATATACTCATTGATGATGACCACAGGCGGATTTGTACTGCCTTGACCGACAGCCATCACCGCATCGAAGCCTTGCTTTTTAAGCTCGTCTTGGTGCAACACTGTGCATTTGTAATTTGATGCCTTTGAAGACTCTTTTGCCCAATTACCAAGGAATTCAGGCGTTTTATGATTGGCAGGTGCATCGACCAATGCTTTGATACGATTGACCGTTTCGCCAGTCAGTTTGCCTTCTTGCAACTGGGATTTGATATTTTTTGATGAGGATACTTCCACAGTGAATTTGGTAGCTTTTTCCTTTTTTGATTTGAATTGGCCTATGTCATAAGTTCCCAATTCCAAGCCTGTCACCGCCTTGCGAATATCCTCTTCAGACAGCTCTCCTCCTACCAACTGAATACTGTTGCTCCAATACTTTTTTGTTTCAAAACATAGTTTCCTGAAGGCTTCGACCAACTTTACATTGTCTTTATCTTCGCCAATGCCCAACAGATATATCTTATTTCCTTTGGCGCCATACAGCGTTGAAATGCTGCCGAAGTCGCCATTGAAATTTAAGTCTTTTACCGAAGTGTAATTTTTCAAGGATTTTGAATCGTTCTTTTTAACAGGAACAATCAAATCCTTGGTTTTGTCTATGTTTTGAATGTGTTTGTAGTCCATCATTTT
This sequence comes from Gelidibacter sp., assembly GCA_041391925.1. Classification (GTDB taxonomy): domain Bacteria; phylum Bacteroidota; class Bacteroidia; order Flavobacteriales; family Flavobacteriaceae; genus JBPOFM01. The sequence continues at coordinate 243,810 of JAWKNA010000005.1, read as the reverse complement.
TTATTAAAAAATAACCATTCCACTGCTTTTGGGAATTCCTCCCGCCAATGGGTTTCTGAATGGTTGCCAAACTCATTGACTGAAAAATGGAAATCAATATTATGATTTTCAGTCATTTTATTACGAATTATTTTTTCAAGTTTTTGTGCATTGGGCAAATGTTCGTGGCTTTCTTGACCTCCGGCGTACAGATAAATCCTTGATTCCTGCAAAGGGGAAAATGATTTGGTATGATTGAAAATGGTTTTTGAAATCCATAAGCTGGGAGAAAAAATCATCATCTTACCGAACACGCCAGGGTTTGACAAGCCTGCGTGGAGACTTATGAGCGCTCCCATGGAGCTACCACCTATGCCTGTATTGTGAAAATCGGGCAACGTGCGATAGTTACTATTGATGTAAGGTATCAATTTTTCAATCATGAACTGAATATAGAAGCCCCCTTTTCCTTCTCCAAATCGCGGATGAAAATATGGCAGATATTCGTTGATACGTTCTTTCTCACCATGGTCTATGGCGATGATGATTATATCGCTCAATCCTTTTTCTGCCAATTTTCCCAAGGACTTATCAATGGCCCAATCGCCAAACGGTGCTGATGGATTAAATAAATTCTGCCCATCCTGAAGATAGAGGACGGGATAGCGTTTGTCGGTCTGGTAATAATCGTGTGGCAGTAATGCCGAAATTTTGCGTGTGGCATTGAGGTGTGGTATTTCATAAGCTTCCTCAATGACCTTTATGATAGGTTCGAACTCCGTCACTGTCATTTAAAATAGTTTAGGAAAACAAACATACATTTTTACCATCTTAAAAACTATTCTTTTTTTTACATATTATTAACGAAAATTTAATGTGTCCTAGCAATAACTTAAATGACGTTATATACCAATCATCGTTCAAAACGGCCTGTCATCTTTGTTTCTAACAGAAAATCAATACTTTTACTATTTTGCAACGTAGTTAACCAATAACAAAGAACAATTTATTACCCTAAGAAATTAAGTTTTGGAAGAAAAATTAATCATTAATTTCACTCCAACAGGAATGATTCCGACTAAAAAAATGACACCTCATGTACCTGTGAGCGTTTCAGAAATTGTTGAGGACGTCCATCGAGTGAGTGAATTGGGCATCACCATGGTGCATTTGCATGCTAGAAATGCACTATCAGGAAAACCTGCCTACGAAAAAGAAATTTATGCCGACATTATCAGCGGAATTAGAAAATATGCTCCCACACTGGTACTCTGTGTCTCATTGAGTGGACGAGATTTTAGTGAATTGGAACAACGCTCGGATGCCGTTCTACTGAAAGGTGATCTAAAGCCTGATATGGGAAGTTTGACATTAAGTTCTTTAAATTTCAATACACAAGCGAGTATCAATTCGCCACAAATGGTTCAGGACCTGGCCAGAGTGATGAAAGAAAATGAGGTTGTACCAGAATTGGAAGTATTTGACAATGGTATGATCAATTACGCAAAATATCTTGAAGTCAAAAAACTCATTCAACCTCCTTATTACTTTAATCTTCTCTTCGGAAACATAGCTTGTGCTCAAGCTGATTTGCTTCATACAGGTGTAATGATCAATGACCTTCCAAAAAATTCCTATTGGAGTTTGGCTGGCATCGGCAACAATCAATTGAAAATGAACTCTTTGTCAATAGCAGTTGGAGGTGGTGTAAGAGTTGGCCTTGAGGATAATATTTGGTACGATAGCTCAAGAACACGATTAGCCACCAATTTGGAAATGATACAACGTGTACATATTATAGCTGAAGCGAACGAACGCGAAATAATGACTCCAGAAGAATTTCGAACAAAGATGAATCTTTTACCCGGAAATGGGGCTTATGGTCGAGTTTTCAATGATTAAGTAGATGGCACAAACTATAATTGATTCAGGAAAAAACAAATCCCCCTACAGTGTATCTCAGGTATGGAGTTTAATTAGACATGGATTGCTACTTCAAGGTCTGAGGCATGCTGTGGCTAAAATTGGAATAGACATCATGCCCTATTATTGGGTTCAGGAGGAGGCAACTGTTTCTGAAAAGCCTGTATTGAAATCCACTGATCAACATTTCGCCTTCAAAAGCTTAGATTCAGATGAAATCAAAACATTATTGGAAAAATCAGATATCCTAAATCAAGAAAAAATTTCACAAAGTTTAAAACAAGGTCAAGAATGTGTTGGGCTTGTTCATAATGGAGATGTTGCTGCTTATATGTTTGTGGAATTGAAGGATTTTATTTTTAAGAACAGAGTATTCGAGATTAAGCCAAATGAGGCCTATCTTCTGAATATGTTTACATTTGATGATTTTAGGGGCATGAATCTTGCTCCCTATTTGCGTTATTTTAGCTACCGCTACCTAGAAGAAAAGGGCATTACCACAAAATACAGCATCAGCAATTATTTCAATAAATCTGCGATTAGGTTTAAAGAAAAACTCAACTCCAAGCATCTTAAACTCTACATGAACATAGAGCTTTTCAAAACCTTACAATGGCATTTTACGCTCCGTAAATTAAAGTAACTAAATTAAGGCTACCTAGAGTAATTGGGCGATTCCTTAGTAATCGTCACATCATGGGGATGGCTTTCATTGATTCCAGAAGCTGTAATCTTTACAAACTGCCCAGTTTCTTTTAAGGTCGCGATGTCTTTGGCTCCACAATAGCCCATACCTGCACGGAGTCCACCTACAAATTGATGGATGCTTTCAAACAAATCGCCTTTATAAGGTACACGACCTACGATGCCTTCTGGCACCAGTTTTTTGATATCGTCTTCGACATCCTGAAAATAACGGTCTTTACTGCCTTGTTTCATAGCTTCCACCGAACCCATACCACGATAGGACTTAAATTTTCGCCCTTCATAAATGATGGTTTCGCCGGGTGATTCTTTGGTCCCTGCAAGCAAGGAGCCCAACATGACTGTATCAGCACCTGCAGCTATTGCTTTTGGAATATCGCCAGTATAGCGGATTCCACCATCGGCAATTACCGGAACACCAGAACCTTTAATGGCTTCTGCTACCTCTAACACCGCAGAAAATTGTGGAAATCCAACTCCTGCGACAACTCGTGTAGTACAAATAGACCCAGGCCCAATTCCCACTTTTACGGCATCTGCTCCAGCCTCTACCAAATATTTAGCAGCTGCTCCTGTTGCTATGTTTCCAACAACCACTTCCAATTTTGGAAACTTTTGTTTGATGTCTTTAAGAATAGACACAACCCCTTTGGTATGTCCGTGGGCTGTATCAATAATCACGGCATCTACACCAGATTTCACTAAAGCCTCTGCTCTATCGACCGCATCCGAAGTAACACCAAGTGCAGCTGCAACTCTCAACCGTCCAAAACCATCTTTATTGGAAATTGGTTTTGTAGTTAATTTAGTTATGTCCCTAAAAGTTATTAAACCAGCCAATTTGTAATTGTCATCAACAATCAAGAGTTTTTCGATTTTATTCTTTTGAAGAATTCCTTCAGCATCCTGTAAGGATGTCCCAACTGGAGCAGTAATCAAATTGTCTTTGGTCATCACTTCCACAATCGGCCTGCTGTTATCCTTTTCAAAACGCAAATCTCGATTGGTGACAATTCCTTTCAATGTCCCATTTTCGTCTACAATTGGAATGCCTCCAATACTGTGCTCTGCCATATTCTGTTTAGCATCCAATACTTTTGCAGACAGATTTAACGTTACAGGATCAGTGATCATCCCGCTTTCAGCACGTTTTACTTTCCGAACTTCATTTGCCTGTTCGGCAATTGTCATGTTTTTATGAAGAACACCGATACCACCTTCACGAGCAATAGCAATAGCCATGGCGCTTTCGGTGACCGTATCCATAGCTGCGGAAACGATGGGAATATTGATTCTTATATTACGGGTGAATTGTGTCTGGATATTGACTTCGCGAGGCAGTACTTCGGAAAAGGCTGGGACGAGTAAAACGTCATCATAGGTCAATCCTTCACCTACTATTTTGTTTTGATGTGACATCATCGCAATTAAAATTTAATTGCACGCAAAGATACAACTATTATTACAAATTCAATTTTATTTATTTGTCAAATGATTTGCAATAATACCTGAGTTTGTGCAAAGCAAAGTCATATCGATCTTGAGCATTAGAGATATCACCTTCAAATCGTATCGCTTTTGGAACAAACATGCTATAAAATGATTTACCTTTGGCAATCTGTTCAATGTGCTTAATACTGCGTTCATCCATGGTTTGATACACAGCATCAATCCAAATGTATTGTTCGTCGTGAAGAATCATTTTATCCCATTCTTTTGCATCTTGTGCTTTTAAAATTGTTGGGGAAAGATATAATTCCTTTAAAGCATTAAATGAATTTGAAAAAACAACTTCGCTTCCCTGTTTTGCATATAATTTCATTTTTTTGTTGGTGAGCATTTGATACGGAAAACACTCCAGCAAACGCAATTTGTTACAAATAAAATAAGCCATGGAAGGCCAAACGACTTCATGCCCTTTTGCTTTTAGTTCGGAATCAATCCAATCAAAAAAATCTTTTCGCTGCTTGAAGGTTGTGTATTCTTGGGGCCTGTTATTGATAAGGTTGTATTGATTTGCGTTCATCCAAACTGCTGTTTTGTGTTTTCTGTCAGATTTTAACCAATCTTGGGGAGGCAAAGTTGCTTTGTTGGTTTCTTTCTGAAACTCTTTTAGGCATTTCCATTCCTTCGCCACTATAGTATAAGGCAAAAACAAAATCCATAAAAACATTACAATTTTCATTACATATTATTTCATTCAAACTAAATATACGAGAATTTAAAATTGGATATTTTAAAAGACTTCAAAAAAAACAAATCAATGATAAACAGTAAATATCTTACTGGCTTCATTGTAAGCACTTTCAAAACTAAGGGCATTTAAATCATTGCTTTTCTTTGAGGTAAAATAAGACAACAATTTTTCAGTAGGCATGTTGCCTGTCAATTCATCCTTTGCCATAGGACAACCACCAAAGCCCTGAATGGCTCCATCAAAACGTCGGCATCCAGCTTTGTAAGCTGCATCTACCTTTTCATGCCAGCTGGTTGGTGTTGTATGCAGATGTGCCCCGAACTCGATATGAGGGTATTGTGGAATTAAATTTGAAAACAAATAATCAATATTTTCGGGGTTTGAAGTTCCAACGGTATCGCTCAATGATAAAATTTTCACTCCCATTTGGGCCAATCGTTCCGTCCAATAGCCCACAATATCCACGTTCCAAGGGTCTCCATAAGGATTTCCAAATCCCATGGATATATATACTACAACTTCTTTGTTGGATGCATTGGCAATTTCCAAAATCTCATTTAAAGTAACAACGGATTGTGCTATCGTTTTATGGGTATTACGCATTTGGAAGTTTTCAGAAATTGAAAAAGGATATCCCAAATAATCAATTTGCGAATGAATCGAAGCGTCTTCTGCACCTCTGGTATTGGCAATAATCGCCAAAAGTTTGCTTTTGGTATTTGTCAAATCCAGTCTTGACAACACTTCGGCAGTGTCAACCATTTGCGGAATGGCTTTTGGAGAGACGAAACTTCCAAAATCAATCGTATCAAAACCTACACGCAACAAGGACTGTATGTATTGAACCTTTTTTTCTGTTGGAATAAAGTTTTTTATCCCCTGCATGGCATCGCGTGGACATTCAATGATTTTTATTTGGCTACTCATAAGCTTCAAAGATAATAAAGAATATGGTGCTCAAAACTATTTTCAATTATTACTAAAAGAAATTCCACACGTTATATTGATGGCATTTTTATAACTTTATCAACTAAATAAAACGCATTGATTACTCCAGTTACATCCCAAGAGCAAATTTCAATCACAGAAAAATTGGCCCATAAAATATGGAATCAACATTATGTTCCTATCATTGGACAAGCACAAGTGGATTACATGATTGAGAAATTTCAGAATGCAGATGCCTTTTTAAAGCAAATCAATGAAGGATATTGTTATTATCTCATTTCTTACGATCATAGCTATTGTGGTTATTTGGCTTTGGTATCTGATACCAAAAACAAAAAAATGATGATAAGTAAAATTTATGTTGATGCAGATTATAGAGGTTTTGGCTTAGGGGAGAAACTAATGGATTTTGCTTTGAAAGAAGCCAAAAAAAAAGAGTTTAAAACTCTTTGGCTTACCGTAAATAAAAACAACACCAATTCCATCGAATGGTACAAGAAGCGTGGATTTGAAATTAAAGAATCCATCCAAATAGATATTGGAAACGGTTTTATAATGGATGATTACCTAATGGAATTGAGCTTCGGATAAATTTATCTAGACAGTATAGCTTTATTGATATCTCTTACCAATTTTGGACCTTCATAGATAAAACCTGTGTAAAGTTGAACCAAATCTGCTCCTGCTTCTAGTTTTTCTATCGCATCTTCTGAAGAATGGATACCGCCCACTCCGATGATTGGGAAACGCTTATTGCTTTTTTCAGCCAAAAATCGAATCACTTCTGTGGAACGTTTGGTCAATGGTTTGCCGCTTAAACCTCCTATTTGCTTTTTATTTTCATCTTGCAAAACTTCTCTCGAAATCGTTGTGTTGGTAGCAATCACTCCATCAATTTTAGTTTCACTAATGATATCAATGATGTCCAACAACTGTTCATTTGTCAAATCGGGAGCTATTTTCAAGAGGATAGGTTTGGGATTTTGTTTTTTTAAATTTTCGATTTTTAAATCTTTCAAAAGTTTTGTCAATGGCTCTTTGTCCTGAAGCGCTCTTAAATTGGGAGTATTTGGCGAACTCACATTCACCACAAAATAATCGACATACTCAAACAAGGCGTCGAAGCATATTTTATAGTCTTCAACGGCTTCTTCATTTGGTGTCAGTTTGTTTTTGCCGATATTTCCACCTATCAACACATTTTTATTTTTTTTCAATCTTAAAACCGCTGCTTCAACACCGCCATTGTTAAAACCCATTCTATTGATTATGGCATTATCGGCTTTCAGCCGAAACAACCGCTTTTTTGGGTTCCCATCTTGCGGTTTTGGTGTTAGGGTGCCTATTTCTATGAATCCGAATCCAAAATTGCTCAATTCATTGTATAATTTGGCGTCTTTGTCAAATCCTGCGGCCAATCCGACAGGGTTTTTAAAAGTCATTCCAAAAAGATGACGCTCAAGTCTTTTGTCTTCAATAAGATACATTTTTTTAAAAAGAAAGGTAATTCCTGGGATTTTGCTTACAGCTCTAATGAAAGAAAATGTGAAGTAATGTACTTTCTCTGGGTCAAAGCAAAAAAGTAGCGGTCTAAGGAATAATTTGTACATAATGTCGATAGTGTTGTGCAAAAATACCATTCATTTCATAAAAATTCCCAATATCCATTTTGAAAATTATTGGTACTTTTGAAATACGAATAAAACCATCACAAATGCTCGACAAACAACGCATCATCGACCGATTTATTAGTTATGTTATCGTTGATACTGAATCTGACCCGAAATCTGACACTACTCCAAGCTCATCAAAACAATGGGATTTGGCACATGCTTTGACCAAAGAACTCATTTCAATAGGAATGAAAGATGTTTCCATTGACCCAAATTCTTATGTAATGGCAACGTTGCCAAGTAATGTTGACCATGAAGTTCCAGTAATTGGTTTTGTGTCGCATTTTGATACGACACCTGATTTTACAGGAGCAAATGTCAATCCTCAAATTATTGAAAATTACGATGGCAAGGATATCATTCTAAACGAAGAACTGGATATTGTACTTTCACCGGATTTGTTTGATGATTTATTATTATACAAAGGACAAACCTTGATAACAACGGACGGCACTACCCTTTTAGGGGCTGATGACAAGGCAGGAATCACAGAGATTGTATCAGCCATGGAATATTTAATCCAGAATCCGGAAATCAAACATGGAACGATACGGGTGTGTTTTACACCTGATGAAGAAATAGGTCGTGGCGCACATAAATTTGATGTCGAGAAATTTGGTGCTGCATGGGCTTATACAATGGATGGAAGCCAAATTGGCGAATTGGAATTCGAGAACTTCAATGCAGCAAGCGCAGTGGTCAAGGTAAAAGGAAAAATAGTCCATCCTGGCTATGCCAAGGGAAAAATGGTCAATTCGATGTACATTGCCACAGAGTTCATCAACTCACTACCTGAATTGGAAACTCCAGAACATACTGAGGGCTACCAAGGATTTTTTCATTTGTCAAGCATTGAAGGAAAAGTTGAAGAAACCGTTTTGAGCTACATCATTCGAGATCATGATAAAAAGCATTTTGAGGCTCGAAAAAAGATGATGCAAAATCTAGCTGATGAAATCAACTCACAATATGAGAGAGAGGTTATAATCATTGAAATCAAAGACCAATATTTTAATATGAAGGAGATGGTAGAGCCTGTACTGCACATTGTTGACATTGCAGAAGAAGCCATGAAACAGGTTGGGGTAAAGCCTATCATAAAGCCCATCAGAGGTGGAACAGATGGAGCCCAATTGAGCTATAAAGGGCTTCCCTGCCCAAATATTTTTGCTGGTGGCCACAACTTTCATGGACGTTATGAGTATGTTCCTGTGGAAAGTATGATAAAAGCTACTGAAGTCATTTGCAAGATTGCTGAATTGACTGCATTAGAAAAATAAATCCAATTCAGAAAAAAAAATATTATGAAGAAAGTCAATTCAGTTGAAGAATATATCGAGGTCAATTCTCACTTTGGAGACGAACTTGAAGTTTTGAGAAAAATAATGAACTCTACAGAACTTGAAGAAACCCTCAAATGGAATTCACCTGTATATGAAATCAAAGGAAAAAAAGTATTGGGGTTTGGTGCCCATAAGCACCATTTCGGTATTTGGTTCTTTAATGGTGTCTTTTTAAAGGATGAAAAAAATCTCTTAATAGCTGCCCAAGAAACCACCAAAGGCTTGCGTCAAATGCGATTCGAGAAAATGGAAGATATTGATAAAAATGCCATAATGGGTTATGTGAAAGAAGCCATCGAAAACCAAAAGCTCGGTAAAATTATCAAACCAGAAAAAAAAGGCAAACATGTAAATATACCTGCTGAACTTAAAACAGTCCTTGATGACAATCATGTGTTACGAGATGCCTTCAAAATGCTGACCCCTTACAAACAACGGGAATATGCCGAATATATAGAGACTGCCAAACGGGAGGACACAAAGTTATCTCGAATAGAAAAGATAAAACCATTGATTATTAAAGGGATTGGTCTGAACGACAAGTATAAAAACTGCTAAAAAAAAAAGCCACTTCATATAAGTGGCTTTTTTTTTAATGAATCAAGCTTTATAACATCAGGATTCTGACGAAGTATTTATTTTTTTACTGGATTCCATTGAAATGGCCGAACGGTCAAATTTGATTTTTCCAGCTAAGGTCTCAATCACACAACTATTATCTTTGTCATTCATTCCTGCAATTTTTCCGTACATACCACTTTTGGTAATCACTTTATCTCCTACTTTTAATTCGTTTGCAAACTTTTTTTCTTGTTTAGCGCGTTTCATCTGTGGTGCAATCATGAAGAAATACACAACGGCAAACATGGCTATAATTGGTAAAAAAGAACCTAAATCTCCCATTCTATCAATTAATCGTGGTTATGCCCTTCGTGGCCTGCTTGTGTACTGGTCTTTACAGTAGCAGCAGAAGAAGTAGAAGGTTGCTGCATTATTGATGCTTTATTAGAATCTTTTTTTGGAGCATTTGGATCAGCTTCTACAAATGCTTTAATGGTTACAGCTTCTGAACCTTTCTCAGTGTTGGTAGTCATAGTAATGGTCTTACTTATTTGATTGCCATTTCCTTTACCATTGAACTCCACAGTAAATTCACCCGTTTCTCCTGGCATTACCTCTTTGGTCCAGTTTGATGGTACAGTACATCCACAAGTACTTTTGATATCACTGACCACTAAAGGAGAAGATCCAGTGTTTTTGTATTTAAAAATTGTTGATACTGGAATTCCGTTCGGAATTGTGCCAAAATCGTGTTCTGTTTCATTAAACTCAATCGCTGGAAGTTTACCTGAATTTGCATCTCTTTGTGCAGCATCTGCAACGTTTTCAGATTTAACTTTGCTTTCAGCATTGTCTTTGCATGAAGTAAAAGCGACCAAACATATTGCGCTTAAACCTAAAATTACTTTTTTCATGATATAAATATTTATTTAGTATTTAAATTTGAGGGCATAAAAGTAGTGAATTTTATTTACTACATCAATCCTCTACCTATTTTATTTAGTTTCCCTTCTTCGGTATATTCCTTTACAATTTTATCCAAAATACCATTTATGAAAAAACTGCTTTTGGGTGTCGAATATTCTTTGGCGATTTCCAAATATTCATTGATAGTTACCTTAACTGGTATGGATGGGAATTTTTGAAACTCACAAATAGCCATTTGTAGTATAATGGCATCTACATTGGCAATGCGCTCCGAATCCCAATTGACTGTTTTTTGGGCAATTTCTTCATTCAGCTTCGAGCGGTTCAGCAATGTTTTCTTGAAAAGTTCTACAGCATAATCCCTGTCGTCTAAATCTTTATAAAGTTTTGGAGTGAAAAAATTGGGAGGCGAATCCATTTTTGCTTTTCGCAGTAATTTTTGGATGATCGTATTTATTACTGGCAAATCGTCAATCCATGTCAGTTTTTTGTCTTCGATATAGTCGTACAATTTATTGTTAGGCGCAATGATTTCTGAAAACATGTCCACAATAAAATGTCGGTCTTCCTTAAAATCGGAAGTCTTGGTGGACATATATTCTTTGTAGAGTTCACTTTCCAAAATTGATTTGTAAATAATGTCCACATATTCAAAATCAAGATACCAGAAATCTATTTTACGTTTTTCAAGCTCATTTTTAAGAGCTTGATCATTCTTCAATAATTGAAGAATTTCGTTATTGACAAATTTTCTGTTTGGATTTTTTTCTTCTTGTGTAGCAAGATGCTTTTTTTGGATTTTCCCTTGATGGTCTTCTGCTCGCTTTTGGATTTCTACAAGCAACGACAACTGCATCAAGTACAAATCATACATATTCTCTAAGCTCTGGAGCAAGAATTTTTCATCTTTCTTAAAATCATCGCTTTCCGTTCCGTCAAAGGCATATAAGGTTTGCATGACTTTGATACGTATGTGTCTTCTATTGAGCATTTGCAAAGAACTTTTTTAATTGAAAAGGGCGAAGTTTTTAAACTTTCGCCCTGCAAAAATAACCTTATTTTATAAAATTGGAATAAAAATTTCTTTTAAACTTAATTATTTCAAATTTTCAATTCTACGTGTTTCAATGCGCTCTTTGGCCATATTCAACGCTGCCATGTTGGTTGTAACGCCATTGGCTTTGGCACGCTCAAGTATCTCTAAAGTGGTGTTGTAAATGTTCTCTGTTTTGCGAATGATTTCCTGCTTGCCATAATTTTCCAATTCGGCATATACGTTAATAATCCCACCTGCATTAATCAAGAAATCTGGTGCATAGACAATACCCATATCCTGAAGCATTTTCCCATGTTTATCTTCTGCTAATTGATTATTGGCAGCACCAGCGATAATTTGAGCTTTCAGCTTGTTGATAGTTTGATCATTTATAGTAGCTCCAAGTGCGCAAGGCGCATAGATGTCCATTGGTTCACTATATAAATCTTTACCTCCATAAATCGTAACATTATATTTGGAACGTACACTTTCCAAACGCTCTTGACTGATATCTGCAATCGTTACTTTAGCACCTTCATTCACCAAATGCTCCACCAACGCTTCTCCAACATGACCTATTCCTTGAACAAAGATTGTTTTGTCTTCCAACACATCTGAGCCAAACTTAAATTTGGCAGCAGCTTTCATTCCCATAAAAACACCATAAGCGGTAATTGGGGAAGGATTGCCTGCTCCACCTTTGCTTTCAGAAATTCCAGTAACATAAGGAGTCACTTCTCTAACTGTGTCCATATCTTCAGTGGTCATGCCCACGTCTTCCGCAGTAATGTATTTTCCGCTCAGAGAATGTACAAACTCCCCAAACTTACGCATCAATTCAGGTGTTTTTTGTGTTTTGGCATCTCCAATGATAACGGCTTTACCTCCACCAAGATTTAGCCCTGTAATGGCAGACTTAAAAGTCATCCCTCTAGAAAGACGCAACACATCGTTTAATGCTTCCCATTCGTTGCCATAACTCCACATTCTGGTGCCTCCAAGTGCAGGACCCAAAACTGTGTTATGGATACCAATTATTGCTTTTAAACCAGTATCTTTGTCGTTGCAAAAAACGATTTGTTCGTGGTCATCAAAAGAAACTTGACCAAATACTGGGTCAATTTTGATTAGTTCTTTTGGTTGTATGATTTCTGAAGTCATATAGTAATAATTAAAATAAGTGTTTGAAGATTATCTAAAAACAGCTTGCAAAAATAAATCAATATTGGAGTATTAGCAAAAATATCGTCCTTAAAATACGATATTGTTAAAAACTTATGGAGCCTCAAATTATTTGAATGAAAGAGTTAAAACATATTAATAAGTATTTCTACAAGTATCGATATAGACTTCTATCGGGAATCTTGATTACCATCATTGCCAGAATATTTTTATTGTTCACGCCCGAATTGGTAGGTTCATCCGTGGATATTATCGATGAATATAGAAAAGGGTTGGTGACTGATGTCTCGGTCGTCAAAATTGAACTGCTCAAAAACATCCTTTATATCGTTGGAGCTGCCATCATTGGTGGTGTCTTTACTTTTTTGATGCGCCAAACACTTATCAATGTTTCTAGATATGTAGAATATGACTTAAAGAACGAAGTCTATCAGCAATATCAGCGTTTATCTCTCAATTTCTACAAATCCAACCGAACTGGTGATTTGATGAACCGAATCAGCGAAGACGTCGGCAAAGTGCGCGAATATGTGGGTCCGGCCATTATGTATAGTATCAATACCTTGACACTGTTTGTGATTGCTTTAATCTTGATGTTTCGGGAAGCACCAACCTTGACGCTTTATACCATCATTCCATTACCCATATTGTCTTATTTCATTTATGTGTTGAGCAAAAAAATACATAAAAAAAGCACCATTGTACAGGTATGGCTCTCAAAACTTTCCACTTTTTCGCAGGAAACTTTCAGTGGTATTTCTGTGATTAAATCTTATGGCATTGAACCCCAAATCAATGTTGACTTTGACGCACTTTCTCTCGAAAACAGGCAAAAAAACCTCGACTTGGTAAAAGTACAGGCATTATTTTTTCCTTTGATGATCTTCTTGATTGGGTTGAGCAATATCATCGTCATTTATATCGGTGGAGTTCAATATATGAATGGTGAAATTGAAAGCCTTGGTGTTATTGCAAAATTTATTATTTATGTCAACTTGCTTACGTGGCCAGTGGCGACTGTTGGTTGGGTGACCTCAGTGATTCAAAGAGCGGAAGCTTCCCAAAAGCGCATCAACGAGTTTCTTAAACAAGAACCGGAAATAAAAAATAAAGTTACCAACCGCTCTAAAATTGAAGGGCATATTGAATTCAAAAACGTCACATTTACATATCCGGATACCAACATTAAAGCATTGAAGAATGTGAGCTTTGAATTGAAAAGAGGTGAGACATTGGCTATTTTAGGCAAAACGGGCTCAGGCAAATCTACAATACTTGACTTGATTGGTCGCCTGTACGATGTTCAACAAGGGCAAATTTTAATTGACAGCATAGATATAGACCAACTTAATCTTACTGATTTGCGCCACAGCATCGGCTATGTGCCACAAGATGCATTCTTGTTTTCAGATACCATCAAGAACAATATTATGTTTGGCAAGGAAGATGCTACAGAAGAAGATGTCATTGAAGCCGCAAAAAATGCAGATGTGCATAAAAACATCAAAAAATTTACCAATGGATATGATACGATTTTGGGCGAACGGGGCATCACGCTTTCTGGAGGGCAAAAACAACGTATCTCTATTGCCAGAGCCATCATCAAAGAACCTCAAATTCTATTGTTCGATGATTGTTTGTCGGCCGTTGATACCGAAACGGAGGAAAAAATACTTAAAAACTTAATGAAGGTGACCAGAGACAAAACCACTATCATTGTTAGTCACCGTGTGTCATCAGCCAAAAATGCAGACAAAATAATTGTTTTGGAAGATGGTGAGGTACTTCAAAAAGGAACACACGAAAGTTTGATAAATTCTGAAGGATATTATAAGAATCTATATCTAAAACAGCTTACCGAATCTGTCACAAATTAAATGTACCAAGTGTTTCATCCTTCATTTCTTACACTTCATCCACTAGGTAAAAATGATAATCCATGAAAAGAAATGATACTTTTAGTTGGTTGCTATACTTTTTTTTTAGATTTTTGAGACACAAAATCAAATTAAATTAAAAAATCATGAGTGATAATAATGGAATGATGGAGAAAGAAGAGATTTACTCCAAAGTATTGAGAGCAGGTCGGCGAACCTATTTTTTTGATGTTAGGTCTACTAAGGCGGACGATTATTATCTAACCATCACTGAAAGCAAAAAGTTTACCAACGATGACGGTTCTTTTCACTACAAAAAACACAAAATCTATCTCTATAAAGAAGACTTTACAGAATTCAATGAAATCTTAAGAGAAATGACCGATTATATTCTTGACGAAAAAGGAGACGAAGTCATTAGCGAACGTCATCAAAAAGATTACAAAAAGATGGACTATAATGATGCCGACGATGTAGCAAGCAATGTCTCTGAAGAAACTTCAACAACAACTGACAGTTTTACGGATATCGATTTTGATGATATCTAATAATAAAGCTGATTAGACACTAAATAATAACCACTACCTCACAAAGTAGTGGTTTTTTTTAGCTCACCGCGGAACCATTCTTTACTTTCCGTTCAGGATTCAATAAAATGACATCTTTGCCATTTACGGCTCCCACCACCAAACATTCACTCATAAATTTGGCAATCTGTTTTTTGGGAAAATTGACAACGGCCACAATCTGTCTATTCAACAATTCTTCCTTTTTGTAAAGTGTGGTTATCTGTGCTGATGATTTTTTGATGCCCAAAGCACCAAAATCAATCGTCAGTTGATAGGCAGGGTTTCGCGCTTCGGGAAAATCCTCAACGTTAATTATTGTCCCAATTCGCAAATCTACCTTGGAGAAGTCTTCAAAAGTTACTATCTTTTCCATTGGATAAAATTAAAGATTTCAACCTACATAAAAAACAAAAAAATGGCTCAAACTGCCTCTACCATGTTGCCCCTTGGCACTAAAGCGCCCGACTTTAAGTTACTGGATACAGTAACAGGCGATAACGTCAGACTTGAAGATTGTTCAGGTCTTAACGGAACCGTCATTGTGTTCATTTGCAACCACTGCCCTTTTGTAAAGCATGTGAATCCTGAATTGGTACGTATTGCTAAAGATTACAAACCCAAAGGCATCAATTTCATTGCCATTTCCAGCAACGACGTGGAGAAGTATCCACAGGATGGACCGGATAACATGAAGGAAACGGCCAAAAATGAAGGTTATATTTTCCCGTACCTATATGATTCATCACAACAGATAGCAAAAGCATATGATGCAGCATGCACACCAGATTTTTACGTGTTTGATGATCGATTAGAGTTAATTTACAGAGGGCAAATGGACGATTCGCGTCCAAGCAATGACATTCCTGTGGATGGTAAGGATATTAGAAATGCTCTAAATGCACTGCTCAACAAACAACCTGTAAACAAAAATCAAAAACCAAGTATTGGGTGCAATATCAAATGGAAACCTGAAAATGCCTAATGCATATCTGCCCCTTTAAATGAGTCATCTTTTTATTAGATTTCATTAATGAAGATAATCGCTCATTTGTAAATTGAATTCAAAACCATCAATTTTCATATGAAAAAAGTATTTGGAATCATTGTTCTGCTGCTCGCTCTATTTATTATACTCATGTATTGGTCTCTCAATACAAAACCAGCCTCGGTTGAAACTTCAAAACTTGTCAATTTTGAAAATGGCAACACTATCAATTTTAAAGATTATGACTCCGTGCTTATAGAAGCGAGCACACAATACAAAAGCACCGAACTCAAACGCATCATGCAAGGCGAACATTACCGAAAAGCATGGTCTACTCCTATAAAAGCGCCTATTGTGTTTTTGGATACGCTTTTGGGAGGTGTGCGCATTGTAAAGGAAGGGGGTGGTAAGCAAACACAATCTCTAAAGCTAGTTGCGCCAAATGGCATTTATTACACACTGCGTAGTATTGACAAAAAACCTGAGGCATTGATTCCCGAATTTGCCAAGACCCTTGGTCTTGAAAATATTATTGTGGATGGCATCTCTGCACAACATCCGTATGGAGCCATTGTCGTAGCACGTTTGGCTGAAAGTACAGGGATTTTGCACTCTTTTCCACAAATTGTATTTGTTCCAAAGCAAAAAACATTAGGAGATTATAATGAAACCTATGGCAATAGATTGTTTCTTTTGGAATATGAAACGGAAAGCAAAATAAATTGGACCCACTACAATAATGTCTCTGAAATAATTGATACCAAGGATTTGCAGGAATTAAAAAAAGTCCATGGTCAATTTCTCCATATTGACGACCATGCGTTGGTTAGAGCACGACTCTTTGATTTGGTCATTGGCGATTGGGATCGGCATGCCAAACAATGGGGTTGGGTCATTCAACATGATGGGAAATATTTGAATGCCATTCCACTACCTGTGGATAGAGACAATGCATTTTTCAATCTTGGTGGTATCATTCCGAGCATTATTGCGAACAAAAATGTCAGACCAGAAATGCGTCCATATGATAAGGATATCGATTATTTGCCTGGCTTGGTACAACCTTTTGATATCTATTTTTTGCAAAACATACCAGAATCCGTATTTGTTAAAGAAGCTCAAGCACTTCAAAAATTACTGACCGATGAAGCCATAGAAAATGCTCTTCGAGTGTGGCCAAACCAACTTTATGATTTGGATGCAAAAGATATCAGCGAAAAAATAAGAAGCCGTAGAAATGATTTAATGCAGTATGCCCAGGGCTTTAAAAAGATTTTGGACGAAAAACCATTGCTTAATGACCCTTTAAAAGGGTCCGAAGATTTGGAACTTCCTAAAGAATTGATTGAATGCTTTGGATGTCAAACCAATAAAAATTGAAGACACACATTATTTTTTAAGTCACTCTAATGGTATTGATTGCCTTTACCCATTCATCCCTACCACAACGTTCACAGGCATGATGTGCTTTTTCTATATATTCAGAACGACCACAAAAGGTACAGGCAAAATGTCCCTTTTCTGATAGTTTCTTGTTACTTTCATTAAATAAACCCGGTAGTATAGGCAATCCATAACCTACATCTTCATTTGTTTTATAAAAAACACTAACATCGCCTGAAGTTTCGAGAAAGGCATATTTAACCTGTCCCAAATGTTCTACCGACTTTAAACGCAATTCGGCATAAAATTCATCCTGTGCCAAATGTTCTTTATCAAGACTGTCCAACACAAATTCTCCATTGTCAATGAGGCATTTTGGCTTCCCTTCGATAAAATTTTCAAAAGATTTGGATTTAGCCGCCAATATGGTGATGAGCCGATACAAACCTATTACTACTACAACCACTATAAGTCCAGGCAAGAGCCCAACATTGTCATACAGCATAGGGTCACCTACGGCAGAGCCCAATGCAATGATAATGACCATCTCGAACACAGATAATTGTTTAACCCCTCGTTTTCCTGCAAATCTCAAAAAAACTAGAAGCAACACAAACATCACTATCGCCCTAAATACTACTTCAAACAAAAATCCATACGGTAGTTCGTTCATCAGAACACGCGACCATTCAAAAATTTCATCCATATAATTAATTTGAAATTGTTATTACGCCGCCACTTTTCTACATTCTTCGGCACATCTCCTGCAAGACGCTGCACATTTTTGGCAATGGTCGTGGTCGTGTTCACCACATTGCTCAGCACACCATTCGCAAATCAAGGCACATAGCATACAATATTGTGAAGCATGCTTGCTTTCGGCCGCCATCATTTTGATGCATATTAGGCAGGCATCCACACATTCTGCACAGCATTTTGGGCAATCGTTCATACTTTTCATGCCAGCAATTTCAAACAGACAGTTTTGGCATGCCACCAAACATTCTTGGCAAGCCTCAATACATTTTTGATAAGGACTATTCATACTATTTAAATATTAATTATTCTTATGTGAATTTGGCAAAAAATTAAAAATTCCTTTAGTGTGTATGCTATAAGTTTTGATGCAAAAGGAAGCAATGTATTTCCGAAGATTGAATTAGAATCAGATTTGAAAAAAATTCCTAGGTGTCTTGCAGGAGGTTTGTTTGAGATTCGTTCGAGATTTCTCTGATGTGATATCATCGAACAACTATAGCAATAAATAAATTGCTTTTGCAATTGCGTCAACATCTGATGTTTTCAAATTAATCAATGAATGGAAGTAGTAATACCTTTCGGAAATTTAAGCAAGCTCTTTATGGATTTAACTTCAAACGAACCTTTTTGGTTAATAAAGAATGGATTATTGCAATCCTATTCATCACTACGTGAGAATTTGGAAACCGAAATTTTGATTGTTGGTGGAGGGATTACCGGAAGTCTGATGGCTCATAAATGCATGAGTGAAGGATACCAAACCATAGTAATCGACCGTAGGGAAATAGCCAACGGCAGCACCTCAGCGACCACGT
This sequence comes from Gelidibacter sp., assembly GCA_041391925.1. GTDB lineage: Bacteria > Bacteroidota > Bacteroidia > Flavobacteriales > Flavobacteriaceae > JBPOFM01. The sequence continues at coordinate 224,948 of JAWKNA010000005.1, read as the reverse complement.
CTATGTTGCAATATGAAATTGACGTACCGTTGTTTGAGCTGACCCAAATGATTGGACAAGAAGCAGCTGAAGCTAATTATTGGGCGTGTTATAATTCGATTGATGAACTAGGAAACATTGTCAAGCATATCAAATCTGACTGCGGATTTGACAAAAAAGAATCCTTGTACTTTGCTGCTTATAAGAAAGATATACCAATGCTTCAAAAGGAATTTGAGGCACGCAAAAGAGCGGGCTTACCTGTTGAATGGCTTGAAGAAGAACAAATACAGAAAAAATATCATTTGCAACAGGCTTTTGGAGGTATTCTGTCTCAGCAAGGAGGCAGTATGGATGCCTTTAAGTTTACCCATGACCTTTTGGCATACAACTTTAAAAAAGGGTTGAAGATATTTGACAAAACTGAATTAAAAAAGACAGATTACAAACGAAATGGTGTGACCATGACCACCGAGTATGGCAATACAATTAAGGCCAAAACCGTGATTTATTGCAATGGCTATGAAAGTACGGAGCTGATTAAGGATAAATTCGTAAAGTTGCTTTCTACCTATGCTATTGTGAGTGAGCGTCTCGACAAAAAGCAAAAAAACCTTTGCGACACTTTGTTTTGGAATACAGCTGACCCTTACCTGTATATGCGCACTACTGACGACTATCGTATCCTAATTGGTGGTGAAGATGAAGATTTTGTAGACGACGGTAAGCGTGATGCATTGATTTGCAAAAAAGAAAAGACGCTCCAAAAGAAATTGAAACGTCTTTTGCCTGAATATGAATTTCGTGCCGACTTTGCTTGGGCTGGTACCTTTGGAGAAACCAAAGATGGCTTACCTTATATTGGCGCACATCCTGATTTTCCCAACAGTTACTTCGTATTGGGATTTGGGGGAAATGGGATTACGTTTTCTGTTATTGGGGCTGATGTTATTTCCAAATTGATGAAGAAACAAAAACACACATTGGCGGAATGCTATCGCTTTAGAAGGTAATTCATTATAAATTGTTCAACTGATTGTCCGTTCCCTTTTCACTGATGGTCCAAAAGAATCCCACAAAAAAGAATTGGTCTGCGGCAGGCTGCAAGCTTCGGCGTGCAAAATTGCCATTCATATCTGGTGTATTGGCGTATTGGTACCCATTAATATTCTTAAAGTTAAGTACATTATTTACTGAAAAATAGAGGATTTTTTGTGGACTGATTAGATAAGCCCAGTTAACACTCAAGCTGTTGTATGATTTGGTTTTCTCGTTCAAAAAGCCTTGCATATTAGGATTGGTGTAAGTTCTGCCCGATGCAAAACTATAGCTCATACCTACTTGGCTTTTCCAATCATCAATCCAATATTTTCCAACCAGCGACAAGTTATGGGTATTGGCAAAGTTTGGCTGGGATGCTGAAGGGTAATTTCGATAATTTCTTTCAGTATCCAAATAGGAATAGCTTACCCAATAGTCGAAATTCTTAAAGGTTTTGTTGTCTCTCCAGAACAAATCAATGCCTTTGGCAAATCCATCACCTGTAGTATTAAAATTACTGTCAAAACTTGCAAAATCGGTATCATACTTAATCAATTGGCTGTAGTCCTTGAAGTAGGCTTCCGCACGGAATATCTTGCCCTCGGTATTGTATTGATAATTCAAAATGTAATGTGAGGTATGCTGTGCTTTTAAATCCTGATTGAATTTTAGAACATCACTATTTGGATTCTGATAAAAATCGCCATACGCCAATGATACTTGGCTGTGTGTACCGGTTTTATAGGCAAAAGATACACGTGGAGCAACGGTCAATTCCTTGAACAATTCACTGTAATCGGCACGAAGCCCTGCCTTCAATGCCAGATTTTTAGAAAAAATGATGTCGGCCTCCGTAAATGCCGAAGCTATGTTGTTGTCATACCCATATTTGGTCGGAGTGATGACTTCATCAGCATAGTTCTCATTAAAATTGGTCGCAAAATATTCTACACCAAAATAAAGCTTCAAACGATTGCTAAAACGACGTTTGAATTTCAACTTTCCATGAAAGGAATTTTCTGTATCCTTAATATCGCTATCCATGACATTCAGGTTTGTTTTTCCATATGTATAGCTCATCCCACCAAATATCGACCAAACATCGTTGAGCATGCCTTGATAAGAACCATTAAAGTAGAGATTGTTATTGTTCAATTTAAAATGTAAGCCTTCTGAGAGGTTGATATCTTTTTGTGTCAATTCAAAATCAGAATAGTCAAAAGCAGTGTACAATTTCAATAAACCAGAATCAAATTTCTGCCTAAACACCGCTTCGCCAGAAGCACCTTCATAAGGTTTTTTCCAATCGTTACGATCTTTAAATATAGCATTGTAAGGTGCCAAATTAATATAGGAAGCATTCACACTTAGGGAACTTTTTTCCCACTTTTGGGTATTCCCCAAGGTTCCACCTACAGTCATAATCCCAATATCGGTCTTTTTTTGATCGGGTTCGTCAATGGTGTTGAGCAACAAAACACTAGAGAGCGCCTGTCCGTATTCGGCAGAATATCCTCCTGTGGAAAACGTGATTCCATCAAAAAGAAATGGAGAATAACGTCCACGTGTCGGTGTGTTATTAGCCGTAGGGCTGTAAGGGGTAAATACTCGGATACCATCAATAAAGATTTGTGTTTCGTCGGCTTCCCCTCCACGCACAAACAATCGGCCATCTTCGGCAACTGTGGTTGTACCCGGAAGTGTCTGCAATGCCCCAACAAAATCGCCCAAAGCTGATGCTGTAGTAACCACATCCAATGGTTTCAAAACCGAAACCTTGCTATTATCACCTGCAGAAAAGGTACCTGCGGACAAAATCACTGCGTCCAAAGCATTCACATCTTCACGAAGTTTTACTTGCAGGTTTTTCATAAAAGATACATCACCAGCCATCGTAAAAGTTTCGTAGGATAAAAAAGAAACTACTAAACTTTGTGTTCCTGCCTCTTCAGTGGTAAAGGAGAATTCGCCCTTCTCGTTGGTAGTACCACCATCATAAGTTCCTTGGAGATAGACATTGGCGCCTTCAATTGGCAACCCATTGGTGTCTTTCACTATACCGCTGATGGTAGTTTGGGCAATGGTTATTGAAGTCATGCAAAAAATTAAAACTGTAAAGATAGATTTCATTGTTGGTTGTTTTATTTGTTTGTTGAGTTGATTGATGAAGCAAAATTGATGCAGAATCCAAGAAATTAAAATTTCACCTTACCGAACTGTTGAATAATTAGGATGAAATGAAAATCTGTGGATAGTCTTTAGCTGCTCAAAGAGTTAATGAGCCAGATTTGAGAAAAAGCGATTATATTTAGAATCTAAATCTAGATAATGCTAACAAAAACAGAAAAACGATTTTCCATTCTATTTTTCATTTTGCTTATTGCAGAATTGATTTGTGGGAATGTCGAAAGTTTATTGCAACTCCATTACCTTACCAAGCCCGCCATAGTAATGTCATTGATAATTTTCTTTTGGAAAGAAAGCCAGTCAATTTCTAAGCCCATTCGAAATTTAACGTTATTGGCGTTATCGTTTTCACTTCTTGGAGATGTGCTGTTGATGTTTGCGGAGGTATCACAAAGTTATTTCATGTTAGGACTGGTCGCTTTTTTGATAGCACATATCATGTATATTTTGGTGTTTTTAAGACAAAGAAATCCAACCAAAAAGCCAATTGGATTCGCTGTAATTTTAATCATCTATGCCATTGGATTATTTTTAGTGTTGAAAAATGGTTTGGGAGAAATGCTCGTTCCTGTTTTGATTTATATGTTGGTCATTTTAACGATGGCAACAACCTCTTTTTTGAGGGAAGGGAAGGTTCCCAAAATGAGTTATGGTTTTGTGTTTTTGGGTGCTATTTTGTTTATGGTTTCGGACAGTTTTTTGGCAATAAATAAATTTCACCAAGCTTTCACATATGCCAACATTATAATCATGCTGACTTATGGTTTCGCTCAATATTTTATTGTTTTGGGTGTCAAAAAATGCCTATAGATTTTATCTATACCAATAAGTCAATAATTTTTAAATCAGATAATTATGTTTTAAATGTTAAATTATAAGTTCAATAGTATTCTCATCAAGGAAAGATTAAAATAAATATACAAAAATCTGTAACAAAACAATCAAAAAGGACACTAATGCGTTAACTAAAACTAACTAATTGATTTGGACAAAGAACTCGAACATAGTTTTGTTGAACAGCTTGAAGAGCACCAAAACATTGTGCACAAAGTTTGCCGATTGTACACCAATAATCAGGAAGCGCACAATGATTTATTTCAGGAAATAACCATCCAATTATGGAAGGCATTTCCAAAATTCAGAGGGGATTCAAAGTTCAGTACTTGGATGTATCGCGTGGGTTTAAATACAGCTATTACGTTGTACCGAAAATCAAAGCGTCGCATCAATACATCCGAAATTGAAACCGTTCAGTTCAAGCTCAAGGCAGAACCTTATGATGATACTGAAGAACAACAATTGAAACTGCTATACCAAGCGGTACACCAATTGAATGACATTGAAAAAGCACTGGTGTTTTTGTACCTGGAAGATAAAGATTATAGAGAGATTAGTGAAACCCTAGGTATTAGCGAGGTGAATGCTCGAGTGAAAATGAACAGGGTAAAGACAAAATTAAAAACAATATTAAATCCGTAAGTATATGGATGAACTGGAATTATTAAAGAAAGACTGGAAGAAGGACGACAGCAACTTCCCGAAATTGTCTTATGACGAGATTTATAAGATGATTTTGAAAAAATCCTCCTCCATTGTCAAGTGGATATTCGTTATCAGCTTGTTGGAGTTTGTATTTTGGGCAATCATTTCTTTTGCATTTAAAGACACCAAGAGCATGCAGGATTTCAACAATTTGGATACGGACTACATCCTCATTCCATTGAGCGTCATTGGATATGTGGTTTTGGCTTATTTTTTCTATCTGTTTTTTAGAAACTACAAGAGAATATCCACCACGGACAATGCAAAAGTTCTTATGGAGAATATCTTAAGAACACGAAGAACCGTCAAAAACTATGTGGCTTTCAATCTGGTTTATTTGGTAGTTGCCACTGCTGTTGCCATATTCATTCAATTTGACCAAAACCCACAAATCATCAGTATGGCCCATAGTGCCGCTGCAGATGGCAATCTGTTTGTGTTTTATGCCAGATTCATCTTGTTGACCGCTGTGTTTTTGGTAGGAGCAATCGCCATCTTATTGTTTTTCTATTGGCTGATTTATGGCATTCTTTTAAAGCGATTGAACAGGAATTACAAGGAGTTAAAGAAGTTGGAAGTTTAAACAAATGTATTACCTCAGCCAGTGATGACTAATTTTTCGTTTTCCATTGGCGCATTTTGTTCAATTCCTCTTCTGCGGCCAATTCTTCTCTAGAAATCACTTTAAGAAATGATGGATGCTGTTCTATGGCATATTCAATCTTTTCAACAATTTGGTCAATCGTTTCATTGTCGTAATCAATATCCAAAGGCGCCTTGATTTCCATAGATTGCAAAATGTTTTTCTTCTTGACCCGAAGACCTTTTTTATCAAACGAACGTCTAAAACCATCAATCACAATGGGAACGACAATGGGTTTATAACGTTTGATAATGTGTGCCGTACCTTTTCTGATGGGCTTGAATGGCGTTGTGGTTCCTTGCGGAAAGGTAATTACCCAGCCATCATCCAAAGCTTTTGAAATGGCAGTGATATCGCTCATTTTTACTTGCCGATTCACGTCCTGCCCTTCGGCCCTCCATGTACGCTCGATACTGATGGAGCCGACATAAGCCAAAATTTTAGGCAAAAATCCCGCAGTCATGGTTTCTTTTGCCGCCACATAGTAAAGATTCAATTTTGGTCGCCACAAATACCCAATGTTCTTAATGTTGTCATCACGTTGGCTCAAACTCGCATTGAACACATGAAACATCGCGACCACATCAGCAAAATAGGTTTGGTGATTGGAAATGAAAAGTACATTGGTATCTGGAAGTTCTCTAATGATTTCAGAACCATCAATCTGCAATTCGTTGAAACCTCTATAACGACGATGGGTCAAGGCTCCCAAAATTCGGATCAGCCATTTTTTGATGAAAAGTATATGCCCAAAGGGGTTTCTTTTGAATAATCCCATTAATTTCTCTTTAGTAGAACCGCAAATTTAGTAAAAAACCCTAGCTTACAGCACTGTTTTTAACAAGTCTTTTACTTCGCTCAACATCATGGCAGTGGCGCCCCAAACGATATGTCCATTAAGTATAAATGCCGGAACTGTCATTTCCTTCTCCAGAGAGGTCATGACTTTTACAGAAGTGATTGAGGCCTCATCCAAAAATTCTGTCATCGCTACTTCAATCAAATCTTCAACTTCTTCATCTTGTTTGACAAACGTGGGTGTTTCATGGGTAATCCCCAAAAACGGATAGACCGTAAAATTGCTGGGCGGAATGTAGAGTTCTGTCATTGCTTTGAGCACTTCAATGTCTGCAATGGGCACACCCACTTCCTCCCAAGTTTCCCTTAAAGCGGCATGCATCAAGGATTCGTCAGAGTCTTCGCGTCTGCCACCTGGAAACCCAACTTGGGCGGAGTGCACGCCTTTATACGTTTTCCTTAAAATTAAAATGAGTTTTGTAACTTGCCTTTCATCAGGATAGAACAACGCCGTGACCGCCGCTTTCTTGGAAGTTTTCATGGCTTCCCTCTGCGCTTCCATCAATTCCAGACGAAATGGAGGCGACATTTTGAGTTGTGAAGCCAATCCCGGAAGTGGAATTTGTTCTATTTTTGATATTGATTTTAAAAACGTTTCAAAATTCATCGCTATGAAAATGCTAATGGTGCTTTGCGCCTGTATCTTGTTATTCAATTGTGAAGATAAACAATCCCGTCAAAAAAAGAAGGCTTCAACCCACGATTCCACAGAAATTAAAAAGGAAGAAAAAAAAGATACCATCAAAGCGCCCAAAAGGGAGTTTCCACTGCTTACCGATGACAATGCCCTATACTTTTTTCAGGAGTATGACAAGAAGCATAAGGAAGACAAAGTGCGCATCACTACCGATTTTGGAACCATTGACATCCAACTCTATCCAGAAACCAAATACCATCGTGCCAACTTTATCTTCTTGACCAAACAGCACTATTTTGACAATACGCAGTTCTATCGTGTGGTGAATAATTTTGTGATTCAGGGTGGCAGCAGCGATGAAATAGAACTTTATGAAAAGCGGAACAACATCGGGAAGTACCTCCTACCGCCAGATACAAACAAAGGGTACAAACATGACCGAGGCACCATCAGCATGCCCAGCAGCGAGATTGAGAATGCCTACAAGATGGCATCGCCCTACCAATTTTTTATTGTGCAAAACCCCAATGGGGCGCATCATCTGGACGGACAGTACACCGCTTTTGGCAAGGTGATCCGCGGTATGGACGTGGTGGACGAGATTGCCAAACAACCCACGGACGATGCCGAGTGGCCGTTGCACAATGTGTACATTCGCAGTGTGCGGATTATTGATTAGTTGATGGTTTTTGGGTGGTGGTTTTTGGTGTGCCGTTCGTCGATTTTTTGAACTGTTTTTTTTGGGGTTTTTGCAGTGGTGGCGCGGGCTGCGAGAGCGAAAATGTAATGGAATCCTGAAACTTTAAACATTACGTCTGAAACTTTGAACATTACGTCCGAAACTTTGAACATGACACCTGAAACTTTGAACATGACATCTGAAACTTTGAACATGACACCTGAAACTTTGAACATTACGTCTGAAACTTTGAACATGACACCCGAAGGTTGGGACATGATTTCTGAAACTTAGAACATGACACCTGAAGGTTTGAACATTACTTCTGAAGGTTGGGACATTACACCTGACGGTTTTGTTTGTATGTCTGTACTGGTTTTGATTTTTTTAATGGATGTTGGCGTTTTTGGCTTGGATTGTAAATCTGCGCTATCAGAATACGTTGTTGTGCCTAGTTTTTTTCTTTCTTTATTAATCTGAGTAATGCATGTATAGTCGATAGATAGTGATAAAACATCCAACTATGCCATATCGCCTTGTCATATTTACTTTTTTGCTGTTCATTATGGTGTCTTATTCCAAAGTTGTTGGCTATGTTGAATAAATCAGATTCATCGTTCTTGTCAAGAAGCTTTTTTGCTTGGGGTCTTAAGAATTCTAAAACGTCAACTAGTTCCCGTATTGCTTCCTGACGGTCATCTATTGTGGATTTATATCGTCTAAATTTAGTTACTGCTTTGTCAATTTTATCTGTTATATTTTCTTTGTCATCTGAAGGAACATCAGCTTCAAAAAGGTTGCTTAGACCCGAATCTGCAAGTTGAAGAATTTCGCCATCTTCAGAAATTTCGAACCCGCCACCATAATCTTTTAGCAACGGGTTTAATTGATTTTTATAATGTTGCTTTCCTTCTTTGTCGCTAAATTCTGAATAATGATATCCGCAATCATTCCAAGAATGATATTGACCATCAATTCCTTTTGAACAATGGTCATGAAGAAACTCAATAACATCAAACAGATCGTCTTCTTCGTATGAATCTATTTTTCCATGAATAGGAAAAAGATTTTCTTTTTTTAAATGGATAAAGAAAATAGAATCCAAATCGCTTCCTAATTCTCCTGAAACTTCACCTTGATCAACACAATAATATCCAAAGTACTTTTGAAAGTATCCATCTTCTTCAAGCTTTCGATAAATAACAAGAAATAAACGTTTTAAAACCTTTAAATCAATTTCTTGATTAGGTTTTATTTTTCCTGTTCTTACTGAATAGTAGTCTCGTTTATTCATTTCTAATTAGACACAACGTTTTAGGCTATGGTGTGACTTCTTCAAATCTTCGATTTCGTTGCACGAAAATCCGCGAGGATTTTCCACCGAGACCGAAAGATAGCAAATTGCTATGAATTCAGATTAGGAATTCAGTCGCAATAAGCTATACATGTTGTTGGCATTGTGCTTATTTTAATAGTTTAAATTTATCTTCAACTAACGATTCGTAAATAAAGGAAGCGGTATCTTTACTTATCAATTCCGATAGAGCCAAATCCATTACTTTTCCCTTAATTACTTGCGACCAAGTTTTTTTATTTAGCTTTTTGGATAGTCCGCGCAATTCTTCGATTTCGTCGAAAATAATTTGTTGACCATAACCTAATTTTTCCAGTTTGGATAAAACCAAATCAATTTTCTCATTGACTTTAGCATCTTTAGTTTTCTTTTCCTTATTCTTTTGTTTTTTATTTTGTCGTTCCACATAAGCAGCTCCTTTTACTGAAATTTTCAATAAATCTTTTGTGGTGTAGTCCGTTTCTCTAATTCCGTAACCTCTCTTTTTTAGGTTTTCAGCTATTTCATTCGGTTCATTCTCTCTATAATCGATTTCATTGATTTCGAAAATCATAGAAATAGAGTAAAAATTGTCATTGTATAATTCATAAAGTTTTTGAAGAACGAATGTTATTTTTTCTTGTATCGAAGTTAATTCAGGTTTTTCATTTCCCTTAATTATCTCTGAAATAGAAAGATAATCTGATGTTACTTCAAAAGCTCTTATTTTCTTTTTCAGATGTTTTGTCAAATATTCGATATGACTTTCTGGATTTTTATTAAAATCCTTTTTGAGAAGTCCAAAAGTAAACCAGTCTTCTGTTACAGTATGCTGAATGTCTGTAATTAATTGTTCAGGTAGGTTAACTGTATTATTTTTTAAAAAATCGACTGCATTTTTTTCCCATTCATTCGTTTCCGTTTCTAGAAGTTTTGGTTCGGAAATTTGCTTTCTAAGTATATCGTTCCCTTTTTCAAGATGTTTGTTTAGCTTTTTGTAAAATGAATCAGGGTTTGTCTTTATCTTAATCATCGATTTTTTCTCGCATTAATGGCAACGTTCTGGTATATGAGCTGTGGCGTGTCTCCTCACGAACCATTAAAAGTACAAAACTCCGCAGGAAAATCCCAGAGGATTTTCCGGATAAGCACAGACCTAGCCATAACATATACACGGTGATGTAGCTAGTTTTTTTCACTATTTAATATTTCAAACAAGGCTTTTGCTTTCATTAATACATCATCATAGGTCAAAACGGAAATCAGTCCATTAAAGGCTTTATTTCTTCTTATCAAACTTGCTTTAGTCTTTTCGTTCAGGTTTGAATTCCTCCCAATTATAACATAGCCTTTTGGTGTCAATAATCCTTCCATTTTAGCTCTGGCATAAGGGTTGTTTTTTTCTACCCAATCCAACCAATCTATGACTTGTTGTTCAGCGTGAACTAAATAGCTTGAAGGATTTCCTTGTTTCGTAAATATAGGTAAACTGCTAGATTCGATTTCCATTAAGTCAATTAGTCCAGTATATTTCTCAAGAGCATAATCCACTTCATATTCAGCACCAAGTTTATGTTTAGGTATTACTTTTGAGTATTCAAGTCCTAATAAAATTGGTGATTTAGTAATACATTCTTGTAATTTATTCTCATTACGTTTTGTAGTATTCAATAATTTTTCTAGTTCTTCGATAGCAACTTGCAGAGAAGTAAGCGTTCTATGAGCATTATTTAATTTAATAAGCTCATCAGAAACTGCTCCACGTAATAAAAGCAAATCTGATGGTGACCAATATTTAGTCATATCTATTTTAGAGAAGCTTTCAACTTTAAAATCTTCTATTTTTTTTGAGTTTGTCGGAATTAATTTAACGTCATTTCCTTCATTGTCTGGTGCAACAAAACCATCTCTGACTAATTTTTCATAGTAATCTGATAGTTGCTGTTCAACTTTTTTATTATTGGGATAAATTGGTAATTCGAATGCGACAGCAATTCCTAATGTGTTTACAACTTCTTGTTCGAGTTCTTTTTTATTTCCACTAAATGAAACGGTCATACAATGTTCATAATCTATTTCAAGATTATAAGTATCTAACATTGGACAAATAATATAGAATAAAGGTTTTTTGTTCTTAATGTCAAAAATCAACTCTTTAGCCAATTTCATTATATCTAAATTGGAAATTTTGGAATCTTCTCCAGTTTTTTTATCTAATATTTTCTGGAACTCTGGGTTGATTGGATGCTCAAAAAATAAAGAAAATTTCTCCTTTTTTTTCCATCTACTTAATCTGTCGGTTTTCTTCATTCTCAAATTAGCTACAACGGTTTGGCTATGGTTTCGTTGCGTGAAAATCCGCGAGGATTTTCCGCCGTAAGCCGAAGATAGCAAATTTGCGAGGACTTTCCGTGAGGAAAGTTAGAAGCAATGAACTATAGCAGGTTTTGTAGGTAGTTTTTAATATCCGTCCGCTTCAAAAGATTTTATCGAATTATCTAAAGAATCTATAAAATTCTTGAATTTGATTTTAAAAGTAATCGGTAATTTTAAATCCATATTTTGCATAATTTCATCAATTGATTCATTAGAATCATTTGTTGGGTTTATATAAAGATTATTCAATAAAAGGGGCAGTAAATATCCAGAACCAAATTCTAATTCCGAAAGCTCATTTGCAATTGTGCTAAATCTTTTAATAATAAAAGGAAATATTTGGCTGTCAATTGAATCAACAAAATCGTCTAATTCATAGTTTTCCGCCACATATTTATAAATTTCCATTATCATAAATTTTTTGGTCTCTTCAATTGCAATTGAATGTTGCATTCTTTGAGTAATCATAAATGCAGTGAAAATTAAAGCCTCTAAATATTCTTCTTCGGTCGATTCTTCTCTGGAATTTTCTAAAATTACCTCTAATAAAATGTGAGAAAGAATATAATATTTCATTTCTCGATTTTCCGCATTGTTAAATTTTCGTTCAATTACTTGCCTATTGTACATAATTGGATAAGTTGGTTTTTAAATTGCCTAAAACTTTTTATATCAATACTAAAATAGTGTTTTTTATCTCTCAATAGCGGAATATCAACACTTTTTAGTGTGGTTTCTGGGGTTCTGTTACTTGTGAGTTTAACAATCGAGGCGTGGGATGGTTATTCGTTGAAGAGATTAGCTGCGCTGAACCTAAAGGTTTGTCTTCGTCGTGCCTCCTCGCAATGACAGTTATTGACAATAAAAAAACCACGAACTCCATGAGGAATTCGTGGTTGGGGAATTTATTGTGGGTACTTAGTTAGCTGCGTATGCGTCTGAAAACAAACTGCGCCAATTGGTGATACTCAACGCTGTTACCTCCGTAGATGGCCTTTGCGGCGCGCTTGGCGGCCTGAAAGGTGTCTACGTAGCCGGTATTCTTGGCATTGAAGAACTTGTTGCGTACTTTGATGGAGGTCTTCCAGTTGGCTTTTGACTTGCTAACTAAAGAATTTTCATTTTGTAAGTTGTCTTTAAGGGTTTCGAGTGCAGGGATTTTGAGCTCTGCCTGATTGGAATCGTACTGTGGACATTTCTGAAGGATGACTAGGAAGTCTGCGACGTGCGAAACCATATCGCTATCGGAGACATGGCTGGTGGATTTGGTGTTTGCCCCTGGTTTTGGGTTGCCCATCCTTTCGCCACGCATGAGGTCTAAGGTATGCTTTGCGCTTGCGATGATGCTTTTTGATGCACCGCATGCGATGATTTGGTTATACACTCGTGTGAAGAGGGCGGGTACTGGCTCGAACAGTTCGCGACGATTGCCGACGGTGTCTGTTTTTTCCAATCTGTTTTCCCTAACATCATCGAAATGCTCTCTTGCTGTTTGGAGCAAGAGGGTGAGACTTGCGACTGTAAAGGTGGCGAGAACGGGATCCCAAGAAGGGCCAAAGGAGATGAGTGTGTCTACGAAGCCTTCGCCGTTGGTGAGGTTTTGGTTGATGCTGTTTTCTTCCAGTTTTCTTTTCTTTCTAGCTTCGGCTGAAGAATACCCGTCCTTGGTTTTCTTGCCAAATTTTTTTTGAAGGGCTTGTTTTTTGGATTCTTTTTCCTGTTCTGCTTGGTGCTCTTGGATGGCCTGATTGACGACCTCCTTGATGGCTTCGTTGGTTAGGGTTTGGGATTCTTGACTTGGTTGTTGTGCTTCAGCCTCTTTGTGCTCTTCCATCACCTCTTTGGCTATGGCATTGGTCTTCTTAATGTTTTTAGCAAGTTCTGTAAACTCGCCATTCACTTGTCCATTTTGTTGGGTTTTAATTTTTGTACTCATGATTATAATTTTTGATTAATAATGGCAAACCGGTTTTTCGCTTCCGATTTTTTCCAAAGATATATCGATTTATCATCCGTTTTACATCGGATATTTTTGCATTACATCGATTATATCAAAATTTTTATCGTTAAAGTGTTGATAAAAATCGATGAACACCCACGTCTTTGTTCATCAATTGCCGTTTTTGGTAGCATCTTGAGTGCTCTAATATATTCGTTGAAATACAAGAAAATTTAACATTTTATACTTGCATAAAACGTTTTAAAAGACTAAAAATGTTAAAAAAGTAGTCCCCTTTGAGGTGTGGAAATGGGTAAAAAAAGCGAGGTGAGGGTGTTTTGGGATAAAGGAATGTGAATTTGCATCTCTTTAAAGTCTAAAAGTAGCCGTCTGTGGCATGGCCTCCAATCTGTTTTAATTGTTGGAGGCCGTTGTTTGCGTTCTGTCTTTACATCTCTTCCTTTTGGTACTCCAAGATGTCGCCTGGTTGGCAGTCCAGCGCTTCACAGATGGCCTCTAAGGTGCTAAAACGTATGGCCCTTGCCTTCCCTGTTTTCAATATGGAAAGATTGGAGAGCGTCAACTCCACTTTTTCAGAAAGTTCATTAAGGGAAATTTTCCGCTTGGCCATCATCACATCTAAATTTACAATAATTGGCATCGCTTAAATGGTTAGGTCGTTTTCAGATTTCATATCAATGGCATTCTGCAAGAGCTTTTCAAAGATAGCAGCGGCGGTGGCAATGACAATCGTAACAAAGGTAGTGACGATACACATGCCAAGAAAACCGGCAGGGTCGTCGTCCTTATGGTGAAACAGTCGGATGTATAGACCCGCCAACACAATGAGAACCCCCAATGCGATGGCGCAGTACTTAATGCTCCTCAAAGCCTTCACAGAGTCTAAAGAGAATACCTTATTTTGTCCGATGTAGCCAAGTAACCGGAATGCCTTGTACAAGGCTATAAAAAAAGCGATGGATGCCACATAGCCATAAAGAATGAATGGATCAGCGTATATATGGAACAGGTCTAAATTTTGGGCTCTGCCTTCGGTGAGAGGAAGGCGAATCAAAAGGAAGAGTGCCAGCAAACCCACAAGCACCACTACTGACTGCAGGAACATGGTTGAAATTCTTTTCATCTTAAAAACAATTATATTTATTCAAAAGTAAAAAATATTTATTGATAAACAATAAATATTTAATGATTTTTTAATTTCCGAATAAAATATTTATATGTATTTCAACCTGAATTGTAATGCATTTCTATTTTCTGTAAACACTCGGCAAGCTAATCTTAAATTTTACGGCAACCAATCGAATTGTGATAACTACAGCTCCAGCAATCACAAAGATGATGTTGTTATCTATAGGCAACTGTTTTAAGACAAAATAAACTACGCCGCCAGCAATACAGGCCGTGGCGTAGATTTCCTTTCTAAAAATGACGGGAATTTCATTGCACAAAATATCTCGTATGACTCCACCAAAGCAGGCTGTCATTGTACCCAAGGCAATGCAAATAATTGGATTGAGACCAATCATCAAACCTTTTTCAACGCCCACAACGGTGTACAACCCAATGCCGATGGTATCAAACAAAAATAAGGACATGCGCAGATAATTGATTTTACTTTGGAAAATTATGGTAAAAACTGTTGCACCAAGAATCACATATACATAGGTCATGTTGGTCATCCACGCTACAGGCGTTTGTCCAATTAGCACATCACGAACCGTTCCTCCTCCAACGGAGGTCACAAAGGCGATAATGAAAACACCAAATACATCCAGCCGTTTGTTCATGGCAACTGACGCACCAGAAATGGCAAAGGCTGTGGTGGCGAGGATGTCGATGACTTGGAAAAACATTTGGATTTACGATTGACGATTGATGATTGACGATTTTAAATTAGCCACGAATTCACGAATGATTTTATCTTTTTAACTGGTTACTGCTATTTCAACTGAACTCTGAACACTGCAACTGCCAAATGAACATCGAACACTACATGCTCTGCGTATAGTAATTATAGTCTTTCAAAATGGTATCGATGAACTGCATATCATTTTCATTCACCACTTTGATTTCCGTGACTTCAACAATTTTATTTCTCAATTTAATAAGTGTCGCGTAATCCCTGGACGCTTTGGCCGTGTTGAACGTTTCTTTGATGATACGTGCGTCATTATCGGATAGTCTAATGACATTGGGATATTTAGGCTCGTAAGCATCACCCAATTCTTCAAGAATGGTATGGCTAATATTGACATTGTTTTTTAGCGTTATGACCGAAGTTCCTGCTGTCATGTCACCTAGTCGTTGGTTTTTTGGACTTGTGATGATTGCTATCAACGCCACCAATCCGGACAACATATTTAAATCGACAATCCTAAAAAACCATCGGATGATGAAGTCTGCCAACGAGGCTTGATACCCATCAATCTTCACCACCTTGATTCTCAAAATGCGCTTGCCCAAAGTCTGTCCATCGAGAAGTGTTTCAAAAATAAGTGTGTAAAAAATAACAGGGAGATAAAACGTCACATAAATCGCCATCTGAGACCATTGGTCCATATCAGAAATCATTTCATCCACTTTAAATAGATTGAAAGTCAACTGATAGGTCACAATGATATAAGCAATCTTAATGATCCAGTCAATGACATACGCCAAAATACGTTCGCCAACACTGGCAGCCGTAAAATTAATGTTGACGTTTTGGGTTGTATTTATTTGTAACTCTGTCATTAATTGCTTTAATTTGAAACCCTATGAGAGAAGTCGCATTCATTAAACAAAATAAAGAAAAATGGTTTCATTTTGAACAGGCCATTTTTGGGAAAAACCTCAAAAATCCTGATGAATTGGCATCTCTATACATACATTTGGTAAACGACCTTGCCTACGCTCAAACGTATTATCCCAAAAGTAAAACAATTCTTTATTTAAACAACCTTGCGGCAAAAGCATTTCAAAAAATTTACAAAACCAAACGAGAAGACACCAATCGGTTTGTTCATTTCTGGAAGGTGGAAGTACCTTTGATTGTATATGAATACCGTCGTTATGTGCTGTATGCATTTATCATTTTTGGGAGTTTTGTGGCTGTTGGTGCTCTTTCGGCAGCCTATGATGACACCTTTGTTCGGCTGATACTTGGGAACGAGTATGTGAATATGACCTTGGAAAATATTGATAAAGGCGACCCAGTGGCGGTCTATAAAAGTGGCAGCAATTGGGGCAGCTTTATAGGAATTACCCTAAACAATTTATATGTCGGCATACGAACTTTTATTTTGGGTGTTTTTGGCGGATTGGGAACTGGATTGGCCTTGCTTTACAATGGCATCATGCTAGGTTCGTTCCAATATTTTTTTCATAAAGAAGGTGTTCTATGGCAAAGCGTTAGAGGCATCTGGATTCATGGTGCGATGGAAATTTTTGCCATTGTCATTGAAGGAGCTGCCGGTTTGATTTTGGGCGCCAGTATCTTATTCCCAAAAACCTTTTCAAGAATGACGTCCTTTAAAATGGGCATGAAAGATGGTGTCAAAATACTCATCAGCACCTTCCCTTTCACCTTTGCTGCCGGATTTCTTGAAGGTTACATTACACGTTATTCCAATACCATGCCCAATTGGCTCTCGGTTGGGATTATTTTGGTGACTCTGAGCATCATTTCATATTATTATTTGATTTACCCCTCTATTCTAAACAAAAAACTTAAGCGAACACATGCAATTATATAAATCACGAGGCTTTGGCGAATTTTTTCAGGATACCTTTGCATTTCTAAAAACCAACGGAAAACATTTTTTCAAAAATTACCTTATAGTCAATGGGTTCTTTTTAATCCTCATGATGGTGATGCTGTATTTTTTTACAAAATTTTACACCAGTGTCATTTTCGGAGGATTAATGGGCAACAATTCAACTGTCATTGACAATTATATGAACGAAAATTTAGGGCTCTTCATCATTCTGATGATTGTTTTTGTGATTGTGGCCTTGGTTGCTGGCGTCATTTCGTTTTCCTTTGTGCCGTTATATCTAAAATTATTTGTCGAACATGATGGACACAATTTTGGCACTTCAGAATTGGTAGCTGCCTATAAAGCGAATCTTGGCAAAATTTTCATATTCCTTATCTGTGGCTTCATTCTAGCCATTCCATTGGCAATGCTGATGGGAATAGGCATGTTCATATTAATCATTACAATTATTGGTATGTTATTGGTGCCACTTTTGATTGGTGCTTTTAGCTTATTTTATAACATGAGCCTGATGGAATATATACAACAAAAGCGAGGCATTTGGGACAGTTTCGGCTACGCTTGGACCTTGATGACGTCAAAATTTTGGCCAGCAGTGGGCAGTGTCGGTCTCTTCTTTTTGATGAGCTATATCATTCAGAGCATTTTTTCAATGATTCCTTATATTTTTGGAATGGCCAGCTTGTTCACCACCATCGAAAGTGGCACTCCAAATCCTGAAGATGTGAGTTACACCATGACCATTATGATGCTTGCCGTTTTCTTTTTGAGCTTCTTTGCAGGTGCTATTTTAGGTGTCATTGTTCAATTAAACCAAGGCATTATTTTCTATAGTCTTAAAGAAGACAATGAAAATATCAATACCAAAAGTATTATTGACCAAATCGGTTCTGGTGAGTAAAACCCTTTGGATATATAGTGTGCTATTTTTTATTGGATTTACATTCCATAGTTTTGCTGATTCTCCAATGCTTCAGGAAACCATACAAAAGCAAACCCTTATCGACTCCATTCCTTTAGATGATTCTATTGTAGAGCATCGCCAATTTGAAACTATTAAGGAAAAATATCAAGGAGATGAATTTGTCTACGAACGAACCGTTGAGAGTTCCGGCTGGTGGACACGCTTTAAACAATGGCTGAATGATTTGTTCCGGGATTTGTTCAATTTGAATAATGCAGGCCAAGCTTCAAGGGCCACCGACATTTTTTTGAAAATTGGAGGCGTCATCATCTTCTTGCTCGTTATTTATTTCATTTTTAAAGCCGTGATGAACGATGAAGGCAAATGGGTTTTTGGAAAATCCTCCGATAAAAGCATTATTCCCATTACGGATATCGAAAATAATCTGCAAGCCACGGATTTTCGACAACTCATTGCAGAAGCCGAACAAAATGGCAACTATCGCTTGGCGATTCGATATTATTATCTGTGGTTGCTCAAAGGCCTGACCAATGCAGAAATCATTCGATATGATGTTGAAAAAACCAATAGTGATTATTTCAATGAAATCACATCCAAACAGATGAAGGATGAGTTTTCATACACTTCTTATCTATACAATTATATTTGGTACGGCGAATTTGATGTTAACCAACAACAATTCGACAAAGCCAAATCTGCTTTTACCAAATTTCTAAATTCGATAAAAGCATGAACAAGACAGTAAAAATATATTTGGGGTTATTGCTCGTGCTGTTCATTGGATTTGCCATTATCGAATTTTCGGCAGAAAAGCCTATCAATTGGTCAAAAACCTACAGAGAAACTGACAAAATTCCTTTCGGCACCTTTGTTTTTTATGAAGAATTACCAACTTTATTTCCCAATAACGAGATTGAAAACATTAAAACGTCTCCCTATGAATACTTTAACGACTATTACGACTGGGCGGACAGTACTTATGACATTTCTGGGAATTATATCCACATTGATGAATATGCAGACATTGATGAGGTTTCGGCGCAAGAGTTGCTTGATTTTGCGTCGTATGGCAACAATGTTTTCATCTCAACATCCTATCCGCCTCAAAAATTTTACGATTCACTGCACTTGGATGTTCAAAATCGTTACGATATCAAAGGAGATGCTGAGTTTGGATTCACCAATCCTAACTTCAAGAATGATTCCATCACGATTGATAAAGGGTTGAGCAACATCCATTTTTCAAAATTGGATTCGTCCATAACTACGGTTTTGGGATATCAGAAGTTTGATTCCATAAAACGCATCAATTTTGTAAAAATCACCCATGGTTTGGGCAACATTTATTTACATCTTCAACCGATAGTGTTCACCAATTATCAACTTTTGAAAAAGGACAATCAAAAATATGCCGCTGCAGTCTTATCCTATCTGCCCGACGACACTATTTATTATGATTACCATTCAAAATTCGGTCAGGATTTGGGAAACTCACCATTTCGATTCATCAATAGCCAACCTGCTTTACACGCCGCATGGATATTAGGATTGATAAGTTTGGGACTGTTCATGATTTTCAATGCCAAGCGAAAACAACGTATCGTAAAAGTCATCAAACCCCTAGAAAATACAACGGTTGCCTTTACCAAAACCATCGGAAATCTGTATTACGAAACGAAAGACCATAACAACCTCATCGACAAAAAAATCACTTATTTTTTAGAATACATCAGACGAGTCTATTATCTTGACACGCAACTTTTGGATGAAAAGTTCGTGAGGAACCTAACGGTCAAATCTGGAAAAGATAAAGAGCTTACCAAGAAATTGATAGACCTTATAGTATATTTAAAGGCAAAACCTATTTGCACGGAAACCGATTTACTGAACCTGAACAACACAATTGAAGATTTTTATAAAGCATAATCATGGAAGAAAATCAAAACGAGAATCTAGACCCAACTCCAAACCAAACCAACGAACAACGTGAGTTTGAATCCGTATTGGCTAATAGCACTCAGCCGGAGGAAGGCGAAACTGTCAATTTTAAAAACCGCATTGATTTAAGCGAATTGCAACAAGGCATAACACTCATTAAGGACGAAATCAGCAAGGTCATTGTCGGTCAAAAAGGGATGATTGATATGTTGATTGCCTCCATTTTAGCAAATGGACATTCACTGATTGAAGGTGTTCCTGGTATTGCCAAGACGATTTCGGCAAAGTTATTGGCAAAATCATTGGACATCGGGTTTAGCCGGATTCAATTTACTCCAGATTTGATGCCAAGTGATATTTTGGGAACATCCGTTTTTGACATGAAAACCTCTGAATTTGATTTTAAAAAAGGACCGATTTTCTCCAATATGATTCTTATTGACGAGATCAATCGCGCACCTGCAAAAACGCAAGCCGCCTTGTTTGAAGTCATGGAAGAACGACAAATCACCATTGATGGACACAAATACATCATGGATTTGCCATTTATCGTGTTGGCAACACAAAATCCCGTGGAACAAGAAGGCACCTACCGCTTACCAGAAGCGCAGTTAGATCGTTTCCTATTTAAAATTGATATTGATTACCCAGACTTGGACGAGGAAATCGAAATCATCAACCGTGAGCAAAACCTTAAAGGTGATGCCAAATTGGATAAAATCACCTCCCATTTGAGCAAAGAGCAAATTCATAAATTTCAGGAATTGGTGAATCAAATTATTATTGAATCACATTTGGTGAAATATATAGCTGATATCATTGTCAATACGAGAAATAATCCATTCTTATATTTGGGAGCATCGCCTAGAGCATCGATAGCGATTTTGAGAGCCAGCAAGGCGTTTGCTGCCATGAACGGTCGTGATTTTGTAACGCCCGAAGACATCAAACAGGCAGCCATCCCAGTATTGCAACACCGTATCATCGTCACACCAGAACGGGAAATGGAAGGCGTGAACACCAAACAAATCATCAAACAAATTATTGAGGCTGTGGAGATTCCGAGATAAGTGCATCTATTACAATAAATTATGTTTAAAAATCCATTTTCATTTTCAGGTAGAATTCGCAGAACCGAATACGGATTGAGCTATCTCATTTATATAATAATTCTGTTTTCTTTTATATGGGCCACGGAAGGCACAGGAACTGTTGGGTCATTTATATATGTCATTGTGTATTTGGGACTGCTGTGGTTTCTTCTGGCGCAAGCAGCAAAACGCTGCCACGATTTGGGAAATAGCGGCTTTTATCTACTCATCCCATTTTATTTTTTATGGATGTTGTTTGCCGAAGGTACTTATGGACCCAATAGATATGGAATCAACCCAAAACATATGGGCAACGATAAAGAAATTAATGAAATTGGAAAGCCGAACGCCGACCTCTAACCTATGAAAAGGCTCAAACCATTCTACATACAAAACCGTTTTTTCTATGCCTGCATCGTCATCATGATTTTGTTCGTCATCAGTTTTGTTTTTCCTAGATGGTTTCAAATTGTACGGATGTTGTTATTGCTATTGGTGGCACTTACCTTTTTGGATGGCCTAATTTTGTTTTTTGCCAAACAAGGACTCAAAGGCCATCGCATCTTGCCTGAAAAATTCTCCAATGGTGACCAGAATCCAATCCGTTTAAAGATTGAAAACTTTTACACGTTTCCCGTTTTTGTGAGGATTATAGATGAAATCCCTGAGCAATTTCAAGTCAGGAATTTTAAGATTGATAGAAAATTGGATGCTTCCAGCATCACCGAATTGCAATACGAACTTCGCCCATTGGAACGTGGTGAATATCATTTTGGAAAACTCAACATCTATGCAACTTCCGTATTTGGGCTGATTGCTCGCCGCTTTATTGCTGATGATATGGCCATGGTGCCAACCTATCCAAGTTTTATGCAATTACGGAAATATGATTTATTGGCTATTAGCAACAATTTGCATCAATATGGCATCAAAAAAATCCGCCGCATTGGGCATACCATGGAGTTTGAGCAAATCAAGGATTATGTCTTGGGCGATGATTTACGCACCATCAATTGGAAAGCCACGGCAAAAAAAAGCCAGTTGATGGTCAACCAATTTCAAGATGAAAAATCCCAGCCGGTCTATTCCGTTATTGACAAAGGCCGTGTCATGAAAATGCCTTTTGATGGGTTAAAGCTTTTGGATTATGCAATCAACGCCGCTTTGGTCATCTCAAACGTCGCCCTAAAAAAACACGACAAAGCAGGCATCATTGCATTCTCCAAAAAACTTGAAAATATTGTAGTGGCTGAAAAAAGAGCGTCACAAATGAATCTGATTTTGGAAACACTCTATAATGTGGAAACGGATTTTTTTGAAAGTGACTTTGGCCGATTGTATGCCGACATCAAACGAAACATCACGCAAAGAGGTTTGATGTTGTTATACACAAATTTTGAAACCCTTGACGGCTTGCATCGTCAGATTTCCTATTTAAAAGGCATTGCCAAAAACCATCTGTTGGTGGTTATTTTCTTTAAAAACACAGAGCTGGAAAGTATCATAAACAACCCAGCAGAGACTGTCCAACAAGCCTACGATAAAGTTATTGCAGAAAAATTTGATTTCGAAAAACGATTGATTGTTCAAGAACTTCAGAAATATGGCATTCAATCCATCTTGACCACTCCAGAAAACCTGACCATTGACACCATCAATAAATATCTTGAGATAAAGGCGAGAGGTCTCTTGTGATATATTATGTTTAGCGTTTCGTAAAATAACCAAAAAGAGACTCCAAAATATTGAAATCTCTTAATGATGATTCTATTAAAATTTTAGCTTAGTAGCTTCACTGATAGACTATACAGTCTCACCAAGCCAAGCTTTCATCATCCACACGGTTTTCTCTTGTTCGGTAATAAAATCACTCATCATTGAATTAGTTCCTTCGTCATTGGCCTCATCCGATTTGTCAAGAATGCCTCTCTCAATACTTAAAAGCTCTGTGAGTGATTGCACAATTAATTCCACTGCTTTTTCATCAACCGATACATTTTTTCCGACAGGCACTTTCGCGGCCTTGGTATAATCATCAAAGGTATGTAATGGCGTTTCGCCCAATGTCAGGATACGCTCCGCAATCTCATCCACTTTTAAATTGGCATCTGTATAGAGTTCTTCAAACTTTATATGGAGGTCAAAAAAGCGTTTCCCTTTGATGTTCCAATGGATACCTCTCAGGTTTTGGTAATAAACTTGAAAATTTGCCAAAAGTGTATTCAAATCTTTGGCAATGTCTTTTGTTTTTTTGGTATCTAAACCGATGCTATTTTTTGTCATATCTAGTGTTTTTTTAATCTTACTTCAAATTTACAATAGAATTAACAATCATAAGAATAGTTTTTATTAATCGTTTTTATATTTTTATAGTTTAAATGAATAACTGATGACCATTACACAATTACATTATGTTCTTGCCATTGCAGAACATAAAAATTTTACAAAAGCGGCCGAAAAATGTTTCGTCACCCAACCCACTTTAAGCACACAAATTCAAAAATTGGAAGAAGAATTGGATGTGTTGATTTTTGACAGGAGCAAAAAACCAATTGAATTGACTACGATTGGCCAGAAGATAGTACATCAAGCTAGAAATATTGTCAATGAGTCTGACCGTATCCAAGATATTGTGGACCAGCAAAAAGGATTTATTGGTGGTGAGTTTAGACTTGGAATCATTCCTACGGTCATGCCAACATTGTTGCCAATGTTTCTAAAAACATTTATCAAAAAATATCCGAAAGTAAAATTGAAGATTGAGGAACTGACCACTGATGAAATCATGCAGCGCATTCACGAAGGCCATTTAGATGCTGGGATTGCGGCCACACCTTTAGAAAATGACAACATTAAAGAGCGTGTCCTTTATTATGAACCTTTTGTCGGTTACATTCCAAACGATCATCGATTGGCTGGCAAAAAGAAATTGGAAGTCTCAGATTTGGAAATCGATGATATGCTACTATTGGAAGACGGCCACTGCTTTAGAGATGGAGTCATCAATTTATGCAAGGCTTTTAAGGACCATACTGATGATAACTTTCAATTGGAAAGTGGCAGTATTGAAACCTTGGTCAAATTGTCCAACGAAGGTTTGGGCATGACGTTGTTGCCTTATCTTCATACCGAGGAATTAAACGATAATTTAAAAGTAAACCTGCACTTTTTTAATGAACCTTCTCCAGCACGAGAAGTGAGTCTGATTTATCATAAGAATGAACTGAAGATTCACATCATTGAGGCACTTCACAATGTTATATCAGGCATTATCCGTGGCGCTATTGCCTTCTCAAATGTTCAGATTATAAGTCCTTTGTTGAAATAAAAAAAGCGACCCGGAAGTCGCTTTTTGTTATGGTTTTAAATAAATTAAACATTGATTTAATTCTGGGTTCTGAAGTATCAGTGATTTGATAAAAATCTTAAGTTCTTCAATTTCGTAAGGTAACAAGCGTTGAATTGCTTTTTGCACTTCTCTACAGAACAAGGTAGCGTCGAAACTAACTTTTTTAAGTACAGTTTTAGTGTACTCAAACATTGCTCTTGCCATTTGTTAATTAGGTTTAGGGGTTAGAATAAGTAGATTTAAACGATAGGCATTTGTTTTAAAATTGAAATTAAAAGTAGTGAAAAAAATGATTGGTTTTATTTTTTATGATAAACTTTAACAAAATCGAAATCGTTTTCGTAAGCTAATATAATTAAAATGGCAACCCTTGTCAACCTAAAAAACCAATCTTTAAAACCTATTATCTCCATCCAAAAGATTACCCAAGCCACCCAGAATGCTGCCCTCACCTTTATGTTTCCCACCACCTTGTGGCGCTGATGCCAACACACGACCGGCCAATCTGCTGAATGGCAATGATTGGATATAAACAGTGCCAGGACCTTGCAATTTTGCATAGAATAAGCCTTCACCTCCAAAAATCGAATTTTTGATGCCGCCAATAAATTCGACATCATAATTAACTTCTTGTGTAAAACCAACCAAACACCCAGTATCCACTCGTAAC
The DNA here is from genome assembly GCA_041391925.1 of Gelidibacter sp. Taxonomy (GTDB): domain Bacteria; phylum Bacteroidota; class Bacteroidia; order Flavobacteriales; family Flavobacteriaceae; genus JBPOFM01. The sequence continues at coordinate 199,982 of JAWKNA010000005.1, read as the reverse complement.
GTTTCACCAGCCTGCAAGACTTTTTTGGCCATCGTACCACCAGCATGTACAAAGGCCATTCCATCTCCTTCCAGTTTCTGCATGATGAAACCCTCTCCGCCAAACAGACCTCTTCCAAGCTTTTTTGAAAACTCTATTCCAACACTTACACCCTTTGCCGCACAAAGAAAAGCATCTTTCTGACAAATAAATTTCCCACGGAACTCCGTTAAATCAATAGGAATGATTTTACCAGGATAAGGTGAGGCAAAAGAGACATTCTTTTTTCCTGGAAGCGTATTATAGAAAGCAGTCATGAACAAACTTTCACCAGTCAAGATTCGTTTTCCAGCACCAAGTATGGAACCTAAAAATCCCGTATTCTTGCCTGAACCATCTCCGAAAATGGTTTCCATTTTAATACCATCATCCATCATCATAAAGCTCCCTGCTTCGGCTATAACTCCTTCCTGTGGATCAAGTTCTATTTCCACATATTGCATTTCTTCTCCGTAGATTCTGTAATCGATTTCGTGTGATGTCATAATGTTAGCGTTTAGTGTTTATTACCCATATTGGTTGTGTAAATTTAGCATTTGTTACAGAGTAATAAAAAATCAAATTCTTAGTTATCAATTCCAAATCGTAAATTTAATGTGTAACAAAACAGAACCACAATCGTCATACAATTAACTAATCAATCCTTTTTATTTTGGAAACAATCTTAACCATCAATCATCTTACCAAAAAATTTGGCTATCTCACCGCCGTAAAAGATTTGACCTTTACCATTAACAAAGGCAATGTGTATGGCATTTTGGGGCCTAATGGAAGTGGAAAGTCCACAACACTGGGTATTGTACTGAATGTGGTCAATAAAACATCAGGTAGTTTCAGTTGGTTCGATGGTAAAACCACTACGCACGATGCCTTGAAAAAGGTTGGTGCTATCATTGAACGTCCAAATTTTTACCCTTATATGAGTGCCTACCAAAACCTAAAATTGGTATGTAAAATTAAAGGGGTTGACTATTCTAAAATAAATGAAAAATTAGAGTTGGTGGGATTGCTTGACAGAAAAGACAGCAAGTTTAGCACCTATTCTTTGGGCATGAAACAACGTTTGGCTATTGCTTCTGCATTGCTAAATGACCCTGAAATATTGATTTTGGATGAACCAACCAACGGCTTAGACCCTCAAGGCATACATCAAATTCGATCTTTGATTAAACTCATAGCAAGTAACGGAACCACTATTTTATTGGCCTCCCATCTGCTTGATGAAGTAGAAAAAGTATGTAGCCATGTGGTTGTGCTTCGTAAAGGTGAAAAATTGTATTCTGGTCGTGTGGATGAAATGATAAGCAGTCATGGTTTTTTTGAATTGAAGACCAACAAACAGGATGAATTGATCAAATTACTTGAATCGGACAAAAACTTTGGCAAATTGAAAGTTGATGGTGAATTGATTACTGCTTTCTTAAATGAACCAATGGAATCATCCACGTTCAATAAATTCATGTTTGAAAAAGGCATTACCCTATCTCATCTTGTAAAGAGAAAAGAAAGTCTTGAAGAACAATTTTTACAACTAACCGACAACAAATAATACCATCAAAACCAGACCAATGTTACGACTCGTAAATCTAGAACTACAAAAATTGTTATTAAGCAGAGTGAACAAGGTATTGATATTCATATCATTTATCTTGCCCTTTACTGTTTTGATTCTATCGTCCATTAAAATCAATTTTTTTGGTTTTTTCACGTTGGAATTGGGTGAACTAGGGATTTTCAATTTTCCAATCATTTGGCATATTACAACTTTTTTTGCGTCCTATTTCAAACTCTTTTTTGCCATAGTGGTGGTGAGCATGATTGGTAATGAGTACAGCAATAAAACCATCAAACAAAACCTGATTGATGGTTTGAGCAAAAAGGAATTCATTCTTTCAAAATTTTATACCATCGTATTCTTCTCTTTGATATCCACTATACTAATTGGAGTAGCATCATTTTTAATTGGGTTGTATTATTCCAGCTATACAGAAGCCTCTATCATCTTCAGGGAAGTTGAATATCTATTGGCTTACTTTGTAAAGTTGGTTGGTTTTTTCAGCCTGTGTCTCTTTTTTGGAATGTTAGTTAAACGATCGGCATTTGCTTTGGCATTTTTGTTTATCCTCTATATCATTGAATGGCTTGTGTTTTGGGGAGCATACGAAGCATTTGGCACTGCAGATACAGCATGGAAGGTTAAGAATTTTTTACCTTTAGAATCAATGTACAAATTGATTGACCAACCGTTTCAAAGAATCATCATCACAAAATATCCTGATAAAATGGACTTGGCATACGACTACGCAGTACACTGGTATGAAATAGTGATTGTGTTGGGTTGGACTGCTTTATTTGTCTTTTTATCCTACAGATTATTAAAACTGCGCGATTTGTGATATATTTGATAGCTATTGCTATCTCATGAAAAAGATTTTTTTCCTACTGCTACTTTTCACAAGTATCTATTCTTTTGGCCAAAACCAAGCTGCCAATTGGTTTTTTGGTTATGGAGCCGCTTTGCAGTTTGACTTGGGAGCCAATACACTTACTTCCATTAATGGAGGCGCATTGTCCACAAACGAAGGTTGTGCAACTATTTCTGACGCATTTGGTGACTTATTGTTTTATACTGAAGGTTCTTTGGTCTGGGACAGAAACAACAATGTAATGCCAAATGGCACAGGACTTTTTGGTGATGCATCAAGTACCCAGTCTGCCATCATTGTCCCTAAACCAAATGATGCAGATATATACTATGTTTTTACGGTAGATAATGCTGTAGATGGCTCCAATTTTGGCTTGAATTATTCAATAGTTGATATGTCTCTCAACGGTGGATTAGGAAATGTGACCAACAAGAATGTCAATTTGCTTCCTGTTTGTTCCGAGAAAATAAGTGCTGTTTTAAAGGATTGTTTGACCAAGTCCATTTGGGTCATAACTTATGCTTCCCAAAATGGTTTCGGCACTAATTATAATACTTTTTATGCCTATGAAGTTTCTGACACAGGAGTTAATCCAGTTCCCGTGACTTCGACTTTTGCTGGTATGACCACCCAAGAAGCTAGAGGGTATCTGAAATTATCACCGGATGGGCAAAAGTTGGCCTGTGCCAATATGGGAAGTGGAATGTTTCTTTTGGATTTTGATGTTGCAACAGGTGTTGTAAGCAATGAACAACAATTGAATATCAATACTTCAAGCAGCAGTGCTTATGGTGTTGAATTTTCTCCTGACAGCCAAGTTTTGTATGTGAATTCTTCAAATGACCAGCAAAGTAATAGTCCAGCAGCTCATAGCTCCACTTTAAGCCAATTCAATCTGGCATCTTCTGATATTTCCGCTTCGAGAGTCACCATCGACCAGCAACAACTGTACAGAGGTGGATTACAATTGGGACCCGATGGAAAAATATATAGAGCTTTAAGTGCCACTTATGATATCGGGTTGCCATTCTTGGGTGTCATAAATAATCCAAATGCCTTAGGCACTGCTTGCAATTATCAGCATAATGCAATCAATTTATCACCCAATAATTCCTCACAAGGCTTGCCGCCATTTATTCAATCCATTTTCAACACACAGGTGGATATTATTCGAAATGGTGTAAATACAGTCAATCTTCCACTTTGCGAAGGTGAAAGTTACACTTTAACGGCTGATGACATACCTGGAGCTGATTATACATGGAGTTTGGATGGAACAGTACTTCCTGAGACAGATTTTGATTTAATCATCAATCAAAGTGGACATTATCAGGTGTATATAGACCTAAATAATGGCGATTGTGATATTGAAGGCCAAGCGTTTGTATCATACTTCCAAATTCCAGTAGCCCATCAACCTGCAGATATGGTTAATTGTGACACTACTACGACTTCAGTTTTTGATTTCACAACACAAAATACGCAAGTCTTGGATACACAAAATCCTTTGACTTATGATGTACATTATTATGCATCACTTCAGGATGCCAATGATGATTTCCACGAAATCAGTGGTTCATATACAAATATTTCTAATCCACAGGAAATTTTTGTGAGAATAGACCATACTAATAATGCTAGCTGTTATGATATTACTTCATTTTTTATAGAAGTTTATGTCACACCTGTCATAACCAATCTGGAGGATGTTATCGTCTGTGATACTGATTTCACTGGGAATGCAATGGATGGTTTTACTACTCTGGATTTATCAAGTTACACCTCCGGAATATTAGGCTCTCAAGATGCAAGTCTGTATACCGTAACTTACCACAATTCGCAGGCAGATGCAGACTCTGGGAATAGTCCATTGCCTAATTCCTACACCAACTCCACTCCTTATCTTGAGGAAATTTTTGTTCGCATTGAAAATAATGACAATACGGATTGCTTCAGTACAGGTTCGTTCACTTTAACGGTCAATGATGCGCCAGAAGCATTTGATACAACTGTAGTTCAATGCGATGAAGATGGAATTCCCGAAGGATATACTATTTTTAATATCAACCAGGTTTTAGATGATATAACTGGTGGTGCGTCAAATAGGGAAGTAAAATATTATTTATCGTTCACGGATGCCGTTGATGATACCAATGAAATTGATGGAAATGCTTTTGAAAATTTTTTCAATCCACAAACTGTGTATGCCAATGTTGTTGATACCACAACGGGGTGTTCCAATTTAGCAGTCGTAACCCTCGCGGTGAGCACGACTTCTGCTTATGATGCAACAATAGAACAATGTGATGATGATGGCACTGAAGATGGTTTTTATAATTTTGATTTAACGGATGCCAATCCAACCATTCTATTCGCTTTACCAGCTAATTTGGATGTCAGTTACTACGAGACCTATAATGATGCGTTATTGGAGACCAATTCACTTGGAAACACTTACACCAACACCACGCCTTACTCGCAAATCATTTATGCACGAGTAGAAAATGCCAATGCATGCTATGGTATCAGTGAAGTGCAGTTGACAGTTTTTGAACTACCCAATATTGAGTTGGAATCGGAATCCGTTTATTGCTTGAATAGCTTTCCAGAAACCATTACCATCACTGGTGGTGTCATTGGCGATTCTCCAAGCAATTATTATTATCTCTGGTCCACTGGAGAAAACACTTCAGAAATTATGGTCAATGAACCTGGAACTTACACAGTGACAGTTACCAACACTGATGGCTGCTTTAAAGATCGAACCGTGACTGTGCTTCCTTCCAATATTGCTACCATAAATGATATTCAAATTACCGATGCCACACAAAATAATATGATTACCATTTTGGTTTCTGGTGAAGGGGATTATGAATATGCACTTGATAGTATTGACGGTCCTTATCAAGACAGCAATAGTTTTGACGACGTGATGGCCGGATTTCACACAGTTTTCGTGAGGGACAAAAATGATTGTGGCATTTCGGAGGAATTAGTTTCCGTCATTGGTTTTCCTAAATTTTTCACGCCAAATGATGATACATTTCATGATTATTGGCAAGTGTATGGTGTAAATACACAATTTCAACCAAATACCATGATTTACATTTATGATCGTAATGGTAAATTGGTAAAGGAACTAGATCCGTTGAGCAAAGGTTGGGATGGCACTTTAAATGGCTATAATCTTCCCGCAAGCGACTATTGGTTTCACGTAACATTACAAGACGGCAGGGTATTTAGAGGTCATTTTGCATTGAAACGTTAAACTAAAAAATCCTTACATTAGTAGTTGCTTTAAAGCCTTTTTAAATAAAATCTCATGAGAATTTTTCAACTAATTGGTATTGGTTTTATTCTCTTCATCCCATTTAAGGATTTTAGTCAGAACGTATCATTGTACCAACAATTCAATGGAAGGTATGATTTTACAGCTATAGGAAACACACTTAATCCGTTCGAAAATGAAGAATTTTCGTCCTGTGAAATTTTGACCACCTCATCTGCTACTCTCAATCTAAGTTCTAATCAAACGGTTGTAGCGGCCTACCTATATTGGGCTGGATCAGGAACTGGGGATTTAGACATTAAGATTAATGATGTTCAAGTGACTGCGGAGCGTGTTTTTGACAATATCACTTATGCCAATCATGAAAACTTTTCTGCTTTTGCCGATGTCACTCAACTGATACAAAATCAGGGAAATACCACTTATACCATTTCAGAATTTGATCTTACCGACATAATTCCTTTTTATTGTGAAAACGGAACAAATTTTGGTGGCTGGGCCATTTTTATAATTTATGAAGATGCCAATTTGCCCCTCAATCAATTGAATGTGTATGATGGTTTACAGCGTGTTCCCAACCAGCTTACAATTTCATTGGAAAATTTGAATGTTCTTGATAACATAGGAGCAAAAATTGGTTTTTTGGCTTGGGAAGGAGATGCTGCACTTGCCGTAAATGAAACACTTACCATTAATGGCAATCCAATTAGCAATCCACCCCTTAACCCTGTTAATAATGCTTTTAATGGCACCAACAGTTTCACTGGCTCTTCAGATTTGTATAACATGGATATTGATGTCTATGACATACAAAACAATATAAGTATAGGAGATACATCCGCAACAATACAGCTAACTTCTGGACTTGATTTTGTAATGATTAATACTGTCATCACCGTTTTGAATAGCCAATTGCCTGATGCAACAATTGTATTGGACGATTATTTTCAAAACTGTGGCGAACGTGACATGGAAATTAACTATACGGTATACAATACCAATTCAACAGATATTTTGCCTGCCAATACACCAATAGCATTTTATATAAATGGAGAATTGTCCGCACAAAATGTTACACAAAATGACATTGCCATTGATGGTTTTGAAAGTGGAAGTATCATCTTAACAATTCCCGCTGGCTTGATTGATAATTTTGAGTTGACAATGGCGGTGGACGACAATGGCTTGCAAGCAGGACTTGTAACAGAAATCAATGAAACCAACAATCTCTATATTGGAACAATAGATTTAATGCAACTTCCTACTATTACCACATTGCCAACCATAATTGAATGCAACAAAGGTTTTGATTCAACAGTTTTCAATTTAATGGATGTAATTTCAGAAACTATCGATCCATCTACAATCATTGCATTTTATACAAATCTTATTGACTTGGAAGCCAACGAAAATGAGTTGTTGTTTCCTGAAGATTATTCCAACACTACCAATCCGCAAACTATATATATTAAAGTTGAGGGAAAACCTTGCTTCGAAATTTATCAATTTGATATAATGGTAGAAAACTGCCCACCAATAATTCCCGAAGGGTTTTCTCCAAATGACGACGGATTGAATGATTGGTTCAACATTCAAGGTCTATATGATATTTTTCTAAATCATGAATTGAAGATTTATAATCGATATGGTGTCTTGATTTTTGAAGGTGACAATGATACTCGCTGGAGAGGAAAATCTAACAGAGGAATTAATAATGTTGGAAAATTGTTGCCAACTGGAACATATTTCTACATCTTATATCTGAATGACCCACATTACAAACCAATGCAAGGATGGGTGTACGTAAATTATTGAGTCTTTAAATTTGTTGATAAATTCTCCTTTTTAAGTCTTTATTTTACAGATACGTAGGCATATTTTTGTTATTTTTAACCGCTATTAATTCACTCGTTATTAGGAGTTTAAGGTCTTAGAAAAATTAAAATAAGATTTGAAATGTTAATTTTTTGTGCATTTCGTCGTATATTTTTGCATTTCGTCTAATTTTAATCTACTTTTCGCCCCTAATAAGCTATGTCGTGCCATTTGTTTAGGTAACCTATGCGAATGCTGTGATTAAGAAAATTTGTTTAGAATGAAAATGTTTCGTGGTTCCCTCTATCTGTTAATATGTTTGTTGTGTTCGGTTTCTTTCTCACAACAAGTTATAATAGATGATACCTTTACACCTCAGCAGCTCATCGAGAATAACCTAATCCAAGGTTGTGTTGAAACCTCCAATATTGCTTCACAAATCAATGGTTCAGTAAATGGATTTTCAAGTTTTGCATACTTTGAGAGAGGGTCTTCTAATTTTCCTTTTGAAAATGGAATCATGTTAACCACTGGTAGAGCTGTATCAGGTGGCAATGGTCAAAATACTGCAGTGCTAAATGAGGGGCAATCCAACTGGTTGACCGACCCAGACCTCGAAACTGCACTTGGTATTTCAAACACCTTGAACGCCACTTCCATAGAATTTGATTTTGTATCCATTTCCAATCAAATACAATTCAATTATATATTGGCTTCAGAAGAATACTTTGGTAATTTCCCATGTGAATACTCTGATGGGTTTGCTTTTTTGATAAAGGAAGCTGGCACGAGCAATCCTTACACCAACATTGCCGTTATACCAGGAACTTCAACTCCTGTCAATACCAATACAGTGCATCCAGCCATTGCCGGTTTTTGCCCAGCTTCTAATGCTCAATATTTTGAGGGTTATAATTTAGGTGACACCAATTATAATGGTCGTACAAAGATTATGTCTGCTACAGCAAGCATCAATCCCAATGTCACTTATCATATAAAACTGATTATTGCTGACCAAACTGACAAAAATTATGATTCCGCTGTATTTATTCAAGGCAATAGCTTTAATGCCTCGGTCGATTTAGGGGATGATATCACCACTTGTGCAGATAGTGTAACCCTCGACGGAAATATTGGAAATCCGCAGGCAATTTATACTTGGTATTTTAATTCCAACATCATCAGTGGAGCTACTCAGCCTACATTAAATGTAACACAATCTGGTAGCTACACAGTCAAGATTGAAATTCCATTGGCTGGTTCTACCTGCATGATTGAAGATGTGATAGAAGTTGTTTTAAGCTCTACCCAAACAGCCACACCCATTTCAGATTATGAAATTTGTGATGACCCAAGCATGGATGGAGTGGAAATTTTCGATTTAAGTACACGTACCAATGAGGTATTGGCATCGGTTCCTGCCTCAAGCTATAACATTTCGTATCATTATTCTGCATCAAATGCATTGAATAATACAAACCCTATTAACAATCCTATTCAGAACAGTACCAATAACCAAGTCATCTATATTAGGATTGAAGATACTGTGAATGGCTGTTTGGCTTACAGTAGCTTTCATTTAGTGGTGAATCCTCTTCCCAACATCACACCTCCCACTCCATTAGTGATTTGTGACGATGCTGTAGCTGATGGCATTACCCAGATTGATTTAACACAAAGCAATGACGAAATTATCAATGGGCAAACTGACCTTACAGTAACGTACCATCTAACTCAAGCTGCTGCAAATGCAGGAATTAATGCCATATCAATGCCTTATGTAAATACTGCACCAAATGAGCAAGTATTTGTGAGGGTTGAAAATTCTCAAACTGGATGTTTTACAACGACAACATTATCATTTTCCGTCATTGGTAGCCCAACAATCAACTATGAGGACATCTACATAGATGCTTGTGATTCAGACCATGACGGAATGGCAACATTTGATTTAACATCCATAATAAATGAAGTGCTTGAAGGTTTGTCTGGAGTAACTGTGACATTTCATGAAACTTTAGAAGATGCACAATCTGGAAGCAATCCTATAGCAGACGCTTCCAATTATGCCAATGTTGTTGCTGAAGAACAGACTATATATATAAGAGTTGAAGATACAACAACTGGATGTGCTTCTGTGAGATCTTTTGAAATCCATTCCAATTTATTGCTGACTGGCACTAACATTCGAGATTTTTCAGCGTGTGACGAAGATAATGATAACGTAGAAGAATTTAATTTGAGTCAGATGGCTGATGACATTATCAATGATCTTGATGATGTAACTGTCACTTTTTATGCATCAGAATCCGATCAAGAAAATCAAATAAATGCTCTAGACCCAAATATCCCTTTTATACCTTCGGAATCACCAACCATTCTTTATATTACTCTTAATAGTCCTACCTGTACTGAAGTTGACCAAATTGAATTGACGCTAAATCCAATTACTAATTTTCCACCTGTTGGTCCAGTAGACTATTGTGATTATGATACAGATGGTTTTGCATCCATTGACTTACATAGCTTTGATATCCTCTTAACCGGAGGACAAACAGGCTTTGAAGTAACCTACTACGCTTCTGAAGCCGATGCAGATAATAACGCCAACCCATTACCAGACTTTTATACCAATACAACCAATCCCACAACTATATATCCAAAGATTTCATCTATTGAAAATGGTTGTGGCGATGTTAATCCGTTTGTTATCAATATACTTCCAGCTCCAGAAACTTTTGAGCCAGACGATATTACCATTTGTGATAATGACCAAGATGGTTTTGCTTTTGTTGACTTGACTCAAATTTACGGCCAAGTAGTGACAGATACAACTGACAGAGCTATTACATTTTATGATTCCAATGAAGATTTAATAAATGGTGTCAATGCCTTTAATGATTCTACAAACCATTTTACCGATACTAGAGGTGTATTTGTAAAAGTGACCAATACTTTAACCGGTTGTTGGTCCAGAGAATATTTTACAGTTTATGTCAACACGCTTCCTGATTTTCCTACTATCAGTAACTATAAAATTTGTGAAATATCCAGTGATGGCGTTGGAGATTTTATTTTCTCTACAAAAGATTCTGAAATTTTGAATGGACAAATTGGCAAACAAGCTCTTTATTTTTTATCACAGTCAGATGCAGATAATCGAGTTAATGAAATTGACAAGACAACTGCTTATCAAAATATAAGCAATCCTCAAACTATTTTTGTGAGGGTTGAAAATCTTACTGACCAAGATTGCTATGGCACATCTTCCTTCAATATTGAAGTTGGCACTAACCCACAATTCAACCATCCTACAGATTTGTTCCTATGTGATGACATTACCAATGATGCCAGTGAAGTTTTTGATTTAAGTACTACAGTTGCAGAAATCACCCAAGGTATGAGCGACACTCTTGATGTCACCTTTTACACCACACAATTGGATGCAGATAATGCCACAAATGCCATTCCGCTTCAATTTACCAATACTCTCAATCCTCAACAGATTTATGTAAGAATTAGTAATGGGACTATTTGTGCTTCTTTTACAAGCTTTACACTGAATGTGATACAAGTGGCACAAGCCAATCCTGCAGAACCATTGACCATGTGTGATACCAATTATGATGGCATTGTCACTTTTGATCTAACACTTTCTGAAATTGACATACTGGATGTGCGCCAAGATAATATTGCCATTTCCTATTACAGAACCATGGCAAATCTGGATACCCAAACCAATCCTATTGCTAATCCTACGGCATACACTAACGTATCAAATCCCCAAACTGTATTTGTGCGGTTAACAAATGTCCTCTCCGATTGTTATTTGGCGATTCCTTTGGAGTTAAGTGTCAATTTACCACCAGCCATCAATCAATTTGGAAATGTCATTGTCTGCGAGAACCAAAACAATTCTTTTGATCTAACCACTGTGGACAATCTTATCGTTGATGATACCTCAAATAGGATTATTTCTTATTATATAAGTTCTGCAGATGCCTTGTCAGCATCCAATCCATTGGATCCAGACTTTACTTACGCGTCCAACAATACTACAATTTATTCGAGGGTGGAAAATGCATCAACTGGCTGTTTTATCACTTATGGTTTTCATTTGGTAGTAAAACCGTTACCTATTGCTAATACTCCTAATGACCTAGAAGATTGTGATGATGACTTTGATGGTTTATTGGAATTTGATTTAACCACCCAAAATCCCTCAATTCTTGGTGGGCAAAATCCTGCAAACTTTTCGGTCTCTTATTATAATTCTTTGACAGAAGCCGAATCTGCAACCAACGCATTGCCAGATTTTTATAGTGGATTCAATGGCGAGGTTGTTTATGCAAGGGTTGAAAACAATACCACTGGTTGTTTCAGCACTTCACAATTTTCCATCATCATTCATCCAAGACCTGTTGTAGATATTACCGATCAAGTCGTTTGTTTGGATAATTTACCATTAGTGGTTAGTGCCAATACCAACAATCCTACAGACACCTATGCATGGTCCACCGGGGAAACAACTCCAGAGATAGAAATTACACTTATTGGCACTTATTCCGTAACAGTGACGACTGAGTTTGGTTGTCAAACGACACAGGAATTTAATGTAAGTGAATCTGAATCAGCGACTATCGATATCGTTGAAACAGTTGATTTCTCTGATCCCAACAATATTACAATCACCATCAGTGGAATAGGTAATTACTTGTATCAATTGGACAACGATCCACCTCAAGAATCTAACTTTTTTGAAAATGTGGGTATTGGATATCATACCATAACAGTCATTGATTTGAATGGTTGTCAGGAAGTTACCAAGGAAGTCTTGGTATTGGATTTTCCAAAATTCATGACACCAAATGATGACGGTTATTTTGATACTTGGCATATCATAGGTGTTGAAACACTTCCTGGAACTGTCATTTATATTTATGATCGATTTGGAAAACAAATCCATTATTTGACTTCTTCATCAAGAGGATGGGATGGGACATATAATGGAGAAAAAATGCCTGCAACAGATTACTGGTTTGTGGCTGACGTAAAAGGTGGCGGCTATGATTTTCAGGCGAAAGGACATTTTGCCTTGAGAAGATAAATCATATTTCAAACAATTTACATTCCAAATTCCAATCTCATTGATTGGAATTTGTCTTTTATTATTCTATATATTTAGCTTTAACATACATTTTAGTCCATAACACAAATTCAAAATGTATCTTTGCAATCGGAAAAATTGTACATGAAAAGTTTATACAAACTACTTTTCTTATTGCTGCCTGCATCTATGTTTGCTCAAAATGTGAGCGTGGATGGACAAACATACACCCCTCAACAATTGGTTGAGGACATTCTCATCAACAGTTCTTGTATTGATAATGTTGTGGTCACGAATGTTGTAGGGGGCAATTTTGGAACCTCAGATACCAGCTATGGGTATTTTGAGGCTAATGGGAGCTCATTTCCTTTTCAAAGCGGCATCATATTGAGCACGGGTAAAATTGTAAATGCACAAGGACCCAATACCTCATTGAGTGATGATAATGCTCCAAATTGGGCAGGCGACACAGATTTGGAAACTATTTTAAGTGAACCTAATACCCTAAACGCAACTGTTTTAGAATTTGATTTCACTTCCGTAGCTTCACAAATCAGTTTTAGATATATTTTTGCTTCCGAAGAATATCAAGAAGGCGATTCAAATACCTGCCAATATTCTGATTTGTTTGGCTTTCTCATTCGCCCAAGTTCGGAACAGCAATATACCAACATTGCCTTGGTACCAAACACACAAACGCCTGTAAAAGTCACCACCGTACATCCAGAGATACCTGGTGGCTGTGACGCTATTAACGAATTTTATTTTGAAAGTTGGAATGGTCCAACCGCTCCAATAAATTTTAATGGACAGACCAAAATATTGACCGCAACCGCTGATGTAGTTCCCAACCAAAGCTACCACGTCAAACTGGTCATTGCCGATGAACAGAACTATCGTTACGACTCCGCTGTATTTTTGGAAGCCGGAAGTTTTCAACTGTCAACTGATTTAGGGCCAAATTTGTTAACTTCCACTGGAAATGCACTGTGCGAAAACGACACCTATCAACTGGATGCGTCTCAAACCAATGCTGACACCTTCAAATGGTTTAAAAATGATGTCGAAATAACAGGAGAAACCGACGCAACCTTGACGGTCAGTGACGCTGGTGTCTATAATGTGGAAGCCACTTTAGTAAATGGGTGTATCACCTATGGCGAGGTGGTCATAGAATACTTTCAAGATATTGTCGCCATAGATGCTACTTTGACCGAATGTGACCAAAATCAAGATGGTATCACCTACTATAATTTGTATGATGCCCAAGGCAGTATCACCAATAATGACCAACAATTTTTTGTTGCCAATTATTTTTTGACACAAAACGATGCCATTCAAAACCTGAATCCAATACAAAATCCGAACAGCTTTCAAAACACCACACCCAATCAAATCGTATTTGCAAGGGTCGAGTCACGTTCTACCTGTTTCAAAGTGGCACAGTTGCAGCTGGCCATTTCCTCAAATACCGTCAACATTGCGCCACAATCTTCATGTGATGATGCTCCAACGGATGGCTATACCGATTTTGATTTGAATAATATTACCGCCTCCTTACAATCACAAATTCCTGCAGGAGCTTCTGTATCCTATTTTGAGACGGAAGCTGATGCCTTTAGCAATACAAATGCGTTAAGTTCTCCATACCGAAACACAGCTCAAGATTCTCAAACACTTTATGTCAAGATTTCTAGCAATAACGAATGTTACGCAATTTCCACAGTACAACTGAACGTCCTGTATACACCAACGCTCTTAGATGACGAAACTGTTTTTTACTGCCTCAATTCATTCCCAGAAACCCTTCGCATTTTTGGAGGTGTTCTCAACGATTCGCCAAGCAACTATTACTACGAATGGCTTTTCGACGGCACTTCAACTTCCGTCAATACATCCTTTTATGACCTCAATGAAGTTGGCACCTATACCGTTATCGTAACCGACCCAAACGGTTGCTATGCCAGTAGAACCATTACGGTGATGCCGACCGAAATTCCCATCATTGAAAACATACATATCGATATTACCACAAGGACTGTTACAGTTCTTGCCTCAGGAGTTGGGCCATTTGAATATGCTTTGGATGACACAACTCTGTTTCAAGACAGCAATGTGTTTCTGAATGTTACACCGGGGTTTCACACGATTTATGTACGAAACAGTAATGGCTGCGATGTGGTGGAGCAAAACATAGCGGTACTAGGTTTCCCGAAATACTTTACGCCCAACGGCGACTTGTACAACCCAACTTGGCATGCCCTTGGCATTAATGAGGACTTTAACCAAGGGCTCAACATCTCCATCTTTGACCGTTATGGCAAATTGCTAACACACATTACCTACCAAACAGCCGGTTGGGATGGTACCTATAATGACCAACCCATGCCAAGCGATGATTATTGGTACGTCGCTACCCTACCCGATGGTAGTAGTTACCGTGGGCATTTTGCGTTGGTGAGATAAAAAATTAAAAAAAATTCCCTTTTCAATCTACTAATGTTATTAATTGATTTTGCTGAGTGAATTTTGAGTTTTTCTTATGAATTCTTTCTTATGAAAATCTTAAATTTGAAGTACTATGCAATTCAAAATAAAATCCGGTTACAAACCCACAGGAGACCAACCACAAGCCATTGATAAACTTTCAAAAGGCATCACCTCCGATGAAAAATACCAAACCCTCCTGGGCGTCACGGGTTCGGGCAAAACCTTTACCGTGGCAAACGTCATCCAGAAAGTACAGCGCCCAACCTTGGTCTTGGCGCACAACAAAACACTCGCAGCCCAACTATACTCCGAGTTCAAACTCTTTTTCCCCGACAATGCCGTCGAATACTTCGTTTCCTATTACGATTACTACCAACCCGAAGCCTACATCCCAGTCTCCGGCGTCTATATCGAGAAAGATTTGTCCATCAATGAGGAAATCGAGAAGATGCGGTTGAGCACCACCTCGTCCCTCCTCTCCGGCCGTCGCGATGTCCTCGTCGTCGCCTCCGTGTCCTGTTTATATGGTATCGGAAACCCTGTGGAGTTTCAAAAAAATGTGATTACATTAGAAAGAGACCAAATCATCTCCCGCACCAAGTTGTTGCACCAGTTGGTTCAAAGCCTTTATTCTCGCACCGAAGCAGAGTTCAATAACGGCAACTTCAGGATTAAGGGCGACACCGTCGATATCTTTCCAGGCTATGCTGACCACGCCTTCCGAATCCATTTTTTTGGGGATGAAATCGAAGACATGGAAGCCTTCAACGCCCAGACCAATGAAGTCATAGAAAAGTACGACAAGCTGAATATCTATCCAGCCAACATGTTTGTCACGTCACCGGAACGCTTGCAGGGCGCCATCCGCCACATTCAGGATGATTTGGTCAAACAAGTTGATTATTTCAAGGACATAGGAAAACATCTCGAAGCAAAACGACTCCAGGAACGAACAGAATTTGATTTGGAAATGATAAGGGAGCTTGGCTACTGTTCAGGCATCGAAAACTATTCCCGCTATCTCGACGGAAGACTCCCAGGCACACGCCCCTTTTGCCTCCTGGACTATTTCCCAAAAGATTATTTGATGGTGGTCGATGAAAGCCACGTCACCATCTCACAAGTGCACGCCATGTACGGCGGCGATAGGAGCAGAAAAGAAAATTTGGTCGATTACGGCTTCCGATTACCAGCCGCCATGGACAATCGCCCGCTTAAATTTGAAGAATTCGAAGCCCTTCAGAACCAAGTCATCTACGTCAGTGCCACACCCGCCGACTACGAACTCCAAAAAACCGATGGCGTCTATGTAGAACAGGTCATTCGCCCCACAGGACTCCTCGACCCTATCATAGAAGTCCGTTCAAGCCTCAATCAAATTGATGATTTAATTGAAGAAATCCAAGATAGGGTAGAAAAAGACGAACGTACCTTGGTCACCACCCTTACCAAACGCATGGCAGAGGAACTGACCAAATATTTGGCAAGAATCCAAATCAGAGTCCGCTACATCCATAGCGACGTCGATACCTTGGAACGTGTCGAAATCATGCAAGATTTACGAAAAGGTTTGTTTGATGTCTTGGTCGGTGTCAACCTATTGAGAGAAGGCTTGGATTTGCCAGAAGTATCCCTCGTCGCTATCCTAGATGCCGATAAAGAAGGCTTCTTGCGCTCCAACCGTTCCTTGACACAGACCGTGGGAAGAGCAGCTCGTCACCTTAACGGAAAAGCCATTATGTATGCAGATACCATAACCTCAAGCATGCAAAAGACCATCGATGAAACCAATTACAGACGCGAAAAACAGATTGCGTACAATACCGAAAACAACATCACGCCTACCGCTTTAAACAAAAGTCTGGATAATGCTCTGTCAAAGAATTCCGTCAGCACCTACCGTTACGAATTGGAAGCACAAAAAGCGGCTGAACCAGAAAGCAAATATCTGACAAAGTCACAAATGGAAAAGAAAATCCGTGACAAGCGTAAATTGATGGAACAAGCCGCAAAAGCGCTGGACTTTATCATCGCAGCTCAATTGCGAGATGAAATAAAAACATTACAAGAAAAAATTGTAAGAATTCAATAATTTTCTTCATTTATTTCTAATAAAAATTTATCATATTTTACTGATAAAATTCATAAAATAGGCGTTAATTTTTTTTGTAAGAATTTTAATTTTTAGTTCTTAACTAACTAATTATTAGTTTTTTATATTCTTGTTTTTTATATATTTGTTAGACAAGGTACATATATTATTGAAAAGGTATAAGAGGTTGTTATGGGCATATTCGTTTTTGCCAAAATGATAGTAAATAAGTATCCCTTGGTTCCACCCGTTTTAATTGATTAATAGCAGAACAGTTTTAACCAACCAGTGTAACCTTTAAACCTTTATAGTATGAGTAAAAAGTATACCTTACGTTTAGTTCTACACGATGTTACCTGCAATACTGAAAGTAGTGAAGTGGGAAATGATGAAATCCACCTCTTGGGTTTTGGAATAACCAAACACGGACATCGTATGACAATTCCGCCCTTTAAAGTTGGTAGTATGAGCAGTGGCGATGTGAAAGATTATCAATCTTCCACATCCACATCAGACACACCAAGTTTGGGCAATAATCCAGGTCCTAATGCGGATGGGCTATTGCTAGCAAGCCACGAAGTCAAATCTGATGATTTACATGCCATGTTTGTAATTTATATGATTGAAAAAGATCAAGGACATACCATAAGTGATTTTAATGGTGTAGTCAAAAAGATTTTTTGGAACTGTTTTGATCGCACAGTTTCTGAATTAAGACGTTATGAATTTGAGGATAACGCCATCGCATTCCAAGCTTTTGCCGAGAATTTGCATGAGTTGGATAGGCGAGTTCATCAAGCAGCTTCTGAAAGTGACGGCAACCCGTTAACAACTTCAGATGATGTTTTCAAGCCTATTATGATTAGATATGCCAATACAGCAGTGGATGCAAATAATTTTGTAGAAAACGAATTTAGGACAGGTGATTTTGGAGAGCCTTTATACTTTGTTGGCGGAAAATATCAAATAAGATATAATTTCCATATACATGAAGAACGTATCCTTGAAACTCTTTAATCAAAAAAAAGCCCCTTTTGAATGTTTCAGAAGGGGTTTAAGTTTTTTTTCTTAATTATATTGAACCTTAAAAATATCAATCAAAAAATCAGGAGGGACAATCTTATTGGGGAAACTTTCCATCAAATCCAATACTCTGTTGATGGATTCATGGCTTAATCCCATTCTTAAACCGAAATTATGAAGTTTTACCAATTCTCTTTCGGTGATTTCACTACCAAGATTCATCAACAAAACCAAACGATGGAATTGGACAATGCGTTCACTATGCGATTTTAAATGAACATAATTTACTGGATACTTTATTAAATAATCAAAATCTGTCTGTGAAATATCCAATTGTTTGGCAACACCTAAAAGAAATCTATATTCGATGGATTTTAGATTGGCATCCGTTTGTGCGAACGCTATCATCTCGGACAGTAAACTTAATTTTTCAACACGATTGATCATAATAGAAGAAGTGTTAATTTTATATGATAAAGTTAATGACTTTAAAAATGTTATTGTCGTTGATAAAATGTAACTTGTCGAAAAATTTATGACGTTTTATCGGTATTTTTCAACTTTCATCATTCGTTAAGACTTAAAAATCATGCAGTTAAGAAACTTTTTATTGGCTTTTTTATGTGTTTTCTCTTTAAGAATTTCCGCACAAAGTACTGCTTCACAACAAGTTGACACTTTTAGTATTGAGGCACCACAATTGAAAACCAAGAAGAAAATTTGGGTATACATACCGAAATCTTATAAAAATTCTGAAAAATCATATTCCGTCATTTACATGCACGATGCACAAAATTTGTTTGATGCCACCACTTCGTATGTTGGTGAATGGAAAGTGGATGAGTATTTGGATTCCATTTCAGAAGACGAAACTATCATCGTGGGCATTGAACATGGCAACGAAAAACGAATTGATGAACTCACGCCCTATCCACACGAAAAGTATGGAGGTGGAAAGGGAGATGCATATTTAGGTTTTATCATTGAAACATTGAAGCCAAAAATTGATTCCTCTTACAGAACTTTTTCAGACGTTAAGCATACAAGCATTTGGGGTTCTTCCTTGGGAGGATTGATTTCATTGTATGCCGTTGTTAAATATCCCAAGACCTTTGGAAAAGCAGGAGTTTTTTCACCTGCCATATGGATCAACAAAAAAGAAATGCTCGAATTCTTGAAAGGCTCCACTATAGATTCTGACAAAAAGTTTTATTTTTTAGTAGGTTCGGAAGAAGGTCAAACTGCTGAAGATGCTTCCCAAATGGTTGCAGACCAACATGAAATGGTCCAATTACTAAAAAACAAGGGAGTTCCCGAAAAAAATATAATAGATAAGGTGATTCCAAATGGACATCATAATGAAATCTTATGGAGCACTAACTTTCCAGAAGCTTATCAATGGTTAATAAAAGAATGATGTATGACTAACAACGATATTTTCAAAAAATTACGAGTGGCATTAAAACTCCGCGATGACGACATTGTAAAAATTCTGGAATTGGTTGATTTCAGGATTTCCAAAAGCGAATTGGGAGCATTTTTCAGGAAAGAAGACCATCCCAAATATGTGGAATGTGGCGACCAAATCCTTCGCAACTTCCTTAATGGATTAATCATTCATTTGCGTGGTCCGATGCCAAAAAAGGAAAAAAAATAGGTCTTTTTTATTGATTTCCTAAAAATTTCAAAAACGTTTTTCTCCCTTAAAACAAAATGGTAGTTTGCACACTTATACTTCAATGGATTAATAGCAAATATGTTTGAGAGTGTTTCTGAAATAAAACGAATTCAAATTACTGATGTACAGATTGCAGCTTTAAACAAAAAGTACAAGCCACTTTCTGCTACCCAACGCATCAAGGAACTGTACAATGATTTTGATGTCAGTGAGGTGATGCTTACGAGCTCATTTGCTGCGACTTCGGCATTTTTCCTCAAATTATTTTCAGAGGCCAATAACAATCAAAAAGTGTTTTTCATTGATACAGGTTATCATTTTGAAGATACTTTGGAATATAAAAAGAAACTTACCGAGCTATATGGACTGAATGTGTCTTCTATCAGTGCCTTGAAGGAAGAACATAACTTCACGACCGAAGATGAAACCTGGAAAAAAAATCCCGATTTCTGTTGTTCCATCAATAAAGTAAAACCATTGGACATCATCAAGAATAAATATAAAGTTTGGGCTTCAGGGTTGATGGAATGGCAAAGTGACCACAGAGCCAGTTTGGATATTTTTGAATTGCGAGGAGATATTTTGAAGTTTTACCCTTTATTGGATATTTCTAAAGAACAACGTGACAACTATATAAAAGAACATCAGCTACCTTTTCATCCCTTGGTTGCCAAAGGTTACAATTCCATTGGTTGCTCACATTGTACTGTGCCAGGTGAAGACCGAAGTGGACGTTGGAACAACAGTCCTAAAACCGAATGTGGATTGCATCTGTAAAAAAAGCTCCAGATTTGGAGCTTTATGTTTGTTATTTTATTCTTATTTCAGTCAAGAAAGTACCTGTTGAACTTTATCAGCAGCTTCCTGGAATTCTGTAGCGCTCAGCACATCCAATCCTGAATCATCTATCATTTTCTTGGCAATATCAGCATTGGTTCCCTGTAAACGTACGATAATTGGCACATTGATGGTTCCAATATTTTTATAAGCGTCGATGACACCTTGAGCAACTCTGTCGCAACGAACGATACCTCCAAAAATATTTATCAGGATAGCTTTTACCGCTGGATCTTTTAGGATAATTCTAAAGGCAGCTTCAACACGAGCTGCATCCGCAGTTCCTCCAACGTCCAAGAAATTGGCTGGCTCTCCACCTGCCTGCTTAATCAAATCCATGGTTGCCATTGCCAATCCTGCGCCATTCACCATACAACCAACGTTTCCGTCGAGGTCTACATAGTTAAGCCCAACAGCTTTCGCCTCAACTTCTATGGCATTTTCTTCACGTAAATCCCGAAGTTCTTCATAATTACGATGTCTGAACAAGGCATTATCATCAATCGTTACTTTAGCATCCACAGCCATAATTTTATCATCGCTAGTCTTCAAAACAGGGTTGATTTCAAACAATGACGCATCCGATTTTACGTAAGCAGTATATAATGAACTGACAAATTTCGTCATTTCCTTGAAAGCATTTCCTTCCAATCCTAGATTAAACGCTACACGTCTGGCCTGAAAAGGCATTAACCCAACTGAAGGGTCAATTTCTTCTGTGAAAATTAAATGAGGTGTTTTTTCGGCAACAGACTCAATGTCCATTCCGCCTTCTGTAGAATACATAATCATGTTTCGGCCTGTTGCTCTATTCAATAAAACAGACATGTAAAACTCATTGGTTTCACTTGCACCCGGATAATAAACATCTTCAGCAACCAAAACTTGGTGTACTTTTTTCCCTTCTTTGGATGTTTGCGGCGTAATCAAGTTCATGCCAATAATTTTTCCGGCAATTTCTTCAACCTCCTTTAGACTCTTGGCCAATTTGACTCCACCTCCTTTTCCACGTCCACCTGCATGGATTTGTGCCTTGATGACGTGCCATCCAGTTCCAGTTTCTGCGGTCAGTTGTTTTGCAGCCACTACAGCTTCATTGGCATTGTGTGCCACGATTCCTCTTTGAATACGTACGCCAAAACTGCTTAAAATTTCTTTTCCTTGATATTCGTGTAAATTCATCTTAATGAGTCTAATTATTGCAGCACAAAAGTAAACATACTTACCCTTTTTAGCAATCTTTTTTAGATTAAGTATTGCCTACGTTCTACCTTTTGAGTTATTTAAATGTTAATAAGCAAAATTTTTATTAGAATACTCAACCACAAATTTTAATTTTACTCACTTAAATAAATTATTATTTCCAATGAAAAACGAAACTTTATTGAAGATTGCCAGTGATTATGGGAGCCCTGTGTATGTTTATAATTCCGAAAAAATCACGTCTCAGTATAAACGTTTGACGTCGGCATTCAATAACGTAAAGCGTTTGAAAATCAATTATGCCGTGAAGGCCTTATCGAATGTTTCCGTTTTGAAATTGTTCAATACCTTGGGTTCAGGGCTCGATACCGTTTCCATACAAGAAGTGAAATTGGGCTTGGCCGCAGGATTTTCACCTGAACAAATCATTTATACACCCAATGGTGTTTCCTTGGAAGAAATCGAAATGGCTGCACAGCTTGGTGTCCAAATAAACATTGATAATTTATCCATTTTGGAGCAATTTGGTACACGCCATCCAAAAACGCCAGTTTGTGTGCGCATTAATCCTCATGTCATGGCTGGTGGCAATACCAATATTTCAGTGGGACATATTGATAGTAAATTTGGAATCTCCATCCATCAATTGCCACATTTGTTCAGAATTGTAGAAAACACCAACATGAACATTAATGGCATCCACATGCACACAGGAAGTGATATTTTGGATATTGATGTGTTCTTATACGCCAGCGAAATCTTGTTTGATACTGCAACCCATTTTAAGGATTTGGAGTTTATTGACTTTGGTTCTGGATTTAAAGTGCCTTATAAAAAAGGTGATATCGAAACCAATATTGAGGAATTGGGGAAAAAACTTGGCAAACGTTTTAACGAATTCTGTAAGACCTACGGAAAGGATTTGACCTTGTCTTTTGAACCTGGAAAATTTTTGGTCAGCGAAGCTGGGTTTTTCTTGGCAAAAGTAAATGTGGTCAAACAAACCACTTCCACAGTTTTTGCACAGATTGATTCAGGATTCAATCATTTGATCCGTCCGATGCTTTATGGGTCTCAACATGAGATTGAAAATATTTCGAACCCAAAAGGCCGCGAACGATTTTATTCGGTTGTTGGGTATATTTGTGAAACGGATACTTTCGCCAACAATAGGCGTATCAATGAAATTACCGAAGGCGATATTTTGTGTTTTAAAAATGCAGGTGCCTATTGCTTTACTATGTCGAGCAACTACAATTCGAGATACAGACCTGCGGAAGTATTGTGGCATAACAATAACGCACATTTAATAAGGAAACGAGAAACTTTTGATGATATTCTTAAGAATCAAATTGAGATTGATTTGAGTTAATATTCAATCATAGGAGTTTTTATATTTGATGAAATATCAAAAAGTTGCTGTATATTTAAGTCTCATGAAACTGCGATATCCAAAGTATGTCATCCAATAAAAAATGAAACAGATTCATCCACAAATCATTCGTCAAATCTTTGTATTGCTTCTCATTTTATTGATGGGAAGCCTTATTTTTAGGGAAATGCTTCCTTATTTAACAGGCGTACTTGGGGCAGTAACCATCTACATTCTTTTGCGGAAGTGGATGGCAAAACTCGTCAACAAAAAGAAATGGAACCCAACAGTCGCAGCCATTATGCTCATGCTGTTATCTTTTGTGGGAATTTTGCTGCCTATTATTGGAATCATTTGGATGCTTGGCAATAAAATAGGTAAAGCCGTCAACAATAGTGAAGAGGTCATTAACGCTGTTAAGGAACAGGTTGGGAAAACCGAACAATACGTTGGATTTGACATTAATTCTAACATTGACACAAGTGCCATTACCAGTTGGATTTCCGAAAACTTACAGAATCTTGTTGGTGGTACTTTCAATGCATTTATTGCCATTGGTCTTATGTATTTTATGCTGTATTACATGTTGACCAATAGAAAGACCCTTAGGGAATCTTTGAAGGAATACATTCCTTTGAGTCGAGAAAATCTGGGAGAGGTCGGTGATGAAATGCAAGCAATGGTCCGTTCCAATGCACTAGGGATTCCTTTGGTTGCAATCGCACAAGGAATTGTGGCTTTGATTGGTTTCTGGATTTTTGGTGTTGAAAATCCGTTTTTTTGGTTTGTCATTACCACTATAGGTAGCATGATCCCTTTTATTGGAACATTATTGGGCATCCTTCCCGTATTTATCATTGCACTTTCTACAGGTGATAATTTTCAAGCTTGGGGTATTTTACTGTACGGTTTTGTAGTGGTAGGGTCTACAGACAATATTATTAGATTATATATACTTAAAAAATTGGACAATGTGCATCCGTTGATTACCTTAATTGGTGTCATTATTGGTGTTCCAATTTTTGGTTTCATAGGCTTAATATTTGGCCCTTTATTAGTGAGCCTTTTTATGGCGATGGTTCGAATTTATCGTAAAGAATACGGTAAGGAAGACACTGTAACAGATGAAGAACGACTGTAATTGTTAATCTATAATTTTGTGTCTTGGGAAGCCAAAATTTTATCCGTGGGCAATTTAACTTTGACACGGTTCACAAGAAAATTTGCATATAACCCAATCCTGAAACGTTCTATTGGTGCTGGACAAAAAAAAATGGTTTTACCTCTTGATTTTAAAAGATGCAAACTATCTAATCAACTTGACCAAATTGGATTGGGCTGGCTAGGAGTTTGTAATCATATAAGAAAAAATCACTATATTTAACAATTCCCCTCAAGTCTTATTGATAGCAATTAATTAAGGCTTATGAAGTAACAACTAACCATTATCCTTGTACTTTTTTGTACAATAATCCCATTTGGGCAAAATTCTGATGCATCAAGATTGGATTCATTGCTTGGTTGGTTAAACCTTCACATCAAAATCCCTGCAGATACAACCGAAATAGCTACCAACTGCTATAAAGCCATTAGGCTTTCAGATAAAACAGACAGATATTTTTGTGGAGATATTGGTAACAGTGACAAATCAATTTTTAAATTCAGTGTTTAAAAAAAATAAATCAATCAAGCTGTTGCCAATCTGTCTGATTACTCTATCAAAATCTATGAATCATGAAAAAAGTAGGTATCATAGGAGATTCGGGCCATATTGAAAGTGACATTGTATCGCTTTTTTTGGAAAACATTTTTGATGTCAAAGTATCTACCATCGACATTTCAAAAAAGGAAAATTACCAACAATTAATGGAACTTCATCATTCATAAAATCTATATGTATGCGAACTTAATCCGCAAATAAAGTCTGATTTGAACGATTTCATCAAAGATTGCGATTATCTGTTTTTTATAAATCCATCGAATTTAATCTTTTAAGTAAAAAACTAAAATAATAACCATAAAACAACTTCAGATAGCCAAGCCTATATGCCTAATCACACTTATAACCATTATTTCAGGTTGTACTAAAGTTGAAGAAACAACGTCAAACAAAACAATATATCAATGGATTGGAAAACTTTTGATAACTTCACGAGCATTAACATTTTGAAAACCAAAAAAATGAATTCAAAACCTATTTTATGGATTATTTTATGTTGCATCATTTTCTCATGCAATAAAGAAATAAAGGTGAACCATCAAATAAAAGATGGTCAGTCAAGCTATTTTGATTATTCCCATGCTGATGACCAAAAAACGGGAGGTATCAAAATGATTCCAATCACAACGCCGAAAGGCACCTATAATGTTTGGACCAAACGTATGGGCAACAACCCAAAAATGAAATTTTTGTTGCTCCATGGTGGTCCTGGAGGTACCCATGAATTTTTTGAGAACTTTGACGGCTATCTTCCCAACGAGCAAATAGAATACATCTATTATGACCAACTCGACAGCTATTACAGTGATAAGCCAAACGATTCTACATTATGGACTACGGAACATTTTGTAGATGAAGTAGAGCAAGTTCGTAAAGCTCTAAATCTCAACAAAGATAATTTCTACTTGTTCGGACAATCTTGGGGCGGAATTCTTGCGATGGAATATGCCTTAAAATATCAAGATAACTTGAAAGGTTTGATCATTTCAAATATGATGGCGAGTATTCCAGAATATGAAAAATATGCCGCCGAAGTTCTAGGTCCACAGTTACCTCCAGAGGTCTACAAAGAAATCAAGGACATGGAAGCCAAGGAAGATTTCTCGAATCCCAGATACACCGAATTGGTCACTCAAAATTATTATACCAAACATGTTTTGCACAAACCTTTGGATCAATGGCCTGAATTCATCAATCGGGCTTTCCAGCACCTAAATCCGAACATTTATATCTATATGCAAGGTTATAGTGAATTCGGTGTGACTGGAAATGCCACGTTAAAAGGTTGGGATGTATCTGAAAGATTAAAAGAACTAACAGTCCCCACCCTAATGATTGGTGGCACTTATGACACCATGGATCCAAAATATATGCAATGGATGAGTACACAAGTACAAAACGGAAGAAGTATTACTTGTAATAGTGGCCATCTGTCACAATACGATGACCCAAAGACGTTCTTTCCAGGGCTGATACAATTTGTCAAAGATGTACACAGCGGTTCATTCTAATTTTTGTTTATCCCATAAATATTAATCCTTATAAAACACCCATGAAGACCAAGCAATCATTCTTTACCAATAAATTTTATATTTTCTTTATAAGCTTTTTTTTAATAGTGAATATAGCACATTCGCAAACAAAAAATCATAGTGAAGCCATCGGCAAAGCTGCTGATCAAATTGAACAAAAAGTCATCAATTGGCGTCATGACATTCACCAAAATCCCGAACTGGGAAATCGAGAATTCAGGACTGCTGAACTCATCGCCAAACATTTAAAATCTTTGGATATGGATGTGCAGACTAAAGTTGGTGTCACAGGAGTTGTAGGTATTTTAAAAGGGGGTCAACCTGGTCCTGTCGTCGCATTGCGTGCTGACATGGATGCATTGCCTGTTGAGGAAAAAAATGATTTGCCCTTTGCCTCTAAAGTTAAAACCACTTACAACGGAAAAGAAACGTTTGTCATGCATGCCTGCGGGCATGATGGGCATGTAGCCATATTGATGGGTGTTGCTGAAATT
Source organism: Gelidibacter sp. (assembly GCA_041391925.1). GTDB lineage: Bacteria > Bacteroidota > Bacteroidia > Flavobacteriales > Flavobacteriaceae > JBPOFM01. Next base: position 172,865 of record JAWKNA010000005.1, on the reverse strand, counting down.
TTGTCCAAAATGAAAAAAGACTTGAAAGGTACGGTAAAATTCATTTTTCAACCTGCAGAAGAAGGTGGGCCGAAAGGTGAAGAATATGGTGCAGAACTGATGGTGAAAGAAGGAGTTTTGGAAAACCCAAAAGTTGATGTGATTTTCGGACTTCATATGGATGCGGGAACTGAAGTTGGAAAAATAAGTTACCGTTCAGGGGGGATTATGGCTGGCGTTAATGATATGAAAATTATTGTAAATGGAAAACCTGCTCATGGCTCTTCGCCTTGGGTTGGTGTAGATCCCATTGTTGTTTCAGCTCAAATCATCAATAACTTACAGACTATTGTCAGCAGGAATGTCAATTTAACAGAAAATGCGGCTGTGGTGACTATAGGTGCCATAAATGGAGGTAACCGAAGCAATATCATACCAGAACAAGTGGAGATGCTCGGAACGGTTAGAACCTTTACGAATGGAGATGAAACGATGATTGCCAATCGCATTCGTCAAATTGTGGAAAAAACTGCCGAAGCAGCAGGAGCTACTGCATCTGTTGAATTACCATATACCACTCGCTATCCTGTGACTACAAATGACGAAAAACTCACCGCAGAGATGCTACCTACATTACAAAAATCGGTAGGAAAAGAGAACCTGATATTGATTCCTGCCATTACAGGAGCTGAAGATTTTTCATTTTTTGCCCAAAAAGTTCCTGGACTTTATTTTTTCATCGGAGGTTTGACAAAAGGTAAAGACCCAAAAACCGCAGGAGACCACCATACTCCCCAATTCTTGATTGATGACAGCTCATTTAAAACGGGCGTCAATGCGTTTTGTAATCTGGTGTTCGATTATATGGATATGCATGCCAAATAGTTCTTATTTGAGATATATTAATCTATATACATTTTTTGTATCTTTAAAACAACTAAAAACCATTCATAATGAAACAATTAGCTTTTATTCTGTGTGTGTTTGGTTTCAGTTTCCAAATACACGCACAAGAATCGAAAGCCCCATCACCAATCTTATTTATCTACGATGCCAGCGGTTCCATGTGGGGACAACTCGATGGCAAAACCAAGAAGGAAATTGCATCGAATGTCCTTTCTACTGCAGTCAACAACTTACCGGACAACCAAAACATTGGACTTATCGCTTATGGGCATCGACAGAAGGGCGATTGTAAGGACGTGGAATTTATGGTAGACCTCAATAACAATTCCAAGTCTAAAATCAATTCCGCTGTAAAAGGTATCAATCCGCTTGGAATGACACCTTTGGCATATTCTGCCACACAGGCCATCAATTCTTTAAGAGATTCAAAAACTAAAGCCACCATTATTTTGGTGACCGATGGCATCGAATCTTGCGATGGAAATATTTGTGACGTTATCACAAAGGCTAAAGCCGAAGGCATTGATTTTAAGTTACACATAGTGGGTTTTGGGCTCAAGGAAAGTGAAACCGAGCAACTCAAATGTGCGACGAAAGCTGGAGATGGCAATTATTACGATGCCTCTAATGCCGATGGTTTAGCCGGCGTTCTTAATGAAGCTACTTCGCAAACTGTAGATAAAGGCCCAGGAAATTTCACGGTCTATACCATTAAAAACGGAAAACCAATTGATGCACTTGTCAAAGCATTCAAAGCTGGAACCAAAGAGGAAATCGACGGCAGGCGAACCTATGGGGATACTGTATTCCTATCACTTCCACAAGGCAATTACGATTTAAAAGTTCAAGCTCTTGAAAACAGTCGTGTCGAACCAATAGTGATTGGCAATGTGCAATCATTTGACGACAAAATTACACATCAGACCATTTCATTTGATGGTGGTCAAATCAATCTTATCACACTCAACAATGGGGAAGGCTGGGATTGTACCAGTAAGGTTATCAACAAGGAAGGTAAAGTGGTTGGAGGCAAAAGAACCTATGGAAAACCGGCTACTATTGAAGTCAATCCAGGAACCTATGATGTTGAAATTGGTGCTCTAAGAATAGATGGATTAGATATTACACATCGTTTTGAAAATGTAAAAGTTGAAGCTGCAAAAACTACAACCATTGAGTATAATTTCAAAACCGGAAAAGCGATGCTTGGTGTCAAAATGGGTGAAACATTGGTGGATGCGGTTGTCTCCGTTAACGATAAAAAAACAGGTAAGAATGTCGCAGGTGGTAGAAGCTATACATCTGCAAGTAGCAATCCTAGAGAGTATATTTTGAACCCTGGCACTTATGAAATTGTTATCAAACCTGTTAAGAAAGAGTATGCGGGCAAAAATCAAACATTTACCATAGAAGTCAAACAGGGAGAAACAGTTGAGAAAATGGCTGAACTGTAACGGATAAAACATATTTTTTTAAAGCAACTAATAACTATGGAAATGGCAGGATTGCTGAATCTAAACGGAAAACTTTTGATTGATTATTGGTTGTAGAATTGACTGAAATAGATTTTGCAATTAAATACTTTTTTTAGTAATGGGTGGATTTGACATTTGTCAAGTTATTGTCTTCATCCTTTTTGCAACATTGGGCTTAAGGCGGTGAATAAATAGTTTAAATTATAAAGAGATTCCAAAGGATAATAACAATTAATGTATGGTGACTTTTTTTAGGAAAATTCGACATAAGCTTATGAAAAACAATAAGATTACAAGTTATCTGTTATATGCCATTGGAGAAATTGTCTTGTTGATGATTGGGATTTTATTGGCACTCCAGGTAAACAATTGGAACGAAAAACGAAAGCTGATTAATACAATCAACACTACATTAAAAACCATTTCGTATGATTTAGAGATTGACACAACCTACGCCTCAACCATAATTAAATTTTATGAAGCCAATCTAAAAAACAGCAAAAGAATTATAAATCATGAAATCACAAAAGACAATTATACAGAATGTATGGAATGTCTCGCTCTGGTGACTATATATCAACCTTTTAGCATTCAAACCAAAGGAATAGGGCAACTGAAAAATTTAATTGAACTACAAACATCTGAACGAGATAGTCTCATTACAGATATTACCAAGTTCTACTCGGTTTTTGACCCATTAATTGACAAAAGTAATGAGCGCATGGAGAATATAGTGATGAAAAATTTTAATGCTCTTGAAGAATTTCCATGGTTTGTTGATATGGCTCAAGGCAAAATGACTGATGAAGTCATCCACTATTTTACCGAAAGTGAAGATTATAGAACACGAGTAACGTCGCATGCCATTCTAGCGGTCGGTAATCATTTGGCACTTACAAAGCAATACAAACAAGATGCCATCATTTTACTGAATGAAATTGATAAGCGATTAAAAAAAAATAAAGGATAAACTAATCCTTCACAGTTCCCATAAAATGGTCCACTCTTGGGTTGATAGGATTTCCTGAACTTCTTCTAAACGAAGCAATCTGTCCACAGTGCCAAATGGCATCCGCAATAGGTCCATTCACATTATTCAAAAAGGGAATTTCCCGTTCTCCAAAAATAATTTTGAACTGTGAAATGTCATCGCTAGTTCTCAAAATATCTGCCGCTGTTTTGAGATTGAGAAGGGTTTGTTTACGTTTTTCATCAAATGACATTTTTGAAAAATCATTTTTAGCATTTAGCCTTTTGAGAGTTGAATTGACAATCACATGAGAAAGACTCAAGATATGGTCAATGGTTTCTCCTGTTGAACGTGCATCATCATTTGGTTTATAAGCTAAATCATTTTCTTTTAAATCTTCTGTTGCCCAATAATATCGGAATCCTAGAGCATCGACCATTCTCGCTGCCATGGTGCCAGCGGTAAAACTTTCGGGATATTCTGGAAGTTCGTGGTATGGCAAAATATCTTGTGCGTTTATTTTAAAAACAACTAATAGTAAGATGGCAACACTATGTAATCTCATGGTTCGTTTTATTATCGTTTCAAATGAATGCAAGTCAAAATTATTTACTCTTGATTGTAAAATGATGCTGACCATTTGAGATGCCTTGATATACCAAGAGTTTGTCAACTCCATTTTCATCTGTAAAGGGTCTTTCTTGAGCTGGGCGCAAATTATATGCTCTACCATTCAATATGATTTTTATATAGTTGGTTTTTGATTCATACGTTATCGCCACTTGGTTTTGGGCATCAATTATAACGGCAGATTTTCCTCCAACGGGAATTGAAAAACCTGATTTCACTACGTCGCCCACATTGCTTTTTGCACTTTCAGATGTCAATGTTTTGTTTAGCGAGTTGATCAAACCTTTTGATTCAGATGAATATGTTTTGATATCATTTGTCAATTGTGCCAATGTTCCACTTATGGCACTAGTTTCACTGCCTTGCTGTTTCAATTGTCTTTCGAGCATTTTAAATCCATCAAAAATCTCTTTTTGTTGGTCAGACAATCTGTCGTTTGCAGTTTTTATGAGCATTTTAGAATCTTCAATATTCTTCTGAAGAACATCATTCTCTTCAGCTTCTTTATGTATCATCAAGTAGGAAACTCCAAGAGCGAGTATGTTAACGCCAAGGAGGATAAGATTCTTTTTGTTAAGACCTTTTCTTTCGCACCATAATCTGAATTTACCTTTTTTTTCGTCTTGAACGGGTTCACTGGATTTGCCAGTAACACCGTTGACTGTTGTTTTGTTATCTTCATTGGAAAAAATTCCGAAAGAGGTAATTATAAGGGACAGAATCAGTGAGATAATAACGAGTGACATATCAGTTGTTCAATTGGTTAGCCAATAAATATAAAAAATATTTACTTCTAAAAACCAACTTTAAACCAAAATACTCATTTAGATATCATACAATTTAGATTCACGAGAAAACTTTGACTTAAGCTATTTAACTCCATATTTATCAACTAAATAAATCATCGAAGCCATGGTTGCAGCACCGAGCTCCAATTCTCGTTTGTCAACAGCGTCAAAGGTGTCGTTCTTGGCATGGTGATAATCAAAATAGCGCTGTGAGTCTGGGACCAATCCTGCCAAAACAATGCTTTTGTTTTTAAGAGGGCCAATATCAGATCCACCATGTCCATTTTCAAAATAATGGATTAAATAAGGCTTGAACAAGGATTTCCATTGTTGGGCTTTGCTCACAAAAGTCTCATTCCCATCAAATGAAAACCCCCTTGGTGTAAAACCTCCGGAATCGCTTTCGAGAGCAAAGATGTGATTTTCGCCTTTTGTCTTGGCTTCTTCGGCATATTTAGTACCACCACGCGTTCCATTTTCTTCATTCATAAAAAGAACAACTCGTATCGTACGTTTTGGTTGATAGCCCACTTGCTTCAGAATTCGTAATACATCCATGGATTGCACACAACCCGCACCATCATCATGCGATCCATCTCCCAAATCCCAAGAATCGAGGTGGCCACCCACGACGATGTATTCATTTGGAAATTCACTGCCTTTAATTTCTCCAATGACATTATAGGATTGGACATCTTTAAGCTGTTGGCAATTTTGCCTAAAGAAGAATTTTAGGTCTGCATTAAGCGCAAGCATTCCACTTAACTTCTCTGCATCATTGGTACTTATGGCAGCTGCTGGAATACGTTGGGACACTGGCAAGTCACCATAATTCATAGCTCCAGTATGGGGAAAATCGTCCAAACGTAGATTCATGGAGCGAACAATGACACCTACGGCTCCATATTTCACAGCTTCTTTGGCGCCAGAACCTCTTTGATCTACAGCTCCACTGTAAGCTTCAAAAGTATTGATTAAATCGGCTTGCATCGGTCGATTGAAAAACACGATTTTACCTTCAATTTTCTCTTTACCAAGTGTTTGAAGCTCTTTAAGGCTTTTCACCTCAATAACATTTGCTTTGACCCCTGCATTTGGAGTTTCTACGGAACCGCCAAGCGCACAGATATTAACGCTCATCGTGGTGCCAGGTGAGGTTTCAATATATGCAAATTCTGGAGCTCCCCTAACCCATTTTGGAACCATTACTGGTTGTAACCAAACCTTGTCAAATCCAAGTTTATCCATTTCAGCTTTAGCATATTCTACTGCTTGTTCCGCACCTAAAGAGCCCGACAAACGTGACCCAATTTCATTGGACAAATGGTCGAGCCAAGTATAGCTTTTTCCATCGGTCAAGGAAGTAGAATAAATTTGTTTGATGATGTCGGCATCGTTTTGTGCCGTTAACTGAATTGAAAAAAAAATAATTACTGCAAATAAAATATGTTTCATTGAGAAAGGTGAATTTATTTAGCGTTAAAGATACCATTTATAAATTTCCCCTTTTTAAAAGAAAATCATAAAAAATACAAAACCATTTAAGGAATTAATTATTCGCTCTCTAATTGTTTTTTGTATAATTCCAAATTGGCTTTAATATCATCATCCAATTCAGGTTCTTGGATATCTGTATAAGTTTTGAGGGTATCGTACATGATCTTTGCCACAATGTATCGAGCGGTTTCTTTATCGTCGGCTGGAATTGCAAACCAAGGTGCGTATGGTGTAGAGGTTCTGTTGATGGCATCTTCATAGCAATCCATATATTGATTCCATAAAGTACGTTCCTTTAAATCGCCTGGAGAAAACTTCCAGTTTTTTTCTTGTTTTTCAAGACGTCTCAGCAATCGGTTTTTTTGCTCTTCTTTGGAGAGATTCAAAAAGAATTTGAAAATAATTATTCCATTGTCAGAAATATGTTTTTCAAAATCATTGATTTGCTCAAAGCGTTTGTCCCAAAACGCTTCATTCACATCTTCAACTGTGTTAATGCTCGGAATATTTTCCGCAAGTATATAATTAGGATGCACTCGCGTCACCAGTACATTTTCATAATGTGTCCGATTGAAAATTCCAAACTTTCCTCGTTCTGGCAAGGCTATGTAATGTCTCCATAAATAGTCGTGTCTCAATTCCAATTCTGTTGGCACTTTAAAACTATGGACAATAATTCCCCTGGTATTAAAATCTTTAAAGACTTCGCGAATCAAACTGTCCTTCCCTGCTGTATCCATGCCTTGCAGACAGACCAATACGGCATACTTGCCATGAGCGTACATCGTGTCTTGGAGTTTCCCCAGTTTCTCTCGTACCTCTTCCAGTTCATCCTCGATTTTATCTTCAGAAGCTTCAAGATTATAAGTCGTTTTTAAATCCTTGACACTAATTTTTTTAGTGACTTTGAAGTCTTGTATGTTGATTTCTTTCATTTTATAGTTTCTCTGCTCTATATACTTTCTATTTTGAAGCAAACAGTTTCACATCATTCTCACTGACTTCCTTTTCCCCGAGAATAATCAAACGTTCTACGACATTCCTCAATTCCCTAATATTTCCTGTCCAATCATATTCTTGTAAAAGCTTTAAAGCTTTTGATGAAAATGACTTTTTTGCAGTACCGTGTTCTTCGGCAATTTTTTCAGAAAAATAATTGACCAATAATGGAATATCTTCCCTTCTATCATTTAAAGGTGGTACCTGAACCAAAATCACTGCCAGACGATGGTATAAATCTTCACGAAATCTGTTTTCTTCAATTTCTTTCTTTAGGTTTTTATTGGTTGCTGCAACCACACGGACATCGACTTTAATGTCTTTGTCGTTGCCTACACGCTGAATTTTATTTTCCTGTAAAGCACGCAATACTTTTGCTTGGGCAGATAAACTCATATCACCAATTTCATCCAAAAAAATAGTGCCTCCATTGGCCGCTTCAAACTTACCTTCACGATCTTTCACTGCACTAGTAAATGCTCCTTTTACATGACCGAACAATTCACTTTCAATCAACTCCGATGGAATTGCAGCACAGTTGACCTCAACCATTGGGCCATTGGCACGTTCGCTTTTTTGATGTATCCAATGGGCAACAAGTTCCTTACCTGTTCCGTTAGGGCCTGTAATCAAGACTCTTGCGTCTGTCGCAGCCACCTTTTCAATCATGTCCTTAATGTGTTCAATGGCTTTGCTTTCGCCAATCATTTCGTAGTTTTTGCTCACTTTCTTTTTGAGCATTTTATTTTCTACCACAAGCTCCTTTCTATCCAGTGCAATCCTGACGGTATTGAGAAGTCGGTTTAAATCTGGTGGTTTGGAGATATAATCGAAAGCACCCAAACGCATGGTATTAACTGCTGTATCCAAATCGCCATGACCTGAAATCATCACAATGGGAGTTTCGGGTTTTATTTTTTTTGCAGCCTCTAACACTTCGACACCATCCATTTTGGGCATCTTGATGTCACAGAGCACCAAATCGTAATCCTCTTTTTTTATTTTATCGATTCCCATCAAACCATCTTCGGCTTCATCAACTTGATAATTTTGGCTTTCTTCTGTCAGAATCTTCACCAATACCCTCCTAATGGTAGCTTCGTCTTCTATGACTAATATTTTTGGCATCCTTAATATTTAAATTTAAATCCTGTTCTAAAATATATGCTGTTTTTGTCTTCAATGGTATAAATATCGTCCCTGTCATCATTTCTCAATCGATAATCATTTGAAATGGTGTAGGCAATGTACCCATAATATAATAAATGCTTTGTAAAATAATGCTCATACCCCAATCCTCCCAAGACCTGTGTTGCTGAGATATTTTCGGCTAATTTTCCATCCACAACTTTATTGCCCTGAATATTGGCGAAGAAATTATCAAGGGTCACAAAGGCTTGAACATGATTTTTGTCATCAAATTTATAGCGGATATTTGTTTTGGGCACTCCCAAAGTATATGTCCAATCTGGTGCAAATTCCCTATAATAATTGATAATTGGCAGCGGATAATTACGTCCTGGAGTTGTAGTGTACTCCAAACCTAAAACCAAACGGTTTGGCTTTTCAGCCTTTCCTTCTTTGGTTCTGTCCCGAATGGCATATCCAGTGACAATGTAGATGTAATCATCAGATGTTAACTTGGTTTCAAAATTGGATGAAATTCTTGCTCCCGCCTTACCTGCATACATCCAATCCGTAGTTTTGGATTTGTGCAAAAAACCCAGGGTTGCTTCAATATTCTGTACGGAATTTAAATCGTCCGTTGTAAAAGGGACATTATCCAAAGACAAATCGATATAACGATATTCACCGCCAATCACAACATAATTGCCTTCGCTTATTTTTAAAGGAATTTGGACAAGTGTCCTAAATCTACTGATGGAATTTTTTGAATTAGAGTTCGGAATGTTTAAATATTCCACCCGAAACAAATCACTTGTTTGAGCTTCACTAAAATAGCCTAAAAAGAGGCTAACCATTATTGTAAAAATCAATTTTCTATTTTGCATATGTCATGTTTTTGGGGATTCATTTTTCTCGATGATATGTATATCCCTTTGAGGGAATGGAATTGTAATGTTATGTTCTCTGAACAGTCTATCAATTTCAAATCTAATTTCGCTTTGCGGAAACCGTGCATTAAAACTATCATTGATAGTAAATGCCACACTAAAATTGAGCGAGCTGTCTCCAAATTCGTTAAACAAAACGGTGGGCTCTGGGCGTTCCAGAACATTAGGTTGTGAATTGGCAGCCTGCAAGAGTAGTTTTTTGACCAATTGCACATCGCTACCATAGGCAACTCCAACCTTGACATTTTCTCTTGTTGTGGTTCCATTTTGGGTCCAGTTGTACAGGCTGTTTTCCAGATACAAATGATTTGGAATAATCAATATTTTGTTATCCATGGTCACGGCCCTTGTGGTGCGAAGTTTTATTTCCTCCACTCGTCCTACTTTACCTTCAATCTCAATGATGTCACCCACATGAACCGATTGATCAATCAAGATAAAAATGCCAGAAATAATATCTTGAAATAAGGTTTGAAGTGCCAAACCGATACCAATCATAAGGGCAGCAGAGGCCGCAAATATACCTGTTACCGGAATACCAAGTGAATGAAACGTAATCAGTACAATAATGATGTACAACAACCAGCTGGCATAGCTAAAAACGACTCTGAACTTGCGTTTATCATCATAAGGTAGATTTCTGGTCAAGAGTTTGAGCAAAATTCGCATCAGGATGGTGGCCACCAATAGAACCGCCAACAGAATGATCAAATCCATCAAGCTTAAGCTTATCTTTTCTGTAATATGGTATTCCTTTCTTAAGAAATCAAAAAGTTCACTCATACATCAATACTTTAACCATTTGAACAATTCTGAATATGTTGGTTTTTTCCCGTACATCAAAATTCCAACTCTATATATTTTTGCCGCAAACCATACCGTGAATATAAATGTGGCTATCAATATTGCTAATGACAAAGCCTGTTGCCATATTGGGACACCAAATGGAATACGCATCAACATCACAACAGGTGACGTTAATGGTATAAACGAAAAAACAGTTGAAACAGTACCGTGCGGATCTTCGATAACCGTGAAAAATCCCACATACACTGCCAATATCAATGGCATGATGATGGGCATCATAAACTGTTGGGTATCTGTCTCACTATCTACTGCGGCACCAATGGCTGCATAAAGAGAACTATATAATAAGAACCCCAATAGAAAGAAAAGCACAAAAGCAATACACAGATTTAAAATTGGCATATGAAAAAATGCAGTAGCTAATTCCTGCGCTTGATTTTGCATTTCCGAAGAGTCCATCGCTTGTTGAATCATTTCCTGTTGTGGAGTTCGTATCTGTGATACATCAATGTTGAAAACGCTTGCCGCTATGAAAAGCATTACACCTCCAAGAAAAATCCAAATGATAAATTGAGTGATTGCCGCCAATGACGTACCAATAATTTTTCCCATCATCAGTTGAATAGGTTTCACTGAAGAGATGATGATTTCAATGATTCGAGTTGTTTTTTCTTCAATGACACTTCGCATCATCATATTTCCATAAATGATGATAAACATAAACAACAGATAACCAGCGGCTCCACCAAAAGCCAATTTTAGATAACTGTCAATTTTAGAAGTTTTTTGGCCCTGGAAACTTTCTTGGGCAATTGTTATATAGGTTTTAGAAGCTTCGATTTTTTGAAGATCTACGCCATCCTGTATCAATTTTAAGTCCGAAAGCCTTTTTTCTATTTTACTTTCTAGATTAGAGATAATGGTCAATGAAGGCGATTCTTCGGAGTAAAACTTTGAACTTTGATAGAGATTTGTAGAATCAGGGCTTTTCTTAATATACAAAAGTCCATATTCTTCTTTGGAATTGACAAGATCTTTCGCCTCTTCAAGACTTAAACCAGATAAAGGGGTGTAACTGATATATTCCGTATTTGTAAAAACATTATGGAATAATCCTGTTTCGTCCAAGATGGAAATGGTACGTTCCTCATTATTGTTCATTTGAGATAAATAAGCCACCACTGCTATAAGGGCTATCATAATCATAGGGCTTAAAAAAGTCATGATGATGAATGATTTGTTGCGCACCTTATTGATGTATTCTCGTTTTATAATGAGAGGAAGATGATTCATATTCAATTATTTGTTACGGTTTTAATGAAGATGTCGTTGGCACTGGGAATGACTTCAACAAAATGGTGCACTTCCGCTTGAGCTGTCAAAAATGATAACAAATCATTAGAAGTGGTATTCTGTGGTAATTTGATATTGAGTTTGAGATCATCGTTCAGGTTTTTGAAGGATGCTGGGAGAACTTCAAACTTATTTTTAATGGCACTGACCACCTCATCTGCATTCGATGTTTGCAAGCCTACCTCAAAGGTATTGGATTTGAATTGACGCTTGATGTCATTTAATTTACCGTCCAGGATTTTATTGGATTTATGAATCAATGCAATGTGGTCACACAATTCTTCTACCGATTCCATGCGATGCGTGGAAAAAATGACCGTCGCACCTTCATCCCTCAATTGTAGAATTTCATCCTTGATAAGTGTAGCATTAATCGGATCAAAGCCAGAAAAAGGCTCGTCAAAAATGAGCAATTTAGGTCTGTGTAGAACGGTTACGATAAATTGGATTTTTTGCGCCTGCCCTTTGCTTAATTCCTGTATTTTTCTGTTCCACCAATCGCCAATATCAAGTTTATCAAACCAATATTTCAGTCGTTCCTTGGCATCCTTTTTGGTCATCCCTTTAAGTTGCGCAAGATAAAGTGCCTGTTCACCAACTTTCATCGATTTGTATAGGCCACGCTCTTCTGGCAAGTAGCCTATATTCTGAATGTCCGTAGGCTTTAGTGGAGAACCTTCCAATAATACGTTACCCTTGTCTGGCATTGTTATTTGGTTAATGATTCTGATTAATGTCGTCTTACCAGCACCATTAGGACCCAAAAGTCCAAAAATGCTTCCTTTGGGGACAGCAATGGAAACATCATTTAGCGCCTTAAAATTTCCATAGCTTTTGGAAACAGCATCAGCAACCAATACGTTATTCATACAGTGAGAATTGAAAGGATTATAAATTTGTTAGGTAAAGATATTAAATGTTGTAACTTTCATTAACAAATTAGCGTTTAATTTTGACTGATACAAAACAAAATGTTCAGTTGCACTAAGGCATAAAAGCAAAACCCACCCTCAATAAATCAAGGATGGGAAAAAATTGCTATGAAAAAGAAAAATACCACTAACGTTAATTAGTGATATTCAAATATAGTGTTTTTTCTGAAAAAACTCTTTTTTAAGAAAACATATCTTTCACTTTTTCAAAAAAAGATTTGTCTTCCCTATCTGGTTTAGGCTCAAAATGCTCGTCATTCTTCATGTTCTCAAAGAATTGCTTTTGTTCTTTATTGAGAGTTTTTGGGGTCCAAACGTTCACATGCACCAATAAATCTCCTTTGCCATATCCATTGATACTCGGAATTCCCTTACCTCTCAAACGCAATATCTTTCCAGATTGTACGCCAGCATCTATCTTGATGCGCACTTTACCGGTTACTGTATCAATTTCCTTTGAAGTACCCAAGACAGCATCGGGCAAACTGACATACATATCATAATGCAAATTATCACCTTCTCGTTTCAATGTTGCGTGTTCTTCTTCTTGTATAGCTACGAGCAAATCACCGGCAATTCCATTGCCAGGAGCATCATTCCCTTTTCCAGAAACTTTTAACTGCATACCATCTACAACACCAGCAGGAATTTTAACCGAAACGGTTTCTTCCATCACTTTTAGGCCTTGCTCATCAGCATCGGAAGGTTTCTTGTCTATAACTTGACCAGCGCCTCCACACGTATGACAAGTGGAGGCTGTTTGCATGCGTCCTAAAATGGTATTGGTCACTCGCATCACTTGACCCTGACCATTACATGTAGAACACGTTTTGTAAGTGGTTCCAGGTGCTTGAACTTTACGTTTGACTTTTAATTTTTTCTCAACGCCATTGGCAATTTCTTCAAGGGTCAAAGTAATTCTTATGCGCAGATTGCTTCCTTTGACACGCCGTTGCCCGCCTCCAAATCCACCTCCAAAACCAGAGAATCCACCTCCACCAAAAGCGCCTCCAAAAATATCACCGAATTGACTGAAGATGTCGTCCATATTCATGCCACCTCCACCAAATCCGCCACCTTCGAAAGCTTGGTGACCGAATTGGTCATAACGTGCTCTTTTCTCAGAGTTGCTCAAAACTTCGTAAGCTTCAGCTGCTTTTTTGAACTTGGCTTCAGCTTCTTTATCATCCGGATTTTTATCGGGATGGTACTTGATGGCCTTTTTGCGATACGCTTTCTTGATTTCTTCAGCAGTGGCATTCTTACTGATGTTGAGTATGTCGTAATAATCTTCTTTCATGAAAATAATATATTCATTTCCCCAGATGGGAACTTTTTAATAACCTGTGACCACTTTGGGGAAACGGATGATTTTATCTCCTAATTTATAACCCTTTTCGACCACATCGATGATTTTTCCCTTTAAGTCTTCAGATGGAGCTGCAATTTGGGTAATGGCTTCATGCTCATCCGCATTAAAGGCATCACCAACTTTCACTTCCACAGTTTCAAGACCTTTGTTCATAAGGGTTGACCTTAATTTGTTACTGATCAATTCCACACCTTTCAGCAATTCTTTTTCTTCTGTTTTTGAAATCTCGGAATAGGCACGATCAAAATCATCCAAAACCGGCAACAGGGAAAGCATAACATCTTGGTTAGCTGTTTTGAATAAATCGATACGTTCCTTTGCAGTGCGACGTTTGTAATTTTCAAATTCTGCAAACAAGCGAAGGAATTTGTCCTTCTCTTTGCCAAGTTCTTCTTTCAATTGCTCTTCTACCGATTGGTCTTCTAATTGAGTGGTCTCATTAGTGTCCAAATCAAGTTCATCATTATCTATAGGCTCATTCTTATCTTTATTGCTCATTTTCACTTGCGTTTATATAATTATTCAATTTGGCAAAAGTACTGCCATTCTTCACAAAATGTCAAAATGTCACGATAATTTTTTATGCAATTACTTTATGTGGATGTAATATCTGAATTTTATTGATGACAATATGAATGCCATTCGATGTTCATAAAACAAATTAGCTGCATCAAAAGATGGTTACATCTACCTTTACCTCAAAACAAAAATTAATGTCATTTACCATTTTTGCACTATCGATTGTATTGGTGTTGTCCTTACTATTTTTGATGTCTCCAAATGTTTTTGAGGCAGAATTTTGGCAAACACCCAGATGCATTTTAATAGGTTTAGCATCCATGATCATTTTAATCTTGGGATGCCTTCCTCTTCTAAAGATGAAAATAATATGTATAGACTCACAACGGATTATGTTCAAAAATTATGTGTTTGCTTCGAGAGTTAAGGAAGTAAATCTTAATGCCTATGACTATTACAAATCAATCAATGAAGAGTCTGAGAATGGGATTTTTGAAGCGGTTTGGCTCATTAAAGATGAGAAATTAGTGGATTCTTTTTCCACATATCAATACTCAAATTATAACGCTTTAAAGTCTGCCTTAAACTTAAGATATAAAGGCAAATTAGATGTATCTCCGATGAAGCAATTATTTTGCAGGTTTGGAGTAAAGATCTAATCGCTTAATCAATCGATTTTTTTGAATTTGACTTTTAGAAAAAAATAGTCGAACTTCGTTTAATCCCAAAACTTCGGTGCTGATATAAAATCTTGAAACGATTTCATATTATTATAGTTGGCAAACATTTTGACGCAACCTTTTGAAATTATGTGCATCTAATAAATAAAAATATCTTATAATGAAAAACTATATTACTCTAATCCTGATTGTATTTAATCTTCACACCTCTAAAAGTCAGGTAACTCAAATTGTAAATGAAAATATCTTTCCAGGTGCACTTTTAGTTGATGGGGAAACTTTATATTTTTCTAGTGAAGAAAATCTCCACGATTCCTTTGTTTATAAAATAAACCCTATTGAATCAAGTTCTAGTTTTGTGCAAATCGTAGGGCCTCCATGGCAAGGTGAACCAACTGATTTTTTGTTGAATGGCAATGACCTATATATCGCTGAAGTTTTCGGTAATAGAATAAGTAAAATTGATATTACAGATAGTTCTCCGACCCCTGTTGCTGTGGCTTCGGCACTTGGAAATGTGAGAAGCTTGGCATTAAAAAACAATGACTTATACTATTCTGACACCGATAACAACAATATGATTTTTAAAATTGACATTACACAAACTTCTCCTACTCCAATACCCATTCTTCCTGCAAATGTTATTTATGACCCTAGAAGTATTGCCATAAGAAATAATGAATTATATTTTTCTTCATTTCCTTTTTACTCATCTCCCAATGGAAAAATATATAAAATTGATATTAGTCAACCTAACCAAATACCTGTTGAAGTGCTTTCAGGACTTTTAAATCCGGGTACGATGCGATTCAAAGGAGATGATTTATACTTCTTCAATTCGGGGAAAATAAGTAAAATAGATGTCACTGATAGTTCCTTGACTATCGTCGATGTTTTTAATGATATTTCTTCACTATTCCTAAATATGGTAATCGATGGAAACGATTTATATATCAGTGAGCCAAATAAAATTTATAAAATTGATCTCCTAGCATTAAGCACAAATGAATTTGCGCATACAAATGATATAAAGTTGATACCAAATCCATCTAGTGATGTTATTCAAATAACCGGCTTAAAGAGCCAATTGGGATACAAAGTGTATGATATTAAAGGTAGTGCTATCCTTGAAAATGAAATTGGTCTAATGGGTAATATAAATATCAAGAATTTGGAAAATGGGATTTATTTTATTCGTTTTGAAAATGGGATTTCGAAGAAGTTCATAAAACAATAACGATTTGCCAACCCCGCGTATAAGCTATTGCTTTGACTGTGTCTATCTGGAGAGGTGCGTTACGAGATACTCCAAAAATCAACCCTCACAATAAACTCTCCAACGCAGGCTGCAAATTGGAAAATTCAAAATCATATCCATTTTCTTCAATCTTTTTTGAACTGACCCTTTGGCTCTCAAATAACAGAATATGCATTTCCCCTAATACTAGCTTCATAAAAAACTTTGGAATATTAGGTAAGAACAAAGGTTTTTCAAGCTGTTTTGCGATAGCATTTGTTAAATCGGTATTGGTCACAGGGTTTGGCGCAACCCCATTGTATATGCCTTCCAGACTGTTTTGCAATACAAAGACAAAAATCTTTGCCAAATCCTTGAGATGAATCCAAGATTGCCATTGTGTGCCTTTGCCAAAAGCAGCTCCTGCACCATATTTAATGGGCTTTACCATTTCTGGCAAGGCACCACCTTTGTTGGACAATACCAATCCTATCCTTATTTTGGAAACATTTAAATTCATAGATGTAAATTCGTCCGCCTTTAACTCCCATTGCTCTGCCACTTTTCCAAGAAAAGTTGTAGAAGTCCTCGGGAAATCTTCTTCGTAATAATTGGTCAATGAACTTGGATAGATACCGATGGCACTTGCTGAAATTAAATGCTCCACATTGTGCTCCAGTTGAGAAAGCGACTCTTTTAAAAGTTGCAAAGTCTTCATTCGGCTCTCCAAGATTTCTTTTTTGTAGGAGGGTGTCCATCGCTTTGAAATTGTTGATCCTGCCAAATTGATAATGGCATCTACATTTTTAAAACAGTTGTTATCTATAATTCCTTTTTCTGGATTCCAATAAAAACCTTTGTAATCTGGCTCATTACTTATTTTTTCTTTTGAAGTAGTCAAATAATGAACTTTGATAGTCTGTTCATGACATTGTTTTACAATCTCATTCCCTATCAATCCTGTAGCACCTGTAATTAATACTGTCATCTGTAAAGTTCTATTTCTATAAAGTTAACCATTAGTCGAATGTTTTGAATTGACTTTAATGTAGCTTTAACAGAATTAACTAAAGTTTATGCATTTGATTCCACCTGTTCACATTTGGCTTGTATGCATGTCAAATATTACTTACCCTTAATGGCTCTTAACATTTCACGCTTTCCCGGAGGTCCAGGCAATTTTTCAACTTTAAAACCAACTGCTTGCATGGCTCGTCTCACGCTTCCTTTTGCAGAGTAGGTTACCAAAACGCCATTAGGTTTTAGTGCCTCATACATTTTTTTGAAAATTGTCTCTGTCCATAATTCTGGTTGCACTCGTGCGCCAAAAGCATCAAAATAAATAAGGTCATATTCACCTTGGTCTTCAATGTCCTTGAAAAATTTTTTCAGCTTGGTCAATGAAAAAAGTGAAGTAATCCTGTGTTTTTCTTCCCATGAGTTAAGATGCATATTTTGGAAAATATCAGCTTTATTGAATTCCAATAGTTCGGAATAATTCATTTCGTTCAATTCTTCTAAAGAAACTGGAAATGCCTCAATACCTGTATAGATTATGGGAATATTCAATTTTTCAGTTTCTATGAGCGTAATAAAGGCATTTAAACCTGTACCAAAACCGATTTCAAGAATATGAATGGGAGATATTTTTGGAAATGATTCCACAAAAAAAAGCAAACCATGCTTTATAAAAACGTGGTTTGCTTCCTGTATGGCTCCATGAATGGAGTGGTAATGCTCATTCCAGTCCACCAAATGGATGGTTTTTGAACCATCAGCAGTGGTAATGATTTTGCGCTGCAATTATTGTTTGATTAATACACCATCCGCTTCAAACGAAAAAGTCTTTTTTGGCTCGGTAATGGCAGCTACTTCTTCTGCTGATTTCCCTGCATCTTCAGCATAATGGCGTTGCTCATCTACGGGAACTTCATTGACAAATGCTTTTCCATTAAGAATAACTTCCTTGCCAGCGATATCTTTGGGCATAAAAAAAGCATAGTCCTTGAATTTTACCATGGCTTCTTCACCATTTTCCAAATCCAAGGTCATCCAACAGCCTTTGTTTTGGCAAACATCGATGACTTTTGCAGTGGTCTTGACAGTCATTGTATCTCCAACAGACATGGATTTATATTTATCCGCCATTTGTTGTGTGCTCATTACATTGTCGTCATCAATCGTATCACCAAAAGATGCATATGCCATTTCTTCTCCTGCAACCTCTTGTTCTTCAGGTTTTTGTTCTTTTTCCTTACACGAAAAAACCAGAGTTGCAAGCATCAGAAAAGTTAAAATATGTTTCATAATATGGTTCGATTTTAAAAATTATATAGCGACAAAGATACCATTTTTTTAAAATTTTATTAGGGTTTTTTATACTGCAATATTTGACTACTTTTGCATCAGAAACAAAATGAAATGACAAAACTTGCAACTTACGAAATCGATATAGTTAAATCGCCAACTTCTAAAATTGACAATGTCGATTTTAACAACCTGGTTTTTGGCCGAACTTTTACTGACCACATGTTTATGTGTGATTATGTGGACGGAAAATGGCAACAGCCTAAGATCATACCCTATGGACCTATGAGCATGGAACCTTCCGCTAGGGTATTCCATTATGGCCAAGCTGTATTTGAGGGCATGAAAGCTTATAAAGATGATGATGACAACGTGTTTTTGTTTAGACCAGAAGATAATTTTGTACGTATCAACAAATCGGCTGCACGATTGGCAATCCCAGAATTCCCAAAAGAATTCTTTTTTGAAGGTTTGAACACTCTGTTGAGTTTGGATAAAGAATGGATTAAATCAGGTAAAGGCAACTCCTTATACATAAGACCTTTTGTGATTGCGACAGAAGCTGCAATTTCCGCATCGCCAGCTAGCACCTACCGCTTTATGATTATTTGTTCACCTGCCAAAGCTTATTATACAGGAGGTGTTCGAGTGTTGTTTGCTGAAAAATATAGTAGATCTGCCAATGGTGGTGTTGGTTTTGCGAAAGCTGCCGGAAATTATGCGGCACAATTTTATCCAACTTCATTGGCACAGGCAAAAGGGTTTCAACAAATTATTTGGACTGATGCCAACTCACATGAATATTTGGAAGAGGCTGGTACGATGAACATTTTCTTTAGAATCAATGACACTTTGCTTACCGCTCCCACAAGCGACCGCATTTTGGATGGTGTCACTAGAAAAAGTGTCATCCAATTGGCAAAAGACAGTGATGTTATCGTGGAAGTGCGCCCCGTGAGCGTCAAAGAAATTAAAGAAGCTGCTAAAAATGGTTCGCTAAAAGAAATCTTTGGGGCAGGAACTGCTGCAGTCATCAGCCCCATTTCGGCATTTGAACATGGAGGCGACATTTTTGAATTGGAGCTTAAGAACGATTCGTATGCGTCGTTCTTCAAGGAGAAAATGTTGAACATCCAGCACAATCTTTCGGACGATCCGTATGGGTGGAGATATTCAGTTGAAAGTTAAAAGTTGAACATTCAAATAAAAAATTCCAAATTTCAATAAAATCTATCAATTGGAATTTGGAATTTTTTTTTCAAGAATTTAATATTTTAGTGATGTCTGGTTTAAAATAATTTGGCCCTTTCAGTACTTTGCCATCTTCTCTATAGATGGGTTCGCCATTTTCTCCCAATTTGCTCATATTGCTTCTTTGGATTTCATTAAAGACTTCTTCAATCTTATATTGAAGTCCGTGCTCAATGATAGTGCCGCATAAAATATATAATAAGTCTCCCAAAGCATCTGCCACTTCCACCAAATCGTCATTATTGGCAGCTTCCAGATATTCCTCGTTTTCTTCTCTCATCAAATCAAACCGCAACTTGTTTTTTTCTTTTCCCAAATCAGCTTTGGGTGTTTCTCTATGACCTATTTTAAAGGCGGTGTGAAAAGCTTTGACAGCTTCAATTTTATCTTTCATTTGATGTGGTTATTTGTTTTATTGTTAGATTAAAAAACTAAAACGATTTATCATTCGTACTTATAGAGGAACCATAATATAATCCTAATGATGGATTGTTTTGGGTTACTTTAATTATTTTTGTATAAAAATAGCTATATGTTTACAAAAGGTCAATTGATTTTTGCGATTTTATTCTTGGTCGCTTTCGTCAGTGCATTGATTTATACCTACAGAAAAGACCTTAAACTCCACCGGAAATATTACAAAGGCAGTGTTTGGGTCTTGATTGCATTTATTTCATTCATAATTTTTATTGCGTTCATCAAATACGCTTTCATTTAAAAATAAAATGCTTTGTTTGATAATTCCAAAGTAAGTGATGACATTATTTAAAATTTGAGATGACCCTATAAACACTTTTATGGAGGCTCTCATTTTCATTATCGCTCTTGTTGTTCTCAATGTATTGTTGCTAAAATTTAGCGTCAATAAAAACACATAAGACTATTTTAAAATTCTATTTATCAATTTAATTTTAAATAAAGCCATTGAAATGCCTCATGGTATTGTGATAGTATAAAATTGATTATCTTTGGTTATGCTACCAATCAACAACCCAGAAAATCAATGAAATCCTTAAAATATATTCTTTTTTTACTGCTCATTGCCATCATTGGCATCTCTATTTACATTGCTGTTCAACCCAACTCTTTCCAAGTGACTAGGAGCAGAACCATCAAAGCCCCTGCGTCTGTTATTTATGACAACATCATTGATTTTAAAAATTGGGAAGCGTGGTCGTCTTGGATAGAGGAAAACCCTGAAATCAAAGTACAGCTTCCTGAAAAAACAGAAGGTGTAGGAAGTTCATATCAATGGGTTGACGATGGAGAGGTTGGAACCATTACAACCATTTCGACTGACAAACCCAGTTCCATAGAACAAAAAATGCAAATTGATGAGTTTCCTCCGTCTGAAATTTCTTGGACGTTCAAACCTAATGGCGATGGAACGACGGATGTCTCGAGGACCATTTCAGGTAAAAACCTGCCTTTTATGTTCAAGGCCTACACAATCTTTATGGGCGGAATGGAAAAACAGATTGCCCCTCATTTTGAACGCGAGCTGAAAAAAATTGACAGCGTTGTGGTCAATGGCATGAAAGCCTATACAATTAAAGTGGAAGGTGTCACGGAGCATGGTGGCGGATTTTACCTCTATAAAACCACTTCATCGACCGCTTCCAACATTGCTAACATGCGGGCGAGACAAGAGGCAGATATTCGCAATTTTTTAAAGGACAATTCCATTCAAACCAATGGAATGTCTTTCACCATCTATAATGAGATGAACGATGATGGTAGTGTAATCATGAGTAATGCCATTCCTGTGCAGAATAAAGTAACTGTTGCCGAAGATAGCAATATTTTGTGTGGCTACATGGATAGGACACGAGCCCTCAAAACCACTTTGAAAGGCGATTACAGCAATCTTGGTGAGGCTTGGAACACTGCCATGAAATATATAAAAGACCATAATTTGGAAACCTCCGATTTGAAACCTTTCGAAATCTACTCGAATGATCCTGAAGAAGTGCCCAACCCAGCCAATTGGACCACAGAACTCTACATTCCATTGAAAACAGTTGAACCTGTAGAAAACCCATCATTGTGAAACAATTGCTATTAGTTTTTGTTGGAGGTGGCACAGGCAGCGTATTGAGATTTATCATAGGTAAATACCTCAACAGTCCCGAATCAGGGATTCCATATGGTACATTTGCAGCTAATATCATTGGTAGCTTGCTTATTGGCATCATTTTAGGCTTGGCAGTCAAACAAAATGCACTTTCACAAAATCAAATTCTTTTCTTGGCAACTGGATTTTGCGGTGGTTTTACAACCTTTTCTACTTTTGCTTACGAAAACCACTTGTTTTTAAAATCTGGAGACTTTACGAGTTTTGCCATTTATACCATTGCAAGCTTTGTTATTGGGTTTTTGGCAGTATTTGCAGGAATTTTTATCGCAAAGTTTTTTTAGCCAAAGTTTACATTTTCAAAAATTAAAAAGAATTCACTAATTGATTACTATTAATTCATACCCCATAATTTTACGGGTATAATTATTTTAATGTGATAAATATTTGCATTTAACCCCATTTTAATAATGGGTACATACAAAAATTTTATATTTTAGCCTCTTAAAATTCATCAAATGAAAAAAGTCGAGGCAATTATCCGAAAATCAAAATTTGACGATGTGCGTAATGCTTTGCATGCCATTGAAGTCAATTTTTTTAGTTATTGGGATGTTACCGGAATTGGTAACGAAAAAGTCGGACATGTGTATAGAGGCATTCCTTATAGCACGTCGGATATACAACGACGCTACCTATCCATAGTCGTTTCTGATGAATTTTTGGATAGAACAGTTGAGGCCATTTTGCAATCTGCATACACAGGACAAGTTGGTGATGGCAAAATCATCGTATCTCCAGTTGAGGAAGCCTACAGAATACGAACGCGCGAAAAAGGATACGATTCACTTCAATAACTATAGTCATGGAAAACGCCATTCTCACCACCAACAACCTATGGATGATGCTCTGCATTGCCTTGGTATTTATCATGCACCTTGGTTTTTCGCTCTTGGAAATAGGGTTGACACGCGCCAAAAACACCATTAATATTTTATTCAAGAATGTAATCGTCTTGATTATTGGCTTACTCACCTACACCCTTATCGGCTTTAGTTTGATGTATCCGGGAGAAGCCTTTTCGGGAGGTTGGTTTGGATTCCATGCGTTTGGACTGCACTTACCTGCCAATGGACTATCCCCCGATTACTCAAATGGACATTATACCTATTGGACTGACTTCTTGTTCCAAGCCATGTTTGCCGCTACGGCTGCAACTATTGTTTCAGGAGCGGTTGCAGAACGTATCAAGCTGTTCAGTTTCATCCTGTTCTCCATTGTCTATGTAGGTTTGGTATATCCAATTGTGGGCATGTGGAAGTGGGGCGGTGGATTTTTACAGACACTCGGGTTTTATGATTTTGCTGGGTCTACAATAGTACATTCGGTTGGCGGTTGGGCCGCCTTAATGGCAGTTTGTATGCTGGGCGCACGTATTGGTAAATTTAAAGATGGTAAAATAAGTATTATTCCTGGTCACAACATACCGTTGGCTACCGCTGGTGTGTTTCTATTGTGGTTTGGATGGTTTGGGTTTAATGGGGGTTCTGTTTTATCGGCAGATCCCGGCACCACTTCATTGGTACTTGTCACCACCTGTTTGGCAGCGGCTTCTGGAGGTTTTAGTGCCGCATTGGTGTCGTATCTTAAATTCAAGGAAAATGATTTGTCAATGGTATTGAATGGTATTTTGGGAGGTTTGGTTGGCATTACCGCGGGAGCCGATCAAATGGGAGCAACCGATGCCATTGTAATCGGGTTGATAGCTGGAATTTTGATTGTGTTTGCTGTCGGTCTTGTCGACAGATTGCGATTGGACGATCCAGTGGGTGCTATTTCCGTACATTTGATCTGTGGCATTTGGGGAACACTGGCCGTAGGGATGTTTGGCAATCTTGCAAGTTGGTCACAGTTCCTCAATCAATTTATAGGTGTTGTGGTGGTTGGATTTTTTTGCTGCGCTACCTCTTTTGTGATTCTTATGATTCTGAAAAAAACGATTGGGTTGAGAGTATCCTCCAATGAAGAAGTGGAAGGTTTAGACATCCATGAGCATGGCATGCATGCCTATCCTGATTTTAGGATGAATGACCATTAATGCTTTTTGAAAACCTTCACGCCTGCCCTTACTTCGATATCTAAATAGTTGTCTCTCGGAACAATGGGACAGGAATACTTTTCATTGTAGGCACAGTAGGGATTGTAGGCCGAATTAAAATCGACCACCAACGTCTCCCCTTTTGGAATACGCATATCGATGTAACGACCTCCTCCATAGGTTGTATCACCATTGGTGTTATCCAAAAAAGGCAAGAATAGGTAATCTTCAAAGCCTTCTTTCTTCATCAAATCCTGTCCTTGATACACATTCAGTTTGAAGGTTTCTCCCTTCAGCTCAAAAGAAATTTCGCCATATTTGATGTACTCAGGAGCTCTTTCAGTAGTGGTCTTCATTTTAAAAGGTTTTTGATCCAAGGTTCTTTTGAAAGTTGCCGTGACCACAAATGCAGAATCGAACTTAAAGAACTCCAAGCCTTCAAAATTTTTCAAATCCTTCTCTTTCAGAGGAGATGTGGAGGCATCTTTATATTCGGCATTGATTTCTTTTTGAAATTCGGTTTCTTCCATCAGGGGTTTTTTGTTTTGAGCACAGCTGATCAAAAAAACAAGACCAAAAAATAGGGACAATAAAGATTTCATAAAAAAAATTTAGACATCAAAAATACAACTTTAACTTTTTTTCCCTAGCTTTGAGGAAATAATAAATAAAAATTATGCGCAACTGCATCGTTACATATACCCAAAAAAGAGTCGCCTTATTGAAGCGTCGGACTTGCTATATGTTATGATGATATGAATATGCATTTAATCAATATATAAAAGTCCGGCGATAACGTCGGACTTTTTAATTTTATACCAATCAATCAAAATGAAACATTCACAACTATCAGTACTCAGAAAGGCCAATTGGCCTTTGAATGTTCCATCTGTCCATTCAATAACATTAAACAACGACAGATGAAACTTTTCAACTTTTTATACTACACCCTTGGCCGTGGGTATATCAATACTTTCAGAGGGCTTTCCAAGGAAGTCTGGTGGCTTGCACTCATCACGCTCATCAACCGTGCCGGTACGATGGTGGTTCCATTTCTCTCATTGTACCTCACCACCAACCTCAACTTTTCGTTGGAGGATGTGGCGTGGATCATGTCTGCCTTTGGCCTAGGCTCCATCGTCGGGTCATGGCTTGGCGGAAAAATGACCGATAAGGTGGGCTATTACAAGGTTATGGTTTTTAGCCTCATGTTGAGCGGACTCCTATTTATCGGCATGCAATTTCTAGACACTTTCGTTAGCATTTGTATAGGTATCTTTATATTGATGACCGTAGCGGATATGTTCCGTCCCGCCATGTTTGTGGCATTGAGCGCCTATAGCAAACCTGAAAACAAAACCCGGAGTGTGACACTCATTCGGCTTGCCATCAATCTTGGATTTTCGGCAGGCCCTGCCATTGGTGGTTTTATCATTACACGAATGAGTTATGCAGGACTCTTTTGGGTGGATGGCATTACCTGTATGATTGCCGCCTTTGCACTGCTAAAAGTGTTGCATCCCAAAAATTCCAAGGTGCTTGATATGGAGGTCAACGAACATCCAAAATCTGCCTACACCGATAAGGCGTTTATGATATTTTTGGTCGCGATGATGATTTTTGGCATTGTCTTTCTTCAATTTCTGTCCACATTGCCTTATTTTTATAAAGAAGGAGCTGGATTATCGGAATTTGAAATCGGTTTATTGATGGCACTCAATGGCATATTAATTTTTATTTTTGAAATGCCGCTTATCAAATGGTTGGAACATAAAGGCTATACAAAAGTGGGGTTGATGATTTTCGGATTGATTTTGACCACTCTGAGTTATCTGTTATTGTTATACCATACATGGATTGCATTGATAGTCATCAGCATGGTAGTGGTAACGTTTGGTGAAATGATTGTATTTCCTTTTTCCAATGCGTTTTCCATGAAACGCTCCAAACGGGGAAGACAAGGGGAATATATGGCGTTGTACAGTATTGCGTTCTCCATTTCGCATGTGTTTGGGCACAATCTTGGATTTCACTTTATTGATGCCTTCGGCTTTAACAACACATGGATATTAATGGCAACCCTTGGAACCATCGGCATCTTTTTATTGTTCATCTTAAAGGATTTTATAACTGCTTCCAAAGAGGAAACGTAACGTATGAGCGAACAGAAACACATCATCATTATCGGCGCAGGACCCATTGGGATTGCCTGCGCCTTGGAATGCAAAAAAAGGAATTGGGACTATGTGGTCCTTGAAAAAGGTGCATTGACCAATTCCTTATACCATTATCCTAAAAACATGACGTTCTTTTCTACCTCTGAAAAATTGGAGATTGACGGCATCCCCTTCATCAGCAACAACCCAAAACCCAATCGGGATGAGGCCTTGGAATATTATAGACGCGTGGCGACTTCCAACGCATTGAACATTCATCTCTACGAAGAGGTCAGCTCCATACAAAAGGAAGGGAATCAATTCACCATCACATCCAACAAACAGACGTACACATCTCAATACCTCATCATCGCTTCTGGTTTTTATGATATTCCTAAACTATTGAACGTCCCTGGCGAAGCATTGCCCAAAGTCACCCATTATTACAATGAAGCCCATCCCTATGCCATGCAAAACGTCGTGGTGGTTGGTGCCAGCAATTCCGCAGTGGATGCGGCTTTGGAGATTTGGCGCAAAGGCGGCAACGTGACCATGGTGGTAAGAGACAAACAGATTGGCGAACGCGTCAAATATTGGGTACGCCCCGACATTGTCAATCGAATTGAAGAAGGCAGTATTGAGGCTTATTTCAATTCGGAAATCGTCGACATAAAAGAAACCGAAGTGATGGTTAAAACGCCTTCTGGAACCAAAACCATTCCCAATGATTTTGTTGTGGCACTCACAGGCTATCGTCCCAATTTTGAATTCCTGAAATCTGCAGGCATCAAACTATCGGAGGATGATAATTGCATCCCACAGTACCATCCCGAAACCATGCAGACCAATGTAAAAGGCCTGTTTCTGGCAGGCGTCATTTGCGGTGGCATGGAGACACATAAATGGTTTATAGAAAATTCGCGCATCCATGCAAAACGCATTGCCAATCACATAGAAAACAGTAAATTCACAGCGTAAAATAATCTCGAAATGGAACGCCCAGAATACCGAACACCGATTTACAAAAAAGCAAAGGAAATCCTAAAACTTGTACAGTCCATCATCGCCTTTGTAAAAGATTCCGACCTGCCGCTGGCAGATGACTTTGACCTTGAGCTGATGAACGAGAAACTATCGGAAATGGAAGAAAATGCCCAGGAAATACCCATGTTAATCACAGAAGCTTCACTTCCAAACATGCCCTATGATTTTAGAATGGAGAATGCCGTTTTCATCAAGAGCGCCGCCCACGAACTGATTGAAACTGCATTTTACATTGAAGAAAAAGGCTTTAAGGACATTGACTATTTGGACCTGTTATATGACGAAATCGAAGCATTGAGATTGATTTTTATCCAATGGATAAAGACCTTTGAGCTCTGGAAATACGATAGTGAAGACTGGGGCCTATTTGAGCCAGAGGGCATAAGACGCATTCCAGAGAGTATGGATGGTGATAGCCACGACTCAGATGATGATCTGTTTTATGATGACGATGATGAGGATGACGATTTTGACAATGACGAAGACTACTGACCACTGCCACCCGACAATTGAACCCTGAACACTGCCACAGCAACCTATTTTACCGGTTTTACATCGTTAAAGCTGACCACATGCGATAGGACAATCTGTGTTTTGGTTTCACCATAGGTAATCAATTGGTCTATGAAAGATTCCAAATGCTTTTGGTTTTTCAATACCACTTCCATCACAATGTTTTCATTGCCCGTTATCCGATAGCAGTTCAATACCTCGTTATAGGTTTTCACCTTCTCAAGAAAAGGTTTCAACATGCCCATAAAGGCCCTTAGGGTGATGATGGCCTTCAATTGATAGCCCGCTTCAATGGGTGCAATGTGTGCATGATAGCCTCGGATGATGCCGGCATCTTCCATCTTCTTGATACGTTCGGACACTGCGGGCGAGCTGATGCCTACCTGCCGTCCAATCTCTGCATTGGACTGGCGTGCATTCGTCTGTAAACACTTCAAAATCTTCCAATTAAGGGTATCTATCATTTTTAAAGGATTTAGGATGTAAAAACTTAATTATTAAAGCAAATATACACTATTGCCTTAATATCTAAAGCATTGTATGGCGTCTTCTCATTAATTTTGATGTCATTGCTATTAAAAACACCATGTACCCAAGCCCTTCACACCTATCAGAGTTGCCTATTTATAAAAAGGCCATGGAAATCATTATCCTCTCGCGAAGTATTTCCACCTATCTCCATCAGGATTTATCCTATTTAAAAGCTGATGGCACCGAAGATACAGATATCTATGTCTCTGGCGACATTGTACAGCAATCCACTTCCTTGGCTCCTGAGATTGCCAATGCCGAACTGGAACGCTTTTCAGACAAAAAACACAAGCACCTCGCCTCCTTGGAGCGCTTGACCACCCGTCTTTACAACAGCTGCAAACGCCTGGAACGCTGCAATAGCAATGGCAGAGAGTATATACCCATCCTGCGTAGTGAACTTCAAAAATTCAGGCGTCTTCAGCATACCTGGATGCTGACCCTCTAACATTCAAAAAAATAATTAGCTTAGATAGCTGGACTTCTTCAGTGTCACTCTCATAATCGGATGTAGTTGTTCATAATTTAATTTAATAACTGAGGGACTAAAATTGACTTCCAATGTTTTTTTTTAAAGTCGTGTTTTTGGGTAATCTGCATATATTTTAGCATCAACAACTTCACTTTGAATTGATTAACCATAAAAATTTATAGGAAATTGATGACATTTTTTTGTTAGCTCGATGAGTAAATAAATACTCATAAAAAGCAAACCGATGAAAACATTGAAACTATTACTAGTACTCATACTGCTCACGGGGCTCTCGTGCAGTGAAAATGAAGATGACAGCAGCAGTAACACTACAGTTACCCTAGAAGCCTCTGGATTAAATGATGGCAAGCTCTCCATCAACAATTATGCGACCTTTACCGCAGCAGTGGACGGTTATGAAGGCGATGACACAACCCTCATCTATCGGTGGTCAATTACCACAGAGAGAGGCGAGCTCTCTGATGGCACAACTACGCTACCCAACCCTATCGTAACTGAAAATACCATACGTTGCTATGGACGGATTGCTGGTGATGAACAGATAACTGTCCAAGTACTTGATGCCAACAATACTGTTATTGCCACAGAGTCTATGGATTTCACGATTGTGGCTTTTGTAGATCCTCCAGATGATTTAGGCTGCTTTGACCAACCCAAGCTCATTTACCAGTATGGTACAACCTCTTTCTATGTCAGCAATTTTGATGGCTCAGATGATGAATATTTAGGAGAAGGCGGATTGAGTGTTGCAATTTCACCAAATGGCCAATGGATTGCCTTTAACAAATATGAAGAACCAGGCAGCGATATAGCATTATGGGGTTACTACCTATATGTAAAGCGTTGCGATAGCAACGAATCGATAATGATTCCCAATGGAACAGGCGACGATTTTCTTCCACAATTTTCAAGTGATAGCCAAACTTTATACTTTTTACGACCCAATCCAGCACAACCCAATTCAGATGAAGTAAACGGTGGAGGTCTTTTTGATTTGGTGGCCTATGACATTGAAACAGGAAACCTCAATTATTTGACAAATCTATATCCTTCTGAAAATACGATTGGAGAGTACACGGTTTCTCCAACAACTAATGAAATAGCCTTTATGAGAAAAAGCTATATTTATT
This sequence comes from Gelidibacter sp., assembly GCA_041391925.1. GTDB lineage: Bacteria > Bacteroidota > Bacteroidia > Flavobacteriales > Flavobacteriaceae > JBPOFM01. The sequence continues at coordinate 143,049 of JAWKNA010000005.1, read as the reverse complement.
TCACAGGTGGATACGAAATAATTACCAAGCTTTCCACCCTTAACCCTCAAAGTGGATTGATTACCGATTTGATGACCTTGAGTGTCAGTCCAAGTAATTACGGCATGGATTGGTCTCCCAATGGTGAAGATATTATCTTCTCCGCATCTGGAGGCACAACGGGTAGAGGTATTTATCGAGTTAACATTGTTGACGGATTGTCCCCACAGAAAATATTCGACGATCCTTCACCTCAATCATTGCCTCCTCTACACCCTCACTTTTATGCCAATGGCACTCGCATTGCTTGGGACGGACAAGAAAACGGGCAGAACAACTCCAACATCTGGAGCATCGATGCCAATGGTGCTGATCTTCAACAACTAACCAATACCAGCGGCAATGAAACATTAGAAGGTATTTTAGAATAATAGCAGTTGCCTTTTACTAAAGGAATACAAAAAACCACAAGACTTAAAAAAAAGGATTGTGGTTTTTGTTATATCAAAGTTAGTCATAGCCCAACCTGACTTTTATGTTCCACATAGCGTAGAGTATATATACCCATCCTGCGTAGTGAACTTCAAAAATTCAGGCGTCTTCAGCACACCTGGATGCTGACCCTCTAACATTCAAAAAAATTAACGTTGATAGCTGGACTTCTTCAGCGTCACAATAATGCTTTCGGCCTCGTGGTATTTTTCGGACTGGATGGTATTCAATAACCAATCAAAATAATTGTTGGAACGTCTTTTAAAGTGATACGGTAGTGTAGTTTCCATAATCATAGGTATAAGCGTTAAACATAACTAGTAAATTGAGGGTAGTCAAAATTACAACGGTTCCGTATGTACCCCGTCAAAATTCAGTTGATTGGTTTATTTACATCTTTGAACAACAGAGATGTACACCATTTATCGATTAACTACCATCCATTTAAGTCCTGATTTGCTTATGTGTCACAATACCAATCATATCAACAAAAGTTAAACTCCAATAACTTGTATCTTGCTATCGAACGAAATTGGCACATTATGACAACTGACAAAAACATATCCACTGACCGCAACGACTCTAGCACCAAACATGTCAGAGGAAGCAAGCAGGTACACAGTTACAAAGACACTTCAACCGAAGATGGCTATAAGCTTAATGAATCCAAAAAACAAAACCAAATGTCACCTTCAACGCCTATGCTTGTCTCGTTCTAATTCCCTATCTTTAACTCATGGTGAAACTGAGACCACTATGAACGCATCCGTTACACACTTTGTGCCACACCCACTGCTGTTACCATACATCGAGCGATACACCTTGCGGAACATTGGCCTCGACCCCAATGAGACCTTGGAGAAACTCATGCCCCACCGAACTCTCACGTCAATTGAGTTTTTTTTGGCGACGCCCCATCAAAAGTTTGAACTTACCACGAAGCAACCTAACAGTACCGAAACGAGTACCGTGCGTGGCTTCCGCACATTTTCAAAATACCGAATTAAAATCAGACAAAACTTTCTGTCATTGACCGTAAAATTTCGTCCTTCGGGGATGTATGGCTTGCTTGGTATTCCCTTAAACCACCTCACCAATGAAGATATTCCATTGAGGGACCTAAACCTGTTTCCTGTGAAGGAGATGGAAACGCGCTTGCAGAAAGTGGACAATGATACCCATTACCGCTCCATCTTGGATGACTACCTGCTGAAGCTATACAAACAACGCACCCATAAAATGCGTTTGCAGCCTTTTTTATCCACCAAGAACTATCAGTCTCTCCACATCAAAACCATTGCCAATGAATTAGGGGTATCGGTGCGACAGGCAGAGCGTCTGTTTTTGAACGAAGTGGGATTATCGTTCGTTAAGTGGCGACAGCTTCAAAAATTTGACGCTGCCATAAAGCATAAAATTGCAGCACCACAAACGTCTTGGACAGACCTGGCGTATCAATACCACTTCTATGACCAGCCTAATTTCAACAAAACCTTCAAGAAGTATTTAGGCATCACACCTTCCCTCTTTGACCCCGCTGATTTTGCGTTTTAAACATTGGGTGACGAGCCAAAATGTCGTTCTAGTACAAGTTTTTGAGTCCATAAGCTTTTAACTTTGTGTAGCTACTGAGCCCATGTGTTCATGAATCGTTATGGAATTAAAAACATTTGAGATTGAGGGGTTAAACCATATTTTCCCTCAGGACTATTTAGGTCAGATTACTAAAAATCAAACACGCATCATCAGTGTGTTGAGTTATTTTGCGACGTCGCTATTTGACAAATTTACTGTTGAGGATGTACTGTGGGATGTAACGCGCAATTGTATTTCAAAACTTGACCTAGAAGATTGTGTCATCTATCTCTTTGACGAACAAAAAGAACAACTGATACAGAAGGCGGCTTACGGAAACAAAAACCCGATAGAGCGTAAGATTCTCAGTCCCATCACCATACCTGCCGGACACGGCATTGTGGGCGAGGTCGCTGTATCTGGCAAGGTAGAACTCATTGCCGATGTTACCAAAGACCGGCGTTATATCCTAGACGACTTGCAACGCATGTCCGAACTGGCAGTCCCACTTGTGCAAGATGGCCGTGTAATTGGAGTCATTGATTCTGAGCATTCCAGACCTGATTTTTTTACGTCCTTCCATCTGTCAGCTTTTGCACTTATTGCCGAACTGACGGTGAAAAAGCTGGAGCATATCAAACAAAAAACGCGCAACAGCTTTACCAATGACAATGCGTATTTTCAACGCTTTATCCATTTGCTTGAGGTGGAACACCTTTACAAGGACGAAAGCATAAGCCTTAGCACCATTGCTGAACGGCTCAACATCAGTGCCGGCTACTTTTCGCAAATCATCAATACCTTGAGTGATAGCAATTTTTCTGACCTTATCAACCAGTATCGCGTAGAGGCCTCTAAGCGCTACCTTACAGATGCCACCTATGGAAACTATACCGTGGAGGCCATAGGCTATGAGGCAGGATTTTCGTCACCTTCTGCCTTTTATGCTGCGTTTAAGAAATTTTCAAAGGAGACGCCCACGGCCTTTCGTAAAAAAAAGTTCTCCTGATTTTTTCACTCTTTATTTTTTAGGATAGTTGTTTTGAGGACTATCCGTTATTTAGTTCTTTAATGCAAGTAGCAAAAACCACTTTTGCCTTTAGTAACTAAAAATAACTGATGAACATGAAAACCCTAAATCGTATACTCGTATGGTGCGTCACTGCCCTCCTTCTAGGTTGCAGCAGCAATGATGACAGCACAACCACCAACCCTGAAGACCCACACGTCTATGTAGCTGGCTATCAATATAACGGTTCCAACAATGTAGCCAAAGTATGGAAAGATGGTGAGTCCACCAATATCACCGACGGAACAAACAACGCTGGTATCTATGCAATCTATGTCACAGACACCGATGTTTATGCTGTAGGACAGGAAGATAATGGGATGGATGGTTTGGCAAAAGTTTGGAAAAACGGTATCGCCACCAACTTGAGCACCGCTGCCGCCAATGCCCGAGGTGTGGTAGTCTCTGGGAACGATGTGTACGTAGCTGGCTACGAGTCTACTGGTGTCAATTATATTGCCAAAATTTGGAAGAACGGCGTACCCATTGATTTGACAGATGGTACTTACAATGCCAATGCCTTTTCTGTTTTTGTATCTGGCAACGACGTGTATGCTGTAGGACGCGAAGCGAACGATACCGACTATGTGGCGAAACTATGGAAAAATGGTGTGGCCACCGACCTGACCAATGGTACACAAGATGCCCAAGGCGAATCTGTATATGTCTCCGGTAATGATGTGTATGTGGCAGGAATCGAATACAATGGACAAAATAATGTGGCCAAAATCTGGAAGAATGGTGCGGCCACCAATTTGACCGATGGTTCCCAACCTGCTACTGCTTCTTGTGTGTATGTGCAAGGCAATGATGTCTATGTCGCTGGCCGTGAGTTCAACGGTTTTAAGACCGTGGCCAAAATCTGGAAAAATGGCGTTCCCATCAACTTAACCGATGGTACCTATCACGCACAGGCGTATTCGGTAGCTGTCTCGGGCGGCGATGTGTATGCCGTAGGAGTCGAAGCACGCCCAGAAGGCACCGTCGCCATGCTTTGGAAAAACGGCGTTGCACAGACACTCACCACAGGCGATGATGCCTATGCCGTATCTGTATTCATTAGATAGTTTTAATACAAAATCAACAGTACCTATGAAAAACATATTCAAAATACTATGGTTTATACCTTTTGTGGGTGTGATGCTTTTTACCGCTTGCAGTAAGGATGATGGCAACGACACACCCGAACCTACCGTAGAAGAACTTCTTACTACAGGTATTTGGTACTTTGAAAGCCAAACTTTTACCACACTGGACGCTTGCGATAAACATACTAACTTGCGGCTGTTGACCAATGGAAATTTTGTTCAAGAACTTTATAATGATGCTGGAGGCACTTGCGACGTTTCAGCTACAATAGCAGGCACGTTCGTGTTGGTTTCTGACGATACTTTTATTCTTAGCTATGGTACGACCACGGTTCAATACACCATTATTACGGTTAGCGAAGATGAATTGATTCTACAATTTGACGGTGGTGGTGACACACCAATCACTGCGGTTTTAGATAAAAATCCCGGGGATGATTAACTAAGGTTTTTTTACCTTGGCCATGATTTAACAACACCCCATTATCACCCCTAGCTGTTCGGTCGCGCATTACCGAGGACCAAAGCATGCGTTATAACGAAGGCAGCCTGCGCAGCAGAACGTGACCTTCGTTGTAAGATACATAGTGTCCTTCAATGAATAACCATCCCATGCCTCGCTCGTCGCAATCCCAAATAACAAAACCCCAAAAACCACACTAAAAAGTGTCGATATCCCGACAATACATGGAATAAATGACTATTTTAGTACGGATAACAAGTTGTACGTAATTTAGACCCAAATTTGTGAATAGACTATTATACAATAATCTGACAACTAAAAAAGTTGATATTTTTGAATCAAATAACTTTTCGATAAAATTTCAATCGAATTGGAGACAATTAAGAAAAACTGGAAATAAAACCATTTCGGATTTTATAAACCTCAAAAACTATATCGGAATTTTACAAATAAGTTCATTCCAACATTCTGATGAAAATTATGTATTTGACCTAAAAGAATCTTTATCGGAAATAGAACAAAATGGACACAAAGCTGAAATCAAAAATATTTCTCAATATAAATCTGCTGTATATGCTCTGAATTACGAAGATGAAAAACTATATCAATTTCGTTTTGAATTTGGACATAAAAACAAGCGTTTGTTCATCACTCTGACTTTTGACAATACTAACGATAAAGTAATTGCAGAGAATTATAATGAGATTGTTAAAATACTGAACACAATTAAATTTAAAGAATAAAAAAACTACGAACAACAACGGCTATAGTTCATTGCTTCTGACTTTCCTCTCGGAAAGTCCTCGCAAATTTGCTATCTTCGGTTTTCGGCGGAAAAACCTCCGATACGCAAGCTAAAACGAATACCTATGAAATATTTTTTACATTATTTAATTATCATACTTTTTATTGGCTCATTGACTTCTTGCAAAGAAAAGAACATATCGAATGAAAATAATAATCAAATTGGGCAAAATGAAAAAATGTTTATAACTACGATGCAAAAACATTTGAATTCAGTATCAAATCGTGATTTGTCAACATTGGAAAGTACTATGCACCCTAATGGAAAAATGCAATTAATTCTTCCAGGAACTGAAATCATAACTGGTGTTGATGGGTTTATGGAATATCATAAGAATTGGTTTAATGACAGTAATTGGACATTTGAAACTAAAATTCTTAACACTGAAATAGGAGACACATTTGGGATGGCTATAACGGAAATTGTTTATCGAGAACCCGAAAGAAACGGTATGCCTTATTTCAACAGAATGATTGTAAGCTATGATTTAGAGAAATTTAATGGAAATTGGTACATAATAAAAGACCACGCAAGTTCCATTGAAAAATCAACTGATAAGAAATAAAGATTTAAAAAGCCAGTGTACAACAATGTATAACCGCAATTGCTTGTTCTCGCCTACTTCTGACACGAGCACGAAGTGCGAACTGGCTTAGCAAAATCCTCACGTCCCGATAGCTATCGGGATTCGGTCTGGTGTATACTTGCAAAGTTAAGTGCTAAAACACGCCACAGCTCATATACATAAATGTTAGCAATCATGCCATGCCGTTTCCGATAGACTAACAAATAGGATACTGCTTTTATAAATTTAACTAATTTTTGACGTAATCCACCCCCTAAATCGTCGTTTTTACACATCATCAAATCCTGAAAAAGTTTGAATCTTTGTATAGTCAATAATTGATTCAGACTAATTTAATACCCTTATCCTATGAAAAAAGCATTTAAGACATCTATCGTTCTAAAACCTGTGGTATTAAGCATTTTGCTTTTATGCATGGCATTCCAGACTTACGGTCAACAAAATAAACCTTCAGAAAGTGGATATGCGCCAGTCAATGGCATCAAGGTCTATTATGAAGTGTACGGCGAGGGTAGCCCCATCATTTTATTGCATGGCGCTTTTTATACCATTGATTTGAACTGGGCAGCACTAATCCCTGAATTGTCAAAGAACAGAAAAGTGATTGCCCTTGAATTCCAAGGACATGGACATTCACCTATTTCAGATAGAAAATTATCGATTACTAATTTGGCGAACGATGTGAAAGGTGTAATGGATTATCTGAACATTGACCGTGCCGATGTAGCCGGATTTAGTATGGGCGGCTCTGTGGCTTATCAATTTGCCGTACAAAACCCCGAACGTTTAAAACATTTGGTGATTATTTCTTCTACTTATAAAACCGATGGTTGGCTACCGATTGTAAACAGTGGTTTTGAAGAGTTCAAGCCAGAATTGTTTGATAACACTCCTTTAAAAACGGCTTATGAAGCGGTAGCACCTGATAAGACAAAATGGACACCGTTTTTAGAGCAAATGTTTGTCTTCGCTGAAGAGCCATTCGATGTTGGTGACGCCAATATTGCGAGCATTACGGCTCCTGTATTGCTCATTTCCGGTGACAATGACGGACTGGATAAAATTGAGTTGATGAAAACATACCAATTGCTTGGAGGCAATGTTTCTGCCGACCTTGAACCCATGCCAAAATCGCAATTGGCAGTCGTTCCTTCGCAAGGACATGTCAGCCTCATGATGCAAACGAAAACAATTCTGGCCTATATGGAAAGCTTTTTAAAGTAACCTAAAACATTAATTTTAACAAACAATAAATTGATAAGATATGAGAAAGATAACCGTGATATCGATGATCACCTTGGATGGCGTACTGCAAGCACCAGGCGGACCAGAAGAAGACACATCAAATGGCTTCAAATATGGTGGTTGGACGGCCTCCTATGGCGACAAGCTCTTTGGCGAGATCATGCAAGAAGAGATGAAGCCGGCAGCCTATCTATTGGGCAGAAAAACATTTGATATTTTCGAATCCTACTGGCCGCAACATGCCGATGCCTGGCCAGGAATCAATGATGGCAGCAAGTACATCCTGTCTCAAACCAGGAACCAATCAGATTGGAACAATACCTCTTTTCTCAAAAATCTCAATGAGATTGAAATGCTGAAGAATTCGGAAGGCGCCGACATTCAAGTTTGGGGCAGTAGCAAACTTATCCAATTACTGCTTAAGAATGACTTGGTGGACGAACTCCGACTCAAAATCTACCCATTGATTCTTGGTCAAGGAAAAAAACTCTTCGATAACGGTGCCATCCCCGCAGCATTTACACTCACCGAAAGCCATGTCACAACCAAAGGGGTTATCATTACGAATTACAAGCGTTCTGGACAAGTGGTAACAGGCAATGTTTAAACTTTTATCATATAGAATAAGAAGGTGTATGCCACTACATCCCATAGTGCGGATAAAAAATCCCGCCAATTTCTTAATCAACGGGATTTAATTTAGCCTTTTGCATAAAGCGAACATTACATATTCCTTCTGTACTGCCCTCCTACCTCAAACAAAGCATCGGTAATCTGCCCCAGCGAACATACTTTACACACATCCATCAGGGCGGCAAAGATATTTTCGTTGTGGATGGCGGTTGTCTGCAACTCCTTTAGCAATTGCTTGGTATCGTGCGCCTCGTGCAGGTTCTTAAGCGTACGTATTTGATATTGCTTCTCCTCCTCGGTGGCTCTTATGACTTCTTTAGGTATGACTGTTGGCGAACCTTTGCTGCTCAAGAACGTATTGACACCGATAATCGGGAATTCGCCATTGTGTTTCAAGGTCTCATAATACAAGCTTTCTTCCTGTATCTTGCTACGTTGGTACATCGTTTCCATAGCGCCCAGCACGCCGCCTCGTTCCGTAATACGGTCGAACTCGGCAAGTACTGCCTCTTCTACCAAATCCGTAAGCTCTTCAATAATAAATGAACCTTGAATCGGATTTTCATTTTTGGCAAGCCCCAATTCTTTATTGATAATCAATTGGATGGCCATAGCACGTCTCACCGACTCTTCGGTAGGCGTTGTGATAGCCTCGTCATACGCATTTGTATGCAGCGAGTTGCAATTGTCATAGATGGCGTACAATGCCTGTAATGTGGTACGGATATCGTTAAAGTCGATTTCCTGTGCGTGAAGGCTGCGCCCAGATGTTTGGATATGGTACTTCAACATCTGTGCACGCTCATTGGCACCATATTTATTCTTCATCGCTTTTGCCCAAATCTTCCTTGCCACACGTCCAATGACGGCGTATTCAGGGTCAATGCCATTACTAAAGAAGAATGACAGATTCGGACCAAAATCATTGATGTTCATACCACGGCTTAAGTAGTACTCAACGTATGTAAATCCGTTGGAAAGTGTCAGCGCCAATTGGGTAATCGGGTTCGCCCCTGCCTCGGCAATGTGGTAGCCAGAGATGGACACCGAATAGAAGTTTCTGACGTTGTTCTCGATGAAATATTCCTGTACATCACCCATCAATCGAAGGGCAAACTCGGTGCTAAAGATGCAGGTGTTCTGTGCTTGGTCTTCCTTTAAAATATCGGCTTGCACCGTCCCACGTACTTGGGCAATCGTGCGTTTCTTGATATCGGCATAGACATTGGTCGGCAATACTTGATCGCCCGTAACACCTAGAAGCATCAGTCCAAGACCATCATTACCTTCCGGAAGTTGCCCGTTGTAAGTTGGTCTTTCTTTTCCTTTATATAGTTTCTTGATTTTCTCTTCAACTTCAGCTCCAAGACCGTTCTCTTTGATGTAGAGTTCGCACTGTTGGTCTATCGCGGCATTCATAAAGAAGCCCAACAACATCGGTGCAGGCCCATTGATGGTCATACTCACCGAGGTCATCACATCGGCAAGATTAAAGCCAGAGTATAACTTCTTTGCATCGTCCAGACAGCAGATACTCACACCTGCATTACCTATTTTTCCATAGATATCAGGTCGAAGGTCGGGGTCGTTACCGTATAACGTGACACTATCAAAGGCTGTGGAAAGGCGTTTGGCCGGCATCCCTTGACTGACGTAATGAAAACGTCTATTGGTACGCTCTGGGCCACCTTCACCTGCAAACATTCTTGCAGGGTCTTCACCCGTCCGTTTGAATGGATACAACCCGGAAGCAAATGGGAATTCCCCTGGCACATTTTCTTGAAGTGTCCAGCGTAATATGTCGCCCCAAGCCTGATATTTAGGCAATGCCACCTTCGGAATCTGTAAATGCGATAGTGATTCGGTATGTGTTTCTATCTTAATCTCTTTGTCCCTCACCTTAAAGGAATAAATAGGGTCTTTATAACGATTGACTTTCTCATCCCAACCGGTAATCACTTCCCAATTATATGGGTCGAGGTTGAGTTTCACACGGTCGAATTCACCCACCAATAATTTGATGAAGTCTTTACTTTCTTTGGATTCAATTGAAGATGAATCAATACCGGCTTTATCCAAAACAGGCGTTGCACCCAAAACAGATTCTAATGTTTTGTAAATACCATACAATTTTTGCGCCACCTCTACCTGCTCGTTCGCTGTTTTGTCATACGCACGATTGTTTTCGGCAATTTCAGACAGATAACGCGTGCGCGATGGCGGAATCACGAAGATTTTTTCGCTCATCTCCTCGGTAATGGTAAAGCTCGATTTTAAATCTGTGTCGGTTTTCTCGACCAATTTATGCATCACAGCCTTGTACAAGGTATTCATCCCAGGGTCATTGAACTGCGAGGCAATCGTACCGAAGATTGGCAAGTCTTCTGGCTTCGCATCCCAAAGGTTATGGTTGCGTTGGTATTGTTTTTTGACATCCCTCAAGGCATCAAGAGAACCTCGTTTGTCAAATTTATTGATGGCCACAAGGTCAGCAAAGTCCAGCATATCGATTTTCTCGAGTTGGGTGGCGGCGCCAAATTCTGGTGTCATCACATATAAAGACACGTCGCTATGTTCGATGATTTCGGTATCACTTTGACCAATTCCTGATGTTTCCAAGATGATTAAATCGTACTCGGCAGCTTTCAAGACTTCTATGGCTTCGCTTACATATTTGGACAACGCAAGATTGGATTGACGCGTCGCCAAACTACGCATATACACACGTGGATTGTTGATGGCATTCATTCGGATACGGTCGCCAAGCAAGGCACCACCTGTTTTTCTTTTTGACGGGTCTACGGATATCAATCCCACGGTTTTCTCTGGAAAATCAATCAAGAAACGACGCACGAGTTCGTCTACCAATGAGGATTTCCCTGCACCACCAGTACCAGTTATACCAAGTACAGGTGTATGCGATTCTTTATTTTTTGCGTGAATGGTATCTAATGTCTCTTTCGCAACCTCTGGAAAGTTTTCTGCGGATGAAATGACACGAGCAATATCGCGAGGATTTTTTTTCTTTAAGTTGTTGACTTCGCCATTTAATGAGTCACCAATGGCAAAATCAGAAGTCTTCACTAAATCATTAATCATTCCTTGCAGCCCCAACTCTCTACCATCATCTGGAGAATAGATACGCGTGATGCCGTAGTCCATCAACTCTTTTATTTCCTCCGGAAGAATGACGCCGCCGCCACCGCCAAATATCTTGATATGGCCAGCGCCTTTTTCCTTCAACAAATCATACATATATTTAAAGTACTCGTTGTGTCCGCCTTGGTAAGAAGTCAGTGCAATGGCATTGGCATCTTCCTGTATAGCGGTATTCACCACTTCCTCCACACTCCTATCGTGCCCAAGGTGAATGACCTCAACACCCGTCGCCTGAATGATGCGTCGCATAATATTGATGGCGGCATCGTGCCCATCGAAAAGAGAGGCTGCGGTGACAATACGTACTTTATGTTTTGGCTTGTAGGGTTCTACTTGTGTCATTTGTAAAAAAAGGATTTAAAAGTGCTACAAATTTACGGATTTTTCAAAAGATGTTGGGGATTATTGTGAATAGTTTGGTACTGCAAGAGCGGTAGGAGCGGCATCCTTTTTAATGCCTCTTGCCTTTTGAATTGTGGCACGGTCTATGAAAAGCATTAAAAAGATAGAGCGGATAACACGGTTTTTGATTCAAAAACTTGCCAAAACAATTCGGTTCTGAACATTTTGATTTATTTTTGAGTAACCATTAAACATAACCTTATGAAAAAAGTATGGATAGCCCTTTTTACGATTTTTACTCTGACCTCTTGCGCTGAATTGCAAGGTGTGGTCGATTCTTTGCCACAAGGCGGAACTGTGTTGAGCAATGCAGAGATTGCAGCGGGACTGCGCCAAGCCCTTGACTTTGGGATTGACAAACAGGTGAGCAAGCTAACCCAAACGGATGGATTTTATAAAAATGAATTGGTAAAGATTCTTCTTCCTGCTGAACTTCAGAAGGTTGATAAAGGCCTGCGCGACATCGGCCTTGGTAATCTTGCCGATGAAGGTCTCAAAGTCTTGAACCGAGCTGCTGAAGATGCTGTGAAAGAAGCCACCCCTATTTTTGTGGATGCCGTCAAGGGAATCACCTTTGCAGATGCCAAAAACATCCTTTTAGGGCAGGACGATGCAGCTACGCAATATTTGACCAGCAAAACACAGACGGCATTGTATGATAAGTTTCATCCTGTAATCAATAATTCGTTTGCCAAGGTGGGTGCTGACCAAATTTGGACAAACCTCATCAATAAATATAATGCGATACCATTTACCACAGACGTGAATCCAGATTTGACCGATTATGTCACTGGCGAAGCGCTGAAAGGTGTCTACACCATGATAGCGGTTGAAGAGAAAGAAATCCGTACGAAGGTATCTTCCAGAACGACCGATCTTTTGAGAAAGGTGTTTGTGTTACAGGATTAAACCCATTGATAATCTAAAGCTAATAGTTACTTAACATTGTTTGCTTAATAAAATAGCATCTTTGTATCACCAAGAAAGAAACATATTCGTCTTTAATTTGGATTAGCAAAAGTTAGTTGTAAATCGGCTCATATATTGAGTCGATTTTTTTTATCAACATTCTTCATTTTTAACTTGCTCAATAATAATATTTTAGATATATTTAGTTTTACAAAGTGATAAGTTATGCTCTTGGGCATATTTTAGATTTTGGTGTTATTTAACTGTAACAAATTAGATTCCAGTAGTTTGGAATAACCATCAACCAATTAATAGCATTTGACCCTGATGAAAACACTGTCTGAAATAAAAGAGCATCAACTGAAACTCCAAAGACGCTACAAGCAACTTATTGAACAGGCTTATAACTTCCGCCAAACTGATTCAGCATTGAGTGATCTTTCAGAATTTAAGGCCATCAAACTTCTCAACAAACTCAACCAATTGAAGTTTTTGAATCGGGAGACTTTACAGCATAAGTCTAATTGAAATTTTATCAATTATTTAACGTAAGTGCCTAGACTAAAAGCGAGTGTGCATTCGTATATATTACTTAATTCGGATTAACATGAATACACATTTTTGCAAAGTCGGAAAAACAAAACTCGGTTTGAGTGACGTTTTGAATCTTAAGGAATTGGAACAAAATTACCTTCGATTCATTGAGGAAGCCTATAATTTGATTCAGACAGATGCTGGCGTCAGTGATTTTTTATATCATGAAGCCTCCAAATTGAAGAAGATGATCATGAACTTGAAACGTTCCCATTCAAAAGATTTTGATGCAGTGATTTAAAGTAATCAAACGCTTCAATAAGTCTTGTACCATACCAAGAGAACGCTTCACCATCGACCACTACAATTTTCGAATGTGGAAAATACTGCCTCAACTCTTCCTTATGCTTTTCCTTGAATGGAAAAGGCTCACTCGAGAGCAATACCAAATCAGCAGTTTCTTTTTTATTTATCTTTAGGATTACTTCCGGATAACGTTCCAACTCTCCATAATAATTCTCAAAGTTATTGAGCTTTAAAAGCTCATTGATAAAAGTGTTTTTTGCAGCCACCATCCAAGGATTCTGCCAAATGAAATAAGCAGTTTTTAATATTGGTCTGGCTTTGATGAAGTTTTTAAAATCTTCATATTTCATTTTTATATGATCAATTATTTGGGATGCTTTTTCTTCCTTTGAAAACATCTCACCATACATTGTTATCAACTCCAAACAATCATCTATCGTGTAAATATCACTGATATGGACTAGAGCCATCTTTTCCAGTTCCTGAATCATCTCTTTGGTATTCTCTTCTTTATTGCATAAAATAATGTCGGGATTTAAGGCTTTTATTTTATCAAAATGTACAGCCTTTGTGCCTCCCACAATTGTTTTTTCCTTTTTAAAATGTAAAGGATGTACACAGAATTTGGTGATGCCAACGATGGAAGATTCCAATCCTAAATCATACAACAACTCGGTTTGGGAAGGCACCAAGGAGACAATTCGATGTGGAGTGTTTCCTAAATGAATGTTTCTGTGTAATTGGTCCTTCATAGTGTACCGTCGCAATCGCAGTTAACAGATGACTCTTATTTGAACTTTTTGGTCAATAAAATTGCCATCTCTCTCTGCAATTCTTCGGCTTTTTGAGCTGCAGCTTGGGCAAAATCTTCCTTATTGGATGCATAGATAATCCCTCGTGATGAATTGATGAGCAATCCGACATCTTTATTGATGCCATATTTGCAAACTTCCTTCAGGCTTCCGCCTTGTGCTCCCACTCCAGGAACCAACAAGAAGCTATCTGGAACGATTTTTCGGATTTGTTTGAGGTATGTGGCTTTGGTTGCTCCTACAACGTACATTAAGTTTTTTGAATTCTTCCAAGTCTTTGATGTTTTGATGATTTCTCTATAGAGAAAATTTCGGTTGACCCTTTTGGTTTGAAAGTCAAAAGCACCTTCATTCGAAGTCAATGCTAACAGAATAGTGTGCTTATTTTTCACAGCCAAAAAGGGTTCTACGGAATCTTTTCCCATGTAAGGAGCTACCGTCATACTATCAAAATTCAAATCCTCCAAAAAGGCTTTGGCATACATACTACTTGTGTTGCCGATATCGCCTCTTTTAGCGTCGGCAATCGTAAAAATTTCAGGATGCATCACATTTAGGTACATCATCGTTTTTTCCAAGGCTTTCCAGCCTTTCAGGCCATGTGCTTCATAAAAAGCCATGTTGGGTTTATAGGCCACAGTCAAATGTTGTGTAGCATCAATGATGGCTTTGTTGAAAGCAAAAATCGGGTCTTCATCGTGCAATAGATGTTTTGGGATTTTTTCCAGATCGACATCCAACCCGATACAAAGGAAGGATTTCTTTTTTTTGATTTGTTGGATGAGTTGTTTTGTAGTCATGGTATTAAAAAAGCCTCAAAAGAGGCTTATGTTTAAATTAAATCGGTATTCGCTTTTAACAATTCTGTGTTTTCTGCCAGCATCAGTTCATCAATTATTTTCTGTATGTCTCCATTCATGATGTTTGCCAAATCATAAAGGGTCAGTCCAATTCTATGGTCTGTGACACGTCCTTGTGAATAGTTATAGGTTCTGATTTTTGCACTTCTGTCTCCCGTAGAAACCATGCTCTTGCGTTTTTCAGAATCTGCCGCCAATTTCTTCTCCAATTCCATTTCATATAGACGTGAACGCATGACTTTCAATGCTTTTTCAAGATTTTTGTGCGATGATTTCTGGTCTTGGCAACTGACAATCATTCCTGTAGGTTCGTGATGCAATTTGATGGCAGAATATGTTGTGTTTACACTTTGGCCACCAGGACCTGTGGATGTGGTTCGCTCTATACGTATTTCGGACATGTCCAATTCCAAATCAAACTCTTCTGCCTCCGGAAGTACAATCACAGTTGCCGCGCTGGTGTGCACGCGACCTTGGGTTTCTGTTTGTGGCACACGCTGCACACGATGCACGCCTGCTTCAAATTTTAGCGTCCCATACACGTCATCTCCATTGACTTCGAAAATCATTTCCTTAAAGCCGCCCGAAGTACCTTCGTTGAAATCGACCACGTCTATTTTCCAACCTTTGCTTTCGCAATATTTGGTGTACATTCTATATAAGTCTCCAGCAAAAATGCTGGCTTCATCACCACCCGTTCCTGCACGCAACTCAACGACCGCATTTTTGGAGTCTTCGGGGTTTTTAGGAATCAATAAAAATTTGATTTCTTCTTCCAACTTTGGTATGGCTTCTTCGGCTTCCTCATACTGCATTTTTGCCATTTCCACCATTTCGGCATCACCACCTTCTTTAATGATGTCTTCAGCTTCCTTAAGGTTGTCCAACAATAATTTATATTCTTCACGCTTGTCAACCAAAACTTTTAGCTCCTTGTACTCTTTATTTAGAGCAATGTAACGTTTTTGGTCACTGATGACATTGGGTTGGATAATGAGGTCGTTAATCTCATCAAAACGTTGTTTTACTACCTGTAACTTATCTAACATTTATGTACTTGAATTGTGATGCAAAAATACGATTATTTCTCTGAAAGAATCAAAAGCGTTTTGCTTTAAGAAGGAATATTTAAGTTCAGGGTATATTGAATTTAGATTTTAAAAATCCACAACCACACCAATTCCCAAAATTTGCTTCCATTGTATTTTGGCGCCTTGCATCTCAAACTCATCTTCCACCTCTGACTCCACAATGGTTTTTACATCATTGTCATATTTTAGATGTGAGCCAAGGGATGCCTTGACATATTGATTGACCTTAAAGTTGAACATGATTTCCCAATCAACATCTATGTTTCCAAAACTGTTGAGATAATCGGTATAAAAACTTGAACGACTCTTAATGGCAATGTTCTCGAAAACCTCAGTTTCAAATTCATTGGTCAATAAAATACCCACTTCGGTGCGAACACGCTCGCCTTGTTTTACAATATTGCCTTCATCATCCACCACAGCCGGATCGACCCCGAAAGAACCTGCATTGGACAAATCCTTATCGAGCACAAAGGTAGATTTGAAGGTCAATGGTGAAAAATACGTTGAAAATTTCTCGATGTTTTTTCCATATTCAACGCCACCGCCTACAAACAGATACCCTGGAGCCATAAATTTTGAAATTGGAATGTCACGGTTAGGATAATTGTAACCATTGGTAAATTGTGTCTTAAAATTGAACCTTGCGGAAAAATACCAGTTGCTCATGCTATCCTTTTGAAAACCCATTGTGGAAATCAATTCCAACTCATCACTTGTCTTTCGCAGCTTTTGCTCTTGTTGTTTATTGATGCCATAATTGACAATAGCTTTATTTTTCCATCTTAAAAGCCCATAGGTATAATTCAAATTTGATTCGAATTTTAAAAGTGCCGAAATGGAATTGCTTCCTCCCGCACTCCAGTTAACAAATGTGGCTTCGTTGATATCCAAGCCTGCTCTATTGAGCAGCTCCCATTTTGGGATGGTATCAATTGTTTTTACAGTTGAAGAATTCGCTTTTGTGTTGGCAATTTGAAAAACCTGGCCGTTGACAATTTGAAAAAAAAGAAATAGGACGACTACAAAAATAGACCTCATGCACTAATACTTGAAAAAAATTAAAATAATTTAATATTCAAATGTTCCAAACTCACTTTCGATGGTTAACTTTTTTTGGCTTGACGCCTCAACCCTACCAACAATTTGAGCCTCGACATTGAATGATTCAGAAATAGAGATAATATCTTCTGCAATTTCCTGTGAGACATACAGTTCCATGCGATGCCCACAATTGAAGACCTGATACATTTCTTTCCAATCGGTTTTTGATTGCTCCTGAATCAGTTTAAACAACGGAGGAATTGGGAACATATTATTTTTGATGATATGCAAATCATCAATAAAATGAAGAATTTTTGTCTGGGCACCACCACTGCAATGCACTATACCATGAATGGTTTTTGAATTATAGTTTGATAGAATTTTTTTTATGATTGGGGCATAGGTTCTCGTTGGAGACAACACAAGTTTTCCTGCATCAATTGGAGAACTTTTGACTTCATCCGTTAATTTTACATTGCCAGAATATACTAAATCATTCGGTACGGATGGGTCGTAACTTTCTGGGTACTTTTCAGTCAAATACTTATGAAACACATCATGGCGTGCAGAAGTCAATCCGTTGCTGCCCATACCTCCATTATATTCCTCTTCATACGATGCTTTTCCTGATGAAGACAATCCAACAATGACATCTCCAGCCTTAATGTTGGCATTGTCTATCACATCACTACGTTTCATACGAGCTGTAACCGTAGAATCGACAATGATGGTCCTTACCAAATCACCCACATCTGCCGTTTCTCCTCCAGTTGAATGGATGGTTATTCCAAACTTCTTGAGTTCTGCAATCAATTCTTCTGTTCCATTGATAATGGCAGAAATCACTTCCCCAGGAATCAAATTTTTGTTCCTTCCAATCGTGGAAGACAGCATGATATTGTCAGTAGCACCAACACACAGCAAATCGTCAATGTTCATAATCAGTGCATCTTGCGCAATACCTTTCCACACAGAGCTATCTCCAGTTTCTTTCCAATACATATACGCAAGTGAGGATTTTGTTCCTGCACCATCCGCATGCATGATCAAACAATAGTCTTTGTCATTGGTAAGATAATCTGGAACGATTTTGCAAAAAGCCTTGGGAAATAAACCTTTGTTAATGTTTTTGATGGCATTGTGCACATCTTCTTTAGAAGCAGAAACACCTCTTAGTGCATAACGTTTGCTGACATTTTCGCTCATAACTGAAGTTATTTTGCAAAAATAGGAATAGTAATCAGTTATGTAAAATTATTTGGTTGGAATTGATAATGGAAGGTTGGTCATTTTGCATTTTTTCTTTCTTTTTATTTCCTCCAAAATAATAATTCACTCCAAAACCTATTCTAAAATAAGTGTCATCTGAAGCGCCAGCAACTATACCATCCAGTTCATCGCTCATTACAGAATTATAATCTGTATAAAGTTTGATTCCAAAGCCATCTGTAACAATATATTCGAGACCGCCGCCGCCCTGAAATTTCATAGCAGTCTGTTCAAAATAGTTTGAGGCATTATAGCCCGCTCCTGCAAAAATGAATGGTGAGAATTTTTTATCAGGTAGTAACGTCGTTTCCAAATTAAAATCAAATGACATAAAACCTTCATTATATACATCCTTAAATGCTAAATTGAATTTGTTATAGCTAAAATTAATATTTAGATGTGGAAAAATATACCGTTTGTATCCAATATGGAAATAAATTTCAAATTCCGGGTCCGATAAATCTCCGTTGATTACAGAAGTGCCTATACCTGCATCAATTGCATTGTTACCTCGAAGCTCATAAAAAGCTATTTTTTTTGACATTGAGGAATCAGAAACTGTTTGGGCATTTAAACTCAAATGAAGTAATCCAACTACCACTAAAAAGGGTATTGAAAAATGTTTTGCTATCATCAATTGGAATGTTAATTAAACATCAGTATACCAAAAACAAGAATTAATCGAGGTTGATTGTTAGGGCAAAGAATAAGCAATATAACGAATTAATAAACAGGCAATTATATTTTTTAATAAAAATTGATTAGCCAAATAAAAAGACAAAAGAATAAAATGTTAAATTCTTTTGTCTTTTTAAAGTTTTCAGGAATAAAAAAGCAATAGGTTTCTAAAACTAAATTTTACAATGGTCAGAACCTCAAAATCAAGCCTGAAATACTTTTTCAACTTTAGCCACAGTATCATGCGATACTTTGTCTTTGGCAATTTTAGTATTCTGCATAGAGAAAAGCATGGTTGCGAAAGCCAAAGCCGCAAGGCTAAGTAGTAATTTTTTCATTTTACAATGTATTGATTAATAGCACTACAAATCTAATAAATTAACTTACTGGTAATATTGCTTTAACCATCTAATTTTAAACTTTTCGATTAGTTGCAATATTCTCTTGATGAAATACATTTTTTAGGCTTGCGATATACGTAGGATTACGTAGAAATGATTGAGAATTTAATAATTATGAATAAAAAAAGTCCCACAAATGTGAGACTTTGATAATATATCAGCGATAACTTATCTTGTAAATAACAATTCTCTATATTTTGTCAATGGCCACAATTCATCATCAACCAATAGCTCGAGCTTGTCACAGTGATATCTTATTTCATCAAAAATTGGTTTTACTTTATGGCAGTAATCCAATGCTTTTTTCTCGATGTCTTCAACGGTATTTGCTTTTTTACGCTCATTGATCAACTTGGTAACATTGGAGTTTATAGATTCAATGTGTTCAGAGATTTCTTCAATAAGGTTCAATTGCTCATTAGCCAATTTCTTAAAGCCTGTACCATAAATCTCTTTCAAGCCTTTAACGTTCTCTATCAAAATATTTTGATACTTAACTGCAGTCGGCACAATATGGTTGCGGGCGATGTCTCCAAGAACTCTACCTTCAATTTGGATGCGAAGTACATATTCTTCCATTTCGATTTCGTAGCGGGCTTCAGATTCCACTTTGTTCATGACACCCAAATCCTCAAAAAGACTCAATGCCTTTTTGGTAATTTTGGCTTTTAAAGCTTCTGGAGTGGTTTTATTGTTGCTCAATCCTCGCTTTTTCGCTTCTTTGTGCCAAGCATCACCATAACCATTGCCTTCAAAAAGAATTTTCTTTGATTTTTTGATGTATTCTCTTAACACATTAAAAACAGCATCATCTTTTTTCATGTCTTTTTTGTCAATCAATGCATCAACTTCTGCTTTAAAATCAATCAACTGCTTTGCAACAATTGAATTCAAAACGGTCATTGCACTTGCACAATTGGCTTTTGAACCTACAGCTCTAAACTCAAATTTATTTCCTGTGAAAGCAAATGGTGATGTTCTGTTTCTATCGGTGTTGTCCAATAAAACATCTGGGATTTTACCAACTACGTTCAACTTTAAATCCGTTTTTTCCTCTGGTGACAATTTTCCGTCGGTAACATTTTCCAATTCGTTCAACACTTTTGTTAGTTGCTCACCGATGAACACCGAAATAATTGCTGGTGGTGCTTCATTGGCTCCCAATCTATGGTCATTGCTGGCTGAAGCGATTGCTGCTCTCAATAGCTCTTCATTATCGTTGACTGCTTTAATCGTATTGATGAAAAAGGTCAAAAACTGAAGATTGCTCATCGGCGTTTTTCCTGGACCTAATAGATTGACTCCTGTATCGGTTCCTAAACTCCAGTTGTTATGCTTGCCTGAACCATTTACACCTGCAAATGGTTTTTCATGGAACAATACCTTAAAGTTATGACGATCGGCGATTTTGTCCATCACATCCATCAGCAAGGAATTATGATCGACAGCCAAATTAGCTTCATCATAGATAGGTGCGAGCTCAAATTGGTTAGGAGCTACTTCATTATGTCTTGTTTTTACAGGAATACCAAGTAACATACATTCCGTTTCCAAATCTCTCATATATGCCAAAGCCCTACTCGGAATCGACCCGAAATAATGATCATCCAATTGTTGTCCTTTCGCTGGAGAATGACCAAGCAGGGTTCTTCCTGTCAAAACAATGTCAGGTCTTGAATTTGCCAAGGCACTATCAATCAAGAAGTACTCTTGCTCCCAACCCAAGGAAGCGTTCACTTTTTTAACATTTTTATCAAAATATTTACACACATCCACTGCAGCTGCATCTACGGCTTGCAAGGCCCTTAATAATGGAGTTTTATAATCCAATGCTTCACCAGTATAGGCCACAAAAACTGTTGGGATACAAAGCGTCGTTCCATAGATAAATGCTGGTGATGTAGGGTCCCAAGCCGTGTAACCTCTAGCTTCAAATGTATTCCTGATACCTCCATTGGGAAAACTGGATGCATCTGGTTCTTGCTGCACCAATTGGCTTCCGCC
The DNA here is from genome assembly GCA_041391925.1 of Gelidibacter sp. Taxonomy (GTDB): domain Bacteria; phylum Bacteroidota; class Bacteroidia; order Flavobacteriales; family Flavobacteriaceae; genus JBPOFM01. Next base: position 121,645 of record JAWKNA010000005.1, on the reverse strand, counting down.
AAATTTTTCTATTGCCAATCCATTTCCAATGGTTTCGAAAAAGGCATCGTGTTTTTCGGCAGTAGCACCAGTCAATGGTTGAAACCAATGCGTATAATGTGTTGCTCCTTTGGAAATGGCCCATTCTTTCATTCCTGTTGAAATATGATCGGCTACAATTCGGTCAATTTTTGTTCCGTGTTGGTTGGCGTCCATGACACTATTGAAAGCTTCTTTGGTCAAAAATTGACGCATGGTTGCTTCATTGAATACATTGGATCCAAAAATTGTAGAACGGCGTTCATTTTCTTCAACATGAAGTGGTTTATGATTGAGCGATTCTTTGATTGCGTGAAAACGTAAAGTTGACATATTTTTTCGAATTTGATAATTTTAGTAGGGCAAATTTATTAAAAATTGCATACAATCAATTTTTTACCCTAAAAAATTTAGGGTAAGTTGTCAACAATTCGATAAAATACAGATTAAAGCCCTCAATTTTCACCAGCAAAGGCAAAAATAATGAATGTGATATAGCCAACGAGTAAAATAAAACCTTTATATCTTCCTATTTCCAGTTTCTTTGGAGTAAACACGAACGGAAGAAGAATAGCTGCAAACCCAATCATCCAAAAAATATCGTTGGTCAAAATCTTTGGATTATCAACTGCGATTGGTTGAATCATGGCCGTCAATCCCAATACGGAAGCAATATTAAATATATTGGAGCCGATTAAATTTCCCAAAGAGATTGCTTTCTCTTTTTTTAAGGCTGCAATTACCGATGCTGCCAATTCTGGAATACTAGTTCCTACAGCCACCATCGTCACCGAAATTACTCTCTCACTCACGCCAAGGGAAAACGCCATTTCCTTAGCCCCTCTCACCAACCATTCACTACCAAAGTATAATGCTATTGCTCCAATCAATAACCAAATTGTAATCTTAAAACCAGAAGTGATTTGCAAATCTTCGTCCAAATCTTCCATATGTGTTTCAGGTTCACTTTTAGAACGTTTAATCAATATATATAGGAAGATAACCAATGATAAAAAAATTGCCAAACCTTCTTTAAAATCGAGTACAAGGCCACTTTTCAAAATAAAATAAAGAACTATAGACAACAGCAGCATCATTGGCCAATTGAGCTTATAGAAGTTTTTATCAACACCCAATGGTGAAATCAAGGCTGTAATACCTAAAACCAAGCCTATGTTTGCGATATTGGAACCAATGACATTTCCCAACGCTATGTCTGAAGAGCCATCAAGAGCTGCTTGTAAACTGACCAAAAGTTCTGGGGCAGATGTTGCAAAAGACACAACAGTCATTCCAATGACCAATTTTGAAATATTGAATTTAAAGGAAAGAGCAACCGATGAACGCACCAGAAACTCACCACCAACAACCAACAATATCAAACCTAAAATGACCCAAAGTAAACTCATGTAACAATTTTTTTGCGAAGATACTACAAATACGATTGACGAATTAGAAAACACCAAAATTCGGTAATATAGACCAACGCCCTCAAATCCTTTTTTACACTTGTTAACATTGCAATCCAAAATTAAGTTAAACTTTTTATACGTAAGTGATTATGCAATAATTTTGAATAAAAAACAGTACCAAAATGAAAACTAAAGGATTTTTAAAAATTGGATTGGGCATTCTCCTACTGGTCGTTATAGGACTCGTTTCCTTTAAGACTTTTGCCCACAAAAGCTCTTCAAACACATATCCTATTGCTCAACTAGAACAGGATGAGAATGAACCTACACCAGACATTAATGAATGGAATATAGATGACAATGTTTCCATTACAATTGACAGCAACACCACTGAAGACGATTTTGATGACATCAAGAAAATGCTACAGGAGCATCAAATCACCGCAACATTTTCGGCTATTGAAAGAGATGACTCCAATAAACTAATCGGATTAAAAATCAAACTAGAAGATGCGAATGGCAATCAGGCTGTAAGTCAAATTTCTAGCAACCTGCCTATTTCGCAAATTGTATTTGGCAGAAAAAATGGTGCCTTGTACATCACACAGGGCAACAAGAACCAAGGTGCCATGGCATTCTTCAACCAACCCAACATGATGCCGTTCGGTTCCTTAAATGATTCTTTACAGAATCCATTTTCAGCTTTGGGAGGTTTTAATTTTGATGATTTTTTTAATGATGATGATGGGAGCTTTTTCTTCAATGGTAGGCCTATGGACCTCAACGAGCTAAAAGAGCAAATGAGAAAACAATTTGAGTCGTCCAAAAATGGAAACAACAATTTTTCTTGGTTTTTCGATTCTGATAATAATTCGGACGCTCACCAACAATTCAATTTTATTGATGACCCAAATTCCGAAAAAATCATCATCATAGATGGAAAGGAATCAGATTTTGATACCTTGGACAATTTGGCAAAGACCAATCAGCTTGAAGCAGTCGATATCCTAAAACCAGAAACAGCCAAAAGTGTCTATGGAGAGAAGGCTAAAGATGGAGCCATTATCGCTACTTCTAAGCATACTAAATAAGCAGACTAATAGCGGCAAAAAGCACGTTAATAAAAAACGTGCTTTTTTTTTATGTCCTTGTTTTAAAACTTAAATTTTAGTTAAATAACTATTTAAATAGTTGTATAACTAAAAAAATAGTTATAGGTTTGACAGTTCAATTATATTATCATGCAAAAACTGACAAATAAAGAAGAAGAAGTCATGCATATTCTATGGAAGCTAGAAAAAGCTTTTGTCAAAGATGTACTGGCCGAAATAGAGGAGGAAAAACCTCATTACAATACACTTTCAACGATTATTCGAAATTTAGAAGACAAAGGATATGTCGGGTATCATGCTTATGGCAAAACACATCAATACTTCCCTATTATAACTAAAGAAGCTTATAAAAAAAGGTTTATGAATACAGCCATTGAGAATTATTTCAATAATTCTTATAAAAATGTGGTATCGTTTTTTGCTAAAGAAGAAAAAATCAGTGTGGATGAACTTAAGGAAATTATCGCTTTAATAGAAGAAAAACAATAGTATGGAATATTTAATAAAGTCATCAGCCATTATTGCTATATTTTATATCTGCTATCGCCTATTTCTGCAGCGCGATACTTTTTTTGTCAGCAATCGTTGGTTTTTATTTGCCGGCATGGTTGCTTCCATATTGATTCCGCTTCTGGTCATTCCGGTGTATGTTGAAATAACTCCAATTACATTAAACAGCATGGTTCAATCCAATGAGGTTGACATTCAACATATGCAACCAGAAAATCCATTTAATTTGATAAATTTCCTTTCTGTCATTTATGGCATAGGCATCCTATTCTTTCTTGGCAAACTGATAACAGAGTTGAGTTCATTGCTATTTCTCATAAAAAGGAATCCCTCATCTTACGATGGTTCTTTCTCTTATATCCAAACAAGTACAGCACTGGCACCTTTTTCATTCTTCAACTGGATAGTTATAAATCCTGAACAGTTCGATACCAAAGAATTGGAGCTCATCATCAATCATGAAAAGGTACATGCACGACAATGTCATTCCGTGGACGTCATTGTTGCCCAATTGATGTGCGTGGTATTTTGGTTCAATCCATTCAGTTGGTTGTACAAAAAAGCATTGCAACAAAATTTGGAATTCATTGCAGACCAAGAAGCGCAAATTGTAGCTCCATGCGAAAAAAGCTATCAAAATCTCTTGTTAAGAACCAGCATCCCAAGCCATCAATTGGTTTTGGCCAATAATTTTTACAACTCATTAATTAAAAAACGAATCGTTATGTTACACAAATCAAAATCAAGCAGACTAAATGTGTGGAAATACAGTTTGGTAATTCCATTAATCGTGGCCTTTGTGTTGAATTTCAATACTGAAATCATTGCACAGACCAAAACTCCTCAACCCGAAAAAGTGAAAATTGGACAAAACGTATTGAGGTTTGTCATAACCAAAGACACAAAAGATTCACAATTAGAATCCATCAAAGAAAAACTTGCCGAAAAAAACGCGACCATTACCTTCAATAATATCAGCAGAAATGGTCAAAAGGAAATTACAGGAATCAAAATAGATTATGAACATACAGGAAAAAAAGGCAATTTCTTTGTGAATTCTGACAACCCAATCAAGGACATTACCGTTTCATTAAACGTCAATGAAAATGAGTTGACCGTTGGTCAGTCCACAAAAAATTTGAGCCAAAGTTTTGAAATCATTACCGACGATGACGGTGGCAAAAAAGTAAAAACCACTGGAGCTGGCAGTAACGTTTTTGTGTATTCCACCGATGATGATGAGGGAGATGATGACGAGAAGGTCATTGTAATTGGTAAAGATGGTGATGACCATGAAGTAAAAAAAGAGAAAAATGTCTATGTCATAAAATCAGGTTCTAAAAAAAATAGTGACGAGACAGAAGATGTCGTTTTTGTAAGAAAGAACAAAAAGGACACCGTTTGGATTAAAAAGGATGTAGAAAATATTGTTTGGACGGATGATGATGGAAAGGATGTGGAAATCATTACCGTTGATAAAGGCAATGACAATATCAAAATCTTTACAAATGGAGATGAACAACCTCTCATTTTATTGGACGGAAAGGAAATTTCCAAAAAAGATATGGATTCCTTAAAATCTGAAAACATCGAAAGTGTCAATGTTCTTAAAGGGGAAAAAGCCACTGAGAAACATGGCAAAAAAGGAGAGCATGGAGTGATTGAGATTACCTCTAAAAAGAAGAATTAAACATGAAATAAAAAAGCCCAAATCTAATATTTGGGCTTTTTTATTTTTATTTCACGACGAGCTTATTCGTTATCGTTCTGCCATCAGACGAAACTTTCAAGATATACAGCCCAGTGGAAAGGTTCAAATCTATATACGAACTGTTTTCAATTTGATAATTGGAAAGTTCTCGTCCATCTACAGAAAACACTTTAACTGTTGTAGCATTTGTTATCCCTGTGAGATAAATTCTATTGGTGGTCGGATTTGGATATATTTTAATCGACCATGCATCAACCTCATCTACTGCCAAAGGCTGTTCCCAAGGTTCACCCACATTGTTTCCCCATATATATTCCACTAAATCCGGATAATCTATCAACGGATTTCTGTTGTATTGCCATGTATAGACCACATTGTTTCGGTTCATCTCAAAATCATCTGGTGGATCGTTTCTGTGCCACTCCAGCAATGTTGCCAAATCGCCCAATTCGCCAACAGTTCCTTCAGGAAAACCATTGACCACTTGCAAGCCATTGTATCGCAACTCCATATACAATACGCTTCTGGCTACATCGCCTTTAAAACCTCCAAGTGTCCCAATTGGTCCATTGTACTGTCCATAATGTTGATTGTTTCTTGAGCTATTTTCAGGGCCATCTACAGCACGTAAGGCATGGGCATCAGAATTTCCATGTCGTAAGGAATCAGCAGTCGTATTCCAATATACTTCCCTACCATCGGCTATATCGTCTAAGTCTATACTATTAAAACCACCTCTGGAGCGTGGAAAGGTGTGCTCTCTGTTCCAAGTCCCAACATTGCTTGCTGTGGTCTGAAAATCGAGTTTAGCCCTTCCAATTTCTTTATAGACTAACCATACCTGGTTGCTGTTTTCTGGATTTTGGTCGGCCTCTTTTAGAATGTCCACAATATCGGCATAGGTTTGTGCTCTAACAACTCCTTCTTCGGCAATGATGTCCTGAATCCCTTGACGCAATGCTGTATCAGCCAATCCGTCGAGGCTGTCATAATATCCATCCGGCTGTGTACTTGCCACAATACCATAAGTTGGATTAATAGGTGTCCCAAATGGTGCCACCGTAAAATCATTGTCCACAGCACGTATGCGCAGGTTATTATTGATAGCTGAAAATGTTGATGGCAAACCACTTAAACGAATCACCATCACTTCATCACCTTCATCCAAGGTATCATCAACCAAAGTGATTGTTGTAGATGCCGTGTTTGAACCACTTGGAATTGTGATGGAAACATTTCCTGTATAATCAGAAGTATCAAAAGTGCCATTGTTGAACCCAATCGTAAAATTGAGGTCGGAAGTTACATTTTGTTCAGAAGTAAAAACAATGTCAAATGTTTCACCTTCGTTATACATGGTTTGTGTCAATTCCATCAGAATTCCATTCAGCACTACACCACTTCCGTCATTGAGCTGTCGTGGAGTGGGAGCCTGAATAAGGAATCCCATATCATTATTTCCATTGTCCAATTGAATGGAATCGGTATTGTTTCCTGGCCCTTCATTTAAAATGGTAATTGATGGGTCAAATTCTGAAAAAATCGTCAGCAATCCTTGTCCATCACTATCATTTGTTTGATATAGCATTACATCAATCAAAGTTTCATCTACATAGGCCAAAACTGGTTCTTCAAAATCAATTCCATCCGCTTGATAAATAGCAACAGCATCGGCTCCATTTTGGATTAAATTTGGAGCAATGACATATTGTGGGAAAGGTGAAACTGTAGCACTACCTATGAGCAATAGCCCATTGACATCCGTTTCGTAACCATCAAGGTCAAAAGCCAAATAACTCATATTTGCTCCTGAGGCCGAGCCATTAAAAAATACAACTACGTAACCATCCAAGGGAAAATTTGGTGTTTGGGACTTTAATTCTACAAACTCCTTATCATCAACTCCAGGTGTGTCACAATCCAATTCATTGATACGGAGAATTTGCCCGAAACCATGGTGAGTAATAATAGATAGGGCTAAAAATGTAATTATTCTTTTCATCTGTCTAATTTTTCCAAAGATAACGAACGAATTACACTTGAAGTAAGATACATTTTATTAAATCATTAATTTAACATTTTTGGTTCTTCTTTTATTAACTTTACAGAATGAAAAGAGCCTTTTTCAAAGTGTTGGCAAAGTTGAACAAAATAATTTTACCGAGTTATTCCAAACGCCAATTGGACTTGTCTAAAGCAAGCAAATTTCAACTTGCCGTTATAGGTTGGCGCTCCTTCGTTACAAAAAACGCATTGGATTGATTGATTCTTCAGCCATCTCTGTTCTCTAAAATAAAGTTTAGCAAGTCATTAACATAAATATCTTCTATTAATTATGACTTTTAACCTCTCGATGGAATGTCGTATTTTTGCGACTGTTCATATCATTCTAAATCACTAATGACCTAGCTTATGAAACTTAAGATAGTTGCCTTTCTTCTTTTGCTATGCACTTCTGTTAGCATACATTCCCAAATTTTGGAACCTGTAAAATGGACAACCTCTGTTGAAAAAGTTTCTGAAACCGAATATATGCTCGTATCGACGGCTACCATTGACGCTGGTTGGCATTTATATTCACAAAATGTGCCAGAGGATGGACCAATTTCTACAGCTTTTACATTTGAAGATAACAAAGGTTTTGAGTTAATTGGCAAGGTTACTGAAGACAAAGGAAAAACAATCGACGACCCCGTTTTTGGTATGAAAATCAAGTTTTTTGAAAACAAAGCAGAATTTAAACAGCGTATCAAGCTTTTGAATGATGAGCTTTTAACAGTGAAAGGTGAAGTTGAATTTATGGTCTGTGATGATGAGCGATGCCTACCTCCTACATACGTCGATTTGAATTTTGAATTAAAGAATTCCAATCCTATTGCAACTAATATAACAACGGAGAATGGCATTAATTTTCAAACGCCAGAAAACAAGGAGGATACTAAAGTCATTAAAGAAATAGCACATGAAGAAAAACAAAGTGAAGAAAAAGGACTTTGGACACTATTCATTATTTCTTTCCTTTTTGGTTTTACTGCCTTATTGACTCCTTGTGTATTCCCCATGATCCCTTTAACCGTCAGTTTTTTCATCAAACAAAGTAAATCAAAAGCCTCGGGTATTAAGAATGCCCTTATTTATGGGCTATCAATCGTCATTATTTATGTTTTACTTGGCACTGCAGTCACAGCCATTTTTGGTGCCAGTGTGTTAAATGAAATATCGACCAATGTATGGTTCAATGTTATTTTCTTCGGATTGCTGATTATTTTTGCCATTTCATTTTTAGGAGCTTTTGAAATAACACTCCCAAGCTCATGGGCGAACAAGGTTGATAAACAGGCTGATCGCGGAGGAATGATTGGCATCTTCTTTATGGCATTGGCATTGGCTATAGTTTCCTTTTCTTGCACAGGCTTAATCGTTGGAGGATTATTAGTAGAGGCTGCCTCCAAAGGTGGTATAGCACCTATTGTTGGTATGCTTGGGTTTTCTTTGGCAATTGCAATCCCTTTTGCATTGTTTGCTGCATTTCCGGGTTGGCTCAATTCGTTGCCAAAATCAGGTGGGTGGTTGAATACTGTTAAAGTGGTTTTAGGGTTTTTGGAATTGGCATTTGCATTCAAATTTTTATCACAAGCCGATTTGGTTCTCCAACTTCATATTTTGGAACGTGAAGTATTCATTGCTATTTGGATTGCAGTATTTGGAACGTTGGCATTGTATCTATTCGGAAAAATAAAACTGCCGCATGATTCGCCCTTACCGCATATTTCTGTAGGCCGATTGACCTTGGGCCTCTTAGTACTTTCATTCACTATTTATATGATTCCAGGGCTTTGGGGAGCACCTTTGAATTTAATCAGTGCCTTCCCTCCGCCTTTGGATTATGCAGAATCTCCTTATGGAGTCGGAAATTCCAAAGTTGGTGGAGCTATGGTTGGTACTGACGTACAAGAACTTCCAGAAGGTGGGCATTTATTGGCGCCTCATCAGATTTTGGTTTTTAATGATTATGACAAAGGTTTGGCATATGCCAAAAAAGTTGGAAAGCCAGTTATGTTGGACTTTACCGGCTGGGCTTGTGTCAATTGCCGAAAAATGGAGCAAAATGTCTGGGTGGATGACCAAGTGTTGAACATTTTAAAAAATGAGGTTGTACTAGTATCCTTGTATGTTGATGATAAACGAAAGCTTGAAGATGATGAAATTACAGAATCACAATTGAACTCAGGAAAACAACTCAAATACATTGGTCAAAAATGGAGCGAATTTCAGACCATAAAATATAAAACCAACACACAACCTTTTTATGTGCTAATGGATCATAATGAAAAAAATCTGATTGAACCGGTCGGATATACACCGAATGTTGATGAGTATCTCGAATGGCTAAGAGATGGAATTGAAAACTTCAAAAATCAATAGCTTATTTTCCTAAAGTGTAAGATTTCCAGCCAATTGCTTTAAAGCGATTTCCGATAATTTTGCTTGGTATTTGGCATCGCTCAATCGTAGTTGTGCGTTGATGTAGTTGAGTTGAGCGGTTCGGAATTCAATCGTTGGGATGGTTCCGATTCTATACTTTGCCAAAGTGATATCCAGATTTTCTTTTGCAATTTCTTCGTTGCGAGTTTCCAATTCTATCATACCAAGATTTGACAAATAGGTTTGAAAAGCTGAAGCCAATTGCGATTTTATTGCTTGGCTTTGCTGTTCAATCACTATCTCACTATTCTCCAGTCTGAGTTTTGCAATCTTTTCGTTTCTATTTTGATTGGAACCATTGAAGATGTCGATGCTGGCACTAAAACCATAATTCCACCCTTGCGCATTGTTTTTAGTTGTGAAACCCAAACTCGATTCAGAATTACTGAAATTATACCCAGTATTAGCGCTAATGGTTGGGTACCGATTGCCTTTTAGTTCCTTTAGTTCTAATTCGGCAATCCTTTTATTGATAAGCTGTGCTTGCAACAGCGGATTTTGCTCTTCGGCAAGTCGCTCCAGATCTGCTAAAACCAAATTATCTTTGATCAACATCTCATCTTCAACCTTAAAATCGGTTTTGGTGTCGCGAGCTAAAATTTCATTGAGTTTTATCTTTGTGTTGGCATACAATTCTTTTTGCCTTACCTGCAGGGTTTTGTCTGTATTTAAATCAACTTGGGCATTCAGAACTTCCAATTTTGAAGCTTTTCCAATATTGAAACGATTATCTGCCAACTCCACACGTTGTTGCGAAATCACCATCGTGCTATCCAATGCCACCAATTGTTGCTGTTGTTGTACCAAATCATAATACGTATTCATCACTTCACTCACACGGGTTAGGATAGTGTTTTGCAACTCTGCCTTTCCCAATTTTTCCAACTCTTTCAACTGGTCATAACGAGCAAACATGCTAAAGCCATCAAAAATGGTCCAATCCAATCCTACACCATAACTGATGTTGTTGTTTTTGGCATTGTCCAATTCTATTTCTGTGCCATCTGAACGTGTCTGGGAAATGTTCTGCGTACTGTTATTGGTATCTGCGGAAGCAAAAACCCTTGGTAACATCCCTGCAAATCCAGGGCTGACCGAAGTTTCATCAATTATTAAATCATTGGTTGTCAAACGTATATCATAATTGTTTTTTAAGGCAATCTCAACCGCTTCTTCCAAGGTCAATAATTCTTGTGCCTTTATTTGAAAAGTCAAAAGCACAAAACAAGTACTGATATAAATAGGGATAAGGTTACACCTTCTCATAATTCTCAATTTTATCAAATTCTGGTCGGTGTTTTTTCTCACGGGACCACATCATATAAATTGATGGTATAATGAACAATGTCAAAATCAATGAAAACAATGTCCCTCCGATGATAACGACTCCCATTCCTATTCTACTTGTAGAAGCTGCACCAAGAGACAAAGCAATTGGCAAAGCACCCAATGCAATGGTCAAACTTGTCATCAATATGGGACGTAATCGTGATTCCGCTGCTTTAAGAATAGCTTCGTGTTTGGGCATGCCTTCCTCACGGAGTTGATTGGCAAATTCTACAATCAAAATACCGTTTTTTGTGACCAAACCGATGAGCATAATGGTCCCTATTTGACTGAAAATATTCCAAGTCTGTCCGAACAACCACAGTGAAAACAATGCTCCTGCAACAGCCATTGGAACCGTCAAGATAATCACAAAGGGGTCGATAAAACTTTCAAACTGTGCAGCAAGAATCAAGAAAATAAGCAATAAAGCCAATCCGAATGCAAACATCGTATTTGAACTACTCTCCACAAAATCGCGCGATTCACCTCCCAAATCTGTGGTAAAGGAATCATCCAAGACTTTTTCTTTAATGGATTCCATGGCATCAATGCCATCGTTGATGCTCATACCTGGCGCCAAACTTGCAGCTACCGTAGCCGACATATAACGATTGTTGTGATACAGTTGTGGAGGACTGCTGTGTTCTTCAGTTGTTACCAAATTGTCCATTTGTATCAAATCGCCTTTGTCATTTTTAACAAACATGGACTTTAAATCCATCGGTGCATCTCTATCCTTTTTATCAAATTGACCAATCACTTGATATTGTTTTCCATTCATCATGAAATAACCAAAACGTTGCCCACTTAATGACAATTGCAGCGTTTGAGCCACATCGAGAACAGAAACCCCTAAGGTTTTTGCCTTTTCCCGGTCAATGGCGACATAGATTTCTGGTTTGTTGAACTTTAAATCGACATCGGTATTCGCAAACACAGGATTGTTTTCAGCTTCTTCCATAAATTCAGGAATCTTTTCTTCCAATTTTTCAAAATTCTGTGCTTGAATAATATACTGGATTGGCATTCCCCCTCTCCTATTTACTGCAATGGTCGGGGTTTCGGACACACTTGAACGTGCATTTTCATATTTTTTGGTCCATCGTGTCAAGTCCTCGGCAATTTCTTTCTGAGAACGTTCGCGTTCATTTGGCTCAACCAAAGAAATGATAGCACGACCACTATTGACAGATGCCGAACCAAATCCAGGAGAGGTAATGATGAGACTTACTTTTTTTTCTGGAATGGAATCATTGATTAAGTCTGTTATTTCGTTCATGAATCTATCCATATAATCATAGGATGCCCCTTCTGGAGCTGTGACATTCACCCGAATGTAACTTCTATCATCATAAGGTGCGGTTTCTTTTTGAAGTAAATTGAAAAAAAGCACAATCATCAAAATACATCCCAAAAGAATTGGAAAGCTCAACCATTTTCTATTCATGAAATTTCGAAGTGAACTGGCATAACCTTCATTCATTTTGAGAAAATAGCGTTCGGTGACTTCATAGAATTTTGAATGTTTTTGTTTACCAGGTCGCATCAAATAGGCATTCAACATTGGCGTTAATGACAATGATACAAATGCTGATATGAGAACCGCAGCTCCAATGACAATACCGAATTCCCTGAACAACCTCCCAACAAAACCTTCTAGGAAAATCACTGGAAGAAAAACTGCCGCCAGCGTTATTGAAATGGAAATCACCGCAAAGAAAATCTCATTAGAACCCTTGATGGCGGCTTCAATCGGCGTCATGCCTTCTTCCACTTTTTTATAAATATTTTCAGTCACAACAATACCATCATCGACCACCAATCCTGTGGCCAAAACAATCGCCAAAAGCGTCAATACATTGATGGAAAACCCGAACACCCACATGATGAAAAATGTGGCAATCAACGACACCGGAATGTCTATGAGTGGTCGCAAGGCTATGGACCAATTTCTGAAGAAAAAGAAAATAACCAAAATGACCAAAACAATGGAAATTGCCAATGTTTCTGCGACTTCCACAATGGATTTTTTCACGAATCGGGTATCATCAATGACAACATTCAATTTGAAATCTTCAGGTAAATCTTTTTTGAGCTTTTCAAATTCAGCATAAAATGCGTCTGCAATCGCGACATAATTGGCCCCTGGTTGCGGCACAATGGCCATCGCTATCATGGGCTGACCAGAATCGCTCAATTTGGTTTCCATGTTTTCAGCTTCCAAAGTCGCGTTTCCTACATCGCTGAACCGTACCACTTTTTCATCATCTGCTAAGATGACAATGTTATTGAATTCTTCTTGTGTGGATAAATTTCCAATGGTTTTCACTGTCAATTCTGTATTGGCACCCGATAATTTTCCTGAAGGTAACTCTACATTTTGAGACAATAGTGCTTGCCTGACTTCAGCAACTGTAACACCATAAGAAGCCAATTTAATCGGGTCAATCCAAAGTCGCATAGCATACTTTCGTTGCCCCCAAATTTGTACACTGCTCACACCAGGAATGGTCTGCAAACGTTGTGACAGCACATTGTCGGCGTAGTCCGTCAGTTCCAAAATATTTTTGTTGTCACTCTGAACCGTCATTGAAATAATCGCTCGAGAATCAGCATCCGCCTTCGAAACTACTGGTGGCGCATCGATATCTTGAGGCAAACCCCTGACTGCCTGTGACACTTTATCACGAACATCATTGGCTGCTTCTTCAAGATTTTTATCCAGATTAAATTCGATGTTGATGCGGCTCGAACCTTGATTGCTCGAAGAAGTAATGTTTCTAATGCCGTCGATTCCGTTAATTGCTTTTTCAAGTGGTTCGGTAATCTGTGATTCGATGATATCTGAATTGGCGCCAGAATAATTGGTGCTAACGGAAATTTGTGCTGGGTCAATGGATGGAAATTCTCTAACACCTAAGTAGGTAAAACCGATGATGCCAAAAAGCATAATTGCCAAATTCATCACAATGGTGAGAACGGGACGTTTGATGCTTAAGGTAGATAGACTCATTAGTTTCTGGAATTACTTAGATCAACTTTAACCGATGTTCCATTTTTTAGAGACATCACCCCAGAGGTCAAGATTGTATCACCAGCTTTTATTCCCGAGAGAATTCTGACCATACTGTCCGTACGGGTGCCAGTCTCTACTTCAACTTGCTTTGCTTTTCCTCCTTGCGATACAAAAATGACTTTCCCATTTTGAATAGGTATCAAAGATTCTGTGGGTACCAATAACGCATCGTTCACGGTTTCTAACGGCAACAGAACATTAGCAAAGGTTCCTGGAAAAAGTTTGCCTTCTGCATTATCTGCAATGGCTCTCATTTTTAAAGTTCGAGTCGTCACGTCTACTTGTGGTTCGATGGCATAAATTGTAGCCTGGTATTCTTCTTTTGAATCGGATGTTGTAAAGGTCAGATTATTTCCCACTTTCATTTGAGAGGCATATTTTTCGGGAATTGAAAACGTGATTTTCAACTGATTTGTGTTGACCAATTTTGCAATAGGTGTGGTTGGCATGACGTAGGTTCCTTTGGAGATGGAACGTAATCCTATGGTTCCAGAAAATGGAGCTCTTACCGTAGTTTTGGATAGTTGTGCCGCTATTAATTGAGATTCAGCTTTTGCGGATTCAAAGTCGGCATTCGATATATCATATTCTTCTTGGCTGATGGCTTGCTTATCCAACAAAAGGCGTGCCCGTCGTTGATTTTCTGACGCTAGATTTTCAGCAGTTTTTGCTTTCGATAATTGAGCACGAAGTTCAATGTCATTTACCCGAAACAACACCTGCCCTTTGTTGACTTTTGAACCTTCTTCAAAATTAATGCTCTCCACAACACCTGAAACTTCGCTGCGGATATCGATTTCTTCATTGGCTTCCAAACTTCCTGATAACGATAGATTATCTTCAAATATCTGCGGTTTGAGTACTTCACCTTTTACTGACATTGCAGACATTGCTTTTTTATTGTCATCTTTATTGTTTATTTTCTTGTTTGCAATGACCCTGTAAGTAATCAGGGCAATAATTCCGCCAGTTATAATGGTATATAGTATGTATCTTTTTTTCATTAAAGTTGATGGTTATCGCTTCTTAATGATGCTTTCGATTTGCACAAATCTAAATTTTAAATCCCGAAATTTTCTTTACTTAATTTTTATTTAACAGAAATTATATTCCAATTAAGACAACTTCATGAATGAAAGGTTTAACATTGTAAAAGCTAAATCCATGTTAAAATTTAATTTTGAAGTAAAGGCGTTATTATTTTTTTTGCAAAAAACAAAAGCAAGCCATATAGATAGCTTGCTTTACTTTTGTGAAGTGACCTCGACAGGATTCAAACCTTTTACCCTATTATGAGTGTTTGTCGGGGTTTATAGTTGTCTTGTAAAATCTGTTGACCGTTTTGTAAACTTTTCAGTTGAATTGCAATGCTGTAATTTGCTCATCTGTCTTGTTATAAAGATAGTGTTTTCAAAGCTTCAAAACAATATAAATCGTATCAAATACTATGAAATTTGTTCTAAATATTGAATGATTATTTCTTCTTTAATGCCGCTATATTCGGCGAATTCTTCTATTGTAATAAATTGATGTGGTTCTTTTCCAAAGTGCTCTCTAATGTCATTCAATAGCTTCCTCCCATAGCGTTCACTTCTTCCTGTGATGCAATGGATATCTTTTGGAAATATGCAAGCTCTTATAATTTTCATTTTAATACACTATCCTTACTTTATCCATACACCATTTATACTTTATCAATATGAGAACAAATGGCAAAAACTGTCTTAATCGGTTGGGATGGAACTAGATATTTAATTCTTCAGTCAAATCTAACTTGATTTGCTTCATAATCAAAAAAATATTGAATTATGGCAAGACAAACTGGTATTATTAAATTGAAAGGAACAATCGGTGGTATTTCCTTTTACAAAACTTCTGATGGGCATTTGGCACGCGAAAAAGGCGGTGTTGATGCAAGTCGTATTGCGAATGACCCAGCGTTCCAGAGAACGCGTGAAAATGGGTCTGAATTTGGGACTGCTGGCAAAGGAGGCAAACTTATTCGAGTGGCGCTTCGAAACCTGATGCAAAATGCTTCAGATAAACGTGTGACGAGTCGTTTGACTCAAACATTGGTGGCCGTGGTCAAAGCTGATGTTATCAATGAGCGTGGTTTCAGGACTGTGCAATATGGTGATTTATCACTATTGGGAGGTTTTGAGTTCAACATCAATGGGAAGCTCGCTTCTCTATTGTTTGTGGACTATACCTCAACAATCGACCGTGTAGCTGGAACTGCTATCACTGATTTTGCAGCTTTTGTAGCTTTGAACAGTATTGCTGCTCCTGGTGGAACTACCCACTTCAGACTTTCTGTAGGTGGTGCGGAATTGGATTTCCTAACGGAAACCCACGTGGTTTCAAGCGAGTCCACTGCGATTTTACCTTGGGATAGCTCTAACATCGCGGCAACAACTTTGACAGCGAACTTGACCGCCAACTCTACGCTTCCAATAGTGCAAGTGATTGGTGTGGAGTTTTTCCAAGAAGTCAATGGCCAAATGTACCCGCTTAAAAACGGCGCTTACAATGCTTTGGCTGTTGTTGGTATTGACACTCCATAGTTATGGATTTCACGCTTGAGAGAGCTTACTTTAAAGAGGGTACCAATGGTACTCTCTTTTGCTCTCAAAGTTTTTTATGCCATACGATTGAGTTGCCTTGGAAAGAAAACAAACGTTCCATTTCATGTATTCCAGAAGGTGTTTATGAGATTGTTCCGAGGTTTTCCCCGAAGCACAACCATCATTTGCTTTTAAAGGGTGTAGAAAAAAGAAGCTTGATTCTCATCCATCCTGCGAATGATGCATTGAAGGAATTAGAGGGCTGTATTGCTCCTGTCCTTAATTTAACAGGCATTGGAAAGGGAACGCAATCAAGACCAGCATTGCAAAAATTATTGTCCTTGGTGCACCAAGCCCAGGACCGAAAAGAAACTATTTTATTAACCATTAAATCTGTAAATCATGAACATTGTAGAACGTTATAAACAACCGACCCCTAAATTCTTTAAGACATTACGAAATATTGGTATTGCCTTGGCGGCTGTGGGAGGTGCTGTGATTGCTGCACCAATTTCATTTCCTGCCATTGTTGTGACTGTTGCAACATATCTAACTGTTGCCGGCACTGTGGCCACTGCTGTCAGTCAAGCAGTCGTTGAGGGTGATGATGCTGAAAAGGTAGATAGTGACGAGGAGGGCTAATCACTATGCACTTTAATTTTGATGACAAAATGAGTATCGCTGGTGGTACCCTTTTTGCAATTGTCCCCAATATTCGACCTGATGACCTCATTGTCACGGTGATTATGGCCTTTACTGGAGCGTTTGCCAGTTTTGTAGCCTCGATGCTTTTAAAGTTTTTAGCGAAAAAACTTTTCAAACGTGAGATTGATAGCAAGTAAAGCCCAGACATTTCCTGGGCTTTTTCGTTTCAATATTTTTTCGGAAGCGATTAAAAAAAGAGCTCCCTAAAAAGGAAGCTCTGAAAGACAGCACTCTAACCAGAAGATACGCAACGTATACTCTCTAAAGCCAACGTAATGAACACCTACATGGAATGGACTGCCCGATGTACGTATGCCCGCCAGTAACCATCTGCTACCTAAACGAGCTCTAAATAATAACTTAAACATAATGCCCTTGTTTCACAGGACGGTGCGATTGATGCAGGGGCTGTGGAAAAAATACTACCCGGTTTTATAGTAGCCAATGTTCAGTGGCATTACGCAGATTCTAAAATTGCAAAAGCCAAAATACCAGAAAAAAGTCAGGGTGGAGATTTTTTTCAACAGGCGAAGCGCACCCTTGCAGCTCTCGCATCCGCAGGCCTGTACCTTTGCTTTATGTTTGAGTTTTTATTTTCTATTGATTATCGGATTAAGCGAATTTGTATTCTATAAGTAATCTTCAAAATTTCGATTTAGCAGGTAATCTAAAAGGCGCGAGCCGCCTGCGAGTTGAGCGAGGGTGGTGTGGTAAATAGCCCGTTGCATTTTTCTGCAAAAGGGCGTACCACAGCAACCGTTTACGGCAAGGGTGGCGCATTTTTTGATTTTCATTTTCAAGTTAGGTGGAATATCATGGGGAGTTCAAAATGTCCAAGTTTGGGCAAGTGCAAGGAATGAAGGAAGTAATGGAAGGTTGGGGAATCGTTTTCATTGTGGGATTGCCTTGCTTGATATGACAAGTGGTTGAGCGGAAACAAAGGGTTTTGAGGTAATTACATATTCAATACTGAATAAAGGCAGTCCCGGAATGTAAAAACGGTTAAGCGTTGGATGGAATTTGCTGACTGAATGAGTTGCTCTTGTGTACACTTTGCAAAATAGGATAGCTTTTGAATGCAAAAATATGTATATAGCAAAAGTGATTTTAAGGAAAAGGAGGTTCCCGCTTTCGCGAGGTTAAAGCTATCTTATTTGCAAGCTTG
Source organism: Gelidibacter sp. (assembly GCA_041391925.1). Taxonomy (GTDB): domain Bacteria; phylum Bacteroidota; class Bacteroidia; order Flavobacteriales; family Flavobacteriaceae; genus JBPOFM01. The sequence goes on along the minus strand of JAWKNA010000005.1, from coordinate 103,558 downwards.
GGAGGTTCAAAAAATGTGACACCCGTAGACCCACATCTTAAAACTATCGAAATTGTAATCAAGCTCTGAACTTTGTTTAAAATCCAAAACATTCAAACGGGCTAAAATTGATGTGGGTTTTGCCCGAAGCGACCCGCAGGCTCGCATAAAGTGAAGCAGCGGTTGTACCCCATTAATATGTCGCCTGCTTTTGCAGGCTCCATATTGGGGATACCTGCTTTTCGCAGGTAGGGGTACAAGAGTAGCTGCGGGTGAGGAAGGAGAGAATGTGTGTAATAAAACAAATAAATAGTGCCAACGAGGACGTGTCGCCGCAGTGGTTCTATTTATGGTATATGCAAGCCAATTGGATTATAAAATATTGTAAAATGTAAGATTGCGTGATTTCGTGCGCAATGACAATTAGAACTGAAAAGTGGCTTGCAGATATGTTTTATGGAACAAAATGGAACGACTGACGAACACCTTATTACCTGCCTTCTCGAATGTTCAAGTTTTGTAATATAGATTCTCGCGAAGACGGATTTAATTTTGTTTAGATTTGAGGGCAAAGGCAAAAGGTACTGGCAGAAATTACAATGTTCTGAATGTGTTTCAAAGTTATTAGCATGAATGTAATTACTGCCTGTACTGCGCGGAACGGTAGGCTCTTGGGAATGAAGGAGTGGAGGCACGGAACGAATGAACGAGTAAGTGCCGAAAGTAGGGACTTTGTTACTCATTTAAGAAACCTGGTTATGACTGCATTATTTCGAGAGGTTAATCGATAGCAAATCTGATGCCTCTTTATCAAGAGAAACGCCTAATGCTTTCAATTCGTCGAGTACTGTGTTTTTAAATTTCAATTTTTCAACCATATGCTTATTCTTTAGGCGATAGTCAGTAAAAATATCATCCCAAGTCATAGCGTATATTTCATAATTCCTTATGGCTTGAATTAAAAATTTCTTTCCTTTATCTTTTTGATTTTCATATAAATCCTTTATATAATCATCAATTTTTACACCTACTAATAAAAATTTCCATTTACGATGCTGACTATTAAATTGTTCTTCATCAACTATAAACCTCATATAATTTTCTATTTGTCTAAATTGGTCCATCCCAATTGTTACTGAAGGTCTTTTCAATTCAACAATAATATTTTCTTCAACTACATCAATATCTGTAGCTTGGTCAGTGTAAAAATGTTGTTGACATATGAATATATCTGGCCTTTTTAATTTATTTTTTTTGTTTAAGAAATTAATTGATGGTTTTTTCCCCTCATTTTCAACGAACTGGAGATAATTATTTAATAAAGCTTCAAAGTTTTCATCGGCAGAAACCAAATGATATTGTTCCCCAAATAACCAGTAATTAGATTCAATGATTTTTTGAATATGTTCCCTCTCATTAGTGTACTTCTGAAGGTCAAATACCAATATTTTTAAAGTGCTAATTACCTTAAACCTGTTTTCCAAAAATCTAACCAAAGAAACAATGTGTTGAAGTTCTGTGTTTTTAAGCGTGTTTGCTAGCTCTTCTCTTTCTTCATCATTCAACTTTGTAATACTTTCTAAAATCACAAGAATATTTTCTCGCTCATCAGAATCCAATAGTAAATTCAAAAACCCAACTAATGTTTTACTTTGAGTCGTATTTAGTTTAAGAAAAATTTTTGGTTCTATACAATAGATTTCTTTCACCACATTCTCTAAATCTTGTTTCCTTAAATTTTCATAAGCATTCGATTTAAATTTAGGAAAAATACCTTCCTTATTATATCGTCTAATTAATTCGTCTGCCTTATTATCTTTTATAAAAAGTTTTTCCTTTTCATTAAGAAACAAATTTAAATGGCTAATTAGCGCTTTGAAAGTATCGTCTGTTTGGTTTTGGAAAAAGCCTAAAGTTGGAACGTCATCCTTGGTTTCTTGAAAATCATCAAAGTATTTAGATTCAACATATAATGAATGGTGAAATTCTATTGCTTTGTTGTTAAATGATGTATGTCTTCTGTCTACTTCAAGCTTATTTGAATTTAGGAAATAATAAAAGTACTTATCTCCAATTTTTTTTGACCATCTTATATAGGTAATCTTAAAATCTTCCTTTCCAATTTCCAAATCAAAACTATCTGTATCTGCAATAATAGAGTTGTAGTCAATTTCATTGTCATTTACTAATAGCTTATACTTTTTATCCTTATTTAAGAATAAAAACCAACCAAATTCTTGAGCAAGAAATTGATTAAAATCATCCGATTCTAATAAATCTCCAGTAAGATTAAAAAATTCTTCAAAAGAAACTTTTGTACCAGTCTGGTATGCTTTTTTTATAGTTTTCTCATCAGATACAGAAAAATTTACGCTATCTGACTTTTCTATAATTATGGTATAGTTTAAAAAGTTATTGTTATTATTAAAGGTTGTGTTCCAACTTGCTTTCTGACAAAAATTAGTGAAAGAATAACGACCCTTACCTTTTTTTCCTTTCACAAAACCAGTAGCAGAAAAGGATTGTTCTTTTTGTGAATCCAAAAAATTTCCAAAGGTATCGTCCAAAGAACTTATATCAATCCCTCGACCATTATCAATTACTGTTAAACTATTAATATAGCCCACCTCATTTGTGTCGAAATTTATTTTAACTTGAGAAGCGTTTGCATCAAAGCTATTCCAAATATACTCTGCAATGGCCTTCTTGTAATCAGTTGGAAGACCACTTTGCTCTATACTCTTTGAAGTTATTTTAGCTGTATGTTTTTTCATGATGAAAGGTATAGATTATTGAAGATATTCTATTTCATTTTCTGATTTATAATTCAAATTTAAAACCTATTAATTGAGATACAACGTCATTTATTAATTCTCTTTCTAACCGTCTTTTGCCCACTTATGGAACAGTAGATTTGATTTTTATGTGCAAATATGTGATTTACAAAAAATATAAACAATTATCTACCTAGTTGATAAAGAAAATGGGGTTCTTAACGTCACCGTAAATATTCAATCTACTATTATTCTGTCAAACCTAATTTAAATTCCTCCAAAATTTCAACGGCATATTCTAATTCCCAATCTTTCTTGCTCGCCCATTGTTTTGCAATGGCAGAAGTTTTTGAATCATCAATATTGTTATTAAGGGTTTTTAAAATTCTTTTACTTATAGCCTCGGAAACATTTAAAAACTGACTTGCTTTTCGACCAAGAACCCTTGATGCGATTTTGAGTTGGTCAAAATCGTCTCCGTCTGGAAATGTGTCGTTATGATATTCTACTATTTCATCAAAATTTAAATCGAAATAATGTTCTATGATTCTTAAAATGTCTTGCAAATCTGTATCTCTTTCTTCTGGTCTGTCACTCCAAGCAATCAGTTTTAAAACTATCATTCCGGGCAAAGATGGAACCTGTAAAGACTTCTCTTCTATAAGTACAGTCTCTGCATTTTTCAATACTTCACTGAACCCCAAAACATGCAAGTCAGTATATCGTTCGTTGAAATTAATGGTGAAGTTTTCTTCTATTTGACCAAATGGAAGTAAATCTATGACCACATTAAACTTTTCATGATATAAAGTCCAAGGTGCTTCAACCTTATTAAACCCATATTTGGTTAACTCATCTACGATGGTTTCAAACTCCTGTATAGATGAAATCATAATGGCAAAATCAATATCTTTTGTACCTCTGCTTGGTTTGATGCCTTTCTTTAATAATTCTAATGCTATTGCACTTGCCCCAATTAAGTAATAAGGAACATTTAATTTTATCATTACTTCGTCAATACATTCAAAGACCTCTCTGAAGTATGGGATTGCCAGTTGTTTATATGTTTGGTTGGATGTATTCATCAAAAATCATTTTAGCTGTTTCCCTGCTTCTTTTATCACCATTAATTATTAAATCCGCATAAACCAGTTCTTTTGGGGCTGTATTATTATTAATATTTTGATTCCAAAACATGTCATAGACCCAAATCTCTCCGTCATCATCTGGCAATAATCTGTATTTCATCATTAATTCTCGTGTTGTTTCTTTGGTATAAAGAATGAACTTTTCAGGACGTAAATGATTTGTTATAATATCGCCAGCTGGCTCGCCACCCCAAACAGTTTGTTTGATATTGAGTTGGATGTGCCTCCAATCCTGATTGTTTTGAAACCTAAAGCGTTGCTTAAAAATAGTTGGTTTTAATGTTTGTTGAAATTCTGTAATCCATTTATTCAGCAATTCTTCATAATTATTAATTACGTATTCGTCCTTGTTCAATTTTAAAATGAAATTGTTTTCTAACAGACCATTGATGATTAAAGGAATATTTCCCAAAGCTACATTCGTTTTCTCTGCTATATCCCTTTGCGTTTGATTTATTAAGTGAGTATCTAAAAGAAATTGGAATACGACCTTTAAGCCTGTTTTTGTAAATGCTCGATTCCCTTTCTCTTTTGGAACTTTAATTGTTTTGTTTGTATCTATATAAAGAAAAACATTTTGATTTTCAATGTAGACATTACCGTTGGCCTCCATGTAATTTACATGATTTTCTCGAAGTTCTTTCTTTACTTTTGGATATAATTTTTCAGCTATCAACAAAAAATCATTGAATTTATTATGATAAGTTAAAATATTAAAGAGTTGATGGTTTTTGACATCTTTTTTTACTTCAACAAACATTTGAATTCGTTTATTCCTCATTTCTATTACCAACTGACCGTCTACCTCCGCCCTATTATTTTGCATAGGTTCCCAGTCCCATGTCAATGGAATTTCTTTTTGCAGATTATGTAATGCTTTATTTAAAATATCAACTTCGTTCATATTAATATCGCTAATTGTTCATTATTTTCACTTGTTCATTATTCGTGAACATGACTTTTTAGTGAACAAATATAAGAAAATAGTTTTATAATTTGAAGATTCCCAATGTTATTTCCTCTTATCAATACTATTAGAATCAAAAGCAATCACATTCAGCATCTCTCGCATTCTTGACCGCACACGTTCGCCATAGCGTTCGCCAAGTTCTTCAGCATTTAGATTTGTAGTGGCGTGCGTATGTGTTTTATTTTTCAGAAATAGGTCATAACGCGATAGAAGAATTTCGCCCATGACATTACAATCTCTACCAAAATGTCTTCCGGTTGTTTCGACACCTAAATCGTCAAAACAATAAAAACTACTATTGCCATATTCTTCTATGGTCTTATAACCAAGATTGTTAAATGAAAATGTGATATTTCTTGCGGGAATTACTTCATATGATTTTTGATGTGGCACGATATGACGCAATAGTTTCATAAGACTTGTTTTTCCGCAACCTACAGGACCTGATAATAAAATGCCTTTATTGAGGTCGATATCCATTTTCTGGCACGCATCGAAATCACGAATAAAGTAAATACACAACTTGTACAAAATGACCTCATCTTCTTCATAAATCTTGAAATTTTTTCCGAATAACAATTTGCCTTTCGCATTAAGATAGATAAGAATTTTTTGAAAATCATAGTTTATTGTTGTGCCATCGAATGTTCCCAATTCATATTGCACTGCACCTTCAATAATAATTTGAGGTTGATTTGGATTGAATGTGGTTTTTATTGGTTTCATCACAATGGTTGATTATAATTTTTGTTTTTATTCGTATGCAGGTTGTCCTTATTCTGTACTTGTGCGCTTACATTGTTTTCTTCGTTTTCACGAAAATGAATCATCCATCCTTCTGCAGCAGCTTGCCAATTCTCTATTTTGGATTTTCCTTTTTTCCAACCTACCGATTCGTAGTGGCTGAAAAACTTTTCGGACTGTGCAGCTGGCCATTTGTTTTCTTCAAAAAAAATACTGACCTCTTTTTTATTTTGCGGTTTAAAAACGTTTGATTGTTTTTCCTGTTTGGTATTGTTTATATAAGGACCCAATACTTGTACATCACTTGTACCGATTTCGGGTCGCTGTTGGTTCGTTGCTTGTTCGCTACTTGTACAAAAATTGTACATCTTTATTTTGCTCCCGATATTTGGATTTTTTGAAGGCATATAAATTATGTATTTCCAATCGCTTAAATCCTTGATGCATTTGTGATACGTACCTTTCGAACCTATTCGGGAAAGCGTCATTACCTCATTTCTATTGATAAAAAACTCTGATGAAAAACGTGCTTGATTCCAAAAATTAAACAATGCCATATACATACTGACATGTGTTGTATTTAATCTTGCATCTTTTGATAATTTCAGAAAGAAATTATTAAGATGGCTGATGTAGTTTACCTCTGGCATCAATATTCAGTTAATGAGATTTCAAGACTGACAGAACTATCGGTTATCAATGCGATTTTCTTTCATAATGAGATTGATTTCTTCCGCATCGTAGAAAATAATCCCACCAATTTTGGAATATGGCAAGGTTCCATTAATACGTAAATTTTGTAGTGTGCCTGGACTCACTTGCAACATTTCCATTACCTCTGAAGATTTGAGATACTTTTTTTTACCAGATTGTGGCTTGTTGTCCATTAATTTTTTGAGCTCTTCAAAAAGTTGGATTTTGAATTCATAAAGGTCGTCTGTGGTAAGCACTTGTGTTGCCATGTTAAAAAGGTTTTAAATGAAAGAAACTGCCGAATTGTTTACAATTCAAAAGCAGTTTCTTTGCGTTGATTTAGCTCACAAACCTTCTATTTTATAATAGGTGTTCGTGAATCATTGATTTGACATTCGTTTTACAAATGTGTGGATGATTGATTGTATTTACTCCCAAGTTGGGAATGGGTTGTGGATTAATTTAACATACTAAATATGCATATATAGTCAGTTACAAGGCATTAATACTTTTCGTCATCTTCATCCATCTTGCGTTCTAAAGCTATCTTGAGATGGGTCAAAAAGCTTGTTCTGTCCTTTTTACGTTCTTTAATTTCTAAATAGGTGCGATAGACATTCCCCAATTCCAAGTTGAATAGTTTCTCAAAAATTATGGACATTTTTTTAATTTCAGCTTCTCCATTTCGAATCGCTCCAGAGGCTTGTAATGCATAAATTAGTTCAACCAAATCCGTTTTGGAAGCAGTCCATGAAAGTTCATTGATAGGGATACAACTTCTACCGCCTGAATCTATACTGTTTTGCAATTTATGAAGTCGTTTTAGCTCTTGTTTGTAGTGATAGATGAGCATATCAAAAGCGATGATTTGTGCTACCATATTGTCATGGCTTGTGGAAAAATCTGGGTCGGTGTAATAATGCGATGTATCTGAAATGAGATTTAGATTTTCTTTACCTCTTACAAAATAATATTTATCGAGACGAGAATCGGACTGTCGATAGTATCGTACAAAGTCAATATATTTTAAATTATTGCACTGTAATTTTTCAATAAGAGCGTCAATGTACAAACGCTGCTTTTTTATGGAGCCTTGCGGTTTTTCTAACACGTATCTATGGAGTTTTACGAAATATTTAAAATGGCCATAGATGAGTGGTTTTTGAACTTTGAAGAAGAATATTTCAGCTTCTGGGGTTGCGAAGACTTTTTCTTTTATAATATCCCGTAATCTATGTAAATAGTCTTGTGAAATATTGATTCCGGAAATTAGATTATTTAGGTCGGAGAGGTCCGATTCAACGTAGGGCTTAATTTCTGTTTTGTAATCTGCAATGATTTTGTTGAGGGTGTTTTGCATTCGTAGGGATTTTTAGTTTGTTCATGATTTTTTAGTATAAAAAAACCCTCTTAAGAGAGGGTTATGTTCGTTAATTCGATTTAACATCGAACATTATCAAAATTAAAATTAATCAATTTATTGTGTCATTACGATTTCCTTTTTCTAAAAAAGAATCACTTATCTGAAATTAAAGAAAGTGTTTTACTTTTTAATCCCTTTACTGACAACTTTGGTTACTTTGGTTGTCTCAAAATCTGTTCAATATGATTTAAGAAACTATTTTTATTCAATCTCATCCATCACACTTCCACAGGTTAACATAGCATCGCCAAAATATGGATTCTTAATTTCTTTATCCTTACTCAACCAATAAGCGCCTACATTATTATTTGCCATTGGGCAGAAATCCACATACACTTTTTGATTAATGCCAAAGGTTTTAACGGCATTGATTAAATGTGCGGATAAATGAATGAAATGTTCTCGTTGAGTATTGATGTCCGAAGTGTTGGCAATGGCGTTTGTGGATGCTTTCAATTCTTTTTCAAGGGTCATCCAATGGCTGTGAGCTTCATCCTTTAACAATTTCATATCCGTATTTTCCAAACTTTTTTGCAAGCCTCGTGCTGACTTTTGCGCTGTATTTGCATCTTCCTTTACAAGTGCTTTCTCAACTGATATATAGTTCTCAAAAACACTGTTGAGCTGTTCCTTGAATTTAGAGGAAACGTCCAGACGCTTGGTCATTTGGGCTTGGTCTGTTGTTGAATTATTGTTTGAATTTTCCATACCCAAGTGTCCTTCGTGTCCAGTCATTGTTTCGCCTCCTTTGGTGTTCATCATGGACTTTTTGCCCTGTAGTTGTGCGGCGGCATCTACCGTAAAGGTTCCGTTAGTTACTATTTCTTCGCCATTTTTAAGACCTTCGGTAATGGTAAATCTCGCCGTTTTTTGTTCCCAAGGTAACTTCTCGCATTTCAAAAACAGGTTCGTTTGGATTTGTTTTGACATATACCAATGAGCGTTTCCCGTCCACATAACCGCAGTAGCCGGAACGGTGATTTGCGATTCCATTATATTGCCTTTCAACATCTGTACTTTTGCAGTAACAAACATTCCTGGTTTTAATAAATCTTCTTTATTGTTTAACGTAGCTCGAACAGAAACTGTTCTGGATTTTGTGTTTAAGGTTGGGTCTATGAATGATACTGTTGCCTCAAATTCTTTATTGGGATAGGCATTGTTGGTCACTTTAATTTTTTGACCTTCCTTGAGTTGAGAAATTTGGTTTTCATACGCATCAAACATTGCCCAAACCGTTCCCAAGTCGCTCACTTTTACGATGGGTTGCCCTTGTTTCACATAGTCACCTTCCTCGGCCATTTTTTGGGAAACTGTACCAGAAACCGTTGCGTAGATTGGAAAGTTTTCACGCACTTTGCCAGAGCTTTCTATTTGATTGATTTGACTTTCAGACAATTTCCACAATTTTAATTTGTTGCGGACGGCATTATACAATGCAGGTTGCGATGCCTTCATTTTTGAAGCTGTTATCAATTCCTGTTGTGCAGCAACCAAGGTTGGCGCATAAATTGTTGCCAGCAATTGACCTTTGCGCACTTCCTCGCCCGTAAAATTGACGTTTAGTTTTTCAATACGGCCTTCAAAATAACTTGCTTGTACGGCATTGGCCTCTTCATTTGCCATTATCTTTCCTGAAAGCTGCATTGTATTTTCATCTGTTCCTGAAACATTGCCCACAATAGTGGTTTGGATATTTGCCAATGCCATTGCGTTTTCGGTCATTATTATTTCGTTCATTGCGAGACCATCTGCACCGGTTTCGGCAGGAATCAAGTCCATTCCGCAAATTGGGCAGTCGCCTGGTTCGGGTTGCATAATCTGTGGGTGCATGGAGCAGGTCCACATTTGGTTTTGTCCTTTTGAACTGTAAGACATATCAGACACATTCTTCGTGTTTGAATTTCCTTCAGCAGACTTGCCAAAAAAGACATAGCCCAATACTAGACCAACGACTAAAATGGCGATATAGATGATGTATTTTTTCATAGTATTTATAATTAGGAAGGTCTCGACTGCGCTCGACCAGACAATTTTTCTAAAAACCCTATTTGGTTGTTGTTTGATTTATTTTGCGGCCTCCAAACGCTTTATCATTTTCTTCATCTCGCCTATTTCTTTGCGTTGTGCTTCGATAATGTCATCTGCTAACTTTTTTACTTCTGGGTCTTTAATATCTGCCCTTTCGCTCGTTAAAATTGCAATAGAGTGATGAGGAATCATAGCCTTCATCCATAAGATATCTCCGATGATTGGTCGTTGTGCCCTCACCAAACTTAAGGCTCCGATGAAAAGTAACAGACTGCCAACTAAAATGACCATATTTTTCTTCTTATCCTGATACATCTTCCTCATAAATGCCCACATGATGACTGCCATTGCAGAAATACCCAAACAGGACATGTAAAAGCGTGTAAGGCTAAAATAAACGTGGTCTATCTCATACGTATTAAGGTACATCGTAATGTACATAGCCACAAATGATGCGCCAAGCATCATTGCGAATTTTGTGTAGTTTCCTTTTTTTGAGTGGTCTTTAGAATGTTCCATTTTTATTTGATTTATATGGTTAATAATTAACTTTTTTATAATCTTTCCGACGGTAACAGAAAGGAAATGACTTTTACAATATGGTGAAAAGTTGTAACCCCATTATCGTTTGCCTTTTTATAATACTATGGTTTTACTTTAAATGGGAAACTAATGGTGACTTTTTCCCAAGCCATTGAAATGCTGCCTTCAGTTTTGCTGACTTCTTTCACCTTGTACTCTAAATGTTCCGTAATGGTATCGCTGATAGTTGGTGTGACTTTGAACTTAATAATATCATCTTTGGCATCATAGTCGTCCTTTCCGTGTTGGTTCCAGTTTTTATTAATCATAACCGTCCAATCTTCTTTTGATGGGATGACAAAAAATCCATATTTACCAGCTGGAAGCGTTTGACCATCGATGACCAAATCTTTGTTGGTTTCAATCCAAGTGGCGTTATGGGCGCCTGCTTGCCACACGGCATCATAGCCTACAAGTCCACCAAAAATAATGCGGTCTCTTACACCAGGTGATGAATAATCGATATGGATATGCGCATCACCTATCATGGCCATTGCTGATGTATGAGGACTTAACACCGGTTTTTTGTTGTCTTCCTTACTTTCAACGGGTTCCATATGATTTTCATGCCCTTCGGTTGCTGCTTGTCTAGGTTCATTTTTGCAACTGAAGAGTAAGGCTGATACTATTAAAAGTGTTAGTGATTTTTTCATTCTGTTTTTGATATTTAGTTATAGTTATATTTTTACTGTTCTTAATCGCAAGGCATTCATAATGACGGACACCGAACTGAAACTCATGGCTAAAGCGGCAATCATAGGCGAGAGCAACAATCCGAAAAACGGAAACAAGACGCCAGCTGCAATCGGTACCCCGAGCGTGTTATAAATCATTGCAAAAAAGAGGTTTTGCTTTATATTTTTCATCACTTTGACGCTCAAGTTTCGTGCTTTGACTATACCCTGCAAGTCGCCTTTTACCAAGGTCATTGCCGCACTCTCAATGGCGACGTCGGTGCCTGTTCCCATGGCAATACCCACATCACTTTTTGCCAATGCTGGCGCATCATTGATGCCATCGCCTGCCATGGCCACTTTTCTTCCTTCTTTTTGAAGTCGTTCTACCTCATTCAGTTTATCTTGTGGTAGCATTTCGGCTTTAAAATCTGCTAGATTTAAAATTTCCGCCACTGCTTTGGCTGTATCATGATTGTCACCTGTGAGCATGATAACTTTGACGCCGTGCGATTGTAGTTCTTCAATCGCCTTTTTACTGGTTTCCTTGATTTTATCGCTGATAACCACATAACCGATGCCTGTACCGTCGACAGCCAACATGGGGACGGTTTTTCCTTGTTTTTGCTGTTCCGTTACTTCCTTTAACAATTGGTCTGATAGTGATGCATTGGCTTCTTCCATCATCTTTTCGTTACCCAATGCCACTTTTTTATCATTGACCATTCCAGTAACTCCTTTGCCTGTTACGGAATTGAAATTGGATGCTTTTAGCATTTCTGCCTTTTGTTCTTTGCCATATTTAACTGTCGCTTCAGCCAAAGGGTGCTCACTCAATTGATTGAGCGACACAATATATTGCAGAACATCTTTTTCGGTAACACCTTCTTGGGTGGCGCCAACTTTTTCTACTGACGGGCGCCCCTCTGTGATGGTGCCTGTTTTATCGATGATAAGTGTATCGATTTTGTCCATTTTTTCCAAGGCTTCGGCATTTTTAATCAGCACACCATTTTGGGCACCTTTGCCAACACCTACCATAACTGACATTGGTGTTGCCAATCCCAAAGCACAGGGACACGCGATAATCAAAACTGCAATGGCATTTACCAAGGCATACACGTAAGCAGGTTCTGGTCCGAAAATAGCCCAAACTATAAATGTAACGACCGAAATCAATACCACTACAGGTACGAAATAACCTGAAATACGGTCTGCCAATTTCTGAATGGGTGCTTGACTACGACTCGCCTTATTGACCATATCGATGATTTGAGATAGCAACGTATCAGAACCTACTTTTTCAGCCGTCATCAAGAAAGATTGTTTGCCATTGATGGTTCCGCTGCTCACCTTGTCGCCTTCCTGTTTATCAATAGGAATCGGTTCGCCCGTAATCATGGATTCGTCAACGGAAGTATGGCCTTCACTAATCACACCATCCACTGGGATTTTATCACCCGGTTTGACACGAAGCGTATCTCCAAGTTTGATATCGTCAATGGCAATGGTTTCCTCCTGCCCATCCACTACTCTTACGGCCTCGTTGGGTGCCAATTTCAAAAGTTCCTTAACAGCATTATTGGTTTTGCTGTGCGCTCTGGCCTCTAATAACTGCCCTAGTAATACCAAGGTCAAAATAACCGTTGCAGCTTCAAAGTAAACATGGACTGCACCCGATTCGGTTTTGAATTGTAACGGAAATACATCGGGAAATAACAATCCAAAAACGCTAAACACCCAGGCTACACCTGCACCAATCCCAATAAGTGTAAACATATTGAGATTCCATGTTTTGATACTGCGATAGGCGCGTTCAAAAAACATCCAAGTAGCATAAAATACCACAGGAATGGATAGCGCGAACTGAATCCAATTCCAATACTTTTGCTCCATGATTTTATACAATGGATTGTTCGGAATCATCTCGCTCATGGCCATCAAAAAGATGGGTAAGGTAAATGCCACTGCAATCCAAAACTTTTTGGACAATTTTTTATAAGTCTTTTCCTCGGCCGAAAGACTCGGTTCCATAGGCACTAAATCCATCCCACAGATGGGGCAATCTCCAGGTTGATTCCGAACAATTTCGGGATGCATGGGACAGGTGTATTGCGTTCCTGACGATGTTGACTGTGTTTGTTCTTCAACTAAATCCATACCGCAAATAGGACAATCTCCAGGTTTGTCATAGGTTTTATCGCCTTCACAATGCATTGGACAGTAAAAAATGCCGATACCTTTGGCTTTTGGGGCTTCTTCCTTTTTCCCTGAATCGTGCTGATGCTCACCAAGATTATGAATACTGTACTTGCCGCCATCGTTTTTTAAAGCTTTCTGAAAGGTTTCAATCGGAATATGAGATTTAATTTGAATGGTTGCTTCCGATTTTTCCAAATCTACTGCAGCAGTCGTAACCCCTTCAACTTTTGAAAGCGTACTTTCTACATGACTTCTACAGCCATTGCAGGTCATTCCGTGGATGTGATAGGTGTGTTTCATCATTTTAGTATTTATTATAGTATTCAAAATTACCAGTTGGAAAAATGCTTCATTGACACAATTTTGAATACTATTTACACAATTTGGTCAATCGATTTTCTATCCCAATTTTGAAGGGTTTTAAATTCACTCATTGACATGCCTGTCACGTTTTTAAACTGTCTTGCCAAATGTCCGCTATTGGTGTAATTCAATGCATAGGCGATTTCTGAAAAATTGAGCTGGCCTAATTGAATGTATTCCTTTACTTTTTCAATCTTTAAATTGATAAGATACTTTTCAATCGTCATCCCTTCCGTTTTACTGAACAATCTGCTTAATGCAGAATAGGATTTGTGAAAGGCTTTGGGCAAAAATTCAGACAAGTTTGACAATTCCTGACTTTCCAGTTTTTGAATTAATGTGATTTTTAGTTGCTCTATCAATTTTACGGTGTCATCCTTTATAATCTCAAAACCGTGATGATTTAATGCTTCTTCTAACTTACTTATGCTTTCGGAATTATTTCCACTAATTGTAACTACGCCCAATTCAATCGTTTCCACCTCAAGTCCTGCGGATTTAATTTCGCGCATGACAATGGTTTTGCAACGATTGCAGACCATATTTTTGATATGTAACGTTTGACTCATCTTATCTTAATTTTCTTCGCATGGCTTCCGAAATATTTTCAGCATACACACCATAGGCATCTACCAATAATCCTTTGACCCCTTTTTTGGAATGTATGGCATATAGCACGCTATTGTCATCGGTACTGCTCATACCTTCAAACCGATGTACCTCATCGACCTCAAAATCTTCTGGGTGCAATTTCAGTTTTAGGGCATGACATTCAAGATGTTCGGAACACAAATTAAAATCATGGGTGTATCCGCGTTTTTGCAACTGCGCCATTGTTTGTGAAAGTGTGTCTTCTGTTTTCATCTGCTTTTATTTAATCCAATTGTTGTTTCAGTTCTGTCATATAATTGATGATGGCCAATTTTTCCTCATCAGAAAAAATAGCATCTTTATGAATCAAGGTGTATGAGGGCAATGGCATTTCATCATTCTTAATTTGGCTGATGATGGATTTTAGCTTACTTGCCTTTCTTCTATCAGAAAGTTCATCCCATTCATTAAAATTCAATTCACTTTTGCCATGTTTTACGTGCTCTTCCAAATACCAAGCGGCAGGCTGAATTTTATTGTACCACGGATATTCTGTATTGTTACTATGGCAATCATAACAGGATGTTTGCAATAAATTACTGATGTGTTCCGATGGATTATTGACCACAATGAAATCGGTTTTTGGGACGGTTTCACTTTGATTATAAGCCGTTGGAAAAAATTGAATAACCACAAAGGATAACAATAAAAGCCACGCTATGATTCTAAATATTTTCATTTATTGCATTATTAACCTGCAAGGTGTTTCATGCATCTTGCAGGCTTATATCAGATTACATGGTAGATTTGATTTCTTTTTCAACCTTTCCGCAGGTCATCATTTTACTTCCGAAATAGGGATTTTTGATATCTTTTTCCATACTTAACCAAGCGCCTCCACCATCGTACATCGGGCAAAACTGTTGGTAAAGGGTTGCATCGGTACCTGTAATGGCCACCATATCCATCATATCTTTGCTTAAGGTTTTGAAATGTTCGCGTTGGTGCTCCATTTCACTCTCGCCTATGTGTTCTGCGTGTTCCGTAGCATCGGCAATGATATCTTTTAACTCTGTTTGTTGCTCCGCAGAATAGCCACTCATGTCGAAACTTTTAAGACTGCCCACCATCTTGTTTCCAGCTTGTGCGGCTTTGGCTTGGTCTGTTTCCACCAAAGCACTTTTTACGGCCATATAATCGGCCATAATTTGCTTTGAATTTGCCATTTGACCATCATTGGAGGCCATATCGTTTGAACTCTCCATTTTGCCCTGTTCCACGTCGCCATCATGGGACATCTCCGAATGCGTATCCCCATCCATGTGCTCTTTTTTGTTGTCTTTACAAGACATTGCTGTCAGGCTTACTAAAGCCAAGGCCATTACTGTTGTTTTTAATTTTAACTGTTTCATTTTGATTTAGATTTAGATTACTATTTGTATTTATTTGATTTGAATTGATTTATTAAAACCTCACGGACAGTCCGCCACCTGCACCAAAACGGTTGTCGTAGCTTGCCATCAATGAAAAGTTGCGTGAAAGGAAATATTCGAGACCTGCATTCCAGACCACTTCTTTAGAAAAACTTTCTCCCGTAGGCAAATCGTTGACCCATCCAAAATCGGCCTGATATTCATAAGACCCAAAAATGGCGGTTCTTGGAAAAATGAGGATTTCACGGCTCAAACCGATTTGCGGTCGTAGTTTGTTGTCAATACGCACATCGAGATTGAACAGGTATGGGGTTAAAAAGCGAATACCTGCAACGGCTGTGGTGGAAAGTTCATCGAGGCTGTCTTCCATTTCGTTTTCGATATTTACTCCTCCAAAGACCCTTAAATAATCGTGCAGATAGCGTTCGTAGGTAACTTCTGCTTCCAAATTCTGGTTCCAGCCATATTCTGCCATGACATTGAATTGATTACGTATGTTGGAAGCTACAAAATTGAACTCCGTCATGTGCGTTGCCACATCCAACATGGACCAATTATAGAACATGTCAGATTCTTTAATCAATTTCGAAACCGGAAAATCTGCCATTCTGGAGTCTCGTGGTGTTTCATAACTAACAATACGTGCCATCCCACTCATCATATGGTACAATATATGGCAATGGAAAAACCAATCGCCATACTCATCGCCTTCAAATTCAATAGTGATTTGCTGCATAGGTGGCACATTCACGGTGTGCTTGAGGGGCGAATACTCGCCGTTTTCATTTATGACCCTGAAAAAGTGCCCGTGCAAGTGCATCGGATGGTGCATCATGGTAAGATTGTTAAAGGTCATTCTGGTCACTTCTCCACCTTTAATCTGAATGTTATCCGACTCACTTAAAGGCACGCCATTCATGCTCCAGATATAGCGATTCATATTTCCTGTTAGGTTCAACAGCACTTCCGTTACGGGTAAATCTTTTTTATAGGTTGTTTTTTCAGGCGATTTTAAGTAATCATAATTAAATTCCGAAAACATATCCATACCGCCCATTTTCATATCTCCCATGTCCATATTTTTTTCGTTCATGTCCATCTTCATAGTGTCTTTCGTCATATTCATTTTTGAATGTTCCATCTTTGAGTGGTCCATTTTCATGGTATCTTTCTTCATATCCATCTTTGAATGGTCCATCTGGGTATTATCATTTTTCATGTCCATCTTCGAGTGGTCCATGCCCATCCCATCCATTTTCATCCCATACTCTTCTTTCATTTCAAACTGCTCATCTTTTTTGGGTTGGAACTTTAGGGCATGTGCTCCCATTTTCATATCCATTTTAGCCATTTGCTGCATCATTTGGATTTTATCTGGTCTAGGAATGTCCATAGCTTTCATTACCTCACCTTGTCCAAGATAGGCTGATGCTGTTCCAGAACCGTCCTGTGCCATGATTTTGAATTCGATTTTACCTTCTTGAGGCATCGTCACGATAAAATCATAGGTTTCTGCCACGCCTATGAAGGTTTTATTGCGTTCTACGGGCACGACATCCAATCCATCCGCGGCGACCAATTGCGGAGTGTCACCACCAAAGGTCATCCAAAATTGGGAAGATGCCGAGCCATTGATAATGCGCAAACGCACTCTTTCGCCTGCCTTAAACTGTGGATATTCGATAGATTCTTCACCATTGATTAAAAATGCAGGATAATAAACATCCGCAATATCAGCCCCTTCCATTCGCTGCTTCCAGAAATTGAGCTGCGTACCAAATGCACCTCTCGCAATCACACGATTTAAAGGTGTAGCTGTACCTTTTTTCATTTGATACCATTCGTTGCCACGTTTTAAATTTTTAAGCACGCTGTGTGGCTGTTCATTGGTCCAATCCGATAACATCAATACCAACTCCTTATCATAAACCAGAGTTTCTTCTTTTGGATGAATGACCAATGACCCAAAAACACCCGACTGTTCTTGCAACATCGTATGTGAATGGTACCAATAGGTTCCGGATTGTTTTAAGGCGAATTCGTATTTAAAGGTGGTCCCTGGTTTGATTGGTGGCGTCGTCAAGTAAGGAACACCGTCCATGAAATTTGGTAATAATATCCCATGCCAGTGAATGGACGTTTCGACGCTCATTTCATTTTTCACATAAATGACGGCATATTCTCCTTCCGTAAATTCCAAGATTGGTCCAGGAATAGTGCCATTGATGGTCATGCCTTTGACCTTCTTTCCTGCTTTATTGACCATTTCTTCCTTGATGGTCAGGGTATATTCATGAACTGGTAGATTATCTACGTTGCCTTCTACGGACTGTGCAAATATTTTAGGACAGCCTATTATTAGGACCAATATGATGTAGTATAGTGTTTTCATAATTATTGTTTATCTATTTTACTAAAAAATCTGTCTTTCAATTAACTCATAATCAATTTCCTTTAATTCGTTAAATAATTGATAAGCGCAGATTGTACATAATAAGTTCTCACAGATTCTATCTGATTCATCTGAAATTTCAATTGCAACTCCTGAATGTCCAACACATCATTGAAATCAATTGTTCCAGTCTCGTAATTTTTGATGAGGATTTCTTCGGCATCTTCGGCTTGTTTCAAATTTTTAGACTGGGTCTCAAATTTTATCCTGGCTTGGTTACGTTGCGAGATGGATTTGGCCAATTCAGATTCCAAAAGATTCAATCGTTCCTCCTTTTGCGATTGAATTTCTTGTTGACGCAACTCGTTTTGTTTGGTAATGGACTTGTAGCGTTTATTGAATATGGGAATGGTTATGGACACCATCGGCATAAGGATATCCTTGCCATTGTCTATCATACTCATATCCGTACGTTCGGACACAGGAATGTAATCCAGACCAACACCCAGCATTGGTTGTGCTTCACGAAGATTCAACAGTTCAGATTGAGACACCGATTCATAAAGTTTGTCATACTTCAACAATTCTGGATTTAGTGCAAGTGCATCAAATGAGAGCTGTAAATCATCAATAGGCATTTCCAAAGAATCGGTTACCATAAACTCCTTATCATAATCACGGTTCAACAAACTGTTTAAGGCCGATTGAATACCTTTGGATTGTTGTGTGAGCACGTCTTTTTCCTGTTGCAATTCATTTTGCCGAATTTGTAATCGCAATACGTCTACGGCTGATGCCTTACCAACTTCTACAGAAGTCAGTGCAAGCTTTTCATAGGTTTTCAGCAGTTCAATGTTTTGGTCAAGTACACCCTCTTTTGCCCTGATTTCATAAAGCTGATAATAAAATTGGGAAACAGAAAGCGCAAGTTTACGCTTTGCAATCGTGACTTCCACAAAGTCGGCTTCTGCCATCGATGTGGCATAATTTTCCCTTGCGATGATAGTTCCAAACCAAGGCAACATCTGTTTAACCGAAAAGCGAGCACGCTGTGCGCCAACTCGTGTTTCGGGCTCGCTCACAAAATAACCAACACTAAATTCGGTGTTGGGAATCCAATTGGCTTCATTCACTTTTTCAGAAGTGATGTCATATCGCAGCTCATATTTCTTGATTTCTGGACTGTTGGTAATTGCCTCGTCAATGTAGGCTTGTAAATCTTGACCTTGTGCACAGAGAACAAAGAATAGAGAACAGAGAACAGAGACGCTTCTGAATTTCATTTGATAACTATATTTTTTCGTTTGTTTCATATCAGTCTATTTTCTCTTCTCTAGGTTCTTTATTCTTTCTTTTCGCAATCCATTCTTTTTTCCAACTATATAATACAGGAACTAGGAAATAAGAGGTGGTATCTAAAAGCATCCCTCCGAAAATAGGAATGGACATTGGTATCATGATATCACTTCCTTTGCCTGTGGAGGTCAGCACGGGAAGTAATGCCAAAATGGTCGTAACCGTTGTCATCAAACAAGGACGAATACGTTTAGAAGCTGCTTCCAATGTGGATTGTCTAATTTCCTGTATATCTGTCGGGTCGTTTTTATCGAAGGTCTGTGTGAGATAAGTGGCCATTACAACACCATCATCTGTTGCAATTCCAAATAATGCAATAAAACCAACCCAAACGGCCACACTTAAGTTGATAGTTTTCATATTAAAAAGCTCTCGCATGTTCTCCCCAAAGAAACCGAAGTTCATGAACCAATCTTGTCCATACAGCCAAATCATGACGAATCCCCCTGCAAACGCCACCATAATACCAGTGAAAACCATAAAAGTGGTGGAAACGGAACGAAACTGAAAATACAAAATCAAGAAAATAACGAACAGCGCCATCGGGACAATGATGGACAAGGTTTTTTCGGCTCGCAATTGATTTTCATAGGTTCCTGTGAATTTGTAACTGATACCCTCCGGAAGAATTAAATCGCCATTGTCAATTTTTTGTTGGATAAGCGTTTGGGCATTTTTAACAACATTGACTTCAGCAAAACCATCTTTTTTATCGAACAGCACGTAACCAACTAAAAATGTGTCCTCACTCTTAATCACTTGTGGACCTTGTTCGTATTTGATAGTTGCCAATTCACTCAATGGTACAGGACTTCCTTTTTCAACAGGGACATAAATATCTCTCAAATCCGATGGGTCGCCACGAAGTTCCCGTGGATAGCGCACTCTCACGCCATAACGTTCTCGGCCTTCTACGGTTTGAGTCAATACCATGCCTCCAACAGCGACTTTTAGGACATTTTGGACTTCTTCAATGGTTACTCCATAACGTGCCAGTTTTTCCCTATTGATATCAATCAGTAAATACGGTTTGCCCACAATTCGGTCCGCAAAAACAGCTTCTTTTTTAACGCCTTCAGCTTCTTTGATGATGCTTTCCAATTGTACACCAAAAGCTTCAATTTGCTTTAAATCCTGACCTTTCACCTTGATACCCATTGGTGCGCGCATTCCAGTCTGTAGCATGACCAAACGGGTTTCAATCGGTTGTAATTTTGGTGCGGATGTCACTCCTGGGAATTTTGTCACCCTAACGATTTCATTCCAAATATCGTCGGGCGAATTGATGTCGGGTCGCCAGCTTCTAAAAAATTCTCCGTCATCATCCGGAATTAGTTTATCAGAAGCGGCTTCAACCGTAACGGTAACTTTTTTACCCTCTTTTTGATAAGCCTCTATAGCGTCATGACTGACCTCATTGTTAGGATTTGCAATAAAATTACCGTCCTTACGAATAAAGAAACCTTCATCATCCACTTTATAGCGTTGCCTTTTGCCTTCCTTCAACATATATTCAGACTTATACTGAATGACATTTTCATACATCGATAAAGGCGCTGGGTCGAGTGCAGATTCTGTTCTTCCAGATTTACCTACCACGGTTTCAATTTCTGGAATACTTGCCACTGCCATATCCAATTGCTGCAACACACGTTTATTTTCTTCAATTCCTGCGTGTGGCATCGATGTTGGCATCAAGAGAAACGAGCCTTCATTAAGTGATGGCATGAACTCCTTACCTGTGCTTTTATAAATGAAAAAACCAAGGATTAAGAGTGTTGTAGGAATGGTCAAAAACAACAATCGGTTTGCCAATGCCCATTTCAAAATTCGCGTATAATAGTTTTTAAATAGTGAAAAACCTGCCAATAGACCAAAACAAATGATACCTACAAAAATGAGGTTCCAAAACACGCTTTTGTCCACGCCCAACGGCCTCCAATATTCAGCTAACAGAAAGACTATTGCAGCTGCGGAAAGATATATGTTGAATTTGTTTGACCTTTCTTTTGAAAGCTTTTCACGTAATACTGCTAAAGCCACAAAGCCAAAGCCAATAAGGATAAGGCCAATCCAATGGCCAAAAATGACCGCAATAAATCCTGCCAAAATCAACAGACTACTAATGCCGTAATTGCCTGTTTTTCGGATATTCCTGCTTTTGAATAAAAAAGCGGCAAAAGGTGGAATCAAGAATAATGCGATGATGATGGAAGCCGTTAAAGCAAAGGTTTTGGTAAATGCCAATGGACGGAATAGTTTTCCTTCGGCACCTATCATGGTGAATACAGGAATAAAACTAATAATAGTAGTCATTACTGCTGTCACTATGGCGCCAGAAACTTCGGCCGTGGCATTGTAAACAACGACATTTATAGATAATTTTTTATCATCCTCATCCAAATGCCTGATGATATTTTCAGCAAGGATGATGCCCACGTCCACCATGGTTCCAATGGCGATGGCAATTCCCGAAAGTGCGACAATATTGGCATCGACGCCAAAAAACTTCATCGCAATAAAAACCATCAACACAGCTACTGGCAACAATCCCGAAATAAGAATAGAAGCCCGAAGGTTGAACACCATTACGATAATCACTAAAATGGTAATCAGAATTTCGAGGGTCAGTGCTTCATTGAGCGTGCCCAAGGTTTCTTGAATCAATTCCGTTCTATCATAAAACGGTACAATCGTTACTTTAGACGTTCTGCCATCACTCAATACTTTGGATGGTAAACCCTTGCTTAATTCGGCAATTTGGTCTTTCACATTATTGATGACTTCCATGGGATTGGCACCATAACGCGCCAAGACGACAGCTCCAACGACCTCTGCGCCCTCTTTATCCAACATCCCGCGACGTGTGGCAGGTCCCAAGGATACTTTTGCAATATCACTGATTTTGATGGACGTATAGTTTTCTGAAGTGACGACGGCATTTTCCAAATCTGCAATTGACTTCACATAACCCAAACCACGTACTAAATATTCTGCTTGGTTGATTTCCAAAGTCTGCGCACCAATGTCCCGATTGCTTTCTTTGACGGCTTTTACGACTTGGGCTAAACCAATATTGTATTGACGCATCAATTCAGGATTCACATCAATTTGATATTCCTTGACATATCCACCAATGGATGCGACTTCAGAAACTCCGCTTGCAGATGCCAAGGCATATTTCACATAATAGTCCTGAATGCTGCGTAATTCCTGCAAATCCCAGCCACCTGTGACGTTGCCATCTTTATCACGTCCTTCCAGCGTGTACCAAAATATCTGTCCCAATCCAGTTGCATCAGGACCCAAAGCTGGATTCACACCTTCGGGCAATAATCCACTCGGTAGCGAATTTAATTTTTCAAGAATGCGGCTACGACTCCAATAGAACTCGATGTCTTCCTCAAAAATGATATAGATGCTCGACACACCGAACATGGACGAACTACGTATGGTTTTCACTCCTGGGATTCCTAAAAGCGAGGTCGTTAAAGGATAGGTGATTTGGTCCTCGATATCTTGCGGAGAACGACCATCCCACTTGGTAAATACGATTTGTTGGTTTTCGCCAATGTCTGGAATCGCGTCCACCGCTACAGGGTCGCTTGGTAAAATACCTGTGTTCCAATTAAAAGGTGCATATACAGTCCCGAAACCTATAAATGTAACGAGCATTAATACGGCAACAAGTTTGTTTTCGATAAGAAATTTTATGCTTTTGTTTAGCATACAGTTTGATTTATAAACAGTTAGAAAATATCAGTTAGACACCAATAGATATGACAAATCATCCTAATGAAACTTCATAGGACAACAGTTCTAATGTTTATAAATCAAATTAAATAAGACTCGTCAAGCTTGTAGAGTTGCCTGACGATTGTGGGCGGTGGATAATCTTTTATAGAAGGCGTCGGGTCTTCTATTGTTTCGAATAGTGTATTATATGCATGGAAAAACACAGCAATAAACATTTGCTGGTCTAATGAAATTTTATCGAAATTAATCTTGAGTTCGTCTTGACCCTTAATAAGCGATTGTTCGTTCGTGCAACAATTTGGTTTGGTCATTGAACAACCCGATGGCAAAGTTGCCATTGCTTGCTCCATGCCACAGGATTCCGCCTTACTGAACAAAGATGTAGCTACCAACGTCTCACCACAAAAGTGCGCATTAATCGTAAAGGACATTGTAGAGAATAACACTACAAAGGCCATTAGGAAGGATACACTTTTATGGAATATTTTTTTCATATTTTAACAAAGATATAAAATTTTAACATTTATAATCTTAATTAACAGAAGTTTAATTTTATTAATCCCACTTCATCTTCTGCAATCTTACTGCGTTTAAAATAGCCAATAATGCCACACCAACATCGGCAAAAACGGCTTCCCACATTGTTGCCAATCCACCTGCTCCTAAAATTAGCACAATGACCTTTACTCCAAAAGCCAAACCAATATTCTGCCAAACGATTTTGCGAGTGGAACGGCCTATTTTAATTGCTCGTACTACTTTTGAAGGTTGGTCGGTTTGGATGATTACATCAGCTGTTTCAATGGCAACATCACTACCTAGACCTCCCATTGCTATCCCCACATCACTTGCTGCCAACACTGGAGCATCATTGATGCCATCGCCAATAAATGCAATTTTGTTTTCGGGATTTTTCTTTAATGCTTCAACTTCGTTTAATTTATCTTCAGGCAGTAATCCACCTTTAGCTTTTTCAATATTCAATTCTTTTGCTACTTGTTGGGTAATAGAATCTTTATCCCCTGAAAGCATCATTATATTTTTAATTCCAACTTTATGTAATGCTGTAATGGTTTCTTTGGCATCTTCCTTTAATTCGTCAGCTATCACAACATACCCTGCAAAGTTATTATCAATTGCGACTAATACGATGGATTCTACAATGGATTCAGTCTCCGTTGGCACATTTATGTTATTGGCCGTCATTAAGGCTTTATTTCCAACTAAAACGGTTTTGCTGTTCACACTTCCTTTCAAACCTTTTCCAGCTATTTCTGAAACTTCTGTGGCTTCATAATCTGTACCTTCTGCCTTGTATTCTAAAATTGCTTTGGCGATGGGGTGTGTTGATTGTTCTTCCATTACCATTAAGTATTTCATAAACTCCGTTTCTTCCCAACCAATCGCTTTTACTTCTTTGATTTTGAAGACACCTTTGGTAACAGTTCCAGTTTTGTCCATAACCAATGTGTTTATTTTGGTCATCGCATCGAGAAAGGAAGCACCTTTGAACAAAATTCCGTTTTTTGAGGCTGCTCCCAATCCACCGAAATAACCCAAGGGAATTGAGATAACCAATGCACAGGGACAGGAAATGACCAGGAAAATCAATGCTCTATATAACCAATCGTTAAAGACATAATTGTCCACAAACAAGTAGGGTATAAACGTCAATCCAATCGCCAAGAAAACCACAATAGGTGTATAGATTCTTGCAAACTTTCTGATGAACAATTCGGTTTTTGATTTACGGGCGGTCGCATTCTGCACCATATCGAGAATACGGGCAATGGAACTATCCTTAAATTCTTTGGTGGTCTCGATTTCAACCACACCATCCATGTTGATGCTTCCTGCAAACACTTTTTCGCCCTTGGCAATGGTATCGGGTTTACTTTCGCCTGTCAATGCAGCGGTATTGAACGAGCCTTTATCGGAAAGCAAAACACCATCTAAAGGCACTTTTTCTCCAACTCTAACCTGGACTTTTTCTCCTATCGCGACAGTTTCAGGATTCACAGAAACATAATCGCCATCGCGATACACCAAAGCTTCATTTGGTCTTACATCGAGCAATGCTTTTATATTCGTCTTTGCCTTGTTTACTGCCGCATTCTGGAATAATTCGCCAACTGCGTAGAACAGCATTACAGCAACACCTTCGGGATATTCACCAATGGCGAATGCGCCAATGGTGGCAATGGACATCAAGAAAAACTCTGTAAAGAAATCACCTTTCTTGATGCTGTTCCATCCTTCCTTAATTACAGGAAAACCCACAGGAATATATGCGATTGTATACCACACAACTCGAATCCAACCCTTGAACTGGGGGAAAGCTTCGAAATAATCAACAGCAATGCCTATTAATAGCATAACAAGACTAAAAATAGCTGGTAGGTAGGTTCTGAAATTGGATGCTTCTTCGGGACTGCTGTGGTTGTGTCCGTCATCGTGACTGTGTTCACCCTTGTGCTCTTTAGTCTCTATATCTCGTAAGTTTAATTTTTTCTTTTTCATTGTCTATTTGTATTGACTTAAAATCAATTTTAAATCTGTTGGGAAATCCATTTTTTTAAGAGGTGGTACATTTGAGCCGCCTGTATTACCTGTGGGAACGTGATTGATGAACGATTTCCAACCTCCCACAAGTAGCCTAATAATTTGTCCAAATATTTCTTTGATATCTTTTTGCTTAAACCCGAACTTCAGCATTAACCAATGTGAATAGGTGTGCTCGATAGGATAAAATTGACCTATAATGTGGCTTCTTTCCAAATGATGCCATGCAGTTGAATAATGATTATTAGCCAATGCAATTTTATAAAAACCTAATTCTTTATTATAAGCATCTTTTAAATGATTTGGTATTTTAAAATTTAGGTTCATAATTATCTATTTGAGTCGCAAAAATATTCTTTAGATGCGTGCAATGGAAGTGCAATTATTGCCCACTACACTTATCACAAAACCCTTTTACCACTAAATTCACATTTTCCGAAACAAAGCCATCTGGGACTTTTATCTGTGGGATTTTGTGGTCTGTTAAGCAAATCGTTTCATTACAATTGTTACAGTGAAAATGCAAGTGCAAATCGGTTTTGATGTCGCAACTACAACCTTGTTCACAAAGTGCATATTTTGTAATTCCTGTACCATCGTCTATTTGATGAACAATATCCTTTTCTTCAAAGGTTTTTATGGTTCTGTATAAGGTAGTCCTGTCTGCCTTATCAAAAGCGTTTTCAATATCACTCAAGGTTACTGCTACCTCTTTTTCAGCAAGGAACTTATAAATTAGCAAACGCATTGCCGTAACACGTATGTTGTTTGACTCTAATAATTGTTCTATTGATTCCATATCTAATGTGCGTGTTCTGATTCTCCTTTTTTCATTTCAGCAATGAGGTAGTAAGCATTGTTGTATGCAAATTTAGTGTTTGGTTTTATGTCTTCTGAAAACTCCACCGCAATCCAATTACCATCCTTTGTGCCTAAAAGAACCTCGACTGGCTTGAAACTCCAATCATCGTTTTCTTTTTCTGCTGAAAACACATAATATCTATCGCCGTCTTTGATAATGGCGCTTTCGGGCAAGGCTTTTGTTTCTGTATTATCCACTTGAATTTTACCTTGAATATACATTCCCGGTATTAAGTTACCCTGTTTGTTTTCAATTTCTGCGTGTACATACACGGCTTTAGGGTTATCTTCAAAAGTTTTGCTCACGGAATAAATTTCTGCTGTAAGCTCTGTATCTTCCGAAGCCTGTAGTGTAAAAGTAACTTTTTGACCTTTATGCACCTTGTGTACATCTTTTTCGAATACCATTAAATCTGCATGTACGTGATGCGTATTTACAATTTCGAACAATTCTGTTTGTGGCTCTACAAATTGTCCTGTTTTTACTTCCACTTTCTGTACAAATCCTTCAATAGGGCTACGCAGTGCGATGCGTTGAGCAATCGTACCATTGCGAACAGAGGTGGTGTTGACATTCAATATTCTTAATTGTGCTTCCAGACCATTCACCATTGCTTTTGAGGCTTCATATTCAGTTTCTGCCTTTTGAAAATTGGCACCAGAACCCACACCAGCATTGTACAATTTTTGTTGCCGTTCATAAGTTTTTTGTAAAAACACACTGTTGCTGTAAGCGTTTAAATAGTCCGTTTGCAATTGTATAATATTTGGGTGGGAAAGATAAGCCACTATTTGCCCCTTATTGACCTTATCCCCTTCTATCACTTCAATCGCCACCACATTAGCACCTACAACTGTTGTTATAGCCGCTTCATTTTGGGGTGGTACTTCCAAAGTTCCATTAGCTTCGACATAGCCGCTCATGTTGCGAAATGCAAGCGTGTCAATTTTCATTTGTAATGCATCAAATTGCTGTTGGGAGAGCATCACATCCTCCCTTTCATGATTCTCATCATTTGATGATTCAGTATTAGCATTACTGTCAACATCCTTTTGTTCCTTGCTGTCACCGCAAGATGCAAGCATTACTGACAGTACTATTATTGTTAAAAATTTATATGGTATAGTTTTCATGGTCTTATTGATTAAAATATTGTAGTTGAAAGGCACTTTCTAAATAATTTACAAGTGCTGTTTGTGCTTCCAGTTCAGATTGAATGGCCTCTTTTATTAATTGTGTAAAAGCTGTATAGTCAATTTCACCTTCTTTGTAAGCAAATAAAGCACCGGCTTTTTGTTCTTTAATTAATGGCAAAACTTGGTCTTTGTAAAATTCCCAAGACCGTTTCCATTTGCTGTAATTTTCTTTAGCCTGTATAAATTTTGATTGCACTTCTTGTTTTTTGAATTGCATATCTGACTGGGCTATTTCCTTATCAATTTTAGCAGTTTTTATTTGTGCTTTGGTAGAGCCCGATAAAAACGGAATGGAAATTCCTGCTTGGTAACTATAAAAACCAGAAGTGCCATTTACCTTTTGTAAGCCACCCTGTAGATTAAATTTTGGTAAATTATCAGCTTTCGCAGCATTGTAGTTTGCTTCGGCTTCATCAACCATTTTTTGCGACCTACTATAGAGCGGATGGTTTTCAATAGTAAAGGTTTCCATATTCATGTCCACAGCCACATCGAATGCATTTGACACAGTATATAGTTCTTCCGAAACCAGCCATAGATTTAATTGCTGTAAAGCGATTAAGTAATCACTATACGCCTGTGTTCTTTTATTTTGAATTTGGAAAGCTTGATTTTTAGCTGCAGAATACTCTAACTTTGAAATGGCTTCTACTTCATAATTTAAGGAAACAGCCTGTTCGAAATTGGAATAGATAGCATCCAATTCTTCATAAAGCAAATAATTTCGCTTCATTTGATAGCACGTTGCCCATGCTTTTTTAACTTCCAGTTCCAATTCGAGTTCGGACAATTGATAGGCGTTTTGTGCTAATTGGATACGTTGTTCTTGCAGCTTTCTTTTTGGTCCAATTCCGAATACATCTATATTTGTTTGACTTATACCAATGGTGGTGTAAATACCTGTATCACTATTAATTTCTTCACCACCAGTAAATAATTGGGTGCTTCCGAAGTCATAGGCCGTACCCTTTAACTGTTCTTGTTTGGCTATTTCCAATTGCCTTTGTTTCAACAAGGGATAATTATCTTTTGATAATTTTACCGCTTCCTGAATGGTAATTTCTGGCAGGGTATCGTTTTGGACTTGTGCAATGCCCTGTGTTGAAAAGCCAACCATTAACAGGATTACCGTTGTTGCAGTAATGAGTTTCCTATTCGGTTTCCGGTTAAACGATTTGTTTTCTACCCAATGGTATAAAATTGGTAAAACGAATAAGGTAAGTAATGTAGAGGTTAACAATCCACCTATAACCACCGTCGCCAATGGACGTTGTACCTCTGCTCCAGCAGATGCAGAAATAGCCATTGGCAAAAACCCTAATACATCTGTAAAAGCTGTTAACATAATCGGTCTAATTCTTCGTTTAGTACCTTCTACAATCCTATCTTTTAAATTGGTTACTCCTTCCTCTTTTAACTCGTTAAGTCCACTAATCATCACCAAGCCATTTAACACAGCAACACCAAATAATACGATGAAACCAACTCCCGCTGATATACTGAATGGCATATCCCTTAACCACAATGCCACAACACCTCCAATGGTTGCCATGGGGATAGCGATATAAATCATCAAGGTTTGAGGTAATGATTTTAGTGCAAAATAAATGAGAATAAAAATGAGCAATAATGCAATGGGTACAACGGTTTGCAAACGGTTACTGGCGCGTTCTAGATTCTCAAAAGCACCACCATAGCGAATGAAATAACCAGTTGGCAAATCCAATTGTGCATCTAATTTAGTTTTGATTTCTTCAACCAACGATTTTACATCCCGACCTCTTACATTAATCCCTACATAAGTTCTTCTATTGGTATTGTCCCTACTGATTTGCATAGGTCCAGCTTTGTAGCTTACGTCGGCAATTTCACGCAACGGAATTTGAGCACCAGAAGGTAGATTGATAAATAAATTCTGAACATCTGAAATGTCCTTTCGGTTTTGGGAACTCAATCGAACCACCAAATCGAAACGTTTTTCGCCTTCAAAAATTACTCCTGCTACGCCACCTGCGAATGCGGATTGTACTGTTTGATTTAAGGTGTTTATCTGAAGCCCATATTGTGCTAATTTATTTCTATTGTAATTAATGGTCATCTGTGGCAGTCCTGTAGTGGCTTCGGCCTTCATATCGCCAATACCATCAGTACCTGCAATTATTTTTGAAATTTCTTCCGCTTTTTGTGACAATACCTCAATGTCTTCACCATAGAGCTTTATAGCAATATCTTCTCGAACACCCTCAAGCAATTCATTAAAGCGCATTTCGATGGGTTGCGTAAATTCATAATTAACCCCTGGCACGATTTCTATCGCTTCTTTCATTTTTTCAATCAGCTCATCTTTTGTTTCAGCAGTTGTCCATTCACTTTTAGGTTTTAGGATTACAAATACATCAGCTAAATCCATTGGCATAGGGTCTGTGGGGATTTCTGCAACACCTATACGACTGACAACTTTTTCAACTTCTGGAAACTTTGCTCTTACAATTTGCTCAATTTTTGTAGTGGTTTCAATCGTTTCAGTTAGTGAGCTTCCTGGTTTTAAAATGGCGTGAAATGCAATATCCCCTTCATCTAATTGTGGAATAAATTCGCCACCCATACGGCTAAACATAAAAAGCGTAATGCCGAATAGCACAACCGCAATTCCAATTATCCATTTTCCTCTTTGTAAGGCTCTCACCAATAAGGGTTGGTATTTATCTTCAACCCAATGCACGAATTTATCGCCATACGATTTTTTGTCATTCTTTGGTGCTCTTAAAATAAGTGCAGACATCATTGGAACGTAGGTTAAACAGAGTACCATTGCACCAATCATAGCAAAAATAAAGGTCAATGCCATCGGTTTAAACATTTTACCTTCGATACCTTGCAATGCCAAAATTGGAAGAAATACGATAAGAATAATCAACTGACCGAAAAAGGCGGCATTCATCATTTTTTTAGATGCATCAGAGGCTACTTTGTCACGCTCTTTTGCAGACAGGTTTCTCTTTTTAAGGACTTGAGATGCAATGAGAAAAACGGTGCTTTCTACAATGATTACTGCGCCATCTACAATGATTCCAAAATCAATAGCCCCCAAACTCATTAGATTTGCCCATACATCAAAGACATTCATCAATATAAAAGCGAATAACAAAGACAATGGAATGGTGGACGCCACTATTAAACCACCTCTCCAGTTACCGAGTAAGAAAATTAGAACGAAAATGACTATCAATGCACCTTCAATAAGATTGGTGGCTACCGTAGAGGTTGTTTCGGCAATCAATTTACTTCGGTCTAACAGTGGTTCAATAATTATACCTTCAGGCAATGATTTTTCTATTTGTGCCATTCGTTCCTTTACATTGGCAATCACATCATTGGAATTAGCCCCTTTGAGCATCATCACCAGACCACCTACCACTTCGCCTTCACCATCTTGAGTCAATGCACCATAGCGAATGGCCGAACCAAATTGAACAGTTGCAATATCTCCTATGGTCACAGGAATATTATTGACATTCTGAACCGTAATCTTTTTAATATCCTCTAAACTGCGCACCAAGCCTTCACCACGTATAAAATTGGCCTGATGATTTTTTTCGATGTAGGCACCACCTGTATTTTGATTGTTGGCTTCGAGTGCATTAAATACATCGGTAATTGTCAAACCCATAGCGTTTAAATCGTTAGGGTCAACGGCCACTTCATATTGTTTAATTTTGCCACCAATCGCGTTGACTTCTACCACACCTTCTACCATTGCCATTTGACGTTGCACAATCCAATC
This sequence comes from Gelidibacter sp., assembly GCA_041391925.1. Lineage (GTDB taxonomy): Bacteria > Bacteroidota > Bacteroidia > Flavobacteriales > Flavobacteriaceae > JBPOFM01. Next base: position 72,043 of record JAWKNA010000005.1, on the reverse strand, counting down.
TTGCATAGAACGCAAGTCTGCAATGGTATATCTGTCTTTAAAGTCAGGTGCAACTTTTAAAGTATATTGGTAAATTTCCCCTAAACCTGTTGAAATAGGCCCCATAGTAGGTTCTCCAAAACCCGCAGGAATTTGTTCCTTGACTTCATTTAGTTTTTCGGCTACCAATTGTCGTGGGAGATATGTTCCCATATCATCAGCGAACACTATGGTAACCACAGATAAGCCAAAGCGAGAGATAGACCTAATTTCCTGTACATTTGGTAGGTTGCTCATGGCCACCTCAACAGGATAGGTTATGATTTGCTCAATATCTTCTGTGCCCAAATTTGGTGCTTGTGTAATGACCTGAACTTGATTATTTGTTATATCGGGTACGGCATCGATGGGCACTTGGGTCATGCTCCAAATACCAGCTCCAATTATGGTAAGCGTCAGCAAACCAATTATGAATTTGTTATTGATTGAAAAATCAATGATTTTATTAATCATAGAATGATAGATATAATGAATTTATAAATAGAGAGAAGCAATCAACATTGTGCGTTGGTAACTTGAATTTATATGATACCTGCGTTCGCAGATATATTCATTACACCCGAGGTGGTTGAAATAGGGATTCCAGGTATCTGGAATCTAAATGTGAAGTGTAGAAATTAAATTGATTTTGCACCTCAAAGGTAACATCAGTAATTAATGTTGGCTGAAATGGTGCGAAGAATACAAAATGTTGACAGCATTGATGACTTGTATGAAAAGGCACATCTTCATGGTCTGAATCTTGATGGTGGTTGTCAGGTTTTCCATCATCACTTATATAATCTTGATAAACATATTCAAAAAAAGAATAGCCATCATCTTGCTTATGGTCTTGATAATGAGCAATAAAATGGGATATTTCTTCAATTTGCTCACAGACTTCCATATTAGCTGCCATTCCTTGAAAAAGGAATAGAAATGACATCGATATGGAAACAATTATTTTCATATAGTTTGACAAATATACAAATTATAGAATGCAATTGGTGTGCAATTGTTTTCATCCATTGGTGTGGTTCTTTTTTGGTTCCGTTTCTTTTTTAGAAAGTAAAGCTTTTAAGTTATTCATATCATTGCTTACCTTACTTTCAATAACACGAGCATAAATTTGAGTCGTAGCAATCTTTGTATGACCTAATAATTTTGAAACCGTTTCAATGGGTACGCCATTAGACAGTGTTATGGTTGTTGCGAAGGTATGACGTGCCATGTGAAACGTTAGATTTTTCCTTATACCACAGTAAAATGCAACCTCTTTGAGATATTGATTCAATTTCTCATTCGTAATAATTGGCATCAATGAACCAGTCACTTGTGTCACTGGGTGATTTCTATATTTTGCAATTAACTCTTCAGCTTTTCCTAAAACAGGCACTTTTACCTGTGCTTTTGTTTTCTGTCTTTTGGTCATAATCCAATTACCACCATCAATTCCCTTTAAAATATGGTTCTCGGTTAAATTCATAATATCGACATAACTGATTCCTGTATAGCAACTAAAAATGAACAAATCCCGTACTCTGTCAAGACGTTCACTATCAAATTCAAAATTTTCCATGTTTGAAAGTTCATTTTCAGAAAGAAATTCACGTTCTCTTTTCTCAAATGTTGGTTTCCATCTTACAAATGGGTCCTTTGTAATCCATTCCATATGAAAGGCCAATGTTACCATTTTTCTCAATCTTTGAATGTGCTTCATGATTGTATTTTGGCTCATTGCCCTTGGGTGGCCAACTGGCCAATATGAAGAAAGATAGCATTCGAGATCACATAAGAATTTATAATCCAGCTCTTTTAAATAGATATCAGTAGTTTTTTTGGTTTGCTTTAAAAACTTTATAAGATAGCCTTCTGTAACTCCAAAATTTCTAATAGAGCCTTTGGCAAGTGTATTTGCAATTTTCCTATTATGATATTCAATGAGGTTTAATAAGGACTTTGATTGTTCGTTTTCACCAGTATAATTTGCCTTAATCAATTCGGCAGTGATAAGAACTTCTTGAAATTTCAAATCTTGATAAATCTGGAACAACTGCGTATAAGCCTGGTCGAGATATTGATTAATTTGTTTAGCAATAGCAGAATGACCTTTAATTCGCTTTTTGGTCACATCCCATTGGTTAATGTTTACCTTTCGTTTAAGACTGATGTTGACCCGTTTTTGATTAACAGTTACTCTTGCATAAATTTCAGCTTCGTTGTTGATGGCACGTGAAGCATTAATCCAAAATAGGATTGAGAAAGTGTTTGATGATTTCATAGTTGTATGTCTTTAAGGTTAAACTTCCAGACAAATGTCAAATCAACTATGGTTTTGTTTTTGCTTCGCGGTCAACACTGTTGACCGCGATATATTTTGTTGACCGCACAGCTACCATTTAATACCATATTATATCAAATAGTATGTACTATCAAAAATGAAAAAACCTTGCAAATCATAGATTTTGCAAGGTTTTCATGCTTATTAGAGCTTCAATAGTGACCTCGACAGGATTCAAACCTGTAACCTTCTGAGCCGTAATCAGATGCGCTATTCAGTTGCGCCACGAGGCCATTTTATTGGGATGCAAATATAGTACATTAATTAAAAACCTACCAAACAATTTATTCCAAAATTGTAAATCCTTACTTTTGCAATCAATTCTAACTAATAATCCAATGGAATACATTTTAAATCCTTGGCCTTGGTACCTTTCGGGTCCTCTAATTGCACTTATCATGTTCCTTCTCATTTATATGGGTAAAACTTTTGGAATGTCTTCCAATCTTCGCACATTTTGTACTATGGCAGGAGCAGGAAAGAAAACCGAATTTTTCAATTTCGATTGGAAAGCCCAAAAATGGAATTTGATGGTTGTTTTGGGAGCGGTTATTGGCGGATTTATTGGTCACTTTTTGTTATCCAATCCTATTGATATAGATTTGAATCCGAAAACTGTGCAAGAGCTATCAGAATTAGGTTTTTCACAAGCGGGAAAGTCATTAATGCCTGAAGAAATTTACAGTTGGGATGCCGTATTTAGCTTCAAAGGTTTATCCATTTTAATTATTGGAGGATTTTTAGTGGGTTTCGGAACACGATATGCTGGTGGCTGTACTTCTGGGCACGCCATTACAGGATTGAGTAGTTTGCAATGGCCTTCACTCATCGCTGTGATTGGGTTTTTTCTGGGCGGATTGATTATGATTTATTTATTGTTTCCTTTAATTTTTTAAAACATGAAACTCTTTAAATTTTTAATCGTCGGAATCATTTTTGGAATTGTACTTGTTAAATCGGAAGCAGTATCTTGGTATCGCATTTATGAAATGTTCCGTTTTGAATCGTTTCACATGTATGGCATCATGGGAACTGCAGTCGTTACTGGAATTCTTTTACTATTAATTTCAAAAAAATTGAACATAATGAACACTGAAGGCAATTTGATGAACGTACCGCCTAAAGAAAAAGGATTTATCCGATATATTATCGGTGGCTCCTTGTTCGGGTTGGGTTGGGCCTTATCAGGAGCCTGTCCGGGACCCATGTATATTTTGGTGGGAACTGGAGTGTTTTCAATGTTGATTGTCCTTCTTGCAGCCATTATTGGAACTTATCTTTATGGTGTCTTTAAAGACAGATTACCACACTAAATGGAATTGATTGATGTTTTAGGATACTTCGGAGCATTTACGGTTGGATTGGTTTTGGGGCTTTCAGGAGGTGGTGGCTCCATTATCACAGTTCCCGTGATGGTCTATCTTTTTGGCATCAACCCCATCACAGCCACTGCGTATTCATTATTTGTAGTGGGAAGCACCTCATCCATTGGTGCATTTCAAAATTTCAGGAAACAATTGATAGATATCAAAACTGCTATCATTTTTGCAATTCCTGCATTTACGGTTGTGTATTTGACGCGTCGCTACTTTGTACCTGCAATTCCTGATACTTTATTTACAATTGCTGACTTTGAAATCACTAAGGAGATTTTCATCATGACCTTTTTTGCCATTGTGATGTTTTTGGCATCCATTTCAATGATTCGTTCCAAAAAGGACATTCCGAATCCTGATTTCAAATCGACCATTAACATTCCCTTTTTGGTTTTTATAGGAGTGTCTGTCGGGCTTTTGACAGGAATCATTGGCGCTGGAGGTGGTTTCTTGATTATTCCTGCCCTGGTTCTTTTGGCAAAGCTCCCAATGAAAAAAGCTATTGGAACGTCCTTATTGATTATTGCTGTTAACTCGTTGATTGGTTTTACTGGGGATATTCAAAATAGGGACATTGATTGGTCATTTTTATTCTTATTTACAGCTATTTCCATCTTGGGAATCATCGTCGGGGTCTATACATCCAAATTTATCAGTGGCACAAAACTCAAACGCGGTTTCGGTTGGTTCACACTTCTGGTAGCTCTTTATATTATTTTTCGGGAGCTGCAATAGAGAAATGTAATGCCATTCGCAGGACAGCTTTTGAAGATTTAGTATCTTTGCATAATCAGATGTTTCAACATGGCATTGACATATCAAAAAGTTCAAAATTAACACGACGGTAGTTGGTGCTTTAAATGACAATTGAAAAACAACAAACAGTAACAGGTGAAAGTAGAGCAAATTTATACAGGGTGTTTAGCGCAAGGTGCATACTATCTTGAATCAGAAGGCGAAGTTGCCATTATTGACCCTTTACGGGAAATACAACCTTACATTGATAAAGCAAATTCTGAAAATGCTAAAATAAAATACGTGTTTGAAACGCACTTTCATGCCGATTTTGTTTCTGGTCACGTGGATTTGGCAAAGAAAACTGGAGCAACAATTGTGTATGGTCCAGGAGCTGAAACTGCTTATGATATTCATTCCGCAAAAGATGGCGAGGAATTCAAATTGGGAAACATCACTATCAAAACGTTGCATACACCTGGCCATACATTGGAATCGACCACTTATTTATTAATTGATGCCAACGGAAAAAACCACGCCATTTTTTCTGGTGACACCCTGTTTTTGGGTGATGTTGGACGACCAGATTTGGCCATCAAATCGGATTTGACCAAAGAAGATCTGGCAGCAATGCTATATGACTCACTTCGCAAAAAAATCATGCCATTGGCAGATGATGTCATTGTGTATCCAGCACACGGAGCAGGTTCTGCCTGTGGAAAAAATTTGAGTAAAGAAACCGTAGGTACCATTGGCGACCAAAAGAAAACCAATTACGCCTTAAGAGCTGATATGACCAAAGAAGAGTTTGTTAAAGAAGTTTTGGATGGCATGCCTCCTCCACCGCAATATTTTGCAAAGAATGCCATGATGAACAAAACTGGATATGATGCGTTTGAACAGGTTTTGAAAAAAGGCAATGTGCCATTGAATGCAGACAATTTTGAAGCGATGGCAAACCATGAAGAAGCAATGGTTTTGGATGTACGACCTCAAAGTGAGTTTATCAAAGGGCATATTCCCAACTCCATTTTTATTGGATTGAATGGTCAATTTGCACCTTGGGTTGGTGCTTTGATAACCGATTTAAAGCAACCTTTGATTCTGGTGGTTCCAGAAGGAAAAAGTGAAGAAGCAGTGACACGCTTATCACGTGTGGGTTATGACAATACCTTGGGTTATCTGGAAGGTGGCATTGATGCTTGGAAAGCCGCAGGAAAAGATATAGAAACTTTAGAATCCATCTCTGCTGATGAGTTTGCGAAACGAGTTAAAAAAGGCAACGTTAATATTCTTGATGTAAGAAAAGATGGAGAATTTAAATCCTCTCATTTAGTGGATGCACACTATTTCCCTTTGGATTATATCAATCAAAACATGAGTCAGGTTGATAAAGATAAAACTTACTACATACATTGTGCAGGTGGTTACCGTTCAGTCATAGCTGCTTCGATTTTGAAAGCAAGAGGTTTCACTAATTTGGTGGATATTGCAGGTGGTTTTGGTGCGATTAAACATACCGATCTGCCAACAACTGATTTTGTGTGCCCTTCTACTCTTTAGATTTAGACAATTTCGGCACTTAAACCAGCTTCCAAAAGCATTGTACAACGAGGTTTCAACTCGTCATATTCACCAGTCTTGACGGTACATTTACCTTTATAATGCACTAAAATTGAACATTGTTCGGCTTGTTCTGGAGTATGGTCACAAGCATAGATTAAAGTGTCAATGACATAATCAAACGTATTGACGTCATCATTATACAGAACAATCTCGTTGAGATGTTGTTCCAATGTATCAACAAGTAGGTCTTCTTGAAATTTCTCTTTGGTACTCATTTTTCAGTCTTCAGTGGCAGCTATCAATCTGCAGTTTTTAAAAATATTATCGGTAGCTAATAGCTAATTTACAAATTTTAGGGCAACCCAATTATTTTTTTCTAAACTTTCAACGAGTTTCAAATTGTGTTTATTGCATTCTTCTTCTATAATTTGAACATCATCATTATAAAATCCGCTCAAAAAAAGAGTGCCGTTCGGATTTATACATTTGACGTAAGTTGCCAAATCGTTCAGCAAAATATTTCTATTGATGTTGGCAATGATACTGTCATACTTTTGCTCTTTTAACAAACTTGCATCACCTTCTAAAACAGTGATGTGCTTGCAGTTATTCCGTTCTACATTTTCGAGACTGTTCAAATAGCACCAATTGTCATAATCAATAGCATCAATAGGTTTTGCACCTTTCATTTCAGCTAAAATTGCCAAAACACCAGTACCGCAACCCATGTCCAATACTGATTTATTTTTAAAATCATTTTTTAGAATATACTGAATCATCATGTGTGTGGTTTCGTGATGACCAGTACCAAAACTCATTTTGGGCTCGATGACAATGTCAAATTCCGTATTTGGCTCAGGGTGAAATGGTGCTCTAACGGAACACACATTATCTACAATTATGGGGTTGAAATTTTTCTCCCACTCTTCATTCCAGTTAGTCTGTTCAATTTCTTCAAATGTATAAGTAATTTCAAATTCATGAGAATTCAAAATTTGAATGTCGGCAAGAATGTTTTCATTCCATTCCTCTTTTTGAATATAAGCGTTAACACCATCTTCAGTTTCCACAAAACTTTCAAACCCAGCATATCCCAATTCAGCAATGAGAATTTCTACTGCTGGCTGTAAAGGTTCTACTTTAAAATAATAACCAATATAAATGTTATTGGACATACCTTAAAAAGCATTAACTATGGCGAAAAAGTCCGATGCTTTCAAAGAGGCACCACCAATCAACCCACCATCCACATCTGGTTTGGAGAAAATTTCTTTGGCATTATCGGGTTTTACGCTGCCTCCATAAAGAATGGAAACATTATCTGCAATCCCATTTCCATATTTATTTTTCAAAGTTTTTCTGATAAAAGCATGCATATCCTGTGCTTGTTCTGGCGTTGCGGTTTCACCAGTGCCTATTGCCCAGACTGGTTCGTAAGCCAAAACGATATTTTCAAATGCAGAAGCGTCTAGATGAAATAGTGCATTTTTAATTTGGTTTTCCACCACTTTTTCATGATTGCCAGACTTTCTGTCGTTCAATTCTTCACCAAAACAGAAAATAACTCGCAACTCATTTTTTAAAGCTGCATCTACTTTTTTGGCCAAAAGTTCGTCCGTTTCGTTAAAATAAGCGCGACGTTCACTATGCCCCAAAATAACGGTTTTTACACCAACACTTTGAAGCATACAAGCACTAACTTCTCCTGTGTAGGCTCCATTTTCAGCAAAATGCATGTTCTGGGCAATGACCTCTATGGACGTGTTTTTTGTGGCTTGAAATGAGGGCCACAAATTTGTAAATGAGGGTGCAATCATCACTTCGGCATCGGACGTGATTTTTTGCAGTTTGAGTTCGGTTATCAATGTTTCGGTCTGTGCCAAATCATTGTTCATTTTCCAGTTTCCAGCGACGATTTTTGCTCTCATTTTCTTATTTATTGAAGTTTAACTTTTGGGTCCAACCAAACATAGATGATATCCACAAAAATATTGATAATTATGAAGACCAATGCAATAATTAACACAGCTCCCATAATCACAGGCAGATCAAGCGTATTTAGAGCGTTGACTATTTCCTTTCCAAGCCCATTCCAACCAAAGATATATTCAACAAAAACAGCTCCTGCCAACATCGAAGCAAACCATCCCGAAATGGCTGTTACCACAGGATTGAGTGCATTTTTTACCGCATGACGTTTAATGATTTGGAATTCACTCAATCCTTTAGCCCTTGCAGTTCTTATATAATCTTGGTTGAATACTTCCAATAAAGAATTACGGATCAACTGAATGACTACAGCCAAAGGACGAATTCCTAAAACTATAGCCGGAAGGATTAAATTTTTCCATTGGATATGCATTTTCTCACCATAATCATCCAATTCGTACAGACTTCCTGTCATTTCAAGATTTGTGTATTTATGCAGAACAAAACCGAAAAACCATGCGAATAAAATGGCACTGAAAAACGACGGAACACTCATTCCGATGGTGCTGACAACCTGTATGAATTTGTCCAACCATCTGTCTTTGAACAATGCCGAAACGATTCCTAAAACAATTCCGATAAAAATGGCTATCATAATTGCGGACACTGCTAAAACAAACGTATTTGGAAGTGTTTCCCCTATGACTTGCGATACTTTTTTCCCTTGTTTGGTAAAAGATTCACGCAAATAAGGAAATTTTAGTACTGTCGTTGTTTTTCCTATTGTGAATAATTTGGTTGCCGTATATTTATTTTGCCTTAAATAGGTATAATCTTCGGCATTTGTGGAATGAAATGAAATAGGCGACAAATCATTCAAATAGTAAAAATATTGTGTGCTGATGGGTTTATCGAAACCGTATTTTTGTTTTACGATAGCCAATTGTGCGCTGTCTTCATTTTGACCCAACATCATTTGGGCTGGATCGCCCGGCAACACGTTGAACAAAAAGAAAATGACGGTTACGACTCCAAACAGAGTTAGGATGGCGTAAAAGATTTTATTTAAGAGATAATTTATCAGTTGTGTGTCTATTGTTTAGATATAAGTCGATAATCGTAACCTAAAAACTAGAACTTCAAGTCCTCAATATCATTCCAATGCACCTTTTGAATGACAGTTCCTTTATTGAGTACGACCACGCCTGGATTTGCGCGAACGATGGTTTTCAATACTTTTTCATCACATAGATAAAAATCAAAATTAAGATCATTGTCCGCTTTGAATTTTGCTTTTGCATCACCACCAGAAGATGTCAATCCAATGACTTTGTAGCCTTTTTTCATCGCTGCTTCAGACATGGATTTCAATTTTTCAACGCCTTCCCATTCACCTTTGCTCAAATCATACATGATGACCATCACCAATTTTGGTTCTTCAAGAAACTGCTGTGTCAAATCTTCATCATCCGATTCTATTGAAAAATCTTGAATTGGAGGCACGTAACCTTCATCCAAAATTTTTGAATCTACTTTAACAAACTCCCCATCTACATCAGGATAACCACTTGTAACCGTATAGGTTTTCTCTTTGCCATTCACATTAAATGTATAATTATATTCAATTAGCGGTTTGGCAGCATCTGGTGGTATGCTCATGCCTTCTTGTATGTTGTTACCAATTTTATATGCTCTGAAATCTATTGTTGGCAAATGCATCAACACATGATAGCCAAACCAAAGACAGAACACAAAACTCAACAATGCCACTAGTGTGACACCAAATTTGCTAAAGAGAGGTTTGATATGTCTGATTCCAAAAAAGATAATTAAAATGAGAACAAGCAATAGGACATCTTTTGAGAAACTTTCCCAAGGTGTCAAATGTAAAGCGTCGCCAAAACAACCACAATCTTGAACCTTCATTTGAGAAGATTTATGAACTCCCCAAGATGAAAAATCAAAGAAACTTCCGTTATCAGGAATATAGCCCGTTAAGTATGTGTAACCCGTTAATACTGTAAAAAACAAAATCATCAATAAAAGACTCCATATTGTAAACTTTGGTTTGTAACCAATTAACAAGAAAACACCTAAAACTACCTCAAAAACAACCACAAAAATGGCGATTACCAATGCATAGGGTTCAAAGAATGTAAGGTTTAATACATCAGCCCCAAAATATTCCTGAAGTTTATAGGAAAACCCCAATGGGTCATTCAGCTTAATCAATCCTGAAATGATAAATAGAACTCCAACTAAAATTCGACAAATGTTTACTACTATTTTCATGCTTTCATTTTTGGTTTAAATGTATCATCGCAAAGATTGCATAATTGATCATATCCTGATAATTGGCATCAATGCCTTCGCTAACCACAGTTTTTCCTTGGTTATTTTCAATTGTTTTTACACGCAATAGTTTCTGCAAAATCAAATCGGTCAACGAACTGACACGCATATCACGCCAAGCCTCACCATAGTCATGGTTTTTGTCCATCATCAACTGTTTGGTCAAAACAACTTTTTCATCATATAATTTGGTCGCTTCTTCCACTTTTAAATCTGGTTGTTCGACCACACCTTTTTCAAGCTGAATCAGTGCCATGATGCAATAGTTGATAATTCCAATGAATTCACTAGCTTCTCCTTCATCAACTTTTCTAACAGTGTTTTGTTGTAAACTTCGGATGCGCTGTGCCTTAATAAAAATTTGGTCCGTTAATGAAGGTAATCTCAAAATGCGCCAAGCACTTCCATAGTCGGCCATTTTGTTAATGAATAAACTTCGGCATCTGTCAATGACCTCGTCGTATTGTTTTGATGTATTTGGCATCTAAAAATTTAATTTTGCGTAAATTTCGCCTAAATAGTTTAAAGTTCAAAGTTCAGGCTTTAAAGTTTTGAATTCAGGTTTTTATAAATCTTCTTTAATTCATGAAAATCAATTGCAAAGGACAGCTTATCGACTTCTCATCTCCAAAAGTGATGGGAATTTTGAATTTGACGCCAGATTCATTTTATGATGGTGGAAAATTTCAGGATGAACTTATTGCACTAAAACAGGTTGAAAAAATGTTGAACGAAGGTGCCACTTTTATAGATGTTGGGGCTTACAGTTCTCGTCCTGATGCAGAAGATATTAGTGAAGACGAAGAATTAAAACGCATCTTGCCAATTGTTGAATTAATTTTAAAAGCATTTCCTGAAATACTTATTTCTGTGGATACTTTCAGGGGCAAAATTGCAAAACAATGTGTTGAAGCTGGAGCGTGTATGGTGAATGATATTTCAGCAGGAAAATTGGATGATACTATGCTGAAAACCGTTGCAAACCTTCATGTACCTTACGTTATGATGCACTTGCGAGGAACACCACAAACCATGAAAAACTTGACACACTATGATAATGTAATCAAGGAAATCTTATATTATTTTTCCGAAAGGATTACAGCGGCAAGGGCTTTGGGAATTGTTGATTTAATCGTGGACCCAGGGTTTGGTTTTGCAAAAACGATTGAGCAAAATTATGCCCTTTTGAAGAATCTGGAACTTTTTAAAATACTTGAATTACCTTTACTGGTTGGAATGTCCAGAAAATCGATGGTCTACAGTCCTTTGGATTTGACATCGAAAGAAGCGTTGAACGGCACAACTGTTTTGAATACGATTGCGCTGCAAAAAGGCGCTTCTATTTTGAGGGTTCATGATGTAAAGGAAGCCATGGAATGTGTTAATTTGGTGAATTATTTAAATTAGGTCATGAAAATGAAATACGTTTATATTCTTTTTATAGGTCTTTGTTTTTCCTGTGGAAAAGAAAAATCCATTCAATTACCAGAAGTATCACATTCAAATATCCACGAAATCATGGATACTTCTCCCGCTTATATTTTTTACAATGAAAATGAAAAGGATAGCGTAGAGCTGAATCGTAAAAATTTAATCATATCGACCAATTGGTTAGTGAATGTGGACAAACGATTGACCTTAAGACAAGTCATTCCGTCCATCAAAATACTTCAAGAAAAAAAACGCGATGCTAAAATGCACAAAAATGAAGCTGCCAAAAATTATTATTCCTGCAACGACACCTCCATAAAAAACCTCGGTTTTATCGATTTTACAGACATTGTTTATCACAATGGAATTGACGGAAACATTGTGGAAAGTCAGGGCATCTATGAAACGTTGGCTTCTGAGACCACCAATCATATTCTGAGTATTTTATTTAAGGACAAAGATTCCATAAGCATCAATTCTTCACCAACTTCAAAATCTGAATTTATCAATCGGTTGAAATATATGGATTCCATTCAGGATCAGATTATGGGGATTGTGTATTTAAAGTTCAATGAAAACTTGACCTTCCAGGAATACATCACGTACAAGTCGATGCTGTCTCAACTCAAATTGAAACATGCCACCATCTCAAACGATGTATATATTTTTGATTAACTATATTTTGTTAAATTTACACAAAGCTCACAACCTTGGACAAACTTAAATTTTGGGATTTTGGGATCATTGATTTTATTGATGTCTTTCTTGTGGCCATCCTTTTGTACTACATCTACAAACTTGTAAAAGGAACCGTTGCCATAAACATCTTTATTGGGATCATCATCGTGTATGTGATTTGGAAATTGACCGATTTTCTTAACATGTTCATGCTCCATAATATTTTTGATGGTTTTATGAAGGTTGGAATTATTGCCTTGATTGTGGTTTTCCAACCAGAAATACGAAAGTTTTTGTTAATGGTGGGCTCTACCAATTTAAGTGGCAAACGGAAATTTTTCAGCAAAATGAAATTTCTTAAAACCGAAAACAATACTGAAACTGACATTTCGGCCATTGTAACTGCCTGTGAAAAAATGAGCGCCACAAAAACAGGAGCATTGATTGTTCTTGAACGCAACAACAATCTAGATTTTTTGACAGGTACTGGAGATGAAATGAACATTACCGTCACACAACCCATCATAGAAAGTATCTTTTTTAAGAACAGTCCTTTACATGATGGCGCCATCGTTATAGCAAATAATACCGTAAAAGCCACTCGGGTCATTCTTCCCGTGAACAATGAAAAAAGCATTCCACAAAGATTTGGGCTTCGTCACAGAGCAGCGATAGGCATTACCGAAAAAACAGATGCGCTTGCCATTGCGGTAAGTGAAGAAACTGGACAAATATCTTATGTCATCAATGGCGAATTTATCATGTTTAAGGATACAGAAGAATTATTGGAGCTCATTGCAAAAGATTTGGCATAAATGGAATGTAAAAATTGCAAAACTTATTTAACAGAAGAAAGTGATTATTGCAATTCTTGCGGTGGAAAGGTAATTCGAAATCGGTTGACATTGCGGAATCTTTTTGAGCATTTCACGGAGACATTCTTTAATTACGACAATAAATTCTTTCAAACATTCCTTTATTTATTCAAGAATCCTGAAAATGTTATTGAAGGCTATATAAATGGCATTAGAAAAAAATATGCTGATGTTATCAGCTATTTTACATTAGCTATTACCATTTCAGGTTTACAATTATTTATATTGAATAAATTTTTCCCTGATGCTATGGATATGTCTGTTTGGTCAACAAAAGGAGCAGAGGAAATCCAAAAACAACAAATGAGCTCTGTTCAGGAATATCAATCCATCATCATGATGTTTTATGCACCATTATATGCTCTTATTGCAAAAATAGTTTTTTATAATATCAAAAAGTTTAACTATACTGAGCTACTGGTAATATTCTTGTATATTCAGGCACAAATATCAATTGCTAGTGGAATTCTTGCACTTATTTTACTACCATTCTTTGGCATTAGCTTTGGGATTTTTTCAATGTTTGCCATTCCTACGATGATTTTATATTCAGCATATTGCTTAAAGCGATTGTACCAAATTAGTTTTTCAAGAATTGTATGGAAAACCTTAATCTTTGGGATTGTTTTGACTATAGTATTAATAATAATTTTTGCTGTGATTGCATTTATAATGTATTCATCCGGTGGTTTGGATACCATTATTGAAGCCCAAAAAGCCGCTCAACATTCTTAAACGGTTTCCTCTTTCATAAATTGAACCTCATACAAATTTCGGTAATAGCCTTCTTCTTTTTTGAGCAACTCCTTGTGTGTGCCTTGCTCTACAATCAACCCAGCATCCATCACGATGATATTGTCGGCTTTTTTGATGGTAGCCAATCGGTGGGCAATGACGATGGATGTCCTACCTTTGGTAATTTTATCGGTTGCATCCTGAATCAATTGTTCTGAATACGAGTCCACAGATGATGTGGCCTCATCCAGTACCAAAATACTAGGATTGGTCACATAAGCCCTCAAAAATGAAATCAATTGTCGTTGACCAGAAGACAACATCACACCTCGCTCTTTAACATTGTAGTGATACCCGCCTGGCAAGCTCATGATAAATTCATGGATACCAATATCTTTTGCGGCTTGCTGGACTTCTTCTTCAGAAATATTTTTGTTGTTAAGCGTGATATTATTCAAAATGGTATCTGCAAACAAAAACACATCCTGCAACACAACGGCAATCTGTGCTCTCAAGGATTTTAAAGTAATGTCCTTAATATTGGTATTATCAATTTTTATAGAACCCTTTTGAATGTCATAAAACCTATTCAATAAATTTATGATAGTTGATTTTCCTGCTCCTGTAGCTCCGACGATGGCAATAGTTTGTCCTGAGGTGACATCAAACGAAATGCCTTTCAGCACTTCTTCATCCTGAATATAGGAGAAGTGGACATTTTCAAATTTTATGTCGCCTTTAAATTGTGGTGCCTCAATCGCACCAGCGTCATCAATATGAGAATTGGTATCCAAAACATCAAACACTCTATTGGCAGCCACCATTCCCATTTGTAGAGTATTGAATTTATTGGCAATCTGGTTCAACGGTCTGAACAACATGGGAATCATCATGATAAAAGCTGTCAATTCACCTAATGAAGCCGTGTCGTCCAAAACGACATTCAGACCACCATACCAAACTACGAGACCCAATGTTATGGAGGATAAAAATTCAGCTATTGGGAAAAAAATAGAATTATACCAAACGGTTTTAAGCCAGCCTTTTTTGTGACGCTCATTGATTTCCATGAAGTTTTTATATTCGGTTTCTTCACGAGCAAACAATTGAAGGATTTTCATTCCTGTAACGCGTTCTTGCACAAATGAATTGAGATTGGAAACTTCATTGCGCACATCCTCAAAAGCCATTTTCATATATTTCTGAAAGATATTGGTGGCGTAAATAATCACTGGCATTGTGATGAACACTATCAACGCCAAGGTCCAGTTCATGTACAGCATCATTGCAGCAATGGCTATCATTTTTAGTAAATCACTAAAAATCATAAATAGGCCATCGCCAAACACATCTGCGATTCGTTCCATATCCGTAACTGTCCTGGTTACCAATACGCCTACAGATGAATTATCAAAATATTTCATTTTAAAACTCAAGATGTGTTTGAAAAGTTTTATCCTCACATCTTTTACAACCGATTGTCCGAGCCAAGTGGCGTAATAAATAAAAAGCAAGTTGCAGACCACTTCCAAAACCAAAAGTACCACCATCAAAATGATGTAATACATAAACCCATCATATTGCTGCAATGCAATTTTGGTATCAATGGCTTCCTGTAAAACTTTTGGACGCCAAACGCCAAAAATTGCCAGACCAATCACAAAACCGAGCGTGCTGTAAAACACCAATTTATATGGACTTATATATTGCATCAGCCGTTTGAACAACGACACATCATAGATGCTTTTAATTTTTTTTGCCATTGGTTAGTAATTTTATCGTTTCAGGATACACAATTTTAGTTAAATACAATCCTTGAGCCGGTACGGAATAGCCTGCCTCGCTCCTATCTTTTGACAGGATGATGTCGTGCAATCTCTTGACTTCCATTTTGCCCAATCCTATTTCCAGCATTGTACCAACGATGGCTCTTACCATATTTCTTAAAAATCGGTCAGCAGTAATGCTAAAAATCAATTCCTCATTTTCCAATTTCCAAATTGCTTCCTTGATACTACAATGATACGTTTTTACATCGGTATTGCTTTTGGAAAAGCATTGAAAATCGTTATACTGAAATAAAATTTTGCATGCCTCATTCATCTTTTCAATGTCTAAAGGAAAATACACATGATAGGCAAAATCACTTGTGAAAACATTTTTTTTGGTCGCAATCTTATACTGATAGGTTCGGCTTACCGCATTAAAACGAGCATGCGCCTTATCCGTCACCGGATGAATGGAATGAATGGCAATATCTTTTGGCAAAAAACAATTCAATTTGAAGACAATCGATTCAACATCAAACGACTCATCAATTTCAAAATGGGCAAACATTTGCGAGGCATGCACACCAGCATCGGTTCTACCAGCTCCCATTACGGCAATTTGGGCCCGCAACAATTTGGTCAATGCTGCTTCCAATACCTGCTGTACCGAAATTGCATTGGGTTGATTTTGCCAACCGTGATATTCTTTTCCATTGTATGAAAACTCGATGAAATATCTCAAATGAAACGTCTATTTTTGTAAGAAGCAAAGATAGTTAGTTATTTGTGATTGTCGATTAACGAGAGTTTATTAACAAATTTTTAATTCAGAAACCTTAATTTTTCAATTTGAAAAACATCCTGCTCCTTTCCGATACACATGGTTATATTGATGATGATATTATAAAATATGTCAAACAAGCAGATGAAGTATGGCACGCAGGTGATATTGGCGATTTGAAAGTGACCGACACCATCCAGAAATTGAAACCATTAAAAGCGGTTTACGGAAATATTGATGACACAAAAGCACGATTGGAATTTCCAGAGCATAACCGTTTTATGTGCGAAGATGTAGATGTTTTGATTACGCACATTGGTGGCTATCCAGGAAAATATAATGCCCGGATTAGAGAGATGATTTATGAAAATCCTCCGAGGCTCTTTATTTGCGGACATTCTCATATCTTGAAAGTGATGCCAGACAAAAAACTGAATCTCATTCATATGAACCCAGGAGCAATTGGTAAGCACGGTTTTCAACAGGTCAGGACGATGCTACGTTTTACAATTGATGGAAAGAAGATTGAAAATTTGGAAGTGATTGAATTCAAAAAATAAAAAAGCCCAAGATCTCCACCTTGGGCTTACGCACTAATAAAATTAAGTTAATAGGGTTTATCGCAATCGATCCACAGATTTTACGAGATCTTCATCCTTTTTTATGGCCTTGTTGGCAAGAACCAACAACACGATAGATAAAGCAGGAAGCACGACCCCAATACCTTTCTCCGAAACATCAGCTTCTCCAGATAAGTTTAGGGATTGATACACAAATAATCCTAATAAAATAAAGTTCAATATGATATTAAGCCGATTCATAATGAATTGCGACTTTCTATTTTTATAACCAAAAATCGATATCAAAGATAATGCTGCAGAACCCAAAAACAAAGCTAAATAGTACATATTGTCTTTAGCATACATCAATGTGTCAGTATTTGTAGTCCATAAGTGGAACACAAAAATCAGACCTCCAGAACTTATGGCAGCCAATAACAAATACACTGTTTGTATGCGTTGCAACATCGGTTTTCAAAAATTTAACGACAAAATTAACAGTTTCTTTTTAAAAGATATACCACTTTTTAAAATAAAATTGTATTATTGCATAGACAATGTGTGCATCAGAACGTTACACATCATCAAATCTTCAAATTTTTCTTGGTTTTACCCTTATCTTTCAGTTTTTATTTGAAAAGTTCAGAATAGACCAATTTCAGTTTAAAATAATTATTCTATAAACATACATGTTTGAAATTTCGCAATTAAAAGAAGCAAAGCTTTCCGATTTACAGGATATAGCCCAAAAATTAAATGTACCTAAATACCGGACACTCAAAAAAATTGAACTGGTTTACAAAATACTGGACATGCAAGCAGCAAATCCAGATGTTTTAAAAAAAGAAGGTCTTAAGAAGGAAAATTCTACTAAAGACTCTTCAGCAACACCCAATCCAACTCCTAAAAAGAAAAGAGAACGCATAAAAAAACCAGTTGCACAACCTAAAGAACAACAAAAAATGGAATTTACCGATTCTAAGAATGATACCCCCTCAGAAGAAAAAAAACCTTCTGACAATCAAGCTCAAAAAAACGAACCAAAGTCACAACACAAACAAAAGGACAAACAACAGAACAAACCAAACCCACGTCCTAAAGAAAGCACTAACAAACCTAATCAGCGCCCAAAAGAGAAAGACGGTAACGTTCATGACAATAATGGTGGAAACAACGGAAACAAAGACACCAGAAATCGATATCGAGAACCTGATTTTGAGTTTGATGCCATAATACAAAGCGAAGGTGTCTTGGATATCATGCAAGATGGCTACGGCTTTTTACGTTCATCGGATTACAATTATTTATCATCACCTGACGACATATATGTGTCCCAATCACAAATCCGTTTGTTCGGTTTAAAAACAGGAGATACGGTTTTAGGACACGTTCGTCCTCCAAAGGAAGGTGAAAAATATTTTCCTTTGATAAAAGTGAGTAAAATCAATGGGCAAAGTCCTGATGTTGTAAGAGATAGGGTTTCTTTTGAACATTTGACACCTTTATTCCCTCAGGAAAAATTCAATATTGCAGAGAAACAAAGCACTATCTCCACACGAATTATGGATTTGTTTTCTCCTATCGGAAAAGGGCAACGCGGTATGATTGTATCGCAACCAAAAACGGGTAAAACCATGTTGCTAAAAGACGTTGCGAATGCGATTGCAGCAAATCATCCTGAAGTATATCAAATGATTTTATTGATTGATGAACGTCCTGAAGAAGTAACCGACATGCAACGCAATGTAAGAGGTGAAGTCATTGCATCTACATTTGACAAAGAAGCTCACGAACATGTTAAAATTGCCAATATTGTTCTTGAAAAGGCAAAACGATTGGTAGAATGTGGACATGATGTCGTAATTCTTTTGGATTCAATCACACGATTGGCGAGAGCTTACAATACTGTTCAGCCAGCTTCAGGTAAGATTTTGAGTGGTGGTGTGGATGCCAACGCGCTTCACAAACCAAAACGTTTCTTCGGTGCTGCCCGTAATATTGAAAATGGCGGTTCGTTGACCATTATTGCAACTGCTTTGACCGAAACGGGCTCTAAAATGGATGAAGTGATTTTTGAAGAATTTAAAGGAACTGGTAATATGGAACTTCAGTTGGATAGAAAAATCTCAAACAGAAGAATATTCCCAGCTATTGACCTCACGTCGTCAAGTACACGTCGAGATGACTTATTATTGGACGATAACACGATTCAAAGAATGTGGGTGATGCGCAAATATTTGGCAGATATGAACCCAATTGAAGCGATGGAATTCATCAATGATAGATTCAAAAAGACCAAAAACAATGAAGAATTCTTAATTTCAATGAACGGTTAATTCTCCATCAAGATGAAATAAAAAAACCTTTGAACTGATCCTCAAAGGTTTTTTCTTTTAAAGATAAATCATTGATATTAAAAAAGCCCCTTTAAAAAGAGGCTTAAATTATATGAGTTAGTTCTATCTAATTATAGTGAAGCTACATATTTTGCCAAACCAGATTTAAGGTTGGCTGCTTTATTATTATGAATGATATTTTTCTTTGCCAATTTATCAATCATAGAAGACACATTCACAAACATTTCTTTTGCTTCTTTAGCATCCGTTGTTTCACGTAATTTTTTGATAGCATTACGGGTCGTTCTATGTTTGTACCTGTTGGTCAAACGTTTTGCTTCGTTGCTTCTGATTCTTTTTAATGCTGACTTATGATTTGCCATTATCCTTTTATTTCTTATTTAATATGTAGCCCGTAGGGGAATCGAACCCCTCTTACCAGGATGAAAACCTGGCGTCCTAACCGATAGACGAACGGGCCATTTGATATATTTCAAATGAACTCACATTTGTTAGAATGCGGATGCAAAAATACAACTATTTTTAAATGTTGCAACACCAAACTATTTTTTTTTGAGAATTTTTTAGTAAGCCTTTGCAAACAGTACTCTCCCATTAGAAGGGTTACCAGAAAAGACGCAAACTCCCTGTTCTTTTTTACCATCAATTGGGATACAACGAATGGTGGCTTTGGTCAATTCTTTAATTTTCTGTTCGGTTTCAGCTGTTCCATCCCAATGGGCAGAAATAAAACCGGTTTTGTTTTCTAAAACGGTTTTAAATTCTTCAAAATTATTTACTTCCGTGATATGAGAATTCCTAAAATCCAAAGCCTTGTTATAAAGCGATTTTTGAATCTCACTCAATAAATCATTTACAGTTTTTGTCAAATCGTTGAGATGTATGGTTTGCTTGGACAATGTATCCCTGCGAGCCAACTCCACTGTTTTGTTTTCTAAATCCTTGGGACCGATAGCGATGCGCAATGGAATACCTTGTAATTCGTATTGTGCAAATTTAGCTCCTGGACGTTGAGTTGTTCGGTTGTCATATTTGCATGCAACTCCATCTAACCTGAAATCTTTCATTAACTGGTGAGCAAGAGTAGAAATTTCTTCGTGTTGTTCGTCAGATTTGTAAATCGGAACTATAACGACATGGATAGGCGCCAAATTTGGTGGCAATACCAAGCCATTGTCATCACTATGCGTCATCACCAAAGCACCCATCAAGCGTGTGGAAACACCCCAAGAAGTTGCCCAGACATAATCTAGTTTTCCTTCCTTATTGGTGAATTTCACATCAAATGCTTTTGCAAAATTTTGTCCCAGAAAATGAGAGGTTCCTGCCTGTAAAGCCTTTCCATCTTGCATTAATGCTTCTATGCAATAGGTTTCTTCAGCACCAGCAAACCGCTCACTTTCCGTTTTTATACCTTTTATCACAGGAATGGCCATAAAATTTTCCGCAAATTCAGCATAGACATTGTTCATTTGTTCTGCCTCGGCAATGGCTTCATTCTTTGTTTCATGAGCAGTATGCCCTTCTTGCCACAAGAATTCTGCTGTTCGCAAAAACAAACGTGTGCGCATTTCCCAACGGACAACATTGGCCCATTGATTGATCAATATCGGCAAATCTCTATAACTTTGAATCCAGTTTTTATAGGTGCTCCAAATAATAGCCTCACTTGTGGGACGCACCACTAGTTCCTCTTCCAATTTTGCTTCAGGATCAACTCTCAATTTCCCTGAATGTTCAGGATCGTTTTGCAATCTATAATGAGTCACTACAGCACATTCCTTGGCAAAACCTTCTGCATTTTTTTCTTCAGCTTCAAAAAGGCTTTTAGGAACAAAAAGTGGAAAATAGGCATTTTGGTGCCCTGTTTCCTTGAACATTCTGTCCAATTCTGCTTGCATTTTTTCCCAAATTGCGTACCCATATGGCTTAATAACCATACAACCTCGAACGGCTGAATTCTCAGCTAAATCAGCCTTGACGACCAATTCGTTGTACCATTTAGAATAATCTTCCGAACGAGAGGTGAGATTTTTGCTCATTGTCAGTATTTTGGCACAAATATTGTGCTTATGTTAAATAAAAAAATAGTTCAGCAAAACTAACTATTTTTGTAATGTTCAACAATAAAATTAAAGAGATATGCAATTTAAAACTTATTTACAATCGAAATTGCCATTTTATCTTGCTTTAAGCTCACTTTTTGTGTTGGCTTCTTGTGGATCATACCAATACGTTGGTCATGATAGTGATGGTATTTATAATTCTACAGATGAGCCAACTCCTACTGAAGAAACTAAGGTAACTAATGATGACAATGCTTACTATAAAGGTTATTTCGCTGAAAAATCGGATAAATATGCTAGAATCGCTGAAGAAGAGAATGTCATTTTTACCGATATCGATGACTATGAAGGTACCTACAATGAAGCAACTGGAGAAGTTGAATATGAAGAAGGATATGCTGGATGGGGACAAGATTCTGATAATGTCACTATAAATGTTTACTCCAATTACGGTTGGAACAATTGGGGTTGGTATGGATGGTATAGTCCTTGGAGATATAGGTATGGCTGGTATAGCCCTTGGGCATTTGGTTATGGATATGGTTGGAATGGTTACTATGGTTATTATGACCCATTTTATTATGGATATGGTTATTATGGAGGCTTTTATAGTCCTTACTACTATGGATATAATGGCTATTACGGCCATAATTACTATAGAAGAAATGTTGCTTACAACTCAGGTCGTCGCGGAAGTTACATAAACTATTCTGGACGAAATATTAATCCTTACAGGAATAATGATGTCCGAAGTACTACTAGACGAAATACTTCTATTAGAAATTCTAGCTCTACACTATATAATCCAGCAAACAGTGTTAGATCAAATACAAGAATCAATAATAATGTAAGGTCTAATTCAACGCGCTCAAACACCAGGATTAACACAAATTCACGCAGTAGTAACACACGCTCAAATACAAGGGTAAATGTTCCAAGTCGTTCATCGAGCCGCTCATCAACAGTGAGAAGTTCAGGTCCTTCCAGGTCATCTTCATCTAGTAGCAGCGGAAGGAGTTCGGGTGGTTCATCTAGAAGGGGTGGATGAGAAAATAAAATGCTTTTAATTTTAATTAAAAAAATAATATGAAAAAGTTTAGTTTACTATTCATAGGTGTCTTATCCATGTCCAGTGTTTTCGCTCAAGACATCACAGATGCCATTAGATATTCGTCGGATGAAGTTCAGGGTACAGCGAGATTTAGAAGCATGAGCGGAGCATTTGGAGCTCTTGGGGGAGATATGTCTGCGGTGAGTATCAATCCAGCCGGCTCTGCTATATTTACCACTAGCCATGCCTCTATTTCGTTATCGAGCCTCAATACAAAAAATGATGTGAGGTTTTTCAACGGATTCAATTCATCTTCTGAATCCAAAATAGATTTAAATCAGACAGGCGCTGCCTTTGTATTCCAAAATAGTAGTCAAGATTCTGCTTGGAAAAAATTCGTATTGAGTGTTGCCTATGATAAAACTTCAGATTATGAAGATAATTGGTTGGCATCTGGTAACAACACTAATTCTATTGATAATTATTTTTTGGCTTTTACTCAAAATCAAGCAATTCCGTTTGGAGTTTTAAAATTGCAACCAGGAGAATTACTCGAGGAAGGTTATGCCAACATTGGTAGTGATCCAAATTATGGATATGAATTTCAACAAGCCTTTTTAGGCTATTGGTCTGGAATTATTGACCCTTTAAATTTGGATAATGACACCAATAATGATAATATAGATTATGTATCAAATATTGCTCCAGGCTCTTTTAATCAAAATTATCAATATATAAGCACTGGATACAATGGTAAATTCGCGTTTAATGTCGCGACCCAATACAATGATAAGCTATATTTTGGTTTAAATTTAAACTCACATTTTATCAATTATGAGCGTTTTACAGGTTTTACTGAAACAAATTCCAACGAAGGCTCTGTAGTCAACAATGTTCTATTTGAAAACTCTTTATATACAACAGGAAATGGTTTTTCATTTCAATTGGGCACAATTGCCAAATTAACCGAAGAGTTAAGATTGGGGTTCACTTATAATTCTCCCACTTGGTATACCATAAATGAAGAACTTGTTCAAAATATCAATTCCAACAATGCGGATATAGATATTGGATACATTGCTACAGTCCGTAATATTTTTCCAGATTACAAATTGCAAACCCCAGGAAAATTAACAGGAAGTTTTGCTTATGTTTTTGGAGAACGAGGTTTGATAAGCTTTGATTATTCTTTAAAAGATTATGGAAATATTAAATTCAAGCCTACTTCTGACCCCTATTTTGCTTCTCAAAATAATATCATTAACAATAATCTCAAAGTTGCTTCAACCTATCGAATTGGCGGTGAATATCGTTACAAGGAATTTAGCTTTAGAGGTGGCTACAGGTTGGAAGAAAGTCCTTATGAAAATGAAGATTTTTATGGCGATTTGAATGGATTTTCCCTTGGTTTAGGATATAATTTTGGAAATATTAAATTAGATTTAGCTTTTGATCATTCTGACAGAACTATCAATAATCAATTATATAGTGTTGGCTTGACAGATGCCGCAATTATTGATTCAAAAAAATCTAATGTAACTCTAACATTAGGGTTTAGCCTTTAAAGATAGCATATATAAAATATGTTCAAAAAAACACATCATTCTGTAAATTTTTAAAGCAACAAAAACAAAAAAAGCGCTAAACAAAACTAGTTTAGCACTTTTTTTTATTTATTTCAATTCTATCTTTTCAATGTAAAATGTGCGGTGAACTGTTCCGTCTGTCCCGTTGAAGGCTCCTGGTACTCCACGGTGAACCAGTAGTCGCTCGATGGCATCGCCTCCCCGTTGTAGGTGCCGTTCCAGCCCGGCCCCGAAGGGCTTATCTGCTTGAGCAGCTTGCCGAACCTGTCAAAGATATAGATCTTTGCGCCCGCCTGGCCGACCAGGCCGACAATGTTCCACGTCTCGTTCCTTCCGTCGCCGTTAGGGGTGAAAAAGTGCGGGTAGTCCAGCACCGTCATCGTGCCGTCCGCCAGCCCGCAGCCGTTTATGTCACGGGCCATCACCGTGTGCTCCCCAAGGGAAACGCCCTCGAACGTGCCGCTGGCCTGCCATGGACCGCCGTCCAGGCTGTACTCGTACTCGCCGTCGCCCGTAGCCTGCGCTACTATAACGTGGTTTTCCGAAAAAGCTTGTGTGGTGAGCTCAACCTCCACCGTCGGGGGCGAACTGACTTCCACCGCTGCACTGTCACTCTCCGTGCATCCCGTGGCGTTATTGGTCACCTCCACACTATAGGCGCCCCCCTCTGAAGCCACTAGGCTCGGGCCGGTCTCGCCCGGCAGCACCTCACCGTCGAGGCTCCACACAAAGGTGTAGTCCGCAGCGCTGAGGCCCGTGTCCAGTACCGGGGACCCGATGACCTCCGTCCCGTTGGTGCCAACGCAGAGGGTATAGCTGTCGTCAAGGTCGAAGATGGGCCTGAGGTCCACCCGGAGGGTCAGCTCAGCCACCGCATAGCAGATGGAACTGTCCATCCCCGAAGCGTCGGGCGTATCGTTGTCCACGCGAACGTAGATCACCTGGGGGTTGCCCGTGTTCTCATAGATGTACGGTATCGGGTTCACGCCAAGCTCTGCATCCGCCTCCGCGGCATAATAAGTGACGGTGAAGTTCAGCGGATCCTGT
This sequence comes from Gelidibacter sp., assembly GCA_041391925.1. Taxonomy (GTDB): domain Bacteria; phylum Bacteroidota; class Bacteroidia; order Flavobacteriales; family Flavobacteriaceae; genus JBPOFM01. The sequence goes on along the minus strand of JAWKNA010000005.1, from coordinate 46,790 downwards.
CCGTCCAGTACTTCTGCGTCGTTCTCCCTGAGGTCGAACTGCCCAAGGCCGTCGTTGTCCCCTATGACATCGCACACCACCTGCTCTATGGGCTCCATGTCAGCGTTCGCCTCGGCTCCGTTGTCGACCTCGATGTTGAAGCTCACCGTGCTTATCGAACAGCCTGTGGCGTTGTTGGTGATCGCCACGAATATCTGCTGTGGGTTGACCGTGTTCGTGTACGGGCTCACCAGTGCGCCCGTAAGGTTGTCCGCGCCCGTCTGGGTGGCATGGTAGGTCACCGTGAACTGTGAAGGGTCCTGACCGTTGAGAACCTCTGCATCCTTGTCCGTAAGGATGAACTGGGCAAAGCCGTCGGTATCCACCTCGCAGAGGATGTAGTCCGTGACAGCGACCACTTCTGGCAGCGGGCTCACCGAAATGTCGAAGTCCACTACTGTATAGCAGCCGGTGGCGTCGTTGGTGACCCTCACATAGATGGTCTGCGGCGTGCCGTCGGTGTTCGAATTGGTGTACATCGTCGGGTCCGCTATCGCGTTCTCTCCAGATTCGGCATCTTCCGCTGTCACATGGTAGGTGGCACTCACACCGACCTCCCCGTTGATGATATAGGCCTCGTTGGCGGTAAGGTCAAAGACCTCCTGCCCATCGCCCGTGTTGGTATCGTCGCACAGCTCAAGGTCCGATGGGTCCGTACTTGGTGTCGGGTTCGGCAGCACACGGATGGTAAGGGTCGTGAAATCGGTACAGCCCGTATCGGTATCGGTCACCCGAACGTACAGGGTCTGTGGATTGGCCGGGCTGCCGCCCACGGACATGTTGACGTAGGCCGTGGCAGGGTCTATCACGTTGGTGCCGGCCTGTGCATCGGCTCCGGTGGTGTAATAGCTTACCGACCAACTGGCATTGCCCCCCGTAATCTCTGCATCCTTGACGGTAAGGTCAAAGGTGGTCATCTCATCGGCGACCCCGTCGTCGCAAAGGTTCAGCGGGGTGGGCTGTACGGCCGTCGGCGGCAGCTCCACCCTGATATCGAACTCTCCGGTCTTGTCACAGCCGTTCAGCCCGACAAGCCTCACATAGATGGTCTGTGGGTTGGTGAGGTTGGTATAGTTGGTGAGATTGACTATCGGGTTTGCCCCCGTATCCGCATTCGCCTGGCTGGTATGGTAGGTCAGCACGTACTGCGATGCGTCCTGTGCGCCAAGTATCTCGCCGTTCTTGGTGGTCAGGTCAAACTGGGCAATGCCGTCACCGTCGGTGTCGCATACCACATAGTCCTCTATGTCCAACGGGACCACCGGGGTCGGCACTGCGCTGAGCAACATCGGCACTATCGTGTAGCAGCCGGTCAGCGTGTTCTCCGCACGGGCATATACTGTCTGGGCGAACGCCACGATGTTGTCGTAAGGGCTGGAAAGGGGGTTCTGCCCGCTGTCCGCGTCCGCCATCGTCTCATGGTAGGTCACCTCGATGTCCGGTTCGCCGTTGACAATCTGCAATGTCCTGGTCTCCAGGTCAAAGCTCGCAAAGCCGTCGTTGTCCTCATCACATTCCTCCAAAGGAAGAGGGGCCGCTGGCGAAGGTATGGGGTTGACCCTCAGGTCAAGGGTAATGGTGCTTGCACAGCCCGTCGCCGTGGCCACTGCCCTCACATAGATGGTCTGTGGGTTGGAGGTGTTGGTATAGGGACTGCCGATAGCGCCAGTGCCCGCATCGGCATCCGCCTGTGTCTCGTGGTAGGTAAGGGAAATACCTGTCTGGCCGTTCAGTATCTGTGCTTCGGCATCTCCCAGCGTGAAGGCCTCGGCCTCGTCCCCAGGATTGTTGACATCGCAAAGCTCCAGGGCCGAAGGCTGCACCAGAACGGGAAGGGCGTTGACCACAAGTTCAAGGGTCGTCAGCTTGTAACAGCCATTGGCCGTATCGCCCACGCGCACCCACAGGGTCTGGTTGAAGGCCACCGTATTGGTATAGGCGCCCGGGAACGCTATGGCGTTCATCGGGGCATCGGCATCCGCCTGGGACACATAATAGCTGACCGTATATTGCGTGGCATCAAGCCCGCCAAGTATCTCCGAATCCTTTGTGGTCAGGTCGAACTGCGCAAAGCCGTCGGCATCGTCGTCACATACCTCCAGCGGTGCCGGGTCCTCTATCTGCGGGGTGTCGTTGACCACGAGCTGCAGCTCAACGATGGTCGCACAGTCCGTGGCTATTGTGGCGCTTTCAACCCGCACGTATACCGTCTGGGAATAGGAAACTATGTTGCTGTAGGGACTGGATAGCGGGTTGACATTGTTCTCGGCGTCCGCCATCGTCTCGTGGTAGCTCACCGTCAGGCCCGGCGCGCCGCCGGTGACCTGTGCCTCGGCATCGGTCAATGTAAACACGCCGAAACCGTCGCTGTCGGGATCGCAGTACTCCAACGGAGAGGGAACGTTCGCAACGGGCGCCTGCTCAACCTGCAGCAGAAGCTCCGTGGTGTCGTGACAGCCCGTAGAACTGTCGACAACCCGAACGTAGACCGTCTGGGGGTTGCTCGTGTTGGTGTAGGGGTCCGGAAGCGGCGATGTGCCGGCTTCGGCGTCCGCCTGGGTCAGGTAATAGCTCACAGTGTACTGCGGGTTGCCGCCAGTGATCTCATTGTCCTTAACGCCAAGGTCTATCGACGTGGAACCGTCCGATACGTTGTCGTCGCAGACAGATAACGGCGTTGGGGAGACCACAGAAGGTAGCGGGAGGACGGTAAATGTTACTAAACTAGAGGAAGGGCAGGTACCATTAGTTGTATATTCGACGGTATACGATGCAGATGGAATTCCATTAGTAACAATACCCGTTGTAGAATCAATTGTAGCTCCATCTGTAGGTACAGGATTAAATGCAAATGTTCCGCCTACAAGACCAGTGACCATCGAAGTTCCACCGTCACAGGTAGGAGATATTGTAAATGAGGAATCATCAGCTAATAGAACTGAAAAAGTCTGGGCTGCAGTCGTAGGGCAAATTCCATTGGTTGTGTACTCAATTGTATAAGACACACCATAGGTTCCGCCAGTTACAGTTCCAGTATTCATATCTACAGCCGCCCCATCTGAGGGAGTCGGATTAAAATCAAAAGTTCCTCCTGGATTACCGGTTATGTTAACAATACCACCATCGCAGGTAGGAATAACATTAAATGAGGCATCATCGGAAGGGAGTACCGTAACATTTTGCAAGCTGCTCGAAGGACATACTCCTGAAGTTGTATATTCTATAGTGTATGTAGCTCCAGAAGTACCAAGCGTCACTTCTCCAGTTATACTGTCAATAATGGCAGCATCGTTCGGCATGGGATTAAATGCAAATGTTCCGCCAGCCAATCCGGTTATATTGGCAGTACCACCATCACAAGTAGGTGTCATGGTGAAAGAAGGATTATCTGCAGGGAGGACAGAAAACGTTTGACTGGTAGTAACAGGACAAGTGCCAGATGTCATATATTCTACAGTATAAGAAGCTCCAGAGTTTCCACCTGTGACTGTACCTGTCGTTGAATCTATAACCGCCGAATCAGTCGGTATTGGGTTAAAAGCAAAAGTACCTCCAGCCAATCCCGAAATTTCAGCTGTAGCTCCATCACAGGTTGCAGTCATGGTAAAGCTGCCATCATCCATTGGGATCACATCAAAGCTTTGTGCCGTTGTAGAAGAGCAAGCACTAGTAGTTGAATACTCAACTGTATATGTAAATCCTATAGAACCTCCTGTAACAGTACCGGTCACAGAATCTATTGTTGCAATGCCATCAGTTGTAACCAGCGAAAATGTGCCACCACCGATTCCAGTTATATTTGCAGTAGCTCCATCACAAGTAGGTGTCAGTGTAAAACTGGAATCATCTAAACCAGATGTTGTTAAATCTTGAGTACTTGAAGCTGGACAGCTTCCCGAGGTAGTGTATTCTATGGTATATGTTGTCGATTCAGATGCATTTGTAACTTCTCCAGTAGTACTATTTATTAGTGCACCATCAGTAGCTGGTGGGTTAAAAGCAAATGTACCTCCCACATCACCGGTTATAGTAACAGTTCCTCCATTACAAGTGGGTGTTATACTGAATGAAGCGTCATCTAATGGTGTTACTGATATAACTATGTCGTCTTGGGCTGTACAAACATCACCAAAAATTGCATCTACACCTTCAGCAATCAATGTATATGTTCCTGGAGCTGTAACGGTTAGCGTTGGATTTGTTTCACCAGGAATAGTTACTCCATTAAGTTGCCACTCGAATGTGGTAAAGCTTCCATTGGAAGACGGATTTATTGTAAAAGAAGTTCCATCACAAATTGTTTCATCTTCTCCTAAGTCAACTTGACAGATAATGTCACAATTGGTATCGGCAGTGGAAGAAGGATCCAAATCTAAATTTATAAAGCCAGCACTACTACTATAGTTTGTTATCAACAAAACATAAAATGAATTAGCAGGAGCGTTAGGGATGTTAATGTATTCCGTTGGATCTGGCAAAAAGCTACAATCAACTTGAGTTGAAGGATTTAAATTTGCTGACCCACAAACAGGTTCATTAAATGGTCCCCAAATAATAAAATCCACATCAATACCTGTACCTGTTTGATTGGGACCAGTTGTTTGAGTTAATGTAAAATTCAAGCTACCTGAAGTTGGCCCAGTTTGGAGAAAATACCATCTGGGTCTAGGTTGACTTCCTAAACACCCGTAATTAATTCCTCCTTCTGCGGCCCCAGAACCTACTGGTGAAGGTACATTATCAATACCTGAACAAATAGGTAGCGCTCCCGCACAAGTATTGTTATCCAAAACCTTCACAGTTATTGTAGCAGTGGCCGAACATCCTGAAGGATTAGTATCTGTGGCCGTAAAGGTTACGGTGTATGTGCCTGGATTTGCAAAAACATGTGACACAGAAAATCCTGTTTCAGTAGGACTTCCATCCCCATAATTCCATACATAAGTGGCTCCAGTATCGTCGGAAGAAAATGTAGCACTGGATTCAAAGTAAACAATATTCCCTGGCTGAATTTCCACAACACCAACACCGTTAGGCATAGGGGTTGTTGAATCAATAGACGCCGTGATGTCTTGACAAGGTTCTGCACAAAGTATATCTGCCACAAAACCTGTGGTGTTGACTGATGAGCTACTCACAAACTGCAAAGTTAAACATCCACTTGTATTTGCTGGAGATGCAGAAACAGTTCCAGGGCTAAATGTTGATCCACCAGAATATGACCCAATCACAGGTGAAGTTGTATCTGGTCCATCGTAGATTGTTAATATGTCCTGATTGAGTTGTGTAGCAAAAGACGTGAAATTTAAAATGATGTAATCTCCTGGGTTTTCTGCACAAATAGTTGTAACATAATTTTCATTATCCCCATAATTTGCAGAACCACCTCCTGAATCATAAAGCTTATTGGGAGCACATCTGTTGAACGTTCCATTTTGCATGAAAACATCTTGTGAAAAGATGTTGATTGACAAAAGAAAGATAACAAAAAAGTAAAAATATTTCATCTTAGTGGGATTGGTGGAATTAATTAATTTATTGACGGTATTGAGATATTATCTTTATAAAATAGTCTGTATTGTCGATGCGATACAGATAGGACCCTTTTGCAAAAAAATCCAAACTATATACTAGTGGATTAAAACTCTCCACATCCTTAAATACGCTTCTTTTCAAATTTGGATTGTATTGATTGTTAAGTGGCATTTCAGATAACATTTTAGTCGCCTTCTGCTTCATGGGATCAGAAATTTGAATAATTTCCATTCTGTTTCTCAAAAGACTTTTCAAATCCTTTAAGAGTTGTGGGTTTTCAAAGACTACTTTCTGGGTATTGTCTCCATACACTTCTCTAATCATCTTATCTTCCTTATCTGTTAGAGGGGCATCCACATTTGCTTGATAAACAATTCCATCTAGAATAATAGTTTTGTCAGATTGTGAGAAGGAATAGTTTGTTGAACAGAAATAAAATATGATCAATACGGAAATAAAAGGGATGTTGCGCTTCATTGCTTGTATTTTGAAATTTTTTAAGATGTGAAATTTAAGTATTTTTTAAGAAATCAACTGTTAATTTATTAACGAACTTAATACCTTAACATAATATTGATATAACATCTCAAATTAAAAAACTCCTACCATCCATTGATTATTTTTAATGCTTATCTTTGCATTCTGTTTTATTTGAAGCCTATTTAAGATTTACTAAAATGAAATTTAAAAACAATATTGAAGATTTTGAATCTATCGGTGACGACCATATAGGCACTTCCGCCAACACTCCAATGCGTGACGATGCCTTTAAACTGTCTCAAGACGAAAAAATAGACATCATTAAAGACGATGTGCGCCACATCATGGAAACATTAGGACTCGATCTTACTGACGATAGCCTTAATGGAACTCCTTTGAGAGTTGCAAAAATGTTTGTGAAAGAACTATTTGGCGGATTGGACCCAAAGAAAAAACCTTCAGCTTCCACTTTTGAAAACAAGTACAAATATGGAGAAATGCTTGTGGAAAAAAACATTACCGTCTATTCAACCTGTGAACATCATTTATTGCCAATTGTCGGAAAAGCTCACGTGGCCTACATATCCAACGGTACCGTTGTTGGTCTTTCAAAAATGAACCGTATCGTGGATTATTTCGCAAAGCGTCCACAGGTACAAGAACGTTTGAACATACAAATCGTGAAGGAATTGCAGCAGGTTTTAAATACAGAAGACGTGGCCTGTGTTATTGATGCCAAACATTTGTGTGTCAATTCAAGAGGTATCCGAGATATCGATTGTAGTACTGTAACCTCAGAATTCTGTGGAAAATTCAAGGAAAATGATTTGAAACGGGAGTTTTTGGATTACATTAAATTGGACACTACTTTTTAGATTTCTTTAATTTTACAAAACGACTGCTTTTCAATGCATCTATACAATCATCAACAAATAAATATTTATAACTCTCTATCTGGAGAAAAGGAAACTTTCAAACCCATACACGAAGGTTACATAGGGATGTATGTATGTGGTCCGACCGTTTACAGCAATGTCCATTTGGGTAATGTCCGTACGTTTATGTCTTTTGATATGATTTTTCGCTATTTTAAACATTTGGGATATCGAGTTCGATTTGTGAGAAACATTACTGATGCTGGACATTTGGAAAATGATGCCGATGCTGGTGAAGACCGTATTGCAAAAAAGGCTCGTTTGGAAGAAATTGAGCCAATGGAAGTAGTTCAACGCTATACGGTTGACTTTCACAACATTTTGAATTCTTTCAATTTTTTGCCTCCAAGTATTGAGCCCACGGCCACAGGGCATATTATAGAACAGATTGAAATCATTAAAACGATACTTGATAAAGGATTGGCATACGAAACAAACGGTTCCGTGTATTTTGATGTGTTGAAATATAACGAAACCAAACAATACGGTATTTTGAGCAAGCGGAACGTTGAAGATTTAATTCATAACACCCGTGAACTTGATGGTCAAAATGACAAGAAAAACCCACAGGATTTTGCCCTTTGGAAAAAAGCAGAACCACAGCACATCATGCGTTGGCCATCACCTTGGAGTGACGGTTTTCCTGGTTGGCATTTGGAATGTACTGCGATGAGCACCAAATATTTAGGTGAACATTTTGATATACATGGAGGAGGAATGGACTTAAAATTTCCGCATCATGAGTGTGAAATTGCCCAAGGTGAAGCATGCAATAACCAAACTCCAGTAAATTATTGGATGCATGCCAATATGCTCATCATGAACGGTAAAAAAATGGCAAAATCAACCGGAAACTTCATTTTACCTAATGAAATATTTTCAGGTGACAATCCTCATATTACCAAAGCATATGCCCCGAGTGTTGCCCGTTTCTTTATGCTACAAGCACATTATAGAAGTGTTTTGGATTTTACCAATAATGGGCTTTTGGCAAGTGAGAAAGGTTTTTTCAGATTGATGGATGCCATCAATAGTCTTGATGAATTGAAAACTTCAACAACTTCAACGTTCAATATTCACCAATGGAAACAAGAGTGTTATGATGCCATGAATGACGATTTCAATTCGCCCATGGTGATAGCAAATCTATTTGAAGCTGTAAAATTCATTAACCAAATTAAAGATGGAAGTGCTACGATTACCAAAGAAGATTTGGTTTTACTGAAAACTACCATCTACGATTTTACATTTGACATTTTAGGTTTGGTAAATGTGACAAAAGCTGCTGAATCTACAACTGATAAATTGACCTCAGCAGTTGAATTATTGATACAGTTGCGTCAGGAAGCAAGAGCCAACAAGGATTTTGTAATGTCTGATAAAATCCGAGATGAATTGGCGGCAAAAGGAATCCAACTGAATGACGGAAAAGATGGAACCACTTTTTTCACAAATTGATTAGTTCTTTGAGGTGAAAATGAAAAAAGTACTTATATATCCATTTCTGCTTCTGATAAAATTCTATCAATTATTTATTTCGCCATTGACACCACCTTCCTGTCGCTTTCAGCCATCCTGTTCACACTATGCAAAAGAAGCACTTGAAAAACATGGATTGTTGAAAGGAGGTTGGTTGGCTACAAAAAGAATATTTAGTTGTCATCCATGGGGAAAATCCGGTTATGACCCAGTGCCGCCCAAGACCGATTAATTTATAATATCCATAACACAAAGTCTTTTTCAAAATAGTATATTTACGAATCAAAACTAAACTAAATGCACTTTCTTAAATTCGTTTGGGATCCTTCAAAAGGAATCGACATCTTTGGCTTTTTCACATTGCATTATTATAGTATGATGTGGATTGTTGCTTTTATCATTGGCTTTTTCATCATGAAACGTATTTATAAAAATGAAGGGCAAAGTGATGAATCGCTGGATTCCTTATTTATATATTCTGTGCTGGGAATCATGATTGGTGCGCGTTTGGGACATGTCATTTTTTACCAACCGGAACTCTTCAAGGAAGATTTTTTCAGCATTTTTTTGCCATTCAGTTTTAAGAACGGAATACATTTTACAGGATTCCAAGGCCTAGCAAGTCATGGTGCTGCGATTGGGATGATTATTTCAATGTACTTATATAATAAAAAAGTATTGCACAAATCTGTCATCTGGATCCTGGACAGAGTTGTCATTCCTGTGGCCTCTGGAGCTGTTTTTGTAAGGATAGGCAATTTCATTAATTCTGAAATCGTAGGAAAACCAACAGGTACAGATTTTGGAGTGGTTTTTAAACAAAATGGAGAAGATTTTGCTCGTCATCCTGCGCAATTGTATGAATCCTTTTGCTATATTTTTGTATTCCTTATTCTGTTCTATTTCTATTGGAAAACCAAGAAAAGAGAACAACAAGGGTTTCTTTTCGGATTGTTTTTGGTCTTGCTTTGGACGATTCGATTCTTTGTTGAATTTGTCAAAGAACCACAAGGAGACGAATATTTTACCATGATGGGGCTCAATACAGGACAATTGTTAAGCATTCCTTTTATATTGATTGGTTTGTATTTTATGTTTGTGTATAAGCCAAAAACGAAATTTTCATAATGAAACGTCGTTATTTCAAACTAATTACCGCTGCATCAATCGGCATATTTTGTATATCCGTTTCTTCCTGCAAAGAAGAAAAAAAGACCGTGAAACCTGTGGTTATCACCTTTAAAAAAGAAGGGGAACTGACCATCAAAAAATCAAACGATTCCATTATTAAAACGATTGATATAGAAATTGCCGATGACGACTACCAGACTCAAACTGGCTTAATGTATCGCGATTCTATGGAAAATAGTCAAGGCATGCTATTTGTGTTTCCCAAAGCAACTTATCACACTTTTTACATGAAGAATACACGGATTCCCTTGGACATCATTTACATTGGTTCCGATAAAAAAATTGTAAGCATCCAAAAAGATGCAAAGCCATTTGATGAAACGTCGCTTCCTTCAGAAGCTCCAGCCCAATTTGTCCTAGAAGTGAATGCTGGTTTGTCGGAAGCTTGGAATTTAGGAGTGGGAGATCTGATTGAATATACTACCCAATAACGACTCTTTAAAAAATCTTCGGAAGAAAAGTAGAATTCATAAAATAAAAAAAGACTGCCAAAATTGGCAGTCTTTTTCGATTCATTTGAAATTGAAACTTACTTTACTTCTGGTAATTCCCCTTTATCTTTCAAAGTATCATACATAATAGGTGTCGCTATGAATATAGATGAATAGGTACCTACAACTATACCTATAATCAATGAAAATAATAATCCTCTCAGTGAATCTGCTCCAAATGCAAACATCGCAATCAGTACAATCAATGTAGTAAACGATGTATTCAAGGTTCTACTCAACGTACTGTTGATTGCAGAATTTATGTTCACACCCCCTCTGAAACCTCTTTCGTTTGTGACTTCACGAATTCTATCGAACACAACTACCGTATCATTCAACGAGTAACCGATAACTGTTAAAATAGCTGCAATGAACGCTTGGTCAATTTCCATACTGAAAGGCATGAATTTGTGAAGCAACGAATAGATCCCCAACACAATGACCACATCATGAAATACTGCCGCAACGGCACCCAAAGAGAATTGCCATTTTTTGAAGCGTCCCAAAATATAAAGGAAAACTACAACCAAAGACCCAAGAACCGCCCAGAAAGATTCTTTCTTGATATCATCGGCAATAGTTGGACTCACTTTACTGGAAGACATTTTTCCAAGTTTAGCATCACCAGAACCGGTTTTAAAATCGTCATACGTCATGCCATTTGGAAGGAATTTTTGCAACGCTGTAAATAGTTTTGACTGAACTTCTTCGTCGACCTCAGCAGAATTTTCATCTACTTTATATTTGGTTGAAATTTTCAGTTCATGCGAACTTCCAATTGTTTTAACCTCTGAGCTTCCAAATACTGCATTTAATTCTTTAGATGCTTCTTCAGGACTCACATCCTGCGCAAAACGTACCTGATAGGTTCTTCCTCCAACAAAATCAATTCCTTGATCTAGTCCTTCAACGAATAATGAACCAATGCTCAACAAAATCAAAGCTCCCGAAATGGCATAGGATATTTTTCGTTTTCTGATAAAATCGATATTCACATTTTTAAACAAGCCTTTGGTGATGGAAGTAGAGAATGCCAATGTTTTTCCTCTGTTCACATACCAATCTACCAACAATCTTGTGATGAAAATTGCAGTAAATAAAGAGGTGACAATACCAATAATCAAGGTTGTTGCAAATCCCTTAATCGGACCTGTACCAAATACGAATAGAATGATAGCCGTTAAACCTGTGGTAATATTCGCATCCAAGATTGAAGACAAGGCATTTGCAAAACCATCCTTGATGGCTTCTTTTTGGCTTTTCCCCTTCTCTACCTCTTCTCGGATACGTTCAAAGATAAGAACGTTCGCGTCCACAGACATACCAATGGTCAACACAATACCAGCAAGTCCTGGAAGTGTCAATACTGCTCCCAAACCTGAAAGCACACCAAAAATCAATACAATGTTGAACAATAGAGCAACATCAGCAAACCAACCTGCTCTGCCATAATACATGATCATCCAACCCAATACCAAAGCCAAGGCTATCAAGAAGGACATCATTCCGCTATCAATTGCTTCTTGCCCCAATGACGGACCGACTTCTTCAGCTTGAACAATGTCAGCAGAAGCCGGCAGTTTACCAGCTCTTAAAACATTCGCTAAATCGATAGCCTCATTTAAGGTAAACGATCCAGATATTTCTGAATTCCCTCCAGAAATAGCGCCTGTGGTCACACCAGGTGCCGAATATACAATGTTATCCAAAACAATGGCTATTTGGCTTTGTTGTGCATATGCTTTACCAGTCATTGCTTCCCAAATCTTGGCACCCTTACTGTTCATCTGCATGCTCACAGATGGTTTTCCAACTTGATTATAGGATTGGCGCGCATCAGTAATTACGGCACCACTCAATTCAGGAGTGTTATCTCTGTTTCCGATAAGTGCATATAAATCTACAAACTCACTGTCTTTTTCTTGGATGCCCCACGCGAATTTCACGTAACGTTTTTCAGCTGGCAACAAAGCTCTCACTTGCGGTTTGTTTAGGTATGCCATTACTTCATCAGCATCTTTGGCCTCAAAGGTTGCCACCACTGGCCCTCTTGGTCCACCTCTCAACAAATTGCCAAGCGGGCTCACTGCAACATCTGTTGAGTCTGTTCCTACTTCACCTGTCAATTCCTTGATTTTATCATTAGCTTCTTCTGTGGAATCTTTTGCCACTTCATTCTCTGGCTTTGTGTCCACTAAAGATTTTAATGTCTCATTAGCTTGCCCCAAAAACTGGCCAAACTCCTCTCCTTTATACACGTCCCAAAATTCCAATTGGGCTGTACTTTGCAATAATTTTTTGATACGTTCAACATCTTTAGCTCCAGGTAATTCCACCAAGATACGTCCAGAATTTCCAAGTCGTTGGATATTTGGTGACGTCACACCAAATTTATCGATACGCTTGCGCAATACTTCAAAAGCAGAAACGATGGATTCATCGATTTTCTTTCTGATGATTGGTTTTACTTGGTCATCTGACATGTCGAATGTGACTTCTTCACTTAAACTTCTGTTTGCAAAAATTTCTGGAGAAGCCAATTTTTTGTCTCCTTTTATTTTCTCAAAAGCGGTAAAGAAATCATTGACATAGGTTTCCTGACTATCCTTTTGGAGTTCAGAAGCATCGTCCAATGCTTTGTTGAAGACAGGGTCTTTGCTATAGTTGGCAAGCCCTTTCAAGATGTCTTTAACGGATATCTCAAGAATAACGTTGATACCACCTTTAAGGTCAAGACCTAGGTTCATGGCCTTGTCTTTTACCTCATCATAAGTATAATTGGCGATTCCCATATTAAAAACTTCCTGATTGGAAAGGGAATCCAAATATTTTACTTCTGCCTCATTTCTTTTAACAGGGTCATTTGGAAATTTTTGTACCGCCAGTTCATCAGCGTTGGCTTCAATTTGGTTGGCTTTGAATGTAAATGATAATTGGTATAAACTTACCAATCCAAATAACACTGCAAAGATTTTTACTAATCCTTTGTTTTGCATTATTTTATTGTTTTTATGGTCAAATTTTTATCCCATTTTTAGGGTGGGCAAATATAGAATTTCCCTTATAATCTGACAATTATTTGTTTTGATTAAAATTTTTGTGATTATAGATTCCTAGAATCCATTAAGAAGGTATTGAAATGGGACCTGCTCTCACTTCTGGAATGATATGCGAAGTGTTGTTGATGGCGAGAGCAACATGATTAAAACTATCAGATGATAATTTTTCACTCAATAGTTGTTGACCAAAATCCATTTGGTCGAAAGATGGATACAGATTCGGGTTTAGATAACGTTCATAATCCTGTTTGACTACAATGACGTTTGTCCCAGCTGAATTGCTCCCTTCCGAAGTTTTATGTAATTCGTAAACATCTAAGTTATAATTCTTCTTATGCCTTTCTGACTGTTTTTTTGAACCTTTATTCTCTTTATTTAGAGAAACAAAATCAAAATCTAGTTCATTTGTAGAAAGTGCTTTTTTGATACTCTCAACATCAATGGAGCTATGATAAGAAATTCTTAAGTCACCATTGTCACCTTTGTTGATATGAAAACTTTCAATTCCAAAATTTTGCAATTGCCGTTTAATGAAATCTATGGCTCCTTCGGATTGTTCCATTGTTATCTCCTTGGAATTGAATTGCACCAAAATCTCTTGGTTTGGTGAGGAGACTTGATTGATGCAAATACCCAAAAAGGCAAGGATAATAACTAAAGCACTTATGTACCATTTCATTTTCATGCGCCAAATATAAAAAAATAAAGACTGTATTTCTACAGTCTTTAATTAAATATCTATTTTAATATGAACCCTTTCGATTTACAATAAATCATTTACGTTTCTGACAGCATCAGCACTTTCTTTCATATTGGCTTTCTCGGCATCGTTCAATTCAATTTCAACAATTTTTTCGATTCCGTTACGACCTAAAATTACTGGAACACCAATACAGATATCTTTCATGCCGTATTCGCCATCCAAAAAGACCGAGCATGGGAACATCTTCTTTTGGTCACAAGCAATTGCCTGTACCAACGCACTTACAGCCGCCCCAGGAGCGTACCATGCTGAAGTTCCCAATAATTTTGTCAAGGTTGCACCACCCACTTTGGTATCTTCCATCACTTGGTTCAGTCTATCTTCTGATAAAAAAGCGGATGCAAGCACACTGTTTCTGGTAGCCAAACGTGTCAATGGAATCATTCCTGTGTCGCTATGGCCACCTATGACCATGCCATCCACATCGCTGATGGGAGCATCTAAAGCTTCAGCCAATCTGTATTTAAAACGAGCTGAATCCAATGCGCCTCCCATTCCAATGATTCTATTTTTTGGAAGCTTTGTAGATTTATGAACTAAATACGCCATCGTGTCCATAGGGTTACTCACTACGATGATGATAGTATTTGGAGAGTTTTCAATCAAACTTGAAGATACAGCTTTTACAATACCAGCATTGATACCAATCAATTCTTCACGGGTCATTCCAGGTTTACGAGGAATACCGGAAGTAATGACACAAATATCGCTATTTGCAGTTTTTGAATAATCGTTAGTAACACCTGTGATTTTAGTGTCAAAACCGTTCAAGGAAGCGGTCTGCATTAAATCCATGGCTTTCCCTTCGGCAAAACCTTCCTTGATATCCAATAAAACAACTTCACTTGCAAAATTTTTGATGGCGATGTATTCTGCGCAACTCGCACCAACGGCACCTGCTCCAACAACTGTAACTTTCATAATAAATGGTTTAAATTAAATGTTGTGCAAATTTAACATTTTTAAACCATAAATTATTTAAGATTATATTAAATCTAGAATGAAAAATTCAATCCTACGGAAGCACTATCAAATTCCGCCAATGTATAATCTGCATTGAGACTAAAGAAGCCCAATTTGAGATTGGCTCCTATAGTTCCCCGTATCCCAGAAACATCTTGCTTCACAGAAAATGGATTGACAATATCTTCAGAAAACAAAAGTCCATCGGTAACTCTATAGGTACCCAATAAATCGGTCGTAGATTTTCCATTCATATACCCCAATCCACCGTAAAAATTAATGACCGGTAGTTTTGTCCCAACCAACACTTCAAACAACATGGTGTTCACTTTGGTGTCGATGTGCTGATTTTCCCCTTCGACATATTCCCCATCTGTGAAATCGTAACTTCCATCCAAGTGTGTATAAGCAATCACACCAGAAATGGCAACAGGAAAAATGGCGTCAGCAGGTAACCAGGAAGTGAATTCTTGTTGAATTCCCAATCCATAAAAACCAACCTTAACGTCATCAGTATCTACTTTCGGAAAGAAGCGCCCTTTTAATTGAGTTCCATTGAATGGCGAAAAACTAGCTTGCAAAAATGCTGTGGGTATCAAATTGATATTTTCCGAAGCAATTCCCGTTGGTAAAGTCAAAGGAACTTCTTGGTTTCCAAAAATCGGGTCTTCGTAAGTAATAAACACTGTGATATCTGGATTGTTTTGCCCAAGAGCTGTAGCTACCATTTTTGAAGGGCTGTTGTCTTCAAATCTGATATTTTCATAATCAGCGACATTCATCTGGAAGGATTTTTTCTCGTCCTTAATAAAGGATGCATTTCCCATCAATGAAATTTCAAATCCATATTTTTTTGGTGCTTTGGCATTATTGAACCAACCATTATTGATTCCAAAAGCCAGACCTTCGGAAGCTGGTGCCAGATAATCTGTACTAAAACGTTGTGCATCATTAATACCTGCCGTTAAGAGGTCATTGATGTTTTCTTGGGCTTGGAGTGATGAGATTATGAATGTTACCATAACCAGTAGGCAAAACTTTTTCATTTGGGTATCTTTTAATTAATGTTTATAGTAAACTTAAACGCTTTTATACAATTTTCATTGCAAATATTTACAAAAAGGGTAGTATTTTTTAACGGAATCAAACAAAAAAGGAGCTCAGATTGAGCTCCTTTTTTATCTTAATTTAAGTCTTTATGCATCAATATTGGCATATACTGCATTCTTTTCTATAAATTCACGTCGTGGTGGTACTTCATCACCCATCAACATAGAGAAAATACGATCTGCCTCACCTCCGTTATCAATCTGGACTAAACGCATGGTCCTGAATTCTGGATTCATGGTGGTGTCCCACAATTGTTCGGCATTCATTTCCCCAAGTCCTTTATAGCGTTGAATATTTACGCTTCCACCAAACTCATCTGCAATGGCGTCTCGCTCCTTATCGGTCCAAGCATATTGTTTTTTATTTCCTTTTTTTATCAGATATAATGGTGGTGTTGCAATATAAATATGCCCATTTTCAATCAATTCTTTCATATACCTAAAGAAGAATGTTAAAATAAGGGTCGCTATATGACTACCATCAATATCAGCATCACACATAATAACCACTTTATGATAACGCAGTTTTGAAAGATTGAGAGCTTTGCTATCTTCCTCCGTACCAATGGTGACACCAAGTGCTGTAAAGATATTTCTAATCTCTTCATTCTCAAATACTTTATGTGTCATCGCTTTTTCGACATTCAGGATTTTACCTCTTAACGGTAAAATAGCCTGAAACGTTCTATCGCGGCCTTGCTTGGCCGTTCCACCTGCTGAATCTCCCTCGACCAAGAACACTTCACATTTGGAAGGGTCCTGTTCAGAACAATCACTCAATTTTCCAGGTAGTCCACCAATACTCATAACCGTTTTACGCTGGACCATTTCACGAGCTTTTTGAGCCGCATGTCTTGCTTGTGCTGCCAGCATAACTTTTTGAACAATGGTTTTGGCATCATCTGGATGCTCCTCCAAATAATCGGTCAACATTTCAGAAACTGCTTGGCTGACTGATGCAGAAACTTCTCTATTTCCTAATTTTGTTTTGGTTTGACCTTCAAATTGTGGTTCTGCTACTTTTACGGAAATTATCGCGGTCAGTCCTTCTCGGAAATCATCGCCAGCAATCTCAAATTTTACATTTTTTAGCATTCCTGAATCATCGGCATACTTTTTCAATGTCATGGTCAATCCTCTACGAAAGCCCGCCAAATGTGTTCCTCCTTCATGCGTGTTGATATTATTCACATAAGAATGTAAATTCTCCGCATACGATGTGTTGTACACCATTGCAACTTCAACAGGGACACCGTTCTTTTCACCTTCAAAGGCAATGACATCTCTCATTAAAGGTTCTCTGTTTCCATCCAAAAACTTGATAAATTCTTTTAAGCCTTCTTCTGAATAAAATGTTTCGCCTTCATATTTGCCATCGTCATTCTTATGTCTTTTATCAATCAAATGAATGGTAATGCCCTTATTCAAATATGCCAACTCACGCAATCTGCTTGCCAAGGTATCATAACTGTATTCTGTGGTCTGGTTAAAAATCGTGTGGTCTGGTTTGAAAGTGACCGTTGTCCCTCTTTTGTCCGTTTCCCCAATTTGTTTTACAGGATACATTGCTTTACCACGTTCGTACTCTTGTTCCCAAATTTTTCCATCTCTGTAAACCGTGGCTCTTAAATGCTCTGACAATGCATTGACACAACTTACACCCACACCATGCAGACCTCCAGAAACTTTATATGAATCTTTATCAAACTTTCCACCTGCTCCGATTTTGGTCATGACCACTTGAAGTGCAGAAACGCCTTCTTTTTTATGAATATCCACTGGAATGCCACGACCATCATCTTCTGTGGTAATGGAATTGTCCTCATTAATGATGACCGTTATATTGTTACAATGTCCCGCAAGCGCTTCGTCAATAGAGTTATCGACGACCTCATACACTAAATGATGCAAACCTCGTGCACCAACATCTCCTATGTACATTGATGGACGCATTCTTACATGCTCCATTCCTTCTAGAGCCTGAATGCTATCGGCCGAATAATTATGCTTGTTAAATTCTTCTTTTTTATCGCTCATAATAGATTTGAATTATTTATCTAAATTTTGATTATAACCCATAAAAAAAATGACACTGTCGGTATCATTTTTGGATACTCACAAAGATACGAAACAATAGAGCTATTTAAAAGTATTTTATCAATTATACCTCAAAATTATCAACATTTGTTAATTACTTAAAAGTGGCTTAAAACGATTAAAAAGTGGCTTAAAATCGATTTCTTGTATTTTTAACATCTTCCAAAAACTGTAAAAAGCAAAAAATCCCGCAGAAGCGAGATTTTGAAGTATTCACATCAAATAAGTTGAGAGGATTAAACTTTTACATAAGCATCAGAATGTACTTTAGCCACAGCTCTTCCACTTGGGTCATTCATGTTTTTGAAACTTTCATCCCATTCCAAGGCAATTTTAGTGCTGCAAGCCACCGAAGCTTCCTGTGGGACACATAGTGCTGCGGCATCGCTTGGGAAATGTTCCGCAAAAATGGAACGGTAATAAAACTCTTCCTTACTTGTAGGGGTTTGCAAAGGGAATTTATATTTAGCATTTGCCAACTGCTCGTCGGTTACTTCGTATTTAACCATTTCTTTTAATGTGTCAATCCAACTGTATCCAACTCCATCACTGAATTGCTCTTTTTGTCTCCAAGCCACACTTTCTGGCAACATATCTTCAAATGCTTTACGGACAACCCATTTTTCCATCCGTTCTCCATTAATCATTTTGTCCTGTGGGTTGATGCGCATTGCCACATCCATAAATTCTTTATCCAAAAAAGGGACTCTACCTTCTATGCCCCAAGCTGCCAAACTTTTATTGGCACGCAAACAATCGTACATGTGCAGTTTGCTCAATTTTCTGACCGTTTCCTCATGAAATTCTTTTGCATTTGGAGCCTTGTGAAAGTAGAGATAGCCGCCAAACAATTCATCAGCACCTTCCCCTGATAAGACCATTTTGATTCCCATCGATTTTATGACGCGAGCCATCAAGTACATAGGTGTACTTGCGCGGATGGTTGTGATATCATAAGTTTCGAGATTGTATATGACATCTCTGATGGCATCCAATCCTTCTTGAATCGTAAATTTAATTTCATGATGGACAGTTCCGATGTGATCAGCCACTTTTCTGGCTGCAGCCAAATCTGGTGAGCCTTCCAGCCCAACAGAAAAACTATGCAATTGTGGCCACCAAGCCGCTTGTGTATCATCTGATTCAATACGTTTTTCTGCATATTTCTTTGCTATGGCTGACGTTACTGATGAATCGAGACCTCCAGACAGCAGTACCCCATAAGGCACATCGCTCATCAATTGTCTGTGCACAGCAGCTTCCAAAGCTTCTTTTATGGCTCTGACACTAGTTTCATTGTCTTTTACAGCATCATATTCTGTCCAATCGCGTCTGTACCATTTGACAAGTTTTCCATCTTTACTTGACATGTAATGTCCGGGAGGGAACAATTCAATTTTTGTACAATAACCTTCCAAGGCTTTCAATTCTGAAGCGACATAGAATGTTCCGTTTTGATCCCAACCTATGTACAAAGGAATGATTCCCATATGGTCACGAGCAATGAAATATTCATCTTTCTCTACATCATAAATGGCGAAACCGAAAATTCCGTTCATCTCATCAATAAAATCAACCCCCTTTTTTTGATAGAGTGCCAAAATCACTTCACAATCACTTTCGGTCTGAAATTTGTAATCTGGAAATTGTTTGCGAAGCTCGCGATGGTTGTAAATTTCCCCATTAGCTGCCAAAATCAATTGCTTGTCTTCACTTAATAAGGGTTGTTTTCCAGAAGCTGGATCAACGATTGCCAAACGCTCATGTGCAAGAATTGCTTTATCATTATTATATATTCCGCTCCAATCGGGTCCTCTATGACGAATAATTTTTGCCATTTCCAATAATTGAGGTCTTAAATCCTCTACTTTTTGTTTCAATTCAAATGCACATACAATTCCACACATATCTTATTCTTTGTTACTTATTATTAATGTTAAATGTTTTATTAAAAGCAAATATTATTTTTTTGATTATAATTATAAAACATAAATATAAAAATACTTTCATTTTAAAAATAATTTATTGATTTTAATTGTAAATCAAAACACTATTGTGCATTTCAAAGTCAAATAATTCTGTTTTGTAAACTTTAACATACAATTTTGGCACTTTTAAAATAAATTAATGCTAATTTTATCTCACAATAGAACTGAATTTCCCTCGTTAAAGGGATAAAAACAATTTAAATGAAAAAGAACATATTAGTATCGACAATCACATTTGCATTTATTATACTATTATCATTTGATGCTGCAGCACAGGATTTTCCTGATTTGGATATAAGTCCAATGGATGCTGCAACATTCCCTGGGAACTATAAAGTTTCTGACAAATTGATAAAGGTTGTTTATAGTAGGCCACAACTCAAAGGTCGTACTTTATCAAAACTAGCGCCCAATGACGAAGTTTGGAGAACAGGAGCAAATGAAGCTGCTGAAATTACCTTCTATGATTCTGTAATGTTTGGCAACACAAAAATTAAACCTGGATCCTATTCGCTCTTCACAATTCCTGGAGAAAAGGAATGGACTATTATCTTAAGCTCTAACCTGAATGTTTGGGGAGCATTCACCTATGATAAGGCAAATGATGTTGCTCGACTAAAAGTTCCTGTTCGAAAAGGCAAAAAACCAATAGAAGCCTTTTCCATTGTTTTTGACGAATCAAAAACTGGAGCGACCATGTATTTGGGCTGGGCAGATGTGGTGATTGCTGTTCCGTTCAATGTTCTATAGACAATAAATGAAAAGTTTAAACTTTTGGAACATTTCCTATAGAGAATTTCTGAACACTGAATTTAAGGAATATTTAAATACTTGTGAGTCTGTAAGGACACTTTCCATTTTGGATTTGCCATGACGTACTCTACTATTTCGGGAATTACTTTGTCTCGCTTGCTCCATTCTGGCTGTAAATAAAGAATACAATTCTTATTTACTTTAGCAGCCTGTTCTTCGGCAAATCTAAAATCATCTTTATTGTAAACAATGACTTTTAATTCATTGGCTTTGTCATAAACCTCTTGGGTTGGCAACTTTAATTTTTTTGGTGACAAACAAATCCAATCCCAAGTTCCCGTAAGTTGATATGCTCCAGACGTTTCGATGTGTACTTTTAAGCCTTTTGCTTTGAGCTGGGAAGTCAATTCAGTCATGTCCCACATCAGTGGTTCACCACCTGTCACAACGATTGTATCACTATATTTTGACGCGTTTTCTACAATTTTGAAAGTTTCGGTAGGCGGATGCAAGTCTGCATTCCAACTTTCTTTAACATCACACCAATGGCAGCCAACGTCACATCCTCCAACACGAATAAAATAAGCAGCTGTTCCTTTATGGAAACCTTCACCTTGAATGGTATAGAACTCTTCCATTAAAGGTAACATCAACCCTTTATCAATCAAGTCTTGAATCTCTTTTTTCATAAGTGTGCAAAGATAGTTATTAAGTTGGTAGCTGAAAGTCTGTAGCTTAAAGAATTTTACTTTGGTTAGACTTCAAATCTATAACATTTTGCTTCGTACCATTATTGTTGAAAACATTTTTGGGCTGTATTGATTATAGATTACTATTTTTATAAAAATTTTAGAATAATGGGAAGAAAAGAGGAATTTTTCAATCATATTGTTGAAGGGAATACATGCAAAGGCGAATTCATCACCTTGGGAGCCGCGATGCTTGATGGTGAGACCATTACCAATGCGTTTGTAAATGTGCCACTTAAAACGCTGAACAGGCACGGACTTATTGCTGGTGCCACAGGAACGGGTAAAACCAAAACTCTACAAGTATTGGCGGAAAATCTTTCAGATAAAGGAATCCCAGTCCTATTGATGGATATTAAAGGTGATTTGAGCGGATTGGCAGAGCCAAGTTTGGGCCATCCCAAAATCGATGAACGACATGCTAAAATCGGCCTGCCTTTTGAAGCCCAAAGTTTTCCTGTTGAAGTGTTGACACTTTCCGAACAGGATGGCGTAAGACTTCGAGCTACAGTGAGCGAATTTGGGCCTGTTCTGTTATCACGTATTTTGGATTTGTCCGAAGCTCAATCTGGTGTTGTGGCGGTCATTTTCAAATACTGTGATGACAATAAAATGCCCTTGCTTGATTTGAAGGATTTCAAAAAAATATTACAATACGCTACTCAAGAAGGGAAAAAAGAATTTGAAGCTGCTTATGGCCTAATTTCAACTGCATCTACAGGGGCCATTTTAAGAAAAGTGGTGGAATTGGAACAACAAGGTGGTGATTTATTTTTTGGAGAAACCTCCTTCGAGGTCAACGATTTGTTGCGGATTGATGAAAACGGAAGAGGATACATCAATATTATTCGCTTGACAGATATCCAGGATAGACCCAAATTGTTTTCGACCTTCATGTTGAGTTTGTTGGCTGAAATTTATTCTACATTTCCAGAGCAAGGCGATACCGGACGCCCAGAATTGGTACTGTTCATTGATGAAGCTCATTTGATTTTTAATGAAGCCTCCAAAGCATTGCTGAATCAAATAGAAAGTATTGTAAAATTGATTCGCAGTAAAGGGGTGGGCATTTATTTCGTGACTCAAAATCCTACTGATGTTCCTGAAGCAGTTTTGAGCCAATTGGGATTGAAAGTTCAACATGCATTGCGTGCCTTCACAGCTAATGACCGAAAAGCCATCAAGCTGACTGCTCAAAATTATCCAGATACTGACTATTATGACACCGCAAGTGTGTTGACTTCCTTGGGCACTGGTGAAGCATTGGTTTCTGCGCTGGACGAAAAAGGAAAACCCACACCTTTGGCTGCAACCATGATGCGAGCTCCTATGAGCCGAATGGATATTTTAACTGATTCCGAATTAAGCAGTTTACTGTCAAAATCGAAGTTGAAAAGAAAATATAACGAAACTATCGATAGGGAAAGTGCCTACGAAATGCTCAATAAGAAAATTGAACAAGCCGAGGCTATTGAAGCAAAAGAGAAAGCTCAAAAGGAATTGGAAGAACTTAAAAAAGTTCAATCTAAACAAAAAACCAAAACTGTAACACGCAGAAGTACAGCCATGAATCCTGTAGTGAAGGTTTTAACTAGTGCTACTTTTATCAGAAGTGTCTTTGGCATTTTGACCAAGGTGATGAAAAAATAGTATTACAACCTTAAAAAATTAAAACAAAAATCCCCATGAAAAAATCACTCACGATAGTCATCGCTAGTATGTTGCTTCTTTCCAGTTGCAAAAAGGAGCAAGACCCTTTTTTAGTCAGTAAAGAGAACATTGGTCTGTTGACCAACACTACACAAATAAAAGATTTGAAATTTATTTTTCCGAATGATTCGATTGTTAACTATAAAGGAGATTCTACATTTAACATTCCCATGAATACAGTGGAAATCTCTGAAAAGGGCGGCAATCTGCTTATGGTGTTGACACCTAAAACTCTTTCTGATTCTACATCCACCATATCCAATATACGGATTGTGGATTCGCGATACAGAACCGAAAAAAACATTTCGACTTTAAGTAGGTTCAAGGACATTCAGAGTGCCTATAAAATTTCAAAGATTGATAATTTGATCAATTCCATAGTAATTACGGTGAATGAAATCAATGCACAATTTGCCATTGATAAAAAAGAACTCCCTGCCAATTTGCGATATGACATAGATATGAATATAGAAGCATCCCAAATTCCAGACAATGCCAGAATAAAATATTTTTTTATTAATTGGGACTGAAAGTTAATTGAAAACATATACAAGATAGCTAAAAAATGAATCCTTTCGTTGCCAAAGTATTAGTGACCATTGCTCGGAAACGTGTAGAAAGCGACCATCCAAAAATTCCTGCGACCAAGCGCGAAATGGTTCCTGTTGTGAGAGGGCTTCAAGTGGAGTTGGTACATGCTCTAAAGGAATATTTTTATATAGTCATCGGTGTTTTTTCTGCTGGTTTTGGATTGAAAGGATTTTTATTGCCCAACAAATTCATTGATGGTGGCGCCACAGGGGTTTCGCTACTATTGGAAAATTTAACAGAGGTCCCATTGGAGTTTTTATTGATTATAGTGAACCTCCCATTTCTCATCTTGGGTGCTCGTACCATCAATAGAAAATTTGCCATAAAGAGTATTATCGCTATTTCAATGTTGGCTTTAGTTGTTCATTTTGTTGATTATCCAACAATTACTGATGACAAACTGCTCATTGCCGTTTTTGGTGGATTCTTTCTAGGGCTTGGTATTGGAATGTCTATGAGAGGAGGCAGTGTCATTGATGGGACTGAGGTTTTGGCCATTTTTTTAAGCAGAAAATTAGCACTCACTATAGGTGATGTGTTATTGCTCATAAATATTTTGATATTTTCGTTTGGTGCTTATGTTCTTTCAATAGAAATAGCATTATACGCAATCCTCACATATCTAGCGGCCGCAAAAACAGTGGATTTTGTTGTGGATGGTGTCGAAGAATATGTAGGCGTGACTATCATTTCTGAAAAGCATGAAGAAATACGTGTTATGCTGATAGATAAATTGAGAAGGGCCTGCACAATTTATGCTGGAAGAGGTGGTTATGGAAAACGAGGCAATAGCTATGACAAAGACATTCTTTACACTGTTATAACACGATTGGAAATGGCGAAATTGGAGACCGAAATCGACAAAATAGATAAGGGCGCTTTTATAGTTATGGGAACTGTAAAAGATTTGAAAGGCGGAATGATTAAAAGAAAACCAATGAAAAGTTAGGTTAAAGACAAATTTATTTTAAGTTATGGCAAACAAGAACTACATATTACAAGACGCCCCTTTTATTGTTCCGACAATGGATGGAAAAATCATTAAAGAACATTTTGGATTGGCAAGTGATGGTACTTCTGAAATAAGTATAGCGCATATGGTTGCTCCCGCTGGTTGGAGCGAGCCCTTTCAAACTCCAGAATTTGATGAGTATACCTTTATTATCAAAGGGAAAAAACAATTTATCATTGATGGTGAAGAAATTGTTCTTGAAGCTGGACAATCCATAAAAATAAATAAACATACTCGAGTTCAATATTCCAATCCATTTACGGTTGCCTGTGAATATCTAGCCATATGTCTGCCAGCTTTCTCATTGGAAAGTGTAAATCGCGAATTGGAATGAAGAATATCATTGTAAAGTTTGTAGGCTACTATTATAATCTCATCAGTTATCTTTCAAGAAAACAAGCAGCCAATAAGGCACTCTATTTATTTACAAAACCTAGAAAGGGTCGCAAACTGAATGAGGAACAACGGGAGTTTTTGGATACTGCCTTTCAGGAAGAATGTAAATATAAACAACATACCATTATGACCTATAGATGGTTGGGCACAAAATCCACCATTCTTTTAGTACATGGCTGGGAAAGCAATTCATATCGCTGGAAAAACTTGGTTCATGAACTAAAGAAAAAAGGCCACAATATTATAGCATTAGATGCTCCTGCACATGGTAATTCAGGTAGCCGATTTTTTAATGCATTGCTATATTCTGAATTTATCAATATAGTTGCCAATCGTTTTCAACCTGAAATCATCATTGCTCATTCCGTAGGCGGAATGGCCACTGCTTTTTTTCAGAATAAATATCAATTGCATTCAGTAAAGAAAATGGTTCTGTTGGGTGCACCTTCAGAATTTACAGATGTCTTAAAACGGTATACAGATATGTTGGGTTACAATCAACGCATCACCAATCAATTGAATCTAACCATTGTAAATCGTTTTGGTGATAAACCAGAAAATTTTTCTACGGCTAAATATCTTGAAAGTATTGATTCAAAAGGATTGATTATCCATGATGAACAAGATAAAATTATCCCATATAGTGATGCGCTGCTGATAAAAAACAGTTTTAAGAACAGTAAGCTCATTACAACCAAAGGCCTGGGACACTCCCTAAACGACGAATCGGTAGCGGCTCACATTTACGACTTCATTGAAGCATAAAGTTTCTATCTTTGTGCTCTATGGAAGACAATCTAAAGCGAATCAATAAATATTTAAGTGAAGTAGGTTACTGTTCGCGTCGGGAAGCTGACAAGTTGATTGAAGCTGGTCGCGTTACCATCAATGGAAAAATTCCTGAAATGGGAACAAAAATTGCTCCAAATGATGTGGTGCATGTCGATGGAAAAGCTATTGTAGACACTAAAGAACGTTTTGTTTATCTCGCCTTTAATAAACCCGTTGGGATAGTCTGCACGACGGACACACGAGTTGAAAAAGACAATATCATCGATTTTATCAATTATCCCAAACGTATTTTTCCGATTGGCCGATTGGACAAAGCCAGTGAAGGTTTGATTCTTTTGACCGACGATGGAGACATCGTCAATAAAATTCTTCGCGCAAGCAACAATCACGAAAAGGAATACATCGTCACTGTTGACAAACCTATTTCCCAAACGTTTGTTGAGCACATGTCTAATGGCGTTCCAATTTTGGATAAGATTACGAAAAAATGTAAGGTCAAAAAATTGAGTTCTCAAGAATTCAGAATTATTTTGACACAAGGTCTCAATCGCCAAATACGTAGAATGTGTGAGTATCTCGATTACGAAGTGCAAACCCTAAAGCGAGTACGCATCATGAACATCAAACTTGATATGCCAATTGGCGAATACAGGGAATTGACGAAAGAAGAATTCAAGGAATTGAATCAATTATTAAAAGATTCTACAAAACATTTCAAATTAACACCAACTTCAAAAAGAAAAAAACACGATTGAGACGATTGTTAATGCTTTCATAATTAACAGTTAACTTTAAAATTTCATCATTAAATTGAAAATTCAACCAAACCAATTAATAATGAAATTTTCAGTAATTCTTCTAATTTTCTGTTCCTTTGCGGTACATTCACAATATAAATATGACCCTTCCGAAGAAAATCCATTTGGATTACCAAATCCTGAAGCACCTCAACAAATCAAAGATTTTGAACCCATGATTGGCTTATGCGATTGTAAGTCTGAAATAAAAAAACAAGATGGTACTTGGGCAGACCCCAATGATATGACATGGAAGTTTAAATATATCATGAATGGAATGGCTATACAGGATGAAACTTTGAAAGCTGATGGTAAACACTCTGGAAGTATTAGGCAATTCAATGCTGATAGCAGCAGATGGTATGTACATTATTATTCATCCAACGCAATCCCCATTACTCTTCCATCTTGGGAAGGCAATAAAAAAGATGATAAAATCGTGCTTTACAGAGAACAAAAAGCACCAAATGGTTTGGATGGGTTTTATCGATTGACATTTTATGATATTACTAAAAATGGTTATAAATGGGTCGGGGAATGGGTTGACAAAACGGAGTCTGTTGTTTTTCCAACCTGGAAAATTGAGTGCAAGAAACGAACTCAATAGTCGGAATCTTTAACTCATTTAAGTAATAATTATTGGCATGAATAAAAATATTCTTATTTTTAAAAAAACTAACATCTTATGATTCGAATATTGGCTTTGATTTTAACCATCGGCGGCATGATTGCACTCATCCTCGGAGTCTTGGGAATTTTTGGAAACAACTTGGTTCAATTAAGTCCTTGGGCATTGACTATTTTGGGAGGTATATTCTTCCTCGCAGGAGTTTCCATGTTAAAATACAGAAAAGATACTCCTGCAGACTAAAATATGGAAACGAATATTTACCCATTTCACATTGCAATTCCTGTTCACAATCTTGAGGAGTGCAGAATGTTCTACCGTGATATCCTAAATTGTGATGAAGGCAGAAGCAGTGACCATTGGGTCGATTTTAATCTATTCGGACATCAATTGGTCATTCATTACAAACCGAAATCTTCAGAGAATTTACATACCAACCCTGTTGATGGCAAGGAGGTTCCGGT
Source organism: Gelidibacter sp. (assembly GCA_041391925.1). Classification (GTDB taxonomy): domain Bacteria; phylum Bacteroidota; class Bacteroidia; order Flavobacteriales; family Flavobacteriaceae; genus JBPOFM01. The sequence continues at coordinate 18,769 of JAWKNA010000005.1, read as the reverse complement.
ACCACATTACGGTGTAGTTTTACCGTGGAAAACATTTCAGGATTTTGCAAAGAATTTAAGCGCGAAGGGTGTTCAATTTATCATAGAACCGTACATTCGTTTTGAAGGTCAAGTGGGCGAACAAGCCACCATGTTTTTTAAAGACCCTTCCGGAAATGCCCTGGAATTCAAAGCATTTAAAGACATTACGCAGTTGTTTGCGAAATAGTTGTTCTCTTCTTTTTTGCTAAATAGAACGGTAGATAAATTATCAATAAATAGGGTATCAATAGGAGCTGTACTACAATAATGTACCATGGCCATTCGCCAAAATAATCCAAAACGGAAGCCGATTTTGGTTTTTCATTGAGGTAAAAATAATTGGCATCTAACATCCAATTTATCAAAACCATCAACAACACATATAACTGGAAGGCAAAAAAGGATTTAAACACACTTTTAAATGCTGGGCGCATTCCAAAAATAAATGTGGCGTAAAAAATAATCATCAACAGTCCTAAATGAACCACCCAATATCTGAAGTAATCAAATGTTGGGAATCCTTCCGCAATGTCTGGCGTAATAACACCTTGCAAGGTACCGGCAATAATCCAAAACAATAGAATTTCGTACATCCAAAATTTTCTGTGGTAAGTAAAAATTGGGATAAGAAGTGCAATGAGACTACAGAGATATAAAGGCAAATCGGTCTTCAAACTATACGTTCCAAGGCTGATGAAATAAATATGAAACGCAATGACGGTGAAGGATACAAGACAGCCCAAAAGATGAAATAACTTAACTTGATGCTGTCTGGAAAGTTTCCTTCGAGAATATCTAATAAGAAAAATTGAAATAATAACTGATATAAGAATTGGAAACAGATGTTCCCAACTCCCTATTGCAACCTGCTCCAAAAGGCATAACCTAAAAATCATGATACAATATAACGAATGTTATTGTATCATTTGACGTTCTCTAGCCAACAAGGTATTCTTAAGCAACATGGCAATGGTCATTGGCCCAACGCCACCTGGAACCGGTGTTATATAGCTTGCTTTTTTACTGACATTTTCAAAATCGACATCGCCTGTAATGTAATATCCTTTTTCACTGGATTCGTCCGTGACTCTTGTAATGCCAACATCTATAATAACGACATCGTCCTTAACCATTTCTGCTTTTAAGAAATTTGGAACTCCAAGTGCAGAAATTATAATATCCGCTTGGGAGGTTATCTGTGTAATATTTTTGGTATGACTATGCGTCAAAGTCACTGTAGAATTTCCAGGGAATCCTTTTCGCCCCATCAAAATACTCATCGGTCGCCCAACGATGTGGCTTCTACCTATCACAACAGTATGCTTTCCTTGCGTATCAACTCCATATCTGTCCAACAGCTCCAAAATTCCGAAAGGTGTCGCTGGTATAAATGTGGACATATCCAAAGCCATTCTTCCAAAATTCATTGGATGAAAACCGTCCACATCTTTATCTGGATTAACGGCTAAAAGTACTTGCTGTGTATTAATTTGTTTTGGCAAAGGTAATTGTATGATAAACCCATCGATATCAGGATTTTCATTTAATTCTTCTATTTTATCCAACAACTCGATTTCACTTGTGGTATTTGGCATGCGAATCATGGTAGAATCAAAACCCACACGCTCACAGGCTTTCACTTTACTCGCAACATAGGTCAAGCTGGCACCATCATTTCCAACAATAATCGCAGCCAAATGTGGTACTTTTTCGCCTTTGGCCTTCATTTTTTTAACCTGTTCTGTAATTTCATCTTTGATGTCGTTACTTACTTTTTTTCCGTCGAGTAAAATCATTTGTTTTTATTTAGTTTGCCACGAATACACGAATATTTTTCTAGCAGAGACGCAAAGGAGCAATGTTTTATTTAATTATATAAACTTTCTATACTGAAAACTGCGACTGAAAACTAAATCAACGCATGTTTTTCATCGCTTGCATCATCGCTTTTCCTTTGCCTCCTTGCATCATTTTCATCATTTTGCTCATCTGGTCAAATTGTTTCAGCAATTGATTAACTTGTTGAACAGACGTTCCTGAACCTTTTCCTATTCGTTGTTTTCTACTGGAATTGATGATGGACGGATTGGACCGTTCCCCAGGTGTCATGGAATGGATGATGGCTTCAATTCCTTTGAAAGCATCGTCATCGATATCCACATCTTTCATCATTTTACCTGCACCAGGAATCATTCCGATAAGGTCTTTCATATTCCCCATCTTCTTGATTTGCTGGATTTGGCTCAAGAAATCATCAAATCCGAATTGATTTTTTGCAATTTTCTTTTGAAGCTTTCTGGCTTCTTCTTCATCATATTGTTCCTGTGCTCTTTCGACCAAAGAGATAACGTCACCCATCCCAAGAATACGGTCCGCCATACGAGAAGGATAGAAGACATCGATGGCTTCCATCTTCTCTCCAGTACCAATAAATTTGATTGGTTTGTTAACTACCGATTTAATAGAAATGGCAGCTCCACCACGTGTATCACCATCTAATTTTGTTAGGATGACACCATCAAAATTTAAGACATCATTAAAGGCTTTCGCCGTATTTACCGCATCCTGACCCGTCATAGAATCCACTACAAACAAGGTCTCTTGTGGTTGTATGGCTTTATGGATGTTAGAGATTTCGGTCATCATGGCTTCATCAACCGCCAAACGACCTGCAGTATCTATGATAACTACATTATATCCATTAGCTTTGGCGTGGGCGATCCCCGCTTTTGAAATGGCAACTGGGTCGTTGTTCCCTCTATCACTGAAAACTTCAACACCTATTTGGTCACCAACAACATGCAATTGGTCAATTGCCGCAGGACGATAGACGTCACAAGCAACCAACAATGGTTTTTTGGATTTTTTCGTTTTAAGATAGTTGGCAAGTTTTCCGGAAAAGGTCGTTTTACCAGACCCTTGAAGACCAGACATCAAGATAACACTAGGATTGCCTGATAGATTGATTCCTTCTGCATCGCCACCCATCAATTCGGTCAATTCATCCTTAACGATTTTGACCATTAGCTGTCCTGGTTGTAACGTAGTCAATACATTTTGTCCAAGCGCTTTTTCCTTTACGGTTGTGGTAAAATCTTTTGCTATTTTAAAGTTGACATCGGCATCCAATAATGCTCTTCTGACTTCTTTTAAAGTCTCGGCAACATTGACTTCCGTGATGCTTCCGTGGCCTTTGAGAACGTGTAACGCTTTATCTAACTTTTCACTTAAATTATTAAACATATATTATCAGTCTGCAGTTGGCAGCCTACAGTAAGCAGTCTGCCTTTTTATTAAATTAATTCCCGATTATCGGGTGCAAATTTAAGGATTTGAAGTCTATTAATGAAGCCATAATAAAATAATCCATAAAAAAAGAGCTGCCAACGACAACAGCTCTTCTCTAACCAACTAAAACTAATATAAAACTAATATGTTACAGACATTGATAACAATCTCCTGAAAGATTATAGAGTTCAGAAACTTCATTTGGGCTCAACCATCGTTTGTATACTCTTAAATCATCGAGATATCCTTCAAAACCTTCACCAATGATAAAATTTGACAAAGGTGAATCACCAATATTGAGTGTCGCAGACTCATCAACATTTACTTGGGTTCCGTTTCTAAACAGTCGCACCGAGTTATTGGCATCTACCGTTACGACTAGATGTTGCCATTCTGTATTTTCGTTTAGATTATCGTTATTTTCCCACAAAGAAAACCCTCCGGATTTACTAAAAAACACTGGTTTATTCAAATCATGAACACCCAAACCAAACCCTTGAGTAGCATTGGGTTCACCTTTTTGAAAGAAAACTTCCAGATTTGCTGGGTCATTATTCTGCATTTTATACCATAGACTAATCGAAAAACTATTGCCTTGTACCAATTGGTTTTGCGTTGTGACAGGAATGGAAAATGATTGATTTCCATCAAATGCAATTGCGCAAGTGGCATTTCCATCTCTATCGGAGACAAAGTTGTTTGTGATATTTGCTGCTTCATTCCCACTGATTAAATCTTTTGCTTGATTTCCGAAAGGCATATACAAGACTAGGTCATTCGTCATCGTTCCGGGATTGTTGCAATCACAATTATCCAAAATTAAACTGATTTCATAAACGTCCGTAGAAACGGTTCCCTCAAATTCGACTTTTACATAAATTGTTTGAGGATTTGAATAATTGGTAAAACTTTCAGGATTTGCAATGGGGTTTGTACCACTTTCAGCATCTGCCAAGGATACATAATACAATAAATTATAGGATGAAGATGTGATACAATTAGCAAACACCTGTGTCAAATCGAATATCTCAACACCATCGTTTAACTCATCACATAGCGTAATTTGAGCATCAAATGAATTGAAACATTCAAATGGATTTTCTCCATTGCCACAATCTCTATTGAGCATCAAAATATCATCACCTTGCTGCAATACCAAAGTATCTTCGGAACAATCCATGATGCTGTATTCCCCATTAAAATTTTCCAATCCATTAAAATTGATAAATACATGTACCTCTCCTTCAATCATGGCAATATCCCACGTACCACTGTGAGGCAAATCCAACTCATACAAAGTAAACAACTCATTACTGTCGTAAAATTCAAAAGTGGTAAAAGAAGGCGTAAATCCATTGAGCGTCGGAATTTGTGAACACGATACTAAAAAAGCACGTACAGTGTCTAAATCACAACCTGTGGTTTCGCCACAATTATCGGCAGCTGCCATTAAAGCAGTTTCAAGCTCTTGATTAGTGTCCACTTCAATTGTGGTCCCATTATCATACACCAGCGTTACCGGAAAATTCAAACTTGCCAAAACCACGCCATTATCGCTTTCTCCCAAACCTTGCAAAAAAGACGATAATGCTTCATCACTTTGAATTGTTATTGTTTCAACTACCTGAAAATTTGCATTGTATAAAGTAAAAGCTATGGGATATTGAAAATCAACACATTCATAACTGTCAGTTGCAGATATATCCTGCATCAAATTTGCCAAATCAGAATTCGGCAGGATGGTTTCAACGGCATTTTGAATGTTGGAATCCAGTTGTTCGTCATCGCAGGAAAAAGATAAAAAGAGAGCAAAAAAAGCAAAGATTAAAAAGTAGTTGATTGTAAATTTCATAAAGTAAGGCTTTTCGGATTATTTTTAATAGAACAGATTCCTTAAAAAAAATCCTACCTCTTTTTAATTTTTTATAAATTCACGTCGAATTAAAAAAAACATGGAAAAACCATTACAAAACCATATTTGTGAGGAACGATTGTTTACATCGTTATTTCAAAAATATGCAGAGGATTTGCATGATTTTTTATTCTATAAGTTTGGAAACCAACTCAATCCAAAAGACAAAGTCCAGGAAGCTTTCGTAAAATTATGGGAAAATTGCGCTACTATTCCGCCTGATAAGGCAAAAAGTTTTTTGTTTACGACAGCCAATAATTTGATGTTGAATGAATATGCGCACCAAAAAGTGGTGTTGAGGCATCAACAATCGCAACACAAAACGCATACCAACGAATCTCCAGAATTTTTGTTACAAGAAAAAGAATATGCCCAAAAACTCGAAAACGCCATTTCAAATTTGACAGAAGCCCAACGGGTGGCATTTTTAATGAATCGTGTGGAAGGCAAACGCTTTAAGGAGATTGCAAAATTGCTGGACATTTCCACAAAAGCGGTCGAAAAACGAATTTATGGAGCATTGAAAAAATTGAGAGATGAAATTGATGAACTTTAAGTAGGTAGGAATTTTGAAACTCAAACTGTTATAGTAGTGTAATCTAGATTTATGAACCAAGAGGATTTAATATACAAATGGTTAAACCATGAGCTCAATGCTGAAGAACTTGAGGCTTTCAAAAAGCTTGAGGACTATGATGCATTGATAAAATTGAACAACGGCTCAAAAGGTTTTAAGTCTCCCGATTATAACACTGCCGATGAGCTTCAAAAAGTCTTGAAACGTATTGAGTCACAAAAACCGAAAAACAAAAATTGGTTACCCCTTGCCGCAAGCATTGCCGCCATTTTTGTAGTGTGTTTTGGATTTTATTTTTATACAACCACTTTAGAGACTACGTTTTCAACCTTGGCCTCTCAAAAGCAAACCGTCACACTGCCTGACGGCTCCATTGCTGAATTAAACGCCATGTCCGAATTAAGCTTTAACGAACATGGCTGGGAGGACAATCGAGACATTACACTGGATGGTGAAGCATTCTTTAAAGTAGTAAAAGGTTCAAAATTTGAGGTAAAGACCAGCACTGGAATTGTAACTGTTCTTGGTACACAATTCAACGTTAAACAACGTAATAATCTTTTTGAAGTGGTTTGCTATGAAGGTTTGGTCAACGTTATTTATAATACTTATGATTTAAATATTACTCCAGGAAACCGCTTTTTGATAAGAGATGGGAAATTAATTGCTACCGAAAAAGAAAAATCAGCCGCTCCCTCTTGGATTGAAAATTACAGCCAATTTGAAAGTGTGCCTTACAAAGAAGTTCTGGCGGAATTTGAACGCCAATATGATGTAAAAATCAATTTAAAAGCAGTTGATGACACCCAATTATTTACTGGAAGTTTTAAGCACGATAATATGGAACTTGCTTTAAAATCCATAACTTTACCTTTAAATCTAACGTATAGCAAAACAAACCATACGATTACTTTAAAGCGTGAGTAACTGCCGCACTTTTTTATTCATTTTTTTGTTTTTTTTATTGAATGCTTTCTGCAGTTTTTCGCAAATCGCATCCAAGGAAAATCTGCCACTTGCAGAAATATTAAAAATTTTTGAGGCCAGATACGATATTCATTTTACATATTTGGACCAAGCCATTGAAGGTAAAACAGCCTCTATTCCCTCTGAAAACAGTTCTCTTTCTGAAGCTTTGGAACTCTTAAAATCGGAAACAAATCTAGATTTTATAGTGGTTGATCAACATAGCGTAGTCATTTCCATTAGAACGAATCCCTTCAGTGATTTTATAGTCCAAAAGTTGGAAGAAGTTGTCATTTCCAATTATTTGACCAAAGGCATTTCAAAAAAGAGTGATGGAAAAATTACTATTGATACCGAAGACTTTGGTATTTTGCCAGGCTTGACAGAACCCGATATTCTTCAATCCATCCAAGCACTTCCTGGGGTTTTGAGTGCTGATGAAACCGTTTCCAATATCAATGTACGAGGTGGTACCCATGACCAAAACCTGATTCTATGGGATGGCATCAAAATGTATCAATCGGGTCATTTTTTTGGATTGGTTTCTGCTTTTAATCCCTATCTCACTAAGTTTGTGAATGTTTCAAAAAACGGAACAAGTGTAAAATATGGTGATGGCGTTTCGAGTGTCATAGATCTACAGCAATCGAATGCACTTGACCAAGATTTCAAGGCTGGTGTAGGGTTTAATTTATTGAATGCTGGAGGTTTTGCAAAAGTTCCTTTGTCAAAGAAAATGGAAGTGCAGGTATCTGCACGCCGATCCATCACTGATTTTATCTATACTCCTACCTATGATCAATACCTAAAGCGTGTGTTTCAGGATTCTGACTTTTCGAATTCACAACAAAATTCCGATACTACCATTTCTAACAATGAACGGTTCTATTTTTATGACTTCTCAACCAAATTACTTTATGATATAACCGATTCCGACCAATGGCGTTTCAATTTTGCAACCATCAATAATAGCCTCAATTATGACGAATCTTCTACCGTAGAATCCGTTGAGCAATCGCTTCAGAGCAATCTTCAACAAAAGAATTTAGTAACAGGCTTACAATATTTGAAATACTGGAATAGCAATTTAACAACAACGGCACAAGTGTATCTTTCAACCTACGATTTGGATGCCACCAATGTAAATTTAACAGATGATTTCAGCTTAATCCAAGAAAACAAGGTCAAGGATTTGGGTTTGAAAATCAATGCGACCAATCACATCGATAACAATTTGAAACTACACAGTGGATATCAATTTAGCGAGGTGAGCGTAAGCAACTCTGAAAGGATAGACAACCCAGATTTTAATAGTTTTGTAAAGCGCATCAATCGTACCCATTCCATTTACAGCGAGGCTGAATTTACTTCTGGAAATAAAAATACATATGCCCGCATTGGACTTCGAATCAATTATGTTGATAAGTTTGGCGAGTTTTTTACGGAGCCAAGAATTGCCATAAGCCACAAGTTTAACAATAAGTTCCGATTGGAGTTTTTGGCCGAATTTAAAAGCCAAACCGTTTCACAAACCATCGACTTGCAAGATGATTTTTTGGGAATTGAAAAGCGTCGCTGGATTTTATCTGATAATGAAGACATCCCTATTATCGAAAGCAAACAAGCGTCCATTGGATTGCACTATAATAAAAACAAATTATTGCTGAGTGCGGAAGCTTTTATAAAGGATGTTGATGGCATTACCAGTCGAAGCCAAGGATTTCAAAACCAATATCAATTTGTAAATGAAATTGGCCGCTACCAAACCAAAGGTGTTGATATTTTGGCCAATAAACAATTTGAAAAGTTCAGTGCTTGGTTGAGTTATTCATTCAGCACCAACGATTATGAATTTGATAACCTCAACAATGGCAATAGATTCCCAAATAATGTGGATATTCAACATGCCGTCACATTGGCTGGGATTTATAATGTGAATCCTTTTAAAATGGCTTTAGGATTAAATTATCATTCAGGCAAACCAACTACGATTCCGCTGGAAACTCAATCGAGCGGAGCATCCTTCATAGAGTATGATTCCCCAAACAGCAAACGCATTCCAAGCTATATCAGAGCTGACATTTCTGCAATTTATCAATTCAAAATAACAAAAACATCCAAAGCCACCATTGGTGCATCAGTCTGGAACCTATTTGATAGAAAAAACATTCTTAACCGTTACTATATACTAAATAATGATCATGCGATTTCGAAAGTTGAAAACCAATCGTTGGGCATTACTCCAAACATGAGTTTTAGAATATGGTTTTAACTTTTTGTTGCCAACAAAATTGAGTAACTTCGTTAGCGTATCAATTCAATTTTAAAAAGATGAAAATTCCAAGTGAACATCAAGCTGTAATGCCTTACTTGATTTTGAAAAAAGCTTCAAAATTTATTGATTTTTCTCAAAATGTCTTTGGCGCTACTATCATCCATAAAACTTTTAGGAATGAAGCCCAAGCTATATTGGCACACTGCGAACTTCAAATTGATGGCTCCACAATTATGTTTGCCGATGCCACTCAAAATTTTGAGCCACAAACCGCCAATCTTTTTGTATATGTTGATGATGCAGATAAAAGATTTCAATTGGCTATTGACAATGGCGCAAGCATCCTTATGGAATTGAGCAATCAAGAGTATGGGAGAACCTGTGGCGTTACCGACCCTTTTGGAAATGTCTGGTGGATAACTTCGTTACCTGAATAGACCATATATGGATTTAGAACACTTAAAATATCCTATTGGAAAATTCCATTTTCCTGATAAAATTGATGAATCAAAAATAAGAGATTGGATTTCTGATATTGAAAATCTTCCAAAACTAGTACAAGATATAGTGAAAGATTTATCAATCAAAGAATTGAATTTGCCATATCGACCTGAAGGCTGGTGCATCAAACAGGTGGTGCATCATTTAGGAGATAGCCATATGAATGCTTTTATTAGATTTAAATTGGCTTTGACTGAAGATGCTCCAATCATTAAACCCTATAGAGAAGACCTTTGGGTCAATTTGGAAGATGGCACCGACGATAACATCAGCGATTCTTTAACCTTATTAAAATCGCTTCATTCAAAATGGTCCAAACTTTTGCGAACACTTTCAAAAGATGATTTAAAACGAGTTTATATCCATCCCGAACATGGAAAGCGATTTCAATTGGATGAAGCCATAGGAATGTATGCATGGCACAGTAAGCACCATTTGGCACACATTAAGCAAGCAATAAAATTTGAAGGCTCTTTCTAAATAAAAAAAGACCATCGAGAGATGGTCTTTTTCCAATTTAATTTGGGTCAAAATACGCTATTAATCCAAAATCAGTTTATGTGATGATGAACCACTTTCGGTGTTAATATTTATAATATACATTCCGGAAGCCATTCCACGAATGTCCATATTGTTAACACCGTTTCCAATTGCTAGTTTCTGAACTAGTTTCCCTGTGATTGAAACTATCTGAACTTCAACATCCCCTCTTACATTGTCACCTATCACAATATTGAATTGCCCTTTTGTTGGATTTGGATAAATTTTCAATACAGAAACGGCATTGAATTCATCGATAGACAAAGGTGTTTGAGATTCGTAAGCACCAATATCACGAGACGCTCCAAAGACAGGTTGACCAATCTGGTCATCAAAATTATCTCCAGGGTCACCAGCATCATAAGCAGGTGAACCATCCAGTAATTGATGTGTAAATGTCGTTCCTCCGTTATCTTGTAATGGTCCAACGACTGGGTCAACACCTTCCAAGTCATTTGATTGAGGCGTGAAGATATTTAAGTCATCAGAACCAATCAGGTTATAATCATTGGAAGTTAAAATTCCTGACACATCTGTCCCAGAACCTGCAGTATTCAAAGCAACAATTGAGTTTTTCAACGAAACGTTATTTACTGCATCAATACCTCCACCAGTTGCAGCACTGTTTTGAGCCACAGTCACTGCATTTAGATCCAGACTTGCTCCATTATTGGAAAGTCCACCTCCAGAAACTGATGCTGTATTTCCTGAAATGGTACTGGTCATTACTAATGTTATGGAACCTGTGTTATTGTAGATGGCGCCACCTTCACCAGCAGAATTGCCATATAGCGCAGAGTTAACTACGTTCATGGTTGTTCCATTTTGGTTCCATAGTCCACCACCATCATTGAATGCTGCATTTCCTGAAATAGTACTGGTATCGAAATTTACCGTTCCTGACATTCCAGTCACGTGGAATCCACCACCATTTCCTGGCGCTGGCGTTCCCGCTGTTCCGTTGACATCATTATTGGACATCACTGAATTATTAAAATCCAAAGTACCATCAATCAATTCAATGGCTCCACCAGCTCTATTAGCCGAATTAGAATCAAAAGTTGAATTAGACACTGTAACTGATCCTGCTGTGCTCAACAATCCGCCGCCTGAGCCAGAAGCACCGATTGACATATTGTTGGAAACAATTGTTCCGTTAACTACATTTAAAGTCCCTCCATTATTGAAGATACCTGCACCACCATCATCAGCAGCAGCACCTAAAGCAGTATTCCCATCAATTGTGACCCCATCGACGGTCATAACACCAACGCTATTCCATAATCCACCACCTTCACGGTTCGCAGAATTACCATTTACAGTTCCTCCTGTTATAGTTATATCTTGTAAATTTGTGACGTGTAGTGCACCACCATTTCCAGGTGCTGCGATGGCTGGAGATACACCAGCATTATTATTGGTCAAAGATGTATTTGTAAAAGAGATTGTTCCTAAACCACCAACAATCTCAACTCCACCACCAGCTCTATTTGCAATATTTCCAGAGATAAGTGCATCTGTAGAATTTAAACTTGCGTCAACATCTATCAAAACTCCACCGCCAGAACCAGCAGTTCCATTAGCGATGTTGTTTGATATGGTAGCGCCATTCACAAGATTTACTGTTCCGCCATTAAGAGCGTAGATTCCTCCACCACCATTATCAGCAGCAGCTCCACTTGCTGTATTTCCATTGATAGTGGTACCATCAACCGTTAAAGTCCCAGCACCATTCCATAATCCACCACCTTCAGAAGCAGCAGTATTCATATTGACAGTTCCCCCGATAACATTGATCACGCTATTTCCACTAACATGGAGACCACCACCATTTCCTGGCGCTCCTGTTCCTGTAACAACTCCTGTATCATTTGAATTCAAACTCACATTGGTAAGCGTTACTGCTCCTCCACCATTCGTTTCAATTCCTCCACCGGCTCTGTTTGACGTGTTGTCCATAATTGCAATTCCATTAGCCGTCAACGTACCAGCAGCATTTAAAATGCCACCACCTGTAGATTGTGCTCCATCCGCAACATTGTTTGTAATTGTGGTTGAACCAGATAAATCGAGTGTTCCTCCTTCATTATAGATTCCACCGCCACCGGCTGCACCTGCCACCATGGCATCATTTCCAGAGGCTGTGTTTCCATCAACCGTATGGTCAACAATGGTCATCAAACCAGAACCATTCCATAATCCTCCACCTTCATTGGCAGCCACATTGCCATTAGTTGTTCCTCCATTAATAGTAGTAGAAGCAGAACCTGTAACATGTAGCCCTCCACCATTTCCTGGCGCTGCGACCGCTGGGGCCACACCTGCATTATTTGTGTCCAAAGTTGCGCCATTTAGAGTCAAAGTTCCACCTGCAAGTTCAATTCCGCCACCTGCTCTATTGGCTTGATTGGAGGTTATTGAGGATTCGGTAACGGTTACATCTCCACCCACGCTCAATATTCCTCCACCGGAACCTGCTGCTCCATTTGCAATATTACTTGTAATTACTGTATTATTTTGAACTATTAGAGTCCCTCCATTGTTGAAGATACCTGCACCACCATCATCGGCTGCCGCACCTTGGGCTTCGTTGGAAGTAATAGCTACATTGTTAATGGTCATCGTTCCGTTACCATTCCATAAACCGCCTCCTTCACGCGTAGCTATATTTCCATTGACAGTACCGTCTGTAATTGTAGAATTTGCTGCACCAGATATGTGCAGACCACCACCATTTCCAGGTGAAGCTCCAGTGGTATTCAAATCCAAAGTCACATTGTTCAAGCTCAAAGTCCCTTCAATCAACTCAATTCCACCTCCTGCGCGGATTGAACTGTTATATGCAACCCACGTATCGACGGCCGAAACGGCACCTGCAGTGCTGAAAATTCCGCCACCAGATCCGGCAGAACCATTAACAACATTATTGATGACTGCACTGTTTTGAATAGTCAATGTACCACCGTTATTAAAAATACCTCCTCCACCATCATCGGCCATCGGTCCACTGGCAATATTTTCTTCAACAGTCATAAAATTTAATGACATCGTTCCCAAATTATTCCAAAGACCACCACCTTCTTGAGCGGCAAAATTTGCGGTAATCGAACTGTTCGTAATAGTTAAATTAGTTGTTCCAGATAAATGGATTCCACCTCCATTTCCTGGATTTGGAGCAATTGAATTACCTAATCCGATATCCACACCTGCAGAATTTCCAGATAAGGTAAGGGCATTAAGGGTAAGTGTACCATTAGAAGAATCTTCAATTGCACCTCCAGCTCTACTGGCATAGTTTCCTGAAATTATCAAATCATTAGCCAGGGTCAATATGCCACCAGTATTGTTGAAAATAGCACCACCACGTCCACCAGTGTTTGCAGCATTAGCCATATTTCCAGTTAAAACTGTGGTAGCATCAACCACCAACGTTCCTCCATTATTGAACAATCCACCACCACCAGTGACATCACCATTGGCAGTATTTCCAGTAATAGAAACACCAGTAAGAGTCATAGTTCCAGGGCCATTCCATAGACCTCCACCTTCGAAGGCCGTGTTATCAATCACAGAGCCACCACTATAGTTAACATTTCCCGGCCCCGAAATGTGAAGCCCACCACCATTTCCTGGTGCAGGGCCAAATACGGTATTGCCGCTTAAAATAACATTATTAAATGTGTATGTCTCACCAGCAGCGGATGCAATTTCAATTCCACCACCTGCTCTCATCGCTGTATTTCCAGAAATTGTCATTCCATCTACATTAAGAGTTCCAGGTGTTAGGTTAAAAATTCCTCCACCTGAACCCAAAGTCCCTGAGGCTGAATTCCCTGTGACGACAGTTCCATTTTGAACGACAAGAATTCCTCCATTGTTGAAAATTCCACCGCCACCATCATCTGCTGCTGCTCCTTGTGCGTCATTACTATTGATAGACACATTGTCTACCGTCATTGTTCCAAAACCATTCCAAAGACCACCACCTTCTTGGGCCGCTATGTTACCATTTGCAGTTCCTCCATACATAGCAACAGAACCATTGCTGGAAACGTGAATACCTCCACCATTCCCTGGTGCTGCCATTGCTGGAGAAACGCCAGCATTATTATTATCTAAATTCACATTGTTCAAAGTGACAGACAATCCTGCTCCCGATTTATCTTCAATTCCTCCACCAGCTCTATTGGCTTGATTTGATGAAATTTCAGAGTCATTCACTATTAATACACCTCCAACATCATTGAAGATACCTCCACCAGAACCTGCAGGAGCACCTGTTCCGTTTGCTATATTGTTGGTGATGATACAGTCATTGATTGTCAAAGTAGCGGTAGTGAGATAAATTCCACCGCCATCATAGGCCAATCCATTTGTAATTGTTAAATTATTGAGTTCAACTGGACCAGAAGTAATATTAAAAGCGCGACCGTTGTTATTGGCATCAATCACGACATTCAAAATTGGAGTTCCAGTTATGGTCAGCTCCTTATTGATAAGTAATTCACTGTTAAGTGTCACTGTTAATACAGTTGGCATAAATGTTATTGTTCCACCAGCTGGCGTATCTGCGATTTCCTTTCGAAGTGTTCCATCAGTTCCATCATCAGCACTACTTGTGACAAGTTGTGCAAAGGAATTAGTTGTTGTAAAAATTGCAATTCCAATTGCAATTAAGAGCGTAATTTGTTTTTTCATGTAAGTGTTTTTTTGATTAAACAATGTGTCCAAGGGGGAAGACGAGAACACTTACGATAAAAAATTAAAATGAGTTTTTAGAAAACTTTAACTTTAACATTTTATTAACAAATTTTATTGAATTATTTGCAAAAATAAAAGACAAAAACTGACACATTTATTGTAAATAAATATAAAATTTACTATAAGTTAAATTTGGAAATTACACCGTTACATTCTTTCCGGTACATCAATTCCCAATAGTTCTAATGCATTTTTGATAATTGTTGCAACAGTTTTAGACAATTCAACTCTAAAAATTTTTTCCTCAACTCTATCAGCTCCAAGAATGGAAACGTTTTGATAAAATGAATTGAATTCCTTTACTAAATCATACGTATAATTGGCAATCAATGCTGGACTGTAATTGTCCGCAGCATTTTGGATGATTTCTGGAAATAGCAAAATCTGCTTGAGTAGCTCTTTTTCTTTCTCATGGAAAGAGACATCATTTTTGCTTGATTTGTCATGATGATCTGATTCAGCCTTTCGCAAAATGGATTGAATCCTTGCATATGTATATTGAATAAATGGCCCCGTATTTCCCTGAAAGTCTATAGATTCTTCCGGGTCAAATAGAATTCGTTTCCTTGGGTCAACTTTGAGTATGTAATATTTTAAGGCACCTAGACCAATGATTTTGTAAAGTTCTTGTTTTTCACTTTCGGAATAGCCTTCCAATTTTCCAAGCTCTTCGGAAATCTGTCCTGCAGTTTTAGCCATTTCCTCAATCAGATCATCCGCATCAACCACAGTACCTTCCCTACTTTTCATTTTTCCTGAAGGTAAATCAACCATTCCATAGCTTAAATGATATAGATTTTTGGCCCAATCAAAGCCAAGCTTTTGTATAATCAGAAACAACACCTTAAAATGATATTCCTGCTCATTGCCTACGGTATAAACCATACCTCCTACATCCGGAAAATCCTTGGCACGCTGTATTGCTGTACCGATATCCTGTGTCATATAAACGGCTGTTCCATCTGAACGCAAAACTATTTTTTCATCCAGACCGTCAGGAGTTAAATCACACCAGACAGAGCCATCCTCTTTTTTATAGAAAACACCTGTTCTCAATCCTTCGGTAACAAATTCTTTTCCTAAAAGATAGGTTTGACTTTCGTAATAGAGTTTATCAAAATCAACTCCCAAGTTCTTGTAAGTTTCAGCAAACCCTTCATACACCCAACCGTTCATTTTTTCCCAAAGTGCCACGGTTACCAAATCGCCTGCTTCCCATTTTTGAAGCATTTCTTGGGCATCCAAAATAATTGGAGCTTGTTTTTTAGCTTCGTCTTCTGTTTTTCCCTCGGCCATCAAGGCATTGATTTCTTTCTTGTATTCTTGATCAAACTTTACATAGTAATTTCCTACTAACTTATCACCTTTCAAACCGGTGGATTCTGGAGTTTCTCCTTGGCCAAATCGCTGCCAAGCCAACATACTTTTACAAATATGAATACCTCTGTCGTTGATGATTTGGGTTTTATAGACCTTTTTTCCGGAAGCTTCTAAGATTTTGGAAACACTGTAACCCAATAAATTATTTCGGATATGTCCCAAATGCAGTGGCTTGTTGGTGTTTGGAGAAGAATATTCAACCATAACAGCCTTGTTTTCCGGTTTCGGCTTTACAAAACCGAAGTTTTCATTTTCCTTGATTCTATTAAATTGATCCAAATAATATGAATCGCTAATCTCAATATTCAAAAAACCTTTGACAACATTGTACCCTTTGACATCTTCAATTGTTTCCAACAAATAATTCCCAATCTGTTCACCAATCGTTACAGGATTTCCTTTAATCAATTTCAACAGTGGAAAAACAACCAATGTTATATCACCAGCAAATTCTTTGCGAGTCGCTTGGAATTCCATAGAATCCACTTTTACGTTGAAGGTTGATTTTACCGCTTCTTTTATATGCTTTGATAGAGTGTCCTGAAGGTTCATTTTGCTTCATTTTATTAAGGTTGCAAAGATAAGTTTTTTATCATAAGTTTGGGAGCAGAAGTTTAGTGAAAATACCTCATACATCCCATGAAATATTTCATACGAATACTATTTTTAGCCTTTATATTATTTAATTGTAGCAATTCCAATAATTCAACTGATGATACTCCAGATGATTTGACCGATGATGTGATACCTATGCCCGAACCTACTTTTTATAAAGGCATGGATTTGTCATTTCAATCAGAACTTGAAGATTACAATGTAGTTTATAAGGATACCAACGGAAATCCTGTCCAATTGTTAGATTATGTTTCTAATAATGGTACCAATTTGGTACGTTTAAAATTATGGCATACACCAGAAGATGGGCAGAATGGCCTAACGGATGTGAAGGCTTATGCACAGCGAATAAAAGCCAAAAACATAGCTTTTTTGCTGGATTTTCATTATTCAGATACCTGGGCGGACCCTGGACACCAAGCACCTCCACTTGCTTGGCAAAGCATGAGCAGTGAAGAGATAAAAATTGCAATTTATACCTATACAAAAGACGTTGTACAACAACTTAAAAATCAGAACACCTTACCGACTATCATTCAGATTGGCAATGAAACCGACAGCGGATTTTTGTGGGATTATGGTCGTGTTTGGGACGCTTTTGCTGATAATTGGCATAATTATGCTGGACTGGTAAATGAGGCTATAAGGGCTATTCGAGAAGTTGATACCGATAATTCTGTAAAGATAATGCTGCACCATTCTAGTGTAGAAAATGCAATCTATTTTTTTACTGAACTGCAGCCTTTAAATATTGATTTTGATGTGATTGGATTGTCATATTATCCACAATTTCAAACTCATAACCTTAATTTGGTACAGTCTAAACTGAACCAACTAGCAACTAATTTTGATAAAGAAATTATGATGGTAGAAGTTGCATATCCATTCACATTGGAGTGGGATGACGATAGCAACAATTATATTGGAGACAATAGCCAGATTTTAAGTGAATTTTCGGCAACGCCTGAAGGCCAAAAGGCATACTTTCAATGGTTGGTTACTACCATAAAAGCCATTCCAAACGATAAAGGTATTGGATTCTGCTATTGGGCGCCAGATTGGGTTGCTTTTACTGGAAATAATGCTACTTCAACAAATGGAAGTGCATGGGAAAATCAATGTATGTTTGATTTTAACCATGAAGCACTTCCTGTTTTTGATGTTTTTAATGCAAATTGATGGTTTAAGCTTTTTTTCTTCCCAAAAAGCCCAAAACCAAAGCTGCAAGACCTAGTCCTATGGTTATGTAAGCATCATTGTTATCTTGAGCTTCAAACTCTGCAACGCCAATATCCACAGATGCTTCTGGAGTAATAAGCTTGTAAATTCCGTATACTACCAATATTACTCCTACTACCAAGAGAATTGTTTTAATTGTTTTGTTCATTTTTTATGTTCTTAATCGATTTTTTTTGTGATTATGAAGATAGAGAATTAATTCCAATGAAATAAAAAATAATTATGAATAACTGAATATCAGGTATTTATAAAATTAAACATTGCCTCTTTGCCGTTCATCGACAAAAGTGTCGTTTTTCCAAGTTTTATGTCGTTCATCGATGGTCTTTTTCGGCATAAAAATTTAAAGTTCACTTCATCTAATTTATTGGTATTAAAACCCGAAAATTAGATTTATACAGGACTTTTAGCCATTTTTGGGTAGCTATTAATCAAAGTCCCAAATGTTGATGATACTAATCGAATATACATTCACTGTATTGTTATTGTATTTTGTGTACTTATTTTTCCTCTCCCTCAAGGCAAGATTCCATCACATTGGCATTGCAATTTTTAACACTAATCCCTGCGGATGAAACAGTTAATTACTTTAGCTGCTTTTTTTTCTGTAATCATCGGTTTTGCCCAAACCAATGAAATAGATAGTCTCATCCTAAATTTAGCGTACCAAAAACAAGATTCAACAAAAGTAGAC